>NZ_JAZRKF010000050.1:0-13770 GCF_045646205.1 Methanobrevibacter sp. | reverse complement strand
ATTCTTAGTACCATTAGGACCAGTAACAGTCACATTATTAGTCAAATTACCAATATACTTAACAGCACCATCATTAATCAAACCAGAAATAAAAGTACCATTATAGATTTTTTCTCCAAGACCAACAACTTTAACATAAAGCATAATGGTAGCATTAGATTTGCCAGTAATATTAGTAATAAACCAAGCAAGTGTCTGATTATTAACATTAACAAAAGCACCAGATTCATTAGCACCAATTACCCTATAAGTACCATTAAAGATCAAACCATCAGGCAAGCTATCAGTAACATTCAATGTACTTGAATATACATTAAATCCTTTATTGAATAGGGTTATATTATACTCAATAACATCATTGTAATACGGAGTAATATTATTAACCGTCTTCACAGGATAAGGAATAATAACAACATCTACTGTTTTATTTGCTTTGTTGTTGCTTACATTCCATTCTGTTTCGTTACATGATACAGAAACCTCATGAGTAACATTAATACCATCTTTTATAGCACGAGAATATACTTTGAAAGTCACATTAGTTCCGTTTCCTAAATTACCAATGTACCAAGTATCACCAGTAAATGAAGAACCATTAGCCAAAGTACAATTAATAAACTCAAAATATTGTGATGGGAATAGATTCTTCAAGGTAACATTAGTAGCATTAGTAGCATTACCAGCATTAGAAACAGTAATAGTCCAGATTGCAATGTCATCAACGAAGTACTCATCCTTATCACTAGTAATATTAACAGAAATATCAACAACAGTTCTAGGATAGACACTACAGTGATCCGTGTAATTAGTACCGTTAGGACCTGTAACGGTCAAGTTATTAGTCAAGTTACCAATAGAATTAATGCCTACACTATTATTAGTTAAATTAATTAGCTCATTTTTAAATGTTTCATTAGTTAACTTACCAATGGCTTTTACATAAGACTCATTGTTGACTAATTCAATCAACTTATTGAATGTTGAACCGTCATGAGTCAAATTAATAATGCCTTTAATGAAAGTGCTGTTTCCTGTTTCATCAAGGAGCTCTTTCATGAAAGTAACGTTATTAGTTAAATCAATTAACTTATTAATCAATTCAGTATTGTTAGCCAAATTGTAGATACTATTGATTACAGTAGTGTTGGTGATTAACTTGCCAAGAGCGTTTATGTGTAATTTAACTGTTATAATTGCACTGGATTTATTTTCAATATTGGTTATTATCCATATTACCTTACGGCCGTCTACAATATGATCAACAGAACTTCCGGAACTGTTGGTTTGATTAACTATATCTGCACCGACAATACTAACGAATTCAACAAAGTCCAAACCAATAGGTAAAGTATCAGTAATTGTTAAATTCTTTTTATATGTTGTATTACCTAGGTTGTAGATTGTTAAATAGTATTCAATGTAATCATGATAATCCGGAGTAATGTTGTTAACGGATTTTGTAGGCTGCGGAAGAGGAACAACTTCAACAGTCTTTCTGGCTATGTTATTTGTATAGTCCCATTCTATTTGATTACAGCTTATTTCAATAATGTTGGTTACGTTTCCTCTGGTAATTACAGTATTAGCATAAATGTTTAAGGTAGCAGTTTCACCTTCTTTCAACTCATCAATCATCCATTTATTAGATTTTGAATCATATCTACCCATATTTGCAGTGTAAGTACCATTAAACGCAAATTCAGGATGTAAAACCTCATTTAAAGTTACATTTGTAGCGTTACAACCGCCATTATTGGTAATTGTAATTGTAATGTTGGCCGTTTGACCTGCAAAATATTCGTCTTTGTCACTTGCCTTTTTAAGAGTTAGATTTAAATGATTTTCCGTATAATCTACATTTATTAAATTAACAAGGTCATCGTCATCAAATGTTGCCATTGTTTTCAGTTTTAATGTGCAGCTTTGATTTGGAGCAATTTCAGGTATATACCATTTACCTGTTTGAACAGTATTATCATAAATACCATCAATATTTCCAATAGTATCCAAGAATTCAAATTCAATCGGGAACAAATGAGTTACAGTAACATTATGAGCAGTGAAATCACCATAATTGGTAATAGTGAAATTCCATATGGCCGTGTCAAACTCTTTAAAGGATGTTTGATTGGTAACCCTATTAACATCTAATTTAATATTTTGCTCATTAGACGTAATGTTGTGAGAGTGGTCTAGCTTTTCCTCATTACATTCTGCCATAGAACAGATTATTATAGTAATGTTTGTACCGTTAGCAAGTGAGGTTATGTTACCAAAACCATGAATACCATCATAAGTAACGTTTACACCTTTATTAGGTCCATCTCGGATAGTATAGACACCATTTATATAATCAGCACCTACAACAGTGTAATTTATAAATTCAAATTCGGAAGGCAATAAATCATCGAATGTGATATTGGTTGATTTAGTACTGTTATTAGCGCTTGAAATTGTAATGGTCCAATAAGCCAAATCATCATCAAAATATTCAAACTTATCTGAAGTCTTTTCTACAGATATGTCTGCATGATTTAAAATTGTGAAAGATGCTGTATTGGTTATTTGTTTATAGTTCCAGTCTTCTGGGTGAGTAGCAGTAACTAGATAGTTACCTACTTCCAATACAGATTTATCTAAATTAACATAAACGTCCCCAAAGTAATGTGTAAGAAGAGTGTCATTATAATAAATTTGTCTCTTTTGTCCAGGACCTACATACTCAACCTTAATAGTTAAATTCTGAAGATATTCACGGTCATCCTGGTATAATAACTTTCCGCCGTTACTTAGCTCTACTCCCTGTACAGGGTTTTCAAACCTTGTGCTATTTGTGGTAAGATTAGCGCCGGAACTGTGGACATAAGACACATTCTTCAATCCAATTTCAATAGCGGATGCATTACTGTGAATTGCATTAATCATGTTGTCCCCACCAATGTGAACAACTTCAATTTTTACATCATTTGTATTATATGGGCTTTTTTCAGGGTCCGCTTCAGTTATTAAAAGGTAACTCCATGCCTGGTTTTCCCTGAATACATCGTTTTCAAGTCTAAAGTTTTTTCCGCTTGAATAAATTGCAGATCCATTACGGGCTTTATTGTGTTCAAAATCATTGCCATAAGTTACTGTATTATTACCATTTACAAAGATTGCACCACCGAGACCTGAAAGTTCACTTACAGTATTATCCGGAACAGCTTCATTATATGTAAAATTATTGCTTGTGAAATTGGAATTGCTTCCATCTATATATAATGCACCGCCATGATAGGTTACATTGTTGTGGTCAAAAGTATTGTTTAAAACAAGGGTATCTTTACCTTTTACAAATGCACCGCCACCACTAGTAGCATTGTTATATAAGAAACTTGATCTCTCAAAAGTGGTATTCTGACCATTCACATAAGCACCACCACCATCCACAGTAGCATTGTTAGATAGGAAAATAGAATTATCAAACCTGGTATTCTGACCATTCACATAAGCACCACCAGCATTTAAAGCCGTGTTGGATGTGAAATTAGAACTATCAAATATTGTATCCTGACCTTTTACATAAGCACCTGCACCGTTAGTAGCCTTGTTGGATGTGAAATTTGAATCATTAATTTCAGCATTGTTTCCATCAATATAAGCACCAGCACCATTAACAGCATCATTATGCTCAAAAGTGGAACCGGAAATCACAGTATCGCTACCATTAAGATAAGCACCAGCACCTTCAGTAGCATCATTATACATAAAAGTAGATGAATAAACTGCATTATCCTTACCTTCAATATAAGCACCAGCACCATAAATAGCATCATTCCTTTCAAAGGTAGAACCGGAAACTTCAGTAGCATTACCTTTAATATAAGCACCAGCACCACGGAATAAAGCTTCATTATTTATAAAATTGGAATCGGAAACTTTAGTATCAGAACCTTCGATGAAAACACCTGCCCCTTCGTCAAAAACATAATTGTCCTCAAAAGTAGATTTGGAAATTTCTGTATTTTTACCATTAATATAAATACCGGCACCGTCATCTGCTTCATTTTCAGTGAAAGAACCTGAAACAATTTTGGTATTATCCCCATTAATATACATACCAGCACCATCAGTAGCATTATTCAACTCAAAATTAGATCCTGAAATTGTAGTATTACTACCTTCAATATAAATACCAGCACCATTAATAGCTTCATTCTCAGTGAAATTAGACTTAGAAGTAATATTAGTATTATTACCACTAATAAACATACCACCACCATTAATAGCTTCATTTTCTGAAAAAACAGAACCCGAAACTAAGGTATTACTACCTTCAATATACATTCCAGCACCATTAATAGCTTCATTTTTGCTAAAATCAGAACCAGAAGTAACATTAGTATTATCACCACTAATAAACATACCACCACCATTAGTAGCGTTATTTTCTGAGAAATCAGAATCTGAAACCACGGTATCACTACCTTTTATATACATACCGGCACCATTACTAGTAGCATTATTCCTCTCAAACTTAGAACCAGAAACTAAAGTATCACTACCTTCAATATACATTCCACTACCATTGACAGCATAATTCTCAGTGAAATCAGAACCAGAAGTAACATTAGTATTATTACCACTAATAAACATACCACCACCATTGGTAGCATTATTCATTCTAAAATTAGAACCGGAAATTACAGTATCACTACCTTCAATATAAATACCAGCACCATTAACAGCATGATTCTCAGTGAAATTAGACTTAGAAGTAATATTAGTGTAATTACCACTAATAAACATACCACCACCATTATTAGTAGCATTATTCCTCTCAAACTTAGAACCAGAAACCAAAGTATAACTACCATCAATATACATACCAGCACCATTGCCAGCATAATTCTCAATGAAATCAGAACCAGAAGTAACATTAGTATTATTACCACTAATAAACATACCACCACCATTGGTAGCATTATTCTTTTCAAACATAGAACCGGAAACTAAAGTGTTACTACCCTCAATATACATACCCCCACCAATAGTAGCGTTATTCTCTGTAAAATTGGATTTAGAAGTAATTTTAGTATTATTACCACTAATAAACATACCAGCACCATAAGTAGCATTATTCTTCTCAAAAATAGAACCATTAATCAAAGTATTACTACCTTCAAGGAAAGCACCTGCACCATAAGTAGCGTTATTTTCCATGAAATTGGAACTTGAAGTAATATTGGTATTATTACCTTTAATGTATAGTCCGCCACCATTAGTAGCGTTATTCTTCTCAAAATATGTATTGGAAATCAGGGTATTGAAACCTTCAATATACATTCCAGCCCCATCATGAGCAGCATTATTTGCTGTGAAATTAGAACCGTCAATAGCTTTAGTATTATTACCTCTTACATACATTCCCGCACCGTCATGAGTAGCATTATTTCCCACAAAGTTAGATGCAGAAATCAGAGTGTTAGTACCTCCAAGATAAATACCACCACCATTTATCGCATTGTTTTCAGTGAAATTACAGCAGGAAGTAATATTGGTATTATTACCTTTAATATACATTCCACCACCATCAAGGGTAGCATTATTTCTGATAAGATTAGAACCTGAAATCACAGTATTAGTACCAGCAATATAAACACCCCCACCATAGGAAGCGTTATTGTCAGTGAAATTAGAACCGGAAGTAATTTTAGTATAGTTACCTTCAATATAAACGGTACCATTAGTACAGTTGTTCTTTTCAAAGGTAGAACCAGAAATTTCTGTATATGAACCTAAAATATAAATAGCTGAACCTTGATTAGCATGATTGTCTTCGAATGTAGAATTTTTGATTTTTGTGTTATTACCCTGGATATAAATAGTACCGTTTTTAGATTCATGGTCATGAAATGTAGAATTTTCGATTAATGTTCTATGACCTACAATATAAATTGCACCACCATTCAATGCGGAATTATTATTAAATTTAGTATTAAGTATTTTGGTATCATTTCCAAATACGTATACTGCACCAGCATTTCCTTTAGGATAAAAAGTTATAGGATCGTGTTTGTTATAATAGTTACCATTAGGGTCTTCCACATAATTATTTTCTCCAAGTTTTCTATAGTATGTATATTGAGTATAATCTTTTGGTACACTAGTATCCCATGAATAGATACCTATACAAAATGATTCTGAATGACTAAGGTTTGCAACATTATTTGTAAAAGTACAATTATCAATAGTTACATTATTACCTTTAGTATTTCTACCACTAAATCCGTCGTGGTCCGGATCTATACCACCAACCATAATAGCAGCACCTTGACCACCACTACAATTAACAAATTCAGAATTTCTAACAATTAAATTATCATGACTTATTCCTATAGCACCAGAATATTCTCCAGTACCATTACAATTAATAAATTTACAATTATCGATTATTTCAGGACTAGTAATACTTGCATATGAAGTTCTGAAATTTCCATGAATATATATAGCAAACCAACGGGAGGTGACATTGATAAAGCTACAATCATATAAAGTAGTTGTAACTCTTGCAGATCCCCATTCTGATTCGTCCGCAATACATAAAGCTCCACCGTGTTGAGCAGAACTGGTATTAATAAAGTTACATCCAACCATATTTACACCAAATACTGCTCCTAATTGACCAGTACCATCTTTAACATAATCATCACCCACATAAGTTTGATGAGAGTTAGTTATATTACAGTTTTTAATTAGAATTTGAGTATTATCATGATAGTTACCTACAGCATTAAAAAACTGAGTTAATGATGTACATCCATCAAGAACACACCCGTCCATTGATCCTCCAGAAATACTGAAAAACCTATAGCTAGAAGTAATATTTATAATTTCAAAGTTTACTAAATCATAACCAGAAGTACTAAAATATCCAGCACGTTTTTGAGGGTCTTCTTGAATTGGCTCATGATACCCTACAAAATTAATAGCACTTTCCCAGGAATTACGTGGGTTAATTGCTGCTTTTTGATTTGGATTTGATTCACTTCCACCAATAATTTTAATGTCACTTAAAGTTACCTTTTTATTTTTCCTATAATTATCACTATAACCCTGCCAACTTGGAAATTGGTCTGAAATGTCAAAATTAATTCTACCAGTATAAGTTCCACCATTAAGGTAGATTATGGTTGGTCCTGTTGCATCCCTTATAGCATTTCGAATATCATCAACGCTATCCCGATAATCAAAAAAATTTAAAACATTAGGAGCACTTAGCACAGGGTCATTATTTGGAGCACCCAATAACTGAGTGTTTTTACTAGCCAAAATTACACTATCATTTTCATCCAATTGATTATCTACTAAACCCAAAACCTGAGCATTATTACTTAAATTTTCACTTTCATTTTCATCCGATTGATCATCATTACAAACACCCAAAACTGAGTCTGATGATTTTTCAACCGAAACAACATCGTCATTTTCCTCAACTACAATATCATCCGAAGCAGACAATATCGTATCCCCCTCTACATCACCCGTAATGTTATCACTTGCACTTACAAACGACATAGATAAAATTACTAAAACCAGTATTAAAATGAAAAACAAATTTCGCCCATTATGCATAATTTTCCTCATTACAACAAATTTTATATAATTTTGCTCTCTTTGATTTAACGAAAATTATCCACATATAGTATTTATAAAATTTTAAAATTAATGAAAATGTACATAGTACAAGTTGTATATTACTTTTTCATATAATATAAAGCTTTTTATCAAATTTAATATATAGTATAAGCATTTTTAGGACATTTTTTTAAAAAAATATACTAATAATAGACAAAATTATAATTTTTAAAAGAAATAGTGGTGAAATGAAAAAAAATAGTAGAAAATAAATAACTATTGACAGCCATGTAAAAACCAATTAATGATTTAGAATAACTGTTTTGATTAAATCAACCTTTTATCGAAGCAACCCATTTCGACAATATGCAATAGCTATTTAGTTTACTATTTTATATTGATCAATCGACTAAAAATCTCCAATATATTCGGCATCGAATGAATCAGATGCAAAATAAATTTGAGATTAAATTAACTTTTTAGTACTAAAATTTAATCGCGATAAAACACAATTAAAACTTAATTAAAAGTTTTTTCGATACAATCTTTACAAAAGTATCTACATTTCATTAATTAAAATATTTAAATACTATTTGTACAAATTTTCATTAACATATATGCCTATATTATATCTTCTACAACCCAACATATATGCAATATTATATTAATTTTTAACTAATAAATATTTTATCATTTTAATTAGAATTTTAAATATTTTTTATGTTACTTTTCAGGGGTTAGGTTAAAAAAAATAAATCAATCAAAAAATCGTGCAAAAGACAAAATTATTTTTTGATTTATACTATTTTGTAGCAAAAATTAAAAAAATTTTAAACATTATTCAATAATAATCTATTTGATAAAAAATTAAGTCAGCAATTTGATTTTATTAATCCAATTAATTTTAAAGCTAATTTCAAAATTTATCGTCATTTTTGAGCAATTTTAATAGATGCATACACTGTAATTTAATTATTCATTTTATACAATAAATTACTTTAAATGTTTAATATTTTTGCATTTTTTTAATAATTTTGTTTATTTTGATAAAAATATGGCATAAGGAGTAATTTTAAATTTAATATATTGTATACAAATATTAATGTGACAATACTTTCAAATATTCATCAGGAACTTTAAAGAATCGATAGAATAGCATCAACACAGTAACTTTATTTGGTGAGATGTTAACGATACCTCACTTTGATGAAAGATAATGTTAATTTTCTAGTCATGATTATATTTCTTATAAAAAAATCACCATACAAAAATATTTTAACTATTTTTTAACATATAATTATAATATGACAGACCAAATGTTTATGGGTGCATCAACCAAACAAGGTTATGATATTGCTACTAAAAGTAGGGAGATTATCCGTGGCCTTATTGGTGATGAAATTAAAGATTTAAAACCTGCTGAAAAAGACATTGTTGAGCGTATTGTTCACTCAACAGCAGATCCGGAATATGCAAAGCTTGTTCATATCAGCGATGATTTTGTTGACGTTGCAATGAAATCCCTAAGAAACAATGAAACCATCTTAACCGACATCAATATGGTTAAATATGGAATAACCCGATATGACGGTGAAGTCGAGTGTTATATCAAAAATGAAGAAGTTAAAAAAATAGCTAAAGAGCACCAAATCACAAGGGCTGCTGCAGCTATCAGATATGCAAGCGAAAACGACTTTGAAGGAATTGTTGTTTCTGGAAATGCTCCAACAGCTGTTTTTGAAGCTATGGATTTATACCAAAAAGGTGAAATTAATCTGAAAGCCATAGTAGGAGTTCCTGTTGGATTTGTTGGAGCTGCTGATTCAAAAGAAGCTTTAAGAAATTCAAATATCCCTAATGTCATTACTGAAGGTCCTAAAGGTGGAACACCTATAGCAGTTGCTTGTGTAAACTCATTAATCCAACATTTATAAGTGATAAAATGACTGAAGAATTGTTTAATGAATCTAAAAAATACTTCCCCGGTGGAGTTAATTCACCAGTACGTGCTTTTAAGCCTTATCCATTTTTCGTTGAAAGAGCCGGAGGATGTAAAATAACAGACAGTGAAGGAAATTCATACATTGACCACTGTCTTGCTTATGGACCATTGATACTTGGACATGCCGATCCTAAAGTTGTACGTGAAGTTTCTAATCAATTGACTATCGGTACAGCATATGGTGCTCCAACTGAAAATGAAATTAAACTAGCAAAAGAAGTTGTTGATAGAATACCGTCTGCTGAGATGGTCAGATTTTGTAACAGCGGAACTGAAGCTACAATGAGTGCTATCAGATTGGCCCGTGGTTTTACCGGCCGTGACAAAATCATCAAATTTGAAGGAGCTTATCACGGAGCTCATGATTATGTTTTAGTTAAAGGCGGTTCAGGTGCAGCATGTTTGCCTGATTCTGCAGGAATTCCAACAGACACTACAAAAAATACATTATCCGTTCCATTCAATGATGAAGAGGCATTAACTGAATTAATAGAAAAAGAAGGCGAAAACATTGCTTGTCTAATAATGGAAGTTGTAATGGGTAATGTTGGATGTATTGAACCAAAACCTGGATTTTTAGAGTTTGTACGTAAAATTACTGAAGAAAATGATATTATATTAATATTTGATGAAGTGATAACTGGTTTTAGAGCATCAAGAGGCGGTGCTCAAGAGTATTATGGAGTCACTCCTGACCTGACAACACTAGGTAAGATTGTCGGCGGAGGTCTTCCAATGGGTGCTTTCTGTGGAAAAAGAGAAATTATGGAATTAATAGCCCCACAAGGACCAGTTTATCAGGCAGGAACATTTAGCGGTAATCCAATTTCTGTCCAGGCAGGATTATCAACATTATCACAATTAGATGATAAATTTTATAAGGATTTAGAAAGAAAAGGTAATTTCCTAAGAGGAAACATTGAATCAGTAATAGATGATGAACAGTATAACATCCAATGCGTTGGTCTTGCATCAATGTTTCAGATTTACTTAAATCCTGGCGAAGTTTACAATTATGCTGATGCCCAAAAATCTGATACTGAAAGATTTTTAAGATACTTCAGAGCCCTTTTAAAGGAAGGTGTATTTATACCACCTAGCCAATTTGAATGTAACTTTATTTCAAAGGCTCATAGTATGGCAGACTTACAGACTACTGCAGAAGCCATTGAAGTGGCACTGGCTGTTGCTTTTAAGAAAAATAAATTTTAAGGTGTTTACATGGTTGATTACAAAGAAATTGCATCATATATAATAATACTTGCAGTCGTTTTAATCGTTGCTCAACACCTGAATGTTGTTGTTTCAGGGAGTATGGAACCAGTATTTTATAGAGGAGACATAGTGGTTGTTGAAAAGTCAGATCTCCTCGGATTACATGAATTTGACCCAAAAGACGTTAAAGTAGGAGACATTGTTGTCTATAATGCAGCATGGTTTAACCAGCCGGTCATTCATAGAGTTATCAATATTGTAGAAATAAACGGTACGACGATGTATGAGATAAAAGGAGACCATAACAATCGTTCAGACCCTTATTATGTAAAAACAGAACAGATTAAAGATAGAGTAGTAACCTGGGGAGATGACCCAATTAAAATCCCTTATATTGGTAATCTTTCATTATGGTTAAGAGGATTATAATTATTTAAAGGTGAGTTAATGTATTTTGAAATTGAAAAACAAGCCATAGATGCTATAAATAAAGCACTAGATCAATATGATGAAGATATAGATAGAAATTTCCGTTTGGAATTTCCACCAGACCCAAAATTAGGAGATTTAGCAAGTACAATAGCTTTTGCACTTACTAAAAAGTTAAAAACATCCCCAAATCTTGTAGCTGAAGATTTAGTTTCTAAAATTGAAGTTCCAGACATTTTTGAAAAAGTTCAAAACTTCGGTCCTTACGTTAATTTCTTTATAGACTATTCAAAATTTTCCAAAAAATTGCTTGAAAAGGTAGATGAAAACTACGGCCAGCTCGATAAGGTGGATGAAAAAATTGTCTTGGAACATACATCTGCCAATCCGAATGGACCATTACATATTGGACATGTACGTAACTCCATTTTTGGAGATTCACTTGCAAGATTATTAAAACTGGCAGGCCATGAAGTGGAAACCCAATATTACGTAAATGATATGGGCCGCCAAATTGCCATTATCGTTTATGGTATAACCGAAATGGGCTTGAAAATCGAAGACCAGGAAGGAGAAAAAATCGATGAAAAAATCGGTAAGCTTTACTTCCTAGCAAATAAGGAAGTTGATGAAAACGAGACGGCTAATGAAAAA
This sequence comes from Methanobrevibacter sp., assembly GCF_045646205.1. Taxonomy (GTDB): domain Archaea; phylum Methanobacteriota; class Methanobacteria; order Methanobacteriales; family Methanobacteriaceae; genus Methanocatella. The sequence goes on along the minus strand of NZ_JAZRKF010000050.1, from coordinate 1,853 downwards.
GTAAGTGAACTCATTCAGAAATATGAAGAAGGAAAAGATGAAGAATTAAATAAAACCTTTGAAAATGTTGTTGAAAGCTGTGTTTCAGGAATTAAGGATACACTTCATAGAATGAACATTCACCACGATGACTTTGTATGGGAAGGTACATTCATCAGAAATGGGGACGTTGATGCCCTTGTAAAATACTTTGAAAAAGAAGGATTCGTATCACATGAAGACGTGGATTACATTGATTTGACTTTCTATAATATTGAAAAGGAATTCGTGCTTAGAAGATCAAACGGTACATCACTTTATTCAACAAGAGATTTGGCATATCACAGATTTAAAGCAACTCGCGGTGATTTGGTTTTAGACATTCTAGGTTCAGACCACAAATTATCTTCAAAACAGATGAAAGTAATCTTTGAAGAGATTTTAAAAGAAACTGCACCTGAAGTAATTTTCTATGAATTCATTACACTTCCAGATGGTTCAATGTCAACAAGAAAAGGAAAATTCGTGTCAGTTGATGATTTGGTTGATGAAGCTATTTTAAGAGCAACAAAAGAAATTGAATCAAGAAATCCTGATTTAAGTGACGAAGAAATTGCACCTATGGCTGAACAAATTGGAATTGGCGCTATCAGATTCTTTATTGCAAAATTATCCCCTGAAAAACACTTGACATTCAAATGGGATGAAGCTTTAAGCTTTGAGAGAGGCTGTGCTTCAATACAATATGCACATGCAAGAGCCTGCAAGTTACTGAATAAATCTGGAAAAGATGTATCTTCACTTGAAATCGATGAAAACTGGACTCCAAATGAAACCGAACAGGATTTAGTCAGATTAATAGCTAAATTCCCACAAGTCGTAGAAGACTGTGCAAACAAGAAAAGAGTTCACAATATCACCCAATACTGTCAGGATTTAGCAGGGTCATTCAATAAATTCTACAAATCCGAGCAGGTGATTGGTTCTGATGTTGAAGATACAAGATTAATTTTAGTTGACAGAGCAAAAACAACTATCAAAAACGCTTTAGATATTTTAGGAGTACCTGCTCCTGAAAAAATGTAGATGAGTTAATTTACTCATCTTTAATTTCTTTTTTAATAATACATTGATTTTTTTTAGAAGTAAGAATAATATATTGTATACAAAAATCAGTCTACAAAATGTATATAATCTTCTTTTCTAGGTAATGCTTCAGGCGTTTCCATGTCCGGATAACCTAAAACTACATGACCGATTCCACATATCTATCAAGTAGTTGGGCTTGAATATGATAGAATTCGATTAATTATTTTATCATTAAGAAAAAAAGTATCTGAATTTTTAATCATTTATTTAATATAATAAAAGTAGTATTTTAAATTAGATATTTTGAAATGTATTATCATGTTGAAAATAAAAAAAGAGAGGGAAATTGAATTTCCCCGTTTAATGTTTAATCTCTACGTCTTAAAACACCGATTCCAACAGCAAGCAAAGCAATTAAAACCATTACTAATGGATTACCGGTTGCAGGAAGAACATCACTGGATCCTTTTTGTGGAGTTTCAGGAACGGTTGTGTTGTTATTCTTTACAGGAGCTTCGGTAGTCACATTAGTAGGTTTTTCTACAGGAGTAGGCTCTACAGGAGTAGGTTGTTCAGGAACTACAGGAGTAGGCTCTTCAAGAACCGGTTTGTCAATTACAGTAGTGACATTGTTAGCATATTTATCTTGAGTTTTATCACTGGAAGCTGAAACAACATTGGTAAAGGTTCCAACCTTATTGGTGTTAAATACTACAAATAGGCTTAAATATTCACCTGCATATAATGGAGTGTTTAAAGTCCATGATAAATCATTGTTTTTAGTC
>NZ_JAZRKF010000049.1:0-7514 GCF_045646205.1 Methanobrevibacter sp. | reverse complement strand
TGTTGCTTTAATATTCTTAACAAGTCTTTTTTCAAAACGTGCCCTTATTTTAGAGCTTTTTACACCTATTTCACCATATCGTGCTAGTATTAAATCATAATTCATTCAAACACTCTCTAATTTTGATATATGCTGAAAATTAATAGCAATCCCTTCAATACTAGTTAAAATATAACAGCAAGTATAACATATAAAATTTGATGTTATATAAATGTTTTTATAAGATTAATTAAAGAACAAAAGGAATTTGTTCAAAATTATAACACTTTGATAAACTTTAAAATGTTTAATTAAAGCAAATAGTGATTTTAAAATTTTTTAATGAATTATAAGCTCAAAATAATCTATTTTCATATAATTCCCATGAGAAAATTATTTATAATAATAACAATTGTAATATATGATTATGCATTTTGAAGAAATTAATTTAGAAGAAACACATATTCGCTTAACAACAGATTTGAAAAATCAGGAATTGAAAAAACATATCTATAAACTAAGATATTATTTAAAAGACCATATTTCTAAAAATCAAGATTTTTTACTGTCTTTAAACCCAATTAAACCAAATAATGATGATTTACATCCCATTGTTGAAAAAATGTACTATTCATCAAACTGTGCCGATGTCGGACCTATGGCATGTGTTGCAGGAACCATTTCAGAAATGTCACTAGATTATCTAATTGAAAACGAATCGAAATATTCAATTGTTGAAAATGGTGGAGACATTGCTCTTATTAATGATGAAAAAATAATTTGTGGAATTTTTTCAAATAACAAAATTTTAGGAAACAAAATAGGTTTTGAAATAAAAGCTAGAAAAAAACCACTTGGCATTTGCACATCTTCTGGCAAAATAGGCCATTCTATTAGTTTTGGAAAATCAGACAGTGTTACTGTAATTAGCAAAAGCCCATCCATTGGTGATGGACTTGCAACAAGAATTGCTAATGATGTTAGTGGTGAAACGTCAGAAGATAAAGTCTTCAATGCTTTAGAAACAGCAGAAAGGTTTAAAGAATATTTCCAAGGTATTTTAATAATATCCCAAGACAATGTAGGAACAATTGGGAAAATCCCAAAAATTGTGGAAACGGAAGAATTTGAAGTGAAAATATAATTTATTCAGATAGGACATTAACTTGTTTTTAATGGGAATTAGAAAAATTAATAATAGTTATTATATTGACTAATTTAAATTTTAATTCTGGAATTTTCAAATTAGTTTCAAAATTTTTCATAAAAAAATAAACATCACCACAAAATTTATATACTAGTTTAATCTAACTTTCATCTACCAGACTACTTTTATAACAATAGTTATAAAAAAAATATTTCAACAAATTAAAAAAAGGTGTTAAATTATGTGTAGATGCAATATGATGAATCAAGAATGTAATCACATGTGTATGCCTTTAGACATGTGTATGTGATATTTTTTTAGTAATAAATGAACTATTGTAATGTTTTAAAAATCGATTTCCATTACTGATTCGACAATATTTTTCGTTAAATGGGAATTATGTTTTAATTAAACTTTTATGAGGAGTTTAATTAATTTTTGTTGACAATTGTTTAAAAGTGAAAATAATATAATTATTTAATATAACAATTGTTATATTTTTTCAGGAGGACAATTAATATGGCTAAACATGCAAAACATCATGGAAAAGAGTCTTGTAAAAGAAGAAAACTTAAAAAATTGCTTGATTTAGAAAAAGATACTTGCCCTAATAGAGAACAACGTGCTAACGGTACTAATGTTTATTATGGGAAAGCATCTGATTTGTTAAATGATGCAAAAAAAGGAAATATTAGAATTCCTGATAGAAAATTCCAACAGTCTGGTGGTTGTGTATTAAATTTCTATCTTTCAAATAGAGTAACAACTATTCGTGATGCAGTTACAATATTTAATGCACCAGTAGGTTGTTCAGCAGGATCATTGGGTTATAGGGAATTATATCGTGGAGTTCCAGAATCATTAGGAAGAACAAATGAATACAACTCTGCTTGGATGACCACAAATCTACAGCAGGATGATGTTGTATATGGCGCTTCAGAAAAATTAAGAGATGCAATATTGAAAGCAGAAGAACGTTACAGTCCCCAAGCAATTTTCATATTAACCTCATGTACCACAGGAATCATTGGGGAAGATATTGAAGGAACTGTTGATGAAGTACAACCAGACATAAATGCAAAGATTGTACCAATTCACTGTGAGGGAATTAGAAGTAGATTAGTTCAAACCGGTTATGATGCTTTCTGGCATGCAATTTTAAAATACTTAGTTAAAGAACCAGAGAAAAAACAAGAAGATCTTGTAAATGTTGCAAGTATGTTATCATACACCTGGCAGGACAGGTTAGAAATAAAAAGATTACTTGGAAAATTAGGGCTTAGAGTGAATTTCATTCCAGAATTTGCAACGGTTTCAGACTTCGAACAATTATCTGAAGCTGCTGTAACTGCACCAATTTGTCCAACATACACTGATTATTTATCTCGTGGATTAGAACAAAAATATGGCGTTCCATATTTCTTATATCCCTCTCCAACAGGTATTTCAAATACTGATGAATGGTTGAGAAATATAGCTAAATTTACTGGTAAAGAAGATGAAGTTGAAAAGTTAATTGAAGAAGAGCATAAAATTTGGGTTCCAAAAATGAATGCTATTAAAGAGGAATTTGTAAGCTTAAGAAAAAATGGTGAAAAGCCAACAGTTTTAGGTTCACTTGGTCAAGGAAGATTAGTATCTCAAATGCCTTATTTCGATGAATTGGGCCTCGCAACTCCTGCTGCAATGGCACAGGACTTTGATGATTTATTAATTGATGAACTTGAAGAAATTCTTGAAAATAATGGGGATTTCCAAATAATGGTTAATACATTCCAAGCTGCAGAACAAGCTAATGTAACAACTAACTTGGACCCAGATTTAACATTAACATGCCCATTCCAAGGAGGAACCTGGGAAAGAGATAATAATGTAACAAGAATTCATTCACTTAGAGGCGATCCAGAGCCTACAAGTGCTCAATCTGGTTATGCCGGAGCAATTGCATTTGGTAACTTCTTGTTGCATGCATTTAAAAATAAGTCTTATCATAAAACTTTGGCTGAAAAAACAGAAAAAAGTTATAAAGATTGGTGGTACGAACAAGATAATCCATTGTACTACTTAAATGAAGGAAAATAAATCAGGAAGTGATTATTTGTCTAGCGAAAATACATTGGATAACAAATCAGGAATATCAACTAATGTTGAGCATTTTGAAAGAGAATCAGTTGAAGCACCACGTTACAGTTGTGCTTTAGCAGGTGTTTATGGTACCACATTAGGTATTAGAGGAGGAATTCCAATATTGCACTCTGGTGCCGGATGTGGTGTTGGCCAACTATTTGGAACACTCTATGCGGGTGGAGAATCTGCTGGTGGAAATGAAGGAGGAACTAGTACTCCTTGTTCCTGTCTAGTTGAAGAACATGTAATTTTAGGTGGTGAAGAAAAACTTAGAAATCTAATTGAATCAACAATTGAAATAGCTAATGATGAGTTATTTGTTGTGACTTCAGGTTGTGTTCCATCATTAATTGGTGATGATGTTGACCAGGTCGTAGAAGAATTTAGGGATCAAGCAGCTGTAATTCATGTTAATGCTCCAGGATTTAAGGCTAATTCCTTGGAAGGTTATAATCTGTTTTGGGATGCCATTATAGATCAATTATTGCCGGAAGAAAAAGGTACTGTAAAAGAAAAAACAGTCAATATTTTCGGAATTGTCCCATACAACCATGTTTATTGGAAAGGTGATCTTTTAACAATTAAAACTCTCTTAGAATCAATAGGCATAAAAACCAACATTATCTTTTCTGAAAAAAATGGTTTAGAGCATATTAACAAAATTCCAAACGCAGAATACAATATTGTTGTAAATCCATGGTTGGGAGTTAGAGCCGTTGAAAAATTGGAAGAAAAATATGGAACACCCTTCATTAAGTATCCGAATGTCCCTGTAGGTGCAAAACAAACTGGCGAGTTCCTAAGATTAGTTGGTGAAAAACTAAATATTCCAAATGAAACTGTTGAAGAATTCATTTCAAAAAAAGAAGATTGGAATTATAGATTAATGGAATACCCTGGCGATGCCATAATTTTGGTACGTCCAAATTCATTCTATGCCGTTGCTGCTGAAAGCAGTTATGCTATTGGATTTACTAAATTTTTAGCTAATGAATTAGGGTATTTGCCGGACATTATTCAGATAACTGATAATCCACCAGTTGAAGTGAGGGAAGAAATATTGTCTGAAATTAAAAATAATTTAGATACTGTAGTTGAACCTGATGTGATATTTGAAGCAGATACTTATAAAATAAGGAAAAACCTGGAAGATAGACCATTTTTATTCCTATTTTCCAGTTCAATAGAAGCTCCCACATCAATAGAAGATTATAATGCTTTGCATGTCCCTATTTCATACCCAATATATAACAGGTCAGTTCTTGTAAAACATTATGCTGGTTATGATGGGGGATTAACATTAGTAGAGGATATTGTAAGTTCATTTGTAGGACCATTATAAAAAAGGAGGTAAGATTGTGCCAAAACAAATAGCAATATATGGAAAAGGCGGAATAGGAAAATCCACTACCACTTCAAATTTATCAGCAGCTTTATCCGATTTGGGGTATAGCGTAATGCAAATAGGTTGTGATCCTAAAAACGATTCAACAACCACATTAAGAAAAGGTAAATCCATTCCAACAGTATTGGATACCGTAAGAAAAAGATCCGGTGATTTGGATAATCTTGTTCATGAAGGATACAATGGAATTTATTGTATTGAAGCAGGAGGTCCTGAGCCAGGTGTTGGATGTGCTGGAAGAGGAATTATCGCAGCTATAGAATTATTAAATACTAATGGTATTATTGAAGAATACAATCCAGACATTATTATTTACGATGTATTAGGAGATGTTGTATGTGGTGGTTTTGCAATGCCTATTCGTAAAGGTATCGCTGATCAAGTTTATACTGTAACTTCATCCGATTACATGGCAATTTATGCTGTAAACAATTTATTCAAAGGTATTTTGAAATATTCAAATAATGGTGGTGCATTATTAGGTGGAGTAATTGGAAATTCAATAAAATCCACTCTTCAGGAAGATATGATTAAAGATTTTACAAATGAAACAAACAGTGATGTAATTCAGTTTGTTCCAAGATCTCCTACAGTAACACGCTGTGAGTTGGATGGAGTGACAACTATTGAAGGAGCACCTGATTCAACGCAAGCAGAAGTTTACAGAGAACTTGCTCGAAAAGTAATAGCGAATAAAAACAAGTTTTTACCAACCCCATTTGATAATGATAATCTGTCTGATTGGGCATCCGGCTGGATAAATCAATTATTATTAAATGAGAAAATTGAAAAAGACAATATTCAAAAAGAAAGTTCTGGAATATAGTCTTTATAATCTCCAAAATTGAAACACAAATATAAAATCAAACATATGTCAACCTCAAGAGAATTACATATTCTCTTTAAATGAAACACGGATAATTAATCAAATACAACCAAAATCAACTTCAATTATGATTAATTATCCATCCTCCCTATTAACTAATTTAAAATATCTATTTAATATGTAGTTTACATTATTCTTCATGGAAAATTTTGAGTTATAATAATTCAGATTTTTCTAACGCTTGACGCAAGTCTTCTATAATATCTTCAACATCCTCTATACCTACCGAAAATCTAAAGAACCCATTGTTAAATTCTTCAGGATATAAGTATTGTCTTTCATCATCTTCACCAATGAATACAATTAAACTTTCATCATGCCCCAATGAAACTGCGGAAGTAATTATTTTTAAATAGCTTACAAATTCATTGTGTTTATCATGATCTGCATTAAGACCAAATGCAATCATTCCCCCATAACCATTAAACATTTGTTTTTTAGCAATCTCATGCCCTTTATTAGATTTCAAACCAGGATAGGAAACAAAACTCACATTTTCTTGTGATTCCAACCATTCAGCTACTTTTTGTGCATTTTCATTGTGAGCTTTCATTCTTAAAGGAAGAGTTACAGAGCCTCTCATAATCAACCATGCATTAAATGGACTTATTGTTGCTCCCAGATTGACTTGAGCCTGTTCACGAATCGGGTCAAGCAATTCTTTTTTATTTGCGATAATTGCACCACCCATTGAGTCCCCATGCCCATTAATGTATTTAGTTAAACTCTCAATTACATAATCCGCACCCAATTCGAGTGGGCACTGATTGAATGGGGATGCAAAGGTATTGTCAACTGATAGCAATGCATCGTGTTCATGTGCAATTTTTGCAATTTCAGCAATATCTGAAATTCCTATTGTCGGATTTCCAGGTGTTTCGATATGAACTAGTTTTGTATTTGGCCTAATAACTTTTTTAACCTCATTCAAATCAGTTGTATCAACAATTGTAGTATTTACTTTAAATTTATTATTGAATAATTCATTCAAAAGCCTATATGCTGCAATATATGTTACGTTTGAAAATACAACATGATCACCTGATGACAGAATTGAAAAAAACAATCCAGATAACGCTCCTACACCACTTGCAAGAACAATTGCATCTTCCCCATTTTCAAGGTTGGCTATTTTTTCTTCAAGATACTTCTGATTAGAACCTCCATTTCGAGTGTATAAAATCTTATCTGCACTACTCCAATTAATGTTTGTCGGATCATAAGGCAATTCATAACTGTTTCCCATAGTTATGGGACGTTTAATTGCATTTGTTTCGCTGTCAACATCATTTCCAGTATGTACTGCACGGGTTTGAAATCCTAATTCTTTTCCATATTTTCTTTTTGACATAATATTTTACCTAAAATTTAATTATGGATTATATTAAAAATTAATAGTATATAACTATTGTTATATTTTGACAAAATATTTAAATAATATTTTCAAAATATTATAATTGATGAAAAAATAACTATTGTTATAATTTTATAATATCTTTTTCATTACTCGGGCGAAATTAAGGAAGTGATGAAAATGACAAAATCAATCAATACCAAAGAATTATTGGAAAAAAATATAGAAGAAATTCAAATAATCGATGTAAGAGACAGTGAAGAATTAATTTTAGGAAAAATTAAAAATTCAATTAATATTCCAAAATCGGAGTTATCATACAATCTTGATAAAATTGATAAAACAAAAGAAATAATCGTATACTGTAAGACTGGTGAGAGAAGCGACAAAGTAACTGATGAATTAAATTCTTTAGGTTATGAAGCATATAGTCTTGAAGGTGGTTTTAAAAAATATCAAGAACATATTGAAGGATTAAAAGCTATTGAACTTGATGTAAAAGGCCAAATGTGTCCAGGACCAATAATTAAAATTGCTGATACAATTAATGAAATTCAAAACGGTCAGAAAATATATGTTGAATCGGATGAAGACGCATTTGCATCAGACATTAAAA
>NZ_JAZRKF010000048.1:0-65602 GCF_045646205.1 Methanobrevibacter sp. | reverse complement strand
AGTGGTGAAAAATCAAGTGTATTAGCTCGTGCAGCTTTTGAAGAAACTGGTAAACATTTGCTTAACGCAAGTATTCGCGGTGAAGTGGATGATTTAACAGGTATCATCGAAAATATTATTATTGGACAACCAATACCTCTTGGTACCGGTTCTGTCGGTGTCAAAATGGATTATAAAAATGAATAGGAGGCTAGATGATGGACGTAGATAGAGGAATCAGGGTCGCTGTAGATACTGGTGATGTAACTTTAGGCTCTGAAAAATCAATTCAATCTTTAAAATTAGGAAAAGGCCAACTCGTTGTTGTTGCAAGTAACGCTCCTAAAGAAATTCTTGAAGATGTTGAATATTATGCAAATCTTTCCGAAATTCCATCCTTCGTATATGATGGAACCAGTGTAGATTTGGGTTCTGTTTGTGGTAAACCTTTCACTGTTGCTACATTAATCGTAAACGATCCAGGAGATTCTACAATATTAGACGATTTGAGGTAGATTTAAGTGTCTATTAAATTTAGTGCAAATGAAATTAGATACATAGCTCTTTTCGAAAATATGACTGGAGCAATGGTTAAGGATTGCATTATCGATGATGAACATGGAAAAGTTACTTTCGTTGTTAAGAATGGTGACATGGGACTTGCAATCGGTAAGAAAGGAAGTTCCGTATCTAAAGTTCAAAGAGCAGTAGATAAAGGAGTCGAGATTATCGAATTGGATGATGATCCGATACAATTTATTAAAAATGTTTTATCCCCTGCGAAGTTGCAGACTGTCAAAATTAGTCAAAAGCAGTCAGGCGAAAAAATAGCTACTGTCACAGCAGACAATACCAACAAACGTATTGCTATCGGTAAAAATGGAATCAATATTGAAAGAGCTAAATTATTAGCAAATAGACAACATAATATTGACAATATTATTTTAAAATAGCTTTTTTAGCTATTTTATAAATTTTATTTTTTAAAGAAAACTTATTTTTATTTTATTTTATACCTAAAAAAACATACCTTTATAAAGGTGGAAATATATATTTTATCATAAGATATCTGTACTTTTTTATAACTTGACTATGTGTGCTTTTTGTCAATGTTTTGAATTTCATTTCAAGATATCTTCTTTTAGATAAACTTATTTATCTAAATTAATTATTATTACTGATTAATATCTTTGAATTTAGATTGTACTATCGTTATATAGTATAAATCGCAGCGGTGGATTCTTAGATATGTTTTTAACAAAAAGATTAGAGGAATAAATTATGCCAGGACTTTTTGCTGCAAAAAAACTTAAAAAGAATAGACAAAATTTTAAGTGGAAAGATGTAGATTACAAAAGAAGAGCTTTAAGATTAGACGTTAAAGCTGACCCTCTCGAAGGGGCACCTCAAGCTAGAGGTATTGTAATTGAGAAAGTAGGGATAGAAGCAAAACAACCTAACTCTGCTATTCGTAAATGTGTACGTGTTCAATTGATTAAAAACGGTAAACAATTAACTGCTTTCGCACCAGGTGACGGAGCTATTGGATTTATCGATGAGCACGATGAAGTAATGATTGAAGGAATCGGTGGACCATCCGGAAGATCCATGGGGGATATTCCTGGGGTTCGTTGGAAAGTTTCCAAAGTAAATAATGTAGCTTTATCAGAAATGGTAAGTGGAAAAATAGAAAAACCTGTAAGATAAGGTGGTTATATTTATGAGTAAATTATTCGACAAATGGGATCTCGATGAAGTAAAAGTTGAGGACTTAGGTTTAGTAAAATATATCTGCTTGGATGAAACTTTAGTTCCACACACTTCTGGTAGACACGTAAAAAGACAATTCGCAAAATCAAAAGTATCAATTGTTGAAAGATTAATGAATAAGGTTATGAGAACCCATCTCAACTCCGGTAAGAAAAACAAAGCTTACAACATTGTTAAAGAAGCTTTAGAAATCATCAACAAAAGGACTAAAAAGAACCCTGTTCAAGTTTTAGTTACCGCAGTCGAAAACACTGCACCTCGTGAAGAAACTACCCGTATTAAATACGGTGGTATCGGTTACCAAGTTGCTGTAGACATTTCTCCACAAAGAAGAGTTGACCTTTCATTAGGATTCTTGACTAGAGGTACTTTACAATCTTCATTTAAAAACAGAAAATCTGTTGCAGAATGCTTAGCTGAAGAATTAATTCTTGCTTCTGAAGAAGATTCAAGAAGTTTCGCTTTAAGAAAAGCTGAAGAAAAAGAAAGAGTTGCTAAAGCAGCACACTAATCATATAACGTTCATATTATAGGTGGTTATTTTGAGTAGAAGAGACAAAATGATTGCAAAAATCAAAGAGTTAATGTACGAACCGGAACAAATCAGAAACATTGGTATCTGTGCTCACATCGATCACGGTAAAACCACTTTATCTGATAACCTTTTAGCAGGTGCAGGAATGATTTCCGAAGAACTTGCTGGGGACCAAAGATTCTTGGATTTCGATGAACAGGAACAAGCTCGTGGTATCACTATCGATGCGGCTAACGTATCCATGGTACACGATTACAAAGACAGCGAATACTTAATTAACTTAATCGATACTCCAGGTCACGTTGACTTCGGTGGGGACGTAACTCGTGCAATGAGAGCTGTAGACGGTGCAGTAGTAGTAGTTTGTGCTGTAGAAGGGATCATGCCACAAACCGAAACCGTATTCAGACAAGCTTTAAAAGAAAACGTAAAACCAGTTTTATTCATCAACAAAGTTGACAGATTAATCAACGAGTTAAAGTTAGAACCTGAAGAGTTACAAAACAGATTCTTGAAAATCTTCATGGAAGCTAATAAATTGATTAAAAACATGGCTCCTAAAGAGAAATTGGAAGAATGGAAATTGGACTTCACCGATGGTAGTGTAGCTTTCGGTTCAGCATACCACAACTGGGCTATCAACGTTCCAACCATGCAAGAAACCGGAATTAACTTTAAAGACATTATCGATTACTGTAATGCTGGCAATGAAAAGGAATTAGCTCAAAAAGTACCTTTATCCGATGTATTATTAGGTATGGTAGTGGAACACTTGCCTTCCCCTAAAGAAGCACAAGTCTACAGAGTACCTAACATCTGGGACGGAGACATCGATTCCCCTGCTGGTGAATGTATGATCACTACCGCTCCTGACGGACCTTTAGCTGTAATGGTTACCAACGTATCCGTAGACAAACACGCTGGTGAAATCGCAACAGGTAGGGTTTACGGAGGATCCATTGAAAAAGGTACCGAGGTTTACATGGTCGGTTCCCACGGTAAATCCAGAGTACAGCAAGTAGGTGTATACTTCGGACCTGAAAGGGTTAACACCGACAAGGTTCCTGCAGGTAACATCGTATACATTGCAGGTGCAAAAGGAGCTATCGCTGGTGAAACCTTATGTTCTCCTGAAGACAAAATCACTGAGTTTGAAGGATTAGAACACATCTCCGAGCCTGTAGTTACCGTTGCTGTTGAAGCTAAAAATACCAAAGACTTACCAAAATTGATTGAAGTATTAAGACAAACCGGTAAGGAAGACCCTACCGTTAAGATTACCATTAACGAAGAAACCGGTGAACACTTAGTATCCGGTATGGGTGAACTTCACTTGGAAGTTATCGGTTACAGAATCAAAGATAAAGGTGTAGACATCACAACTTCCGAACCTATTGTCGTATACAGGGAAACCGTAAGAAAACTTTCCCCACAAGTTGAAGGTAAATCTCCTAACAAACACAACAGATTCTACATTACCGTTGAACCTATTGAACCTGCTCTCTTCAATGCTATCCAAGAAGGAGACATCAAAGAAGGCAGAGTTAAAGGTAAAGAATCTGCTAACGATTTCATCGAATTAGGATTAGATAAAGAAGAAGCTAGAAGAGTATGGTCTGTTCACAACAGAAGCATCTTCCTCAACATGACTCGTGGTATCCAATACTTGGATGAAGTAAAAGAACTTTTACTTGAAGGATTTGAATCCGCTTTGGAAAAAGGTCCTTTAGGAGAAGAAATCTCCATGGGATTAAAATTCAAGCTCCACGATGCAAAACTTCACGAAGACGCAGTTCACAGAGGACCTGCTCAAGTATTGCCTGCAATCAGGAACGCAATCTTAGGTTCCATGATGCTTGCAGAACCTTCATTACTCGAACCTATGCAAAAAGTAGTTATCGATACTCCTAACGATTATATGGGTGCATGTACTCGTGAGATTCAAAACAGAAGAGGTCAAATCGTCAACATGGGTCAAGAGACCGGTGACATGGCTAGAATTGAATCCAAAGTACCTGTAGCTGAAATGTTTGGTTTCGCTGGAGATATCAGATCCGCTGCTGAAGGTAGATGTTTATGGTCTACTGAAATCGCTGGATTTGAACCACTTCCTCGTGAAATGCAAAATCAAATCGTAAGGGAAATCAGACAAAGAAAAGGTTTATCTGCAGAACCATTCCCTGCAAGCCACTACTTAGGCGATTTATAAAATTAAAATTTTTTAATTTTTAATTTTTTTATATTTTTATTAAAAATTCATGAAAAAAACATATCTTTTTATATGTTGAGAAATAAAATACTTTATTAAGCTAACATTTAAGCTTATAGATATGTTTGTTAATAATTACAAAAGAGGTTATTATAATGGCAAAAGAAAAAGAACATCTTAACTTAGCATTTATTGGACACGTTGACCACGGAAAATCCACTTTAGTTGGAAACTTATTAGTAAAAGCTGGTACTATCAATGAACAACAATTAGCATCTGGAGAAGACAAATTCAGATTTATTATGGATACTACCAAAGAAGAACAAGAAAGAGGAGTAACCATTGACTTAGCTCACCAAAAATTCTCCACTAAAAAATACGACTACACTGTAGTAGACTGCCCAGGACACAGAGACTTCGTTAAAAACATGATCACTGGTGCTTCCCAAGCAGACGCAGGTGTATTAGTTGTTGCAGCTGATGACGGTGTTATGCCACAAACTAAAGAACACGTGTTCTTATCCAAAACTTTAGGTATCAACCAATTAATCGTAGCTATTAACAAAATTGATTTAGTAGATTACAGTGAAGACAAATACAACGAATTAAAAGAAGAAGTATCTAACTTAATTAAAACTGTAGGATTCAACCCAGCTGAAGTACCTTTCATCCCATTATCTGCATTTGAAGGGGACAACATTAAAGAAGCAAGTCCTAACACTTCCTGGTACAAAGGTGACGCATTAATTGACGCTTTAGACAAATTAACTCCACCTGAAAAACCTACTGACTTACCTTTAAGAGTTCCTATCCAAGATGTTTATTCCATTACTGGTGTAGGTACTGTACCTGTAGGAAGAGTTGAAACCGGTATCATGAAAAAAGGTGAAAACGTTATCTTCCAACCTGCTGGAGCTTCTGGGGAAGTTAAATCTATCGAAATGCACCACGAAGTATTCGAAACCGCTGAACCTGGTGACAACATCGGATTCAACGTAAGAGGTGTAGGTAAAAACGATATCAGAAGAGGAGACGTAGCTGGACACACTGATGCTGCTCCTACCGTAGCAAGAGAATTCAAAGCACAAATTGTTGTTTTACAACACCCTGGTGTTATCACCGTTGGATACACTCCTGTATTCCACTGTCACACCTCTCAAGTAGCATGTACTTTCTTAGAATTAATGCAAAAATTAAACCCTGCTACTGGTGCTGTTGACGAAGAAAACCCAGACTTCTTAAAAACCGGTAACGCAGCTATTGTTAAAATCAAACCAACTAAACCAATGTGTCTCGAAAATGCAAAAGAAATCCCACAAATGGGTAGATTTGCTATCAGGGATATGGGTCAAACTGTTGCAGCTGGTTTATGTATTGAAATTACTGAAAAACAATAAGTGTTGAAAGTTGTGTTTAAGTTTTATACTTAACACTTTCTTTTCTTTTTTTGTATTTTGGAGGATAATTAATGAATCAAGCAAGAATTAAGCTTACTGGAACAGACCCAGAAAAATTAGCATATGTTTGTGATCAACTCAAAAATATTGCTGAAAGAACTGGAGTTGATTTATCTGGTCCTATTCCATTACCTACTAAAAAATTAGTAGTACCTACAAGAAAATCTCCTGATGGAGAAGGAAAAGCTTCTTGGGAAAAATGGGAACTTAGGATTCACAAACGTTTAGTCGGTATTGGAGCTGACGAACGTGCTATGAGACAAGTAATGAAAGTTAATGTTCCTGATAATGTAAGTATTGAAATAGAACTTAAAGGATAAATATTTAGATTCCTCTAAATATTTCCTTGTTATAATCATAAAGCCGAGATAGTCTAGCCTGGTAAGGCGCGGGACTTGAAATCCCGTGGAGTTTCTCCGCCTGGGTTCAAATCCCAGTCTCGGCGTTATTAATAATTTTTGGTTTTTTATATTTGAATAATTTGTAATTTGTTTTGTTTGCCGAGGTAGTCTAGTCTGGTAAGGCGCGGGACTTGAAATCCCGTGGAGTTTCTCCTCCTGAGTTCAAATCTCAGTCTCGGCGCTATTTATTTTTAAAATAAGCTTTCTAATTTTTTATCAAATTCATCCAAATTGGAAACAATATCTTTTTTATTCAATTCTTCAATGACTGGTCTTTTAATCATTATTAGAGATATATCTTTCTGATTTGCCGCTTCAATCTTTTCGATGACTCCGCCTATTTCGCCGCTTTCCTTTGTTATCATGACACTTGCATCATACTTTTCAATTAAATCGATGTTTTCCTTTAAGCTGGCGGCACCTTTCATGGCTATGATATGATCATCTTCAATTCCCAGTTTTTCACATTTTTCCATTGATTTTGGAACTTTTAAAACACGTGGATAAAACCTTTCCTTTGAAACATTTTTCAAAACATCTTCCATGGTGTTTGCTCCGGCAAAATGCAATATGTTTCCATCGGGAATTTCCTTTGATATGATTTCTCCGGCATTTTCAAATGATTTTGCATAGATTATGTGTGATGTATCGAATTCATCAAGATTCAGTGATGGCCTTTCAAAGCGGATATATGCTATTTCACAGATTTTGGAAACGCTTACGCTGGTGTGTGTGATGTGTTCGGCAAACGGGTGGGTTGCATCAATCAGTAAATCAAATTCAGAGTTATTAATCAGTTCAATTATTTCATCTTTCAGAAGCGGTCTTGCTATTGTTTCGTCACTTCCGGCTTCAAGAGCCAGCTTTGATCCGTATTCTGTAGTTGTTGTGGTTAAAATATTCGTATCGTAGTTAGCTTTCAGGTGCTTTATTAATTCTGTGGAGTCTTTTGTTCCTCCCAGAAGCATTATGTTTAATTTTTTCATTTTATCACTTTATTCATGATTTTTTCAGCAATTATTATTGTAAATGCCACAATTAGGATAATTATCCAATCAGTTAATCCGATTGATGTTGTTTTAAATATTATCTGCAGTTGAGGGATGTATATGATTAGAATTTGCAGGATTAATGATATTATTATTCCAATGTAAAGGTATTTGCTTGAGCTTTCGGAATTTGCCTTACAGTTATATGCGTTAAATAATTGATAAACTACGAATAATGTAAATGCAACGGTCATTGCCTTGGCGCTGCTTGTCGTATTCAGTTCATAAATGAATACTCCCACAGTACCGATGGCCATTACTATTCCTGATATGAATATTTTAAGCAACACGCTTCTATTTAAAATATCTCCGTTTTCTGGGTTTCTCTCCATTATGTCTTTTTCAGCACCTTCCAGACCTAATGTCTGTGCAGGCGGCCCGTCCATTACAATATTAATCCATAACAACTGTGCCGGGTTAAACGGTATTGGCAGAGACAGGATTGATGTGGCAATTATTGTCAGTATTGCCCCCACATTGGTTGATACCTGGAACTTTACAAATCTTTTGATGTTGTCGTAGATTTTTCTTCCCTCTTTAATTGCCTTTACTATTGTTGCAAAGTCGTCATCCTCTATTATCATGTCTGCTGCTTCACGGGCAACGTCCGTACCGCTTCCCATTGCAACTCCGATTGATGCTTTTTTAAGTGCAGGAGCATCATTCACACCGTCCCCTGTCATTGAAACGATATTGTCCTTTTGTTTTAAAGTTTCAACTATTCTCATTTTCTGTGTTGGTTTCACACGGGCATAAACCTGTATGTCTTCAACTATTTCCAGGTATTCCTCATCAGTCAATGAATCCAGTTCATCTCCTGTTATGACTTTTCCTGTTGTCAGTATCTTAAGGTCTTTTGCAATGGCTGTAGCTGTTTTTTTGTGGTCTCCTGTAATCATTACCACTTTAATGCCTGCTTTTTTACATGCTTTCACTGCCCTTTCGGCACTTTTTTTGGCAGGGTCGATTATTCCGACAAGACCTGTAAAAATGAGATTTTCTTCATCAGGGTTTTCATCCTTGTTTTTATATGCAAATCCTATTACCCTTAATGCATTTTCAGTCATTTCACTAATTTTTTTGGATAGCGTTTCCTTAATTTCAGGTGTGATTATTTCAATAGTTCCTTCATTATCTATGTGTTTACACTTAGAGATTATTATTTCTGGAGCACCTTTTGATAAAATAATATTATTTTTACCGTCACACGTATATTCAGTTGTCATAATTTTACGAGAACGGTCAAGTGGGATTTCATTAACTCGCTCATATGTATTATTTTCACCGGCATTATCTTCAAAATGCTTTAAAATTGCAATGTCTGTTGAGTTTCCGATGGATTCATTTTCCCTGAGTATTGCATTGTTGCACAGTCTTCCAATGATTGCAGTTTTCTCCTCATTGTAATAAAATGAATCCGTAACGGTCATTTTGTTTTCGGTTAACGTACCTGTTTTGTCACTGCATATTACAGTACATGATCCTAGAGTTTCAACAGAAAGCAGTTTTTTAACGATAGCGTTGGATTTTGCCATCTGCTGCATACCCAGTGCCAATGTTAATGTTAAAACAGCAGGCAACCCTTCAGGAATAGCTGCAACAGCAAGGGAAACTGCGGTCATAAATGTCTGAACCAATGGAACTCCTTTAAATAGTTCCAAAATAAAAACTGCTATACACACGATTATTGCAATGGCTGAGAGGGATTTTCCCAGTCTGTCCACTTTTCTTTGAAGGGGGGTTTCGCTTGACTCCTGCTGAACAACTTCGGCAATTTTACCAATGCTTGTGGCCATTCCTATGTTGGATACGACTCCCACTGCATTTCCGGATAAGATGTTTGAATCCATGTATGCTTCATCATTAATGTCTTTATCAACGCCTTCGGATTCTCCGGTAAGGGATGATTCATCAACAATTAAATTGTTTGATTCAATTAAAATCATGTCTGCAGGTATTTTTATTCCCTCTTCCAAAATTACAATATCTCCAATGGTGAGCTCCTTTGAATCTATTGTTTTAATTTCTCCCGCTCTTCTGACAACTGCGGTTTTTGTTATTAATGTTTTAAGACTTTCCACAGCTTTTTGGGATCGGTATTCCTGTATAAAACCCATGATGACATTTAATAAAATTGCAAGAGCGATTACTCCGGCATCAATAACGTCTCCAATGGCATAAGCAGCAATGGCTGCAATAATTAAAAGGGCTATTAAAACATCTACGAATTGCTCTAAAAAAAGAAAGATTGGACCTTTTGCTTTTTCCTCTACAAGTTCATTCGGACCATATTTTTCCTGTCTTTTTTGAACTTCACTTTCATCCAATCCGTTTTCGGATGTTTTAAATTTGGATAAGGGGTCATTCGTCATTTGCGCACCTGATGTAGAAACTTGACTTTTTATAGTTTTTTAATTCAATGTCACTGGCCTTTATATTTAAATCTTCATTAAAAAGAGGCTTTATTATCAATGTTGAGTTAATTTTTTTGGCTAAATTGTATAAATGTGGCTGAATTTCATAAGGCGGTCTGATTGAGTAAATGATATCAACATTTTCATATAACTCCAAATTGGGATTTGCAATGTCATCTCGGACTGTAGCATCGTCTTTTGGGTCAATATCCGTTTTAATTATTACGATATTTTCCTCTTTATTTAAGAAGTCATAAACATCAAAATATCTTCCAACACCCACTTCAGCAATTCTGGTGGGGTTTTTATTGCATTGGGTTAATATAAATTCTTTAAAGCTTTCCCACATTCAACCAAAACCAAACTTTTCAATTATTCTAAAATATATTTTTTATATTATTTATCTATTTTTTTTCAAGTAAATTATTAATAGTAGTGTATTTATATATTCTATTTGAATGATTATTCGTGAATTCACTTTAGCCGATTTAAAAAGAGTTTTTGAAATTGAAAATATGTCTTTTTCCCAGTCATATGGAATTAACACATTTAAGGGTCTTTATGATATGGGTACCGGGTTTTTGGTGGCTGAAGAGGACGGATATGTTATCGGTTATGTTATTTTTTGGATAAAATATGAAAATCAGGGCCACATCATTTCCCTTGCCGTTGATAAAAATTACAGAAGAAAAAGGGCCGGAACCCGCTTACTCTCAAAAGCCATTCAGATTTTACTGATGTTTAACATAGCAAATATCTATCTGGAAGTTAATGAGAATAATACTGGAGCATACGAATTTTACAAAGGATTTAATTTTAAGGTAGACAGAATAGTTCCCAATTATTATGATGGTGGTGATGGGGCTATAATAATGTATTTGCCCGTTATAAGGTCAGGTTAGTCATATTGGCTAAATTTAACTGACTATACTGCATTAAAGTATCTCCAGTTATGGTTCCTGTTAAAATCAGTATTAAGAGAAGAACCAGATAGAATATGAATATTAAAAGTTGTATACGTCCGTGTTTTTTTGCAACAGGATCTTTTCTGGTTATAAGATAAATTGCAATGATAAGACCTAAAAGTCCGCCTAAAATTGAGAAGATGTAACCTAAAAGAATCAATATTCTGCTTGTTCGAGGCCCGTTATAGCTTTGCTCATCTCCAACGACTCTTTTTTGGATGATGATTGGACCTACTGATGTCTGATTATTTTCAAAGTTTTGCTTAAAAATCAATGGACTGCCACATTTAACACAGTAATCTGCCTCATCAGGATTTGGAAAATTGCATAAAGGACAAGTATTCGCATCAACTTCCATTTTGGAGAATTCATATCCGCATCTTATACAAAATCCGTACTGATCATCACTTGTTGCGTGGCATTGAGGACATCTTCTTACGACCATATTATCACTTTATTTTAAATTAGTTTATCAATTTATTTAAAACTATTCATTGACATAATATAATATATTAGACTTCTTTCGGGTGAAAATGTTGCTTGAAAAAATAGAGATTATTCAAAGATTCAATTTCAAAAAGTTAAATAAGCATTATGAATGCTTCATCATTGATTTAAAAAGAGGTAATGCTTATTTCAACATCAATGAAATGATTTATCCTGACAGATTCTTTGAAACAGATTATCTGGCCAGTTACTATTACTCATCTATTTTAAATGAATTGAAATCAAGAATTTCAAGCAAAATCTATACTTTGGATGAAAAATCAATCAGTAGATTTATTGAACGCTTTGAAGATTTAAATCTTTTTAAGGATTTTGACTCAGATACTTTTTCCTATTTCGAGAAGCTGGAAAACGTCTATTCCTGCAATATAAACCTTTATTTTTCCGATGAATATTGTGAATATTGCATCAAAAATAATTTCCCCGAAAAATGGTTGGCTTTTGGAAAAATACTGTTCGAATTATTCAATTTTGACGTTTTAAACATCACACATCTTGAAATAATTGTAACCAATCTGTTTTTTGACATTAAAAGAGATGGCGTTTATGATAATGAGAATAACAAACTTGATTTGACCTCTATCGAATTCGGACATTATGAAGCTCATCCTCAGGATATGCCTCGGTCAGGCATCATAATCGATGTTAAAAAGAGTGAAGTTGCAGGATACTTTGAAAAGGAAAATGCCGATTTGGATATCTTATTTGATCTTTTGGAAAAATATGGGGTATATGAATGGATTTTTGAAAGTTATCAGAACAAATCCAAAAGTCACGATTCGCCTGTTCTGGACGGTTATGACTGGTATCTGGAACTTGTTTTCAATGATTCGATTATCTGGAATATGCTGGGCCACAATGAATATCCCGACACTTATCTGTGCTTGGGTGAAGAGGTTAAAAAGCTAACGGCTTTGGATTTGCTTGAAATTGAAACGATTCCAAAAGAGGAAATTGAATTATTTAATTATTATGGAAAAGAAAAATTATCTTAAAAAATGGCTATTTTTTCATTAATTATTTATATTTGTAAGTAGATAATTTTATATATTATATTAATTTTATTATAGGGGATATTATGTCAGAAGTCTCATCAAAAGAATTATATGAATTCAAAAAAACTTTAAAAGAATTATCACAAAAAAGAGGAAGGGGTACAGAGCTTGTTTCAGTTTATATTCCTCCGGACAAACAACTCAGTGATGTCGGTAAACATATGAGGGATGAACTCGGACAGAGTGCCAACATCAAGAGTAAACAAACCAAAAAGAATGTTCAGTCAGCTATTGAGGTTATCCTTCAGAGCATACGTTTATACAAACAGCCTCCTGAACACGGTTTGGTTTTATTCGTAGGTATGATTCCTAAAGGCGGTCCGGGTACTGAAAAAATGGAAAAATACATTATAGAGCCACCTGAACCTGTTGTCACTTACTGGTATAAATGTAACAATGAATTCTTCCTGGAACCTCTTGAATACATGATTGAAGAAAGAGACACTTACGGATTGGCTGTAGTTGACAGAAAAGAAGCTACAATCGCTACTTTAAAAGGTAAAAAAGTCAACATTGTAGGTAAGTTAACAAGTGGTGTTCCAGGTAAGCATAAGGCCGGTGGGCAATCACAAAGAAGGTTCGATCGTGTAATTGAAGATGAGGCCCGTGAATTCTTAAAACGTATCGCCAAACGTATCAACGATGAGTTTTTACCGTTGAAAGATGATTTGAAAGCTGTTGTCATTGGTGGGCCGGGTTTTACCAAAAACGATTTGGTCGATGCCGATTATATCCAATATGAAATCAAGGATAAGATTATTGCAACTGTGGACACATCATATACAGGAGATTTTGGTATCCGTGAAGTTATCAATAAATCCACTGATATCTTAAATGAACTGGACGTTATTCATGAAAAAGAAGTCATTCAAAAGTTTTTAGGTGAACTCAGAAAAGATGACGGTTTATACTCCTACGGTGAAGATGAAGTCAGGAATAATTTAATCATTGGTGCTGTTGATACATTGCTCTTATCAGAAGATTTATCATCAATGCGTAAAACCTTTAAATGCGGAAGCTGTGGTTATGAAACAAAAATCACGGTTAAAAATCAATCTGAAGCGGATTCACTTGAAGAACGCTGTCCTAATTGTAATGAATTAATTAAAGAAGAAGATTCAGAACTTTTAGTGGATGATTTTGTAGAATTGGCTGAGGAAATGAACACTACTGTAGAATTCATTTCCACCGAAACCGAAGAAGGTATGCAGCTTTACCGTGCGTTCGGTGGTATTGGTGCAATTTTAAGATATTATGTAGGACACTAAGGATTTTCGCAAATCCTTATTATCATTTTTTTTAAATCAGTTATTTATTCATGTCTGATACTATGCATGAAGAAGAGCAAAATAAAAGAAATATTGATTTGATTTCTCTTCCAAAAAAATCATTTTGGAAATTATCTATTCCAATTTCCATATTTTTAATTTTTGAGACTTTTTACAGTATTGCAGACATGTTATGGGTAAGTGCTTTTAGTATGGATGCCGTATTTGCAGTAGGTGCATCGGCGCCAGTTTTACTGTTAATTTCAACATTTGGTGATTCAATAGGACAGGGGACAAATTCAATAATGTCCCGATATATTGGTTCAAATGATTATGAAAGTTCATATAATTCATTAATTCATGGAGTATTGGTTTCTGTAATCGTATGGATTTTTATTTTGCTTTCAATAGATTTATTGGATGATTTACTATTTTTAATGAATGTAATTGAAAATCAAAGTTATATTCTGGAGTATTTAAATCCTTTATTTATATGTTCTATCGTATTCATATTTACCAACGTATTCTGTGAAACATTGCAATCGGAAGGAAATTCTAAAACTCCAGTAATAATCATTGTTCTTTCAAATATCCTAAATCTGATTTTGGATCCTATTTTCTTATTTGTATTTAAAATGGGGCTGAATGGAGTTGCTTATGCATCTATTATTTCATCGTTAGTTGGAGTTTTAGCTTTTTTATATTTATATCTGGGCGGAAAAACAAAAGTCCCTTTAAGTTTAAAATACTTTAAATTTAAATTCCACATATTGTATGAAATATTTAAGGTAGCTATTCCAAATTTCATTGATGATTCCATGTCCTGTATTTTAGCAATCTTCATTAATTCAATCTTAATTATGGAACTTGGGGAAACTGGATTAGTGCTTTATGCTGTTTCAATTAAAATTAGAAATTTGTTGAGATCTCCAATAAAAGGGTTGGGCAGAGGGTTAATGAGTGTAACAGGACATTTGTTCGGTGCTAAAAAAATTGATGAATTAAATGAAATGTATATATATGTGCTTAAATATTCATTATTTATTTCTGCTGTTATTGCAATATTGTTCTTTGTTCTATCTGGGGAGGTGTATGCCTCATTTTCAGTCATCGGCATGGAAACTTCAATTTTTTATATTGCATTATTTGGAATAGTTTTAATCATGGTTTATCCATTTTCGTATATTTCAATGAAAATGTTAAATGGATTTGGAAAAAGTTATTATGCTCTTGTTTTTAATATTTTAAAAATTATCTGTGAAATAGTGATGATGATATTCTTAGCGGATATTTTACCTGATGGGGCCTGTATCCTGGTCGGAATAATGCTTGGTGAAATCCTGTTTTCTATCATATACTATACTGCTTTGAAAGTAATGTTTGTAAGATTTGAAAAAAATAAGGATACATTGGTTGTAACTTAGTAATGTGTTTTTTTTTAGATTTCATCTTAAAATTTTTGACATTTTTTTGGTCGGATATATACTTCCACCCTTTTGTATATTCATTTAGTCGGACATATACTTCCAGCGATTATTGTTTATATTAATTAACTATTTTCTAATTATTGTTTAATTTTTATGAATATTTACTATATTTATTTAAATAATATTTAATTTTTTCTCGTTTTGTTTATAAAATAATTATTTTTACTGGAATTTGTAGATTAATATATTAAAAGTTCTATACATTTTTTATTTATATCTAAATATTATATTTGTTTGTCTAATAAAATTATTAATATGATTGATTATATTCGATTTTTTTTAAAAAAATTGAAAACTATTAAATATGAGAAAGTACAAAAAGATAATTATCATGTCAAAATAATAATTTGATATTGAAAATTGGAGGAATAATTTTGTCATACGTAGATGATGTAATAGAAACTATTATTGAACAAAACCCTTCCGAACCAGAATTCCATCAAGCTGTACGCGAAGTATTGGAATCCTTAAGGGTTGTTATTGAAGAAAATGAAGAAGAATTTAAGAAAAACGCACTCCTTGAAAGATTAACCAATCCGGAAAGACAATTAAAATTCCGTGTCCCATGGATAGATGACAACGGACAAGTGCAAGTAAATACCGGATACCGTGTCCAATTCAACTCAGCAATCGGACCATACAAAGGAGGATTACGTTTCCACCCTTCAGTAAATCTTGGTATCATTAAATTCTTAGGATTTGAACAAATATTCAAAAACTCCTTAACCGGACTTCCAATCGGTGGAGGAAAAGGAGGATCAGACTTCGATCCTAAAGGAAAATCAGACAGAGAAATCATGGCATTCTGTCAAAGCTTCATGACCGAATTATGCAAATACATTGGTGCTGATACTGATGTACCTGCAGGAGATATCGGTGTAGGTGGCCGTGAAATCGGATTCTTATTCGGCCAATACAAAAGAATCAGAGGATTATACGAAGGAGTATTAACTGGTAAAGGATTAACCTTCGGTGGATCTCTTGCAAGAACTGAAGCTACTGGATATGGATTATTATACTTTACTAACGCTATGTTAAAAGCAAACGATATTGATATTGCAGGAAAAACCATTGCAGTATCTGGTGCAGGTAACGTAGCTATTTATGCAATCGAAAAAGCACAACAATTAGGTGGTAAACCTGTAACCTGTTCCGATTCAACCGGTTGGATTTACGACCCAGAAGGAATCGACGTGGAATTACTCAAAGAAGTAAAAGAAGTAAGAAGAGAAAGATTAACTGCATATGCTGAAGCAAGAGAAAGTGCAGAATACCACGAAGGTAAAGGTGTATGGACCATCAAATGTGACATCGCATTACCATGTGCAACTCAAAACGAATTACAATTAGAAGATGCTAAAGCATTAGTTGAAAACGGTGTTTTAGCGGTTGCAGAAGGAGCAAACATGCCAACCACTATTGAAGCAACCGAATACTTACAGGAAAATGATGTATTATTCGCACCAGGTAAAGCTTCAAACGCTGGTGGAGTAGCTACTTCCGCTTTAGAAATGTCACAAAACTCACAAAGATTATCCTGGACCTTTGAAGAAGTTGATTCAAGACTTCAAAGAATCATGGAAGATATCTTTGCAAATGCTGCAGAAGCTGCTGAAGAATACGGAATGGGTAAAAACTACGTAGCAGGAGCAAACATTGCAGGATTCAAAAAAGTTGTTGACGCTATGAACGCACAAGGAATCGTATAGATTTCCTTGTTTCTTTTTTTCTTTTTTTAGTATTTTGGGATTTATATTTATTTTTAACATTTAAATTTATAATAAACTAATTTTCACAGTATTTCTTTGGTTTAATTTATTTTCCACTATGGGGAATCGTATAGATTTCCATTTTTTCGAGCAAAATTATGTGTCCGGGACTTTTTTTTAGAAAGCATAATCAGTAAAAAATTAATATATTGATTTATATATAAATCATTAATACCAAAAAAAGTAAACAATGCTTTCTATAGAAAGCATTATATAATATGTTTAATATATGTTTGTGTAAGAATAATCTTTTAAGGTGTTTTAATGATTAAAAGAGAATTGTATCTGGAACAAATTCGCAATCTTTTTGACACGGATTTCATTAAAGTCATTGTGGGATTAAGAAGATGTGGAAAAACCTCTTTATTAAAAAGTATCATTGAAGAACTTGAAATTCGGGGAGTTAAAAAAGAAAATATAATTTAT
Source organism: Methanobrevibacter sp. (assembly GCF_045646205.1). Taxonomy (GTDB): domain Archaea; phylum Methanobacteriota; class Methanobacteria; order Methanobacteriales; family Methanobacteriaceae; genus Methanocatella. The sequence continues at coordinate 48,311 of NZ_JAZRKF010000048.1, read as the reverse complement.
ATTTCATTTGAATTGGTTGAATATAAAAATATTTTCACTCAAGAGCAATTGGATGAAGTGGTATTAAATCTAGTTAAAGATCTTGATGGAAAGATATATCTTCTTTTTGATGAAATTCAACAGGTTGAGTCCTGGGAAAAATGTATAAACTCGTACAGAGCATCATTTGATTGTGATATTTACATCACGGGGTCAAATTCAAAATTATTGTCAAATGAATTGGCTACTCTTCTTTCTGGTCGTTATATTAAAATTGACCTATATCCATTTTCATTTAAAGAGATGCTGAAATATAAAAATGAAATTAATGGTATCGAATTAACTGGAGAAGTAATCAAAGAATCGTTTGAAGAGTATCTTCTCTTTGGCGGAATGCCTGGCTTACTCCCAATCAATGATGAAGGCACTAAGATTAATGCTCTTCAGGATATCTATGATTCAATTATTGTCCATGATATTCTTTCCAGATACACAATAAATGAAATTGATTTGTTTAAACGATTTTCACATTATTTAATGAATTCTACTGGTCAAACATTTTCAAAGACCAGCATAACCAATTATCTAAAAAGCGAAAATAAAAGAACAACACGCAACACCATTTCCAATTTCACAAACTATCTTGAAGATTCACTATTCTGCAAAAAGGTCCGTCGTCAAGACATTGTAGGTAAAAAAATATTAAAAACTGAAGAAAAATATTATTTGGCGGATCAGGGATTTCATCATGCTTTAGTTGATAATAATAACAACTGGTTGGGAAGAATTCTTGAAAATGTTGTTTTCAATGAATTAATCCGGAGAAATTATTCTGTAAAAATCGGTAAAATATATGATAGGGAAATTGATTTTGTCTGTGAAAAACATAATAAAAAAGTATATATTCAAGTAGCTTATTTATTGTCAGATCAAGACACAATTGAACGGGAATTTTCTCCATTATTTTTAGTTCCAGATAAATATGATACATATGTTTTAAGTATGGATGAATTCGACATGTCACGGGATGGAGTAAAACATAAAAACATTATAGAGTTCTTATTGGATAATGAAATTTAGAAAGTATGATGGTTTCACTCATTTCCTGCACAGGGAATCGTATAGATTTCTTGGTTTCCTTCTTTTTTTAAGAGTTTTTAACTCTTCTTTTTTTATTTATATCTGTCGTTTGGAAAGGTTTATTAAGTCTAATTTTTAAAATTATTATTGTAGATGTAAAATTTTATTGCGAAATGTATGGGGGAATTGTTTTGGAAAGTCAGACAACACCTAAAAGGTTTAAAATTCCTCAAAACGGTGCGACAGTGACAGTCTTTGCACCTTATGATTGCAGGAACGCATGTCCATTCTGCATTAATAAGGAGGATTATCAAAATCATGAGGATTATGATTTCGATTTGGAGAATGTAATCGAATCCCTCAATCTGATGGATGGCATCACTCCTGATTGCGATTTTGTAATTACGGGCGGCGAGCCATTGGCATCACATTCCAAGCTTAAAAAAATACTGGATGCCATTCTTCATCAAAACAATGCAGGTTCCAATCATAGGCTTTTTATCAACACCTCCTCACCTTACGATATCGGGGATGTGGAATTTTTAAATTCGTTTCAGGGTTTAATCACTGAAATCAATGTCTCCAGGCATATATCCTCATTTTTTGAAGAGGGCGATGATGCTTTAATAGGCGAGTTGGTGTCATCGGTGAGAATCAATTGCGTTATCCTGTCAAAGGATGAGACCTCTGAGATTGGAGAGTTTCTTGAAAGATTTGATTTTGATAATGTCTCAGGCATTCAATTTAGGGATGACTATATCGGCGTGAATTGGGATAATCTCTACAATTTGAGGGAAAATGAAATTTTTCTTGCCATTGCAAGGCAACTTTCGGGCCATGATGTGACTTTTCCAGAACAGTATTTGGAATCCGTGGAATCTTTCAGATGGAATGCACGATTTGACACTGGAGATAAGCCCGTCTGGTTTCATCGCACAATGCATAAGTCAAAGTTGGAAAATGATGAGTGTATAGAAATCAATGACATTATCATCCGGCCAAACGGAATCATTGTTGATGACTGGAACGAACATGGCGATAAGCTTGACATCGAAAGATATAAGGATGCAATTAATGACTTTTCAATAGATTCAAATCCTAAAGACTGATTGTTATGGGCGAAGAGATAAAAATTGACTTGGTTTCATCTCCAAAAAAATCCTTTTGGAAATTAACAGTGCCTTTTCTCGGTTTTGTCCTTTTCAATGAATTGTACAGCATAATAGACATGTACTGGATTTCCATTTTTGATGCCAATGCATTTTATGCCGTTGGAGTTTCGATTCCAATATTCATTCTAATCAACTCAATCGGCGATTCGATTGGAAGGGGAACAAATTCACTGATGTCACGGTCGATTGGTGCGGATGAATATGAAAACGCATATAATACATTAATACATGGGCTGTTAATTTCTTTTGTAGCTTGGATATTGATAATCATTTCATTGCCGTTTTTGGATGATATGATTGGCGCCATGAGGATTACCAACTCTGTGAATCTGATTAAGTTATATTTAACGCCCCTGTTTTTGTTTTCCATTGTAATCATTCTGGCCAATCTGTTTCCCGAAGCGTTCCAGTCCGAGGGGGATTCGAAAACCCCTACGATAATCATCATCGCCTCGAATATTTTAAATCTGATATTGGATCCCATTTTGATATTCTACTTTAAAATGGGGGTTGAAGGAGCGATATACGCAACCCTGATATCCTCCGCATTGGGCGTTGCAGTATTTTTCTATTTGTATCTTACAAATTATACCAAGATATTCCTGAAGCTGAAGTATTTCACCTTCAGGCCCCACATCATATTTGAAATACTGAAGGTGGCCGTTTCAACATTGCCGGGAAATGCGATATATTGCATTTCTACAATATTCATAAATTCTGTTTTAATCAGCGGAATCGGTGAAATCGGAGTCATTATTTATGCAACCTCCTGCAAGCTCCAGTCACTGTTGGTTACTCCGGTCAGAGCATACGGCAAAGCGTTATTGAGCGTTTCAGGACATTTGTTCGGTTCCAAAAAAATTGATGAAATAAAAGACATGTACTATTATGCCCTTAAGATTGCAATTGCAAGTGAGATACTCCTTCTCATACCTTTCATGTTCTTCAGGGACTCTATCTTTTATGCATTTCAGATTTTCGGCATGAACGAGGCGGTAACATACATCGTACTTCTCGGGTCTGTAATTGTCCTAAGCATAACCGTCATAATGATTTCCTCAAAGATTTTAGACGGATTTGGAAAAAGCTATTACTCACTGGCACTGGACATAGCGAATTTGATAACCACTGCCGTGCTGATAGGGCTGCTCAACAACGTCTTTCCTAACGGATCTTCAGTCTTAATCGGAATATTGATTGCGGATTTGATCTTTGCAGGTTCATTCAACATTCTGTTAAATTACATGTTCAAAAAGATGAAAAGGCAAAAGGAAGAGGAAAAGCTTGTTGTAATTTAATCTTAATGGGACTGTATTTTACAAGTGCTTTTGCTCTGAGTTCATCAAGAGTAGGAGTCTTTACCCAACCTTTATTGTAGAGGACATCTTCCAAAAAAAGCAATATTACTTCAGAAGCTACTTTTTCTCTGTCTGCATAATCGTTGACACTATTGCCTCCGGTCAAGTTTGTCACTTCATAGGTATCAAACTCGATAGATACCTTTCTTGGTCTTGGGTTATCTCCATTAAAGTAAGTAATCAACTGACTTTCCACATCATCTAATGCCGAACGGTTAAAGTATTGTGAGAATAGCAATATGACATATTATAACAAATAATTTATCCGCTTTAATGCCCTCCAAAATAATTTTTCTTATGCTAATAATATAGTTTGTGTAAAACTTGTATTGTTGTGATGAGATTAATTCAATTATTTTTTAGTAGCGGAAATATGGATGTTAGAAATATTGGCTAAAATTCTATTATTTTAGTATTACTTTTTTGATACAAAAGTATTAAAAATCTTTAAAATAGTGGTCGGTTCACATTAGAGTTCGTATAGATTTCCTTGTATTTTTTTAATATTTTTGAACTTTATATTTATTTTAAATGAAATTATCATGAAATTATTATTTTTCCAGTTCTATAACATTCAGCAAGGTATTCTCTGGATTGGTAATATAAATCGGAGTTAAAATTCAGTATTTTTTCTGCTATCTATGATGAGTATACTTCCCGTATTCCATTAAAAACATCTTCTTTTTCGTAATTGTCTTCAATCAGTCTTTCAAACACTTCTCCAATTTCCCAGTAATCCGGAACATTGTATTTGCAAGATGAAATATTATCAAATTCTCCATCAGGTATATTATTGCGGGTTATAAAATCATCAGCTACTTTCTCAATGGGTTCGCAGTGAAATACGTCTTCGTAGTTGTATATTCTCTCCAAATCATCACCTAAGTATTCTACAACATCTTTTCTGTTGTTTCTTGTTTGTCTTGAGATGAACTCAATTAAACTGCAGGTGTAAAATAGTGAATTATTATTTTTATCCATGAATTTTCATCGCTTCTTTAAATTTAATGGTTTTTTATCTTTGTTTAGTACATAAACTAACGTCATTTAGTTTACTCCCTATTCCTAGGTATTATTTAGCCTTCGCCAATGTTATTTCCGAGTTTTATATGTATGATAACACTGTTCCTCCATCTCAGAACTGTTTAATCACCATACCGCAGAGCTACAGACTAGGCTAAAACATCCGTAGGTGCCTATAAAATATTATTATTTCGGAATAACGTAGACCATATTCAAATGGTCTCTGGCTATTCAACAAGTGGGCTGTGAAAATAATTCACAATCCACGACCTCTATCGGTCGTGGTAGTTGAAGGGGATCGGAAACTTTATCATTAAGCACCATTGCATAGGGTCTTGATTCGAATTCATGACAGTCATCAATATCCAATAGGGGAATGAAATGGGTTTCTTTATCCCTAACAACATATGATAAGAATTCTGCAAATGGTGTACAAACGCTAGGAGAACCTATGAAAGTAATTTTTTCAGCATTTCCAACTTCTTTTTTAAAAGTTACGAGTTGTCCGTTCAATCCTTTCCATTCGTAAATGTCTTCCATTAAATCACCTTAACTATAATTTTGGTATAAATATTAATTTAATTTTTATAGTTATATAATTTTAATTAATTGTGGTGATTAAAGATATTGCTGCTTATTTTTCCAAAACAGCAATATAATCCATCTTTTTTCTTAAATATGGGAGCCATGTTATTATTCTGTAATGTGGCTTGTATACGTTCACACCATCAAATAGATTGACATCTTTAATCCATTTAAAATTGCTGTTGAATTTGATCAGTTCATGACCTTTTTCAACACCCCATATGAATTTTGAGTTGGTGTCTTCTATAGATTCCTCTTTGGCGTTTTTAACAGAAATCGGAGGCATTATCTCCATAAATACTCTGCAATTGTCAAAATTTGCATCAATTATATTAATAATGTCTTCAACGTCTTTTTGGTTCAGATACATTGTCAATCCTTCAATAATGAATAATACATCGTTTCTTATTTGGATTTCATCTGTCCAATTTGGATCCATTGCAGAATAAGCCAGTGTTTTTACTCTGTCTGTGTCTTTTATGTATTTCAACCGGTAATTGGCTGAATTTTCTAAATCAACATTGTACCAGTTAATCTTGCCGTTATCTAGTCTGTTGAATCGGGTATCCATGCCTGAAGCTATATTTACTATCGTACATTCGGGATGTGCTTCTATATAGTCGCCCACCATTTCATCCAAGACTATTGTTCTTGCTATTGTTCCCAGTTGCATGAACTTGTCTTTTTCGGCTATGCTAAAATCATAGTCGATGTTAGATATTATTTCAACAGCTTTTGAATCATAAAATTTATGATTTTTCTCTTTAGAGTGTCTTGCTTTGGCATATAATGTTAAAAGCATTGTTTTTTCTACACCTTCTAAATTCATATTTTATCCTCCATTTGTCATTATGGTATACTTTTAAATTAGATTTAATAATATATAAATTTTTAGGTATGCCTAAATTTTTAACATGTCTGGTCGTGGTGATGTATGGTGGATATATGGGGATGGTTGATAAAAAGTATTTTTTAATGGATGATTCTTAATATTTAAAACAGGTGCTTGTTTTCTTACTGTAACAGTTATTACAGCTTTGACAGATTGTTTTTCCCTCGCCATTCTCTTTCCATTCTTTTAGGAAATCCGCTTGAGCTACAAACGGCTTTGACATAGAAACAAATTCTACTTTTGTGTTATTCAGCACTTCGTTAATTGTATCCATATCTCTTAGTGATCCGCCTAAAATGACAGGAATATCCAATTCATCAATCAATTCATCAACATAAACTAAAAACGGATTTTTTTCTCTTCCATCATATAGATAAGAGATTGTACGTGCAGTTAGTTGAATACTGTCTGCTCCTGCTTTTTCCAGTTCCTTTGCAATTTTAATGCTTTCTTCATAATCAATTCCATCTTTTCTAACGTCCAGTGGATTGATTCTGCAGCTGACATGCATGTCCATTGTTTTTTTGATTAATTTAATGATTTCTGCTGAAATCCTTACTCGGTTTTCGGTGTTTCCACCATATTGGTCTGTTCTCTGATTGAAATAAGGGTTCATGAATCTGGCAAGATAGAAATTATTTCCCATATTAATTTGTATTCCATCAAATCCTGCATATGAGAATTTTTTAGCGGCCATGAAAACCTCTGCCTGCAATTTTCTTATGCCTTCAATAGTGATGTCATTGGCCTCAACTTTCTGATTTTCACCGTCATCATAGTAGAAAAATGCTAACTGGCCTAAAATGGGCACATCATATTTGTGTGCAATATCTGTTATCATTTTATATTCTTTAATAAAACCTCTGTAGTTCTGATTTGTTGAATAAGGATAAAATCTGTCTTTATGGTCAAGGGCAAAAATTTCAGATACTATTGCTCCAACACCGCTTCCTGCAATGGCTTCATATTTGTCATAAACAGAATTTTTTAAAAATCCTCCATCTTCAGTTTCAGTTTCCCAGGTTCCAGTTCTTATTATACGACTGTTAAGGTCTAAATCTCCTAAATTACATTTATCGAATATATCTTTCATATTAATCACGTTAAAATTCTAACTGTTCTGCTATGCACATTTTACAAACGGCATTTGGTGATTCCAAATTTGATTCCTTTACCGGACAATAAAATACTCCATTCTCCTCTATTACTTTAAGTGATCCTGGAAATGGTGTTCCAACAGGATGTATGGGTTCTTCAAGAACATATGTGGTATAAAGGGACACAATACCGTAAACCAGTGGAAATTTGGTTTTGGAGGTTATTGATTCCTCCTCATGATATGATTTTAATGTAGCAACAGAATCTATGAAATCTTCTTTGCTGAATGTTTCGTTATATGTTGTATTGTCGTCTCTAATATGTTTAATGCGGCCTAAAAAGTGTTTAACATAGACTTCATGTGTTTTATCCCGGTATTCTGACTGAACATATTTCATATCTTCAACAAGTTCCCCTGTTATTTCCATCATATCAAAGATAGATATTGTTGCAGAGTGCTTCTTTAGGATTTCAAGCAATGCATCCTTTGATATTTCATCCTCGCCTGCAGAAATTTCTCCAAAATCATTATACATTGATAAACTAGCCATATTATCGTTGAATTCTTATTCTATGAATGATTCTAACCTATCAGCAAATTCATCTTTTTTAACTTCTTTTGTTGTAAGTGCCAATGTTTTTTGAGGAGCTTTTCCAACAAATTTTTCCATCTGTTCAAAAGTACCTTCAAATCCTGTTGATCCGGCTGTAACAAAGAATTTTACCTCATTGAATTTACCTTCATTTTCTTTGATGTATGAAATCATTGGTGTGGCGGATTTGCCTGCCCATACGGGAACGCCTAAGTATACTACATCATAATTTGACGGGTCATATTTTGTTTGTTCCAAATCGATTATTTTTTCACTTATGGCATCTTTTCCACCGCGCATATAACCGATTTTACCATTATAATTTACTTTCGGGTTAATTTCTTCAATGTCTGCATTTAATTTCGCTGCAATTTCTTCAGCCAATTTTTTTGTTATATTTGTTCTTGAATAGTATGCTACAAGTACACTCATAATATCACTTAATATTTATATGGTGGTTTTTCACTATTAAATATTAGGTGATGATATGGCTGAAAAGATAGCACTTGCTCCATGTAATGGAATGAGTCCGAATGGGTTGGTATCTAGAGTTGCCTGTGGGGACTGTAAAAAAGAAGATGTTAATGTCATATCCATTTGTATGGGTTCAACATCAGCAGATATTGAAGGAAAAAACGATGAAATGCTTAAAAAGTATCCAATCATTGCAGTTAATGGCTGTGATGGGGGATGTGTTAACAAAATATTGGAAAATAGGGGCATTAATGTAGCTAAGACTGTTGCTGTTGGGGAAATCTTAAAGGACTTTGATGTTTCAAACAATGACTCTTTCAGATTGGATGATGATGCAGAACAATGTGTTAAAATAATCAAAGAGGAATTAAATAAAAATATTCGTGAAATGAGATAATCATATTTTATTTATTTTTAAAATTATTATTTTTAATTCAATATTTTTCAAAATAAAGGGATATTTTCCAGTTACTAGAATGTTCCAGTAAGACTTTTTTCAAAATATTTATAACATCTTTAACACAAAACTACTATCATGGCTAAGGATGACAGAAGCGCACTCAACCCCTTTACCGGAAGGGAACATCACGATAATGTAAATGACGATAAGTTTCTTGCTGAGTGCTACCAAGAGTATTATAAAATGCTGAATAATGCTCAAATCGTTGACAATACTCCGGAAGGTCAGTTGGTAAATCATGTTGCATCAAATCTAATCAATGCAGTCTTAAAGTATCTTTCTTCAATCGGAAGACTTGATTATGTTGAAGATTATTATGACTGGGAATTTCACCTTGTTTTGGATGATACCGTAAATGCATTCTGTATGCCTGGCGGAAAAATCGTTGTATTTTCAGGAATATTGTCTGTTGCAAGAAGTGAAGAGGAATTGGCTTTTATTTTAGGCCACGAAATGGCTCATGCTCTGCTTGATCACTCAAGAACCAAAGTGAGTGCTCAAAATACAAAAAACACTTTAACTACAGCATCATGGTTTGGAAGCTTTGCTTTGGATTTAATCGGTCTTGGTGAGGTGGGTAACCTTACAAGAGCTGCCGTCAATACCGTGAGTTTGGGGGCTGAATTTTTCCTGATGAATCCGTGGGGAAGAGACCAGGAACTTGAAGCCGACCGTCTGGGAATGCTTATAATCCACTGGGCAGGCTATGATATTGAAGGAGTTCCTGCATTCTGGCAAAAGATGAGCAGTCAGAATGCCAATAATTTTGATTTTTTTTCCACACATCCTGCGGATAATAAAAGAATAGCTGCCATGCAGTCTCTGGTTTTGGAAATAGAAAATGGCATTGATTATTCAAAGCCTGTTTTGGCAGATAGGCCTGATTCTAACTTCACTCCTCAAATCGATACAGCTCCTATGAAAGTCTGTAAAAATTGCGGTCATGAAGAAAGGGATGATTCAATATTCTGCACTTCCTGCGGAGCAAAATTTGGCGAAAAATTGATATGTCCGAATTGCGGGTTTAATATTAATGAAGGCGATGCATTCTGCACTTCATGCGGTTTCAGGTTAACTTCCGAGGAATTAAAATGCTCAAATTGTGGTCAGCCAATTAACGAAGGTGATGCATTCTGCACAAACTGCGGAAACAAACTCCAATAGATAAGTTAATTACTGGTTTTTTAGAAAAATATATCTGATGAATATTATAAAAAAACTCCCAATACCTGTTTCAGGCTTGATTTTAGCTATTTTATCATTAGGTAATCTGCTTCAAGTCTATAATCCTAATTTTAGGTTAATTTGTGGTATTATTGGAATAATATTTATGTTAATGCTTGTTTTGAAGTTATTGATATATCCTGGTGATGTAAAAAATGACCTGTCAAACCCAATAATATTATCAAATTCAGGTACTTTTTCCATGGCTTTGATGATTCTATCTACATATATCAATTCATTTAATGGTACTTTGGCATTAAGTGTTTGGATTTTAGGTGTAGCTTTACATATTCTACTAATTATTTACTTTACTTATCGTTATATTATTCGTGATTTTGATATAAATGGGGTCTATCCTAGTTACTGGATAGTCTTCATTGGAATAACCATGGGTGCAATAACCGCTCATGTCCACGGAATGAATGAAATCGGTTGGTTATTTTTCCTGTTCGGTTTCATGTCAATGATTATAACGCTGCCTTTGGTGATTTACAGGTATTTGAAATATCCGAATAAGCTGGACCAAAATAAGCCATTAATCTGTATTTTCACAGCTATTTTCAGCATATTGATTGTCGGATATACCAATTCATTGGATGTTTTGTCCGGATTTCTAATAGGATTATACATTATTGCATTCATATTCTTTTTATTCGCATTAATAAAGGCCATTGAGTATAGAAACCTTGAATTTTACCCTAGTTTTTCAGCATTCACATTTCCATTTGTCATAACTGCAATTGCATCAAAGGAAGTTTCTCTAATTTTTAATAATGTAGTTTTTGGTTTCATTATTTTAATTCAGACAATAATTGCAAGTATTTTGGTGATTTACGTATTGTATCGTTATTTAAAATTTCTACTTTTTTGATTAACTATAATATTTAAATACTAATCAATACAAAAATAGTAGTGAAAATTAAAAAAATCCGTATTTTTTTAATTATTCGTGTGCGAAATTTTGATTTGGATTTGTAGATTTTCTACTTTTCTAAATTATTATCTTTTTTTACCTAATTTATTTGCTAATAATAGTGTGTTATTGTTAAAAGAACCAATCCAACTAAAAAAGTAATAATTAACATCATTAGGTAATTGTATTCTTCAAATGATTTTTCATCATAATTTATTATAAATGGCAACAGTGCAATTATCGGGACGAAATACCTTGACTGAACACCTAAAATTGTATTTGAACCGACTGGTGTCCATATTAGGTATAAAACAGCAAATATTCCAAAGTATATTATTAGAAATATTGAAGATAGAATCAGTCTGTTTCTTTTTGAAAAATTAATGTCCTGCCTGTATAAAACTGCAAATAATATGAAAAATATTAAATATGCTAATTTAAATGCTTTTAAACCCTTAAAGTCAGCGTAATGGAAGAAACTTGAATTCAGGACAAAAGTGTCTGGAATTAACGTAATGGAATTTTTTATAATGTCCAATACTGCTGATGGGTTATTTAGGAGGTATGTTAACTGTGCGCTTGATGAAATATTGTTGGCGCTTGCAGATATTGTTGAAGCGGTTGGCATTAAAAAACTGCTGAATGATAAAACGGTCGCAGCAAACAGCAAGATAATGGCTATAAATGAATAGTTCCTGTTTTTAACAAAGTTCTCTTTTGGTATTGTAAATATTAAAAATGAAAGCATTATGTATGGTGGTTTAATAAGACTGATTAATAGGATTGAAATAAAAAATATTGCCAAATCCTTATTTTCAGCTTTTTCTTTATACATTTTGATGAAATAAGCCAATATTATTAATGTAAATGTTATAATGAATGCATCATAACTTGTTGATGATACCTGTGAAATCGCAATGGGCATTGTTGCAATTAATGTTAATCCAATTTTATAAGCAGGGGCTTTTTTAATGGCCCAATATGCAACGCCCGCATACAATATCAGATTTAAAAGTCTTGCAAAAAATAATGCAAACACTGAAGTTAAATGCAGACATTTTGCAAGCAATATTCCGATTGCTGAAGGGATATATGAATAAAAAGGACTATCATTTGTCTGAGTATATCCCTTGTGATCAGTTATTGAATCGAAGGCATGGGAATTGTCAAAGACAGTCAATCCCTTTTGAGCCTCATTAAGCGTAAAATAATAATCATTTACAAGAACTCCTGTATCTGTCTTTTCAGGATATAAAATGCCTTCGGATAAAAGTTCGGCTCTTGTGAAATGGTTCATTTCATCGGGATGGGCCATTGGCGGAGCTAAAAACACCATAATTAATCCGAAAACAATGATTAAAACCAGAGCAACTTTTTCCATCTCAAGATTTTTCTTAAAAGAGAATAATATCAAAACAAGTCCTATTATTGTTATGATTGGTATTGATACAGCTTCAAAACCCCAATACTGATAATTTTTAGGACTGAACATTAAGAAAGTTAATGCTATTACTAATATGAGATAAATAATCAGATATTTTTTATTATTAATTAATTCTTCTTTTAAGCTATTCAATTCCATTGTTATTTTGTTTATAAGAACATGTTAATAAGTTTGTTATATTAGTGTAGTTAAAATTCGATATCTTCAAAGAACTTATTTATATCATTTCTTTGCCCTGTAAACAATATGATGTCATCTTCCAGGAATAAGAAGCTATCTGTAATATTTGTAATAGTGGTGTTTTCACGTATTACGCTTGTTATTGTCAAATCATGTTTTTCAAAAGGAAAATCACTCATATGTGCATTATTATACACTCTAACGGAATCAAGCTCAATATCGGTAAATGAATTGCTTAAGTAAGCAGACACATCTTCTGATGACACACTACGGAATGCATCATAATTGTCTGATCTTAAGGTGTTTACTGCATCAGCTATTTCATCCATATCCTTTTGATAGTAATCCATAATTCTTGTAAACATTAAAATGGTGGTTTCAAATTCTTTTGGAATCACTTCATCTGCACCGGCGTCAATAACCTCTTCAATATTTTTCAGGTATTTTGTCCTTACAATGATGTGGATGTCGGGATTCAATCTCCTTGCAGTATCGATTGTTTTAAGGGTACCTTCATATGTTGAAGCCGAAATCACGATACACTGTGCACTGGTTACACGAAGTTCTTTTAAAACACTTTCATTTGATGCATTGCCATATATAATCGGCACGCCCAAAGCCTGCTGCTGTTCAACAACAATAGGATTCATATCAACAGCAAGAATCGGAACATTGAACTGATTACATGCCTTTGTCATCTGCTTTCCGACACGTCCCAAACCGACCAGAATAACATGGTCTTCAATAGGCTGAGCGTCTTCAAACTCTTCAGGGAGGGTTTTCAATTCATCATCAACCTGGAAATAGTTAATTTTTCCGAACTGTTTAACGATTTTGGGTGTCATCTTCTGTAAAAATGGCGTCAATGACATTGTAAGTATGCTTACTCCCAAGAATACTGAGAAAAATCTCTGGGTCATTAAACCGTATTTCATTCCTTCACTTGCAAGAACAAAAGAAAATTCCCCAATCTGGCTTAAAAGAATAGCTATGCTAATCGATACCTTGGAAGGAAGTTTCAGCACCATACCGGTTATTAATGTTGCTGAAAAGTTAATGATTAAAATTATTGCAGTCAATATGAGAATTATCCATATGTTATACAGGAACAGGTGCAGATTGACCATTAAACCGATACTGATAAAGAATAAACTCATGAACACATCTTGAAACGGCTGAATATAACCTAAAGTTTGGTGGGAGTACTCGGTTTTTGATATTAATAATCCTGCAATAAATGCTCCAAGTTCAGGGCCGATTCCAATAAGACTTGTTGCAAATGTTGTTCCCATACAGATAAACAGGGTTAAAAGTAAAAACAAATCCCTATTTTTGGTTTTGGCAGCATCTCTTAAAGCTAAAGGAATAAACCATTTTGATCCAACGATTAGTAGTATTGCAAGTCCTATGAAAGTGGCAATTAAAGTTGGAATTGTATGCAATTCAAGTTTTGATCCGCCAAGCAATGGCGTAATCAGTATTACTCCAATAACGGCAATGTCCTGAAAGATTAAAATACCCAATGTCACTCTTCCCTGCATGGAGTGGGTTAAATGTTTCTGCTGCATTATTTTCATAACTATTGCAGTACTTGAAAATGATACTAAAAATCCTAAAAATATTGAACTTGGTAAATTAAACCCTAATGCAAGTCCAAGCAAAGTGGTCAGCACGGTAGTTAGGCTAACCTGCAGTATACCTCCAATCAAAGCATAGCGTTTAATTGCAGAGAACTTTTCAACTGAGAATTCCAGCCCTATAATGAATAATAAAAATATCACACCTAATTCTGAAAGCATTGAAATTATTGTGGTATTGTTGATTGCATGTCCCAGAACAATTCCTGTGATGAATAAACCAATCATGGTAGGTAGTTTCAGTTTATTAAAAATTAGAAGGACTATTACGGCAGTTATCAAAATTGCCGACATATTTTGTAATAATGCAATATCCATAATTTACCTTAAACTATTGTTATATTATATTTGTTCTTGGTATTATTTAAATATGGTTTTTTGTGATTAAAATCAAAAAATAGGGTAAAAAGTAGATTTATAATCTACTTACTTTAATTAAAGATTCAACAGGAACTTCTTCAATTTCTAAAAGACCTGCTTTATCGATTAATACAGTTACACAGAGAGGTTCTCCGCCTTGGTCTTTAACTGTATGTATTACTTCGCGAGCGGTTTTTCCACTTGTAATAACATCATCAACAATTATGACTTTTTTGCCTTTAACGGATCCGAAGTTGGTACTGATTGTACCTTCGTCATCGGTGTTGTCCTGGTCTTTTCTATGTTTGTTTGGGTGGAAAATAGCTAAAGATGTGTCAAGTCCAGTCATTTCTTCTAAAAATTCAGCCATTACAGTTGCAAATGGAACTCCGCTAACTGCAATTCCTAAAACAACATCCGCTTCACCATGTGAAAGAGCCATATCACTTAAAGCTCCGGATACATAACTTAAACGGGTTGAATTTCCGCCAATACTGTTCCAGTTAATGGCAAAGTCTACTGGCACATCTACTTTTTCCTCTTCTGCTTTTTGGAGAGTTAACCATCTGGCTGTGTCCATACTGACATTGAGTTCATCAGCGATTTCTCCAGTTGTAAATCCATGTTGTCTAAGTTCTTGAGCTTTTTGAATCAATTTGGTTTTCATAAATATCACTATTCCTCAAGTTCATCTAAACTAATCGGTCTGTGTTCTTTAGATGATTTATTTGCTGCAATAACCATTTTAAGAGCTTTAAGCCCATCTTCACCAGTAATTTCTGGTTCTTGTTCATTAACAACAGCATTTAAGAATGATTTTAATTCCCCTTTTAAAGGTTCTTCATGTATAATTTCAATATCCTGAGCGAATTTTCCGTAAACGTCAATACTTTGTTTGATGTAATCTACAGAGATAATTCCGTCAGTTCCGGTAAGTTCAAGTTCTCTCCTTTTATATGGTGTTAACCAGTTTACTTCGATAATTCCGGTTGATTCGTTATCGAAACTTACCATGATTTCTGCATGGTCTTCAAATTCACAGTCATCAAGTATACTGTTCATTGTACCGTATACCTGGGTTATGTTTTCTTCAAATAAGTAATTCATAATGTCTAAATCGTGAATAGCTAAATCTATTGCAACACCAACATCTTTAATTCTTGGCGGAAGTGGTCCTACTCTTTTTGCAAATGCAGATACTATATCTCCAATAACACCATCTTCAATAAGTTCTTTAGCTTTTTGAACAGCAGGATTAAATCTTTCGACATGTCCTGTTGCAAGAATTACTCCAGCTTCTTTTGCAGCAGCAATCATTTCTTCAGCTTCGTTTAGTGTGAATGCTATTGGCTTTTCAACTAAAACATGTTTTTTGTTTTTAATAGCTTCCATTACCACTGCATGGTGAAAAGTAGTCGGTACACAAACACTAACCACTTCAATATCTGGATTTTCAAGTAGTTCGCTGTAATCGGTGTAACCTTTTGCGCCATATTTCCGCTCAATTTTTTTAAGTGCTCTTTCACTTACATCTGAAACGGCAAGCAAATTAGCTTCTTCCATTTTATGGTACACACGAACATGGTTTTCACCCATTGCTCCTACTCCAACAACTCCTACATTAACAGTTCTCAATTTCAACTCCTCCAATTAAACATAGTCTTCGAATACTTTCCCGATTTTTTTACCCAATTCAATTGCATTTTTGATTGAACCAGTTTCACTTTGTTCTTTCAGGATTTCTCCGTCTTTTGTTAATAATATTGAGTAAATATTAAATTTTTTATTTTTCATCTGTGCTATAGCACCAATTGGCCATTGGCAGCCAACGCCCAATTCTTCCAAGACTTTTTTTTCAGCCAATACTTCTTGCATTGAAGTATAATCATTTAATTTTGATATGATTTGCTTTTTATCAGAGTCTTTCCTTGTTATTATAGCTAAAGCTCCTTGTCCTGCAGGTGGAGTTATATACTCTAGTGGAAACACTGTTTTAATATGTTCAGTTAAACCAAGTCTTTTTAACCCGGCTTCAGCCATTATTGTAGCATCCAAATCACTTTCAATAACCTTATTGATTCTGGTTTCGATATTTCCTCTGATTGGTTTAAGTTCAAAGCCTTTATCGTAGTGATTACAGAATGCTTCACGCCTAAGACTACTGGTTCCTAATTTAGAACCAGGTTCTAGCTCTTCCCAAGTTTTTTCAGATATTAATACTTCACGTGGGGACTCACGTATTGGGACGGCAACAATTTCCAAGTCTTCATCCAATTCGGTAGGTAAATCCTTAAAACTATGTACTGTAAAATCAACTTCCTCTTCTAAAAGCGCAATATCTAATTCCTTTGTAAAAAGGCCTTTTGAATCCATATTGTATAATTGAGAAGTAGTAATTTTATCTCCTTTAGTTTTTATGATTTCCAAGTCAATTTCTTCGCCAGTTATTCTAGATAAGTCCTGACAAACTTGTTTTGTCTGTGCAAGTGCTAATTGACTACCTCTTGTTCCAACTATCAATTTATCGTCTCCAATTTTATAAAAGTATTGCAGAAAAAAAATATTTATTTTTTTTATTTTGCATATAAGTTTTAACTTATAACTATTATAAAAATTTACATTGTATATTCTATTTTTAATTATAATTAAATGTTTCAATTTATTGTAAAAATAATTTTACATATTTTTGTTAGCAATTGGTTATTATCAGCGTTTTGACAGTTTTCTATAGTCTGATCTGTAAATAAAAAGAAGATTTCTATTATTTTCAATTGCAAAATCATACACAGCATTATAATCTTCAATAAAATTAACTTCCTTATTAATCTTATTTAATATACTTTTTCCGACTTCTCCGGTTAAAATAATCTCTTTATCCAATGTGTCAATTAATTTTGCAACAGCGTCCTCATCAATTTCTTCACAGGTTATCCCATAATCCCCACCAATGGAAATAATGTAGTTTGCATCATTATCTATCATGTTAATTGACGCTTCGATTGCTTTGGTATTGATGCCGGGATTTATTTCTTCTATAACTGTGATGTTTTCAATATTTTTCTTATTGGTTCTTCCAGGGATTCCCTTATAGTTTTTAAGGCCATTAATGATGGTATTTTCATCAATATCTAGGGATAATGCAGTTCCAACAACTCCCAAAACATTCATGACATGATGTTTTCCTGGAGCAAACGTTGTTATCCTGATTTCACCGCTAAGGGTCTCATCACTTTTTGTTTTTATATCTTTAAATGCAATGTCAATTATGCTTTCATCAAGGGAATATTCTACATTTTTAACATATAAATCTGCAGATTCATCGTCAAAACTGAATGAATTGACTTTTTCATGTTTGATATCCTTATAATATTTGTCAAGAGATTCCTTTTCACAGCACACGATTCTGCATCCAAAGACCTGCTTTTTAGCAATACTTGCAGATAATCTGTTTTGTGCAATGGGGTAATCTTCAACAATATTTGTCAAAAGCCCAACATCACCAATGCCTGTTACTCCGAGGGATGATTCAAAAATGGCACTATTGTAAATCTGATTTTTATTTTCTCCATTACAAACAGGGTTGGCCAGTTTATTGGCTAAATCTATTGTTTCCTTGATATTTGCAGGAGTGATGGAAATGTTTTTTTGAAGAACAATTTCATTTTTTTCTTCATAAACTAAGGCACCAAGACTTGATAAGATTAAAGGATTTTCATCAATCAGTATTTCCTTAAGCATGAATGCGCAGCTGGTTTTTCCTTTAACTCCGGTTATTTCAATCTTATCAATATCTCTTCCCCACCCGTTCAGGATTTCAGCTACTGCCTTGTGGTGTGTGATAAAAGTATAATTTAAATTTCTATTGTTCTTTTTGATGTCTTCATTTGTTAAAGGTAAGTGGATTGGATAAATGACTTTCAAATCACCGGTAAAGTCTTTTAAATCATTCGGCTGAATTAACTTGACATTATAAACATCAAGCATTTTTTTATCAATGTCTTTTAGTGTATTGTAAATGTCATAGCAGTAAACGTTTTTTCCTTTTTTTGCAAGGCTCACTGCAATTTTAACGCCTCCGTGGGTCAAGTCAATTACAAGAACGTTCACTATAAGCACCTTTGCTGTTTATTGAGCCCACCTTCACCTAACTTATCTTTAACTTTTTCATAGAAGTATTTGCTACTTGTCCTTATGAAATAAACGTCTTTATCTGATTTTTTAAATTTAATTTCTTCAAGATAATCGGCCTCTTCATTAATTTGACCGTCCATTACGAACACTGCACTTTTTCCTTTTTTAAGCAATTTGACTGTTATTTCACTATTGTCAGATACGATAAACGGTCTTGCGCCAAGTTTATATGGGCAAATCGGTATGATAATGAATCCTTCAAGTTTAGGATCAACAATCGGGCCTCCTGCAGACATCGCATAAGCTGTAGAACCACTAGGCGTTGAAATGATAAGTCCGTCAGCCCTGACTTCTTCAATTGTTTCTCCATCAACCTGAATTTCAAAATGAAGCATTTTGGCAGGTTTGTTTGTCATTATAACTACTTCGTTCATGGCATTATAATTGTGGTTTTCGTGAGAGACTACCAATTTTGACCTTTTTTCTTTGTAATATTCTCCCTTAAGAACCTTATTCAGTGCATTGAATGTTTCGGATACTTCGATATCAGTTAAAAATCCAACAGTACCCATGTTAATTCCGAATAGTGGAGTCTCTTCTTTAAGTTTTGCTTGCGCTCTTAAAAGTGTTCCATCCCCACCTAAAACAACGGCCATATCGCATCTGAATTCATTAGTATCTTTTGCGATTCTTTTAAAGTCAATATTCAGATTCAAATCTTCAAGATATTCCTTCATTTCCGGAGATTCTTTAATTATTTTTTCAATAATCCTGTCAAGTTTAGGATTCTCTTTCAACTCTTCAATCTTTGTGGCAAGTCTTTTTTCAACAACCACTTCAAGACCGTTTGTTAAAAAGTAATCAACAAGTTTTGCTGAGAATAATATTGCTTTGTCCTGATCAATACGGCTTAAAATACCTACTTTTCCAATAAAATCAGCCATATTATCATTTAAGATGTCTATTATCTGTTTATGCATTATTTTATTATTTGCCGCAACAATAATTGCCTTTTCATATATGCTCAGTTTGTTGTTAAGTTTTTCACCGTGCTTTGAGGTAACGATTCCTCCGGCCTCTTCAACGATTAATTTGGATGCTGCAATATCAATTATTCTGCTTCCCCTCAAATCAAGAAACGCATCATATCTTCCGCTTGCAACATAGGACAGTTCCAATACAACAGAACCTAATACTCTCATTCTTCTTGCACTATCAACCAGTTTTGAAGCGGATGAAGTTCCACTTTTTGTAAAACCGCCTAAAGTCATTTGGCTGAATTTTACAACGTCACTTGGATGTACCTCTTCATTATTTAACCAGCATCCTTTTCCTTTTTCTGCTTCAAAGAAGTTACCATTTCCAAAATTGCTGATAAAACCTAATTCAACATCGTCCAGTGTAGCCAATCTTCCTTCGGGAACATTTGCAACAGCAATTGATATACCGTAAGCAGGTATTTCTTTAATTGCATTGCTGGTTCCGTCAATAGGATCGACTAAAAATATGAATTTAGGTTTTTCTGATTCATCCAAATCGTCACGCTGCAATTCTTCAGTCAGGTTAATGCTTCTTTTGGTTCCTTTACCTAACTTCAATTCACCTGCCTCTTCACTGATGATGTAGGATAGAACGGGAGCATTTTTTAAAATGTTAATTAGCGTATCTTCTGCAATAATATCGATATATGATGTAGGAGTACCATCGGCCCCAATCTTTACTTTTTCACCGGCCTCTTCAGTTCCGGCATAAGGTCTAATGGCTCTACTTACTTCTTTTATTATCTCATATGCTAAATCGGTAGCTATTTTTTTATCTTTTTCATCCATATTATCAATCTTCCAAATAAACTACTGATGCTACAACTGTCCAATTCCCGCATCACTTAAAGCATTATCAAAAGCATTAAATTTTCTAGGTCCTTCATCTTTTCTGACAATAGCTATTTTCATCTATCACTAATTTTATTATATACTTTTTATCTATATAAAAATATGATTATAAATAAATACATTTCATTAGTAATCACGGGAGTTTTATTTTTAATGCTGATGTTGCTTTTATCTTCATTAGTAATGCTGATTAATCCTGGAATGAATATTGTTTATTCCGGAATTATCGTCATATTCTTTGTTTTTATCTGTAGAGCTTTCTACAATTTTTTAAGAAACGATGACCAGTATAAAAATACCAGGAAAAGATCTTCTGATATTAAAGGAGAGTCTTACATTACCAAAGGCGAAAGCGATATTAAAAAAACTTTTGTCATAGTTTGGGTTTTTTTAATGACAATACTTCTGGCAGTAACTTTTATTATAATTGCATAAGTGGAATTCTTTGTGATAAGCGAATACTTTAAATAAAATATAAAATAAAATTATAATTAATCTAAAATAATTCTTATTATAGATTATAAAAATCTGGATTTATGGAGGAAAATTAATGTCAACTAAAGTTGTAGAGATTAAAACATTAAAAGTTGGAAAATATATTGTATTAGGTGGAGAAGCATCTAAAATCACTAGTTTAACTACCTCATCCCCTGGTAAACACGGGGCTGCTAAAGCAAGATTAGAAGCAGTAGGTATTTTTGATAACCAAAAAAGAAGTATTGTTAAACCTGTAGATACTAAAGTAGATATTCCTATTATCGATAAAAGAGTAGGACAAGTATTATCTATCCAAGGTGACAATGTTCAATTAATGGATATGGAAAGTTACGAAACTTTAGACTTACCAATGCCTGAAGACTTAAAAGACCAAATCACTGAAGGTATTGAAGTAGAATACATTGTAGCTTTAGGTAATATGAAAATCATGAGAACTAAATAAGTTCTCTACTTTATTCTTTTTTTAGATACATTATGCTATTGAATACCTACGAACCGTGGAAATTTGCATTTTCTGCAGAAACTGATTTTGAAAATATTAAAAAGGATTCGTATGGCATAATCGGTGTTCCATTTGACAGCACAACATCATATCATTCAGGTTCACGTTTAGGGCCTGTTGTTGTTCGTGAAGCATCATATGGTTTTGAAAAATACAATACTAATTTTAAAAGTGATTTGGACACTACATTCTATGATTTCGGAGATGTTAATGTAGTTCCGGGAAATTGTGAAGCCACATGCGATATTATTGAAGACACGGTCAGGGAATTGCTTGATTTAAATGTTAAGCCGATAACTATTGGCGGTGAACATTCAGCATCAATTGGGGTAATTAAGGCATTAACTGAAAAATATGACAAATTGACTGTAGTTCACTTGGATGCACACAGAGACTTGGCATTCGATTTCATAGGCGAGAAATATTCTCATGCAACGGTTATGAGAAGAGCTCATGAATTTGGTGTTGATTTGGTTCAGATTGGAATAAGATCATCATCTCTTGAAGAGGAAGAGTTCGTCAAGTCCACTTATAATATCCGAACATTTAAAAATAAGGACGTTCACAAACATATGGATGCTGTAGAGTATTATTTGGCAACTGTAGAAACGCCGATTTATTTATCAATTGATATGGACGTTTTAGACCCTGCCATTGCGCCCTGTGTTGGAAATCCATCTCCTGGTGGGTTATTCACATCAGAAATTGAGGATGTTATTAAGGCTCTGGCATTTAAAGAAGTTGTTGGAATGGATGTTGTTGAAACCGCTACTGACAGATTAGGTGAAAATACGGCCGTCACTGCTGCTAAAATAATCTATGACTTTTTATCATTGATTTAAATGAAAATTAAACCACCACTATTAATTGAAATTATTTTTATTTTTATTGCATTTTTAATTTATTTTATAACGGGTAATGATTTTTACATATATAATTTCCTGTATATCGGGACATCTTTAGCTATTGGGGTAGCTTTGCTTTCTAATGGTTATAAATGGGGTCGCAATCTCATATTGTTGGCAATTGGATGTTACCTACTGATATTTGTAGGTTTAATCGGTCATGAGAATATGTTGATTTCTGGATTTTGGTATTATCTGTTTTTAGGCCTATTTGAAGCGGCAGTAATACACTTTTTGGTTGCAAAGATTGCAGGACCACTCCTCTTCGGTCGGGGATGGTGCGGTTATGCCTGCTGGACAGCTATGATACTGGATTTACTGCCATATAAAGTTCCTCAAAATCCAAGAAAAAACTTTGGCTACATTAGATATATTCTATTTGTAATTATTTTGTGCTTTGTTTCAGGCCTATTCCTTTTAAAAGTCAATAATCTTGAATTAATAATGTATTATACATTCATTGTGGGAAATATAATTTATTATGCAGTTGGAATTGTACTTGCATTTGTCCTAAAGGATAATCGTGCTTTCTGTAAATACATATGTCCAATTACAGTATTCTTAAAGCCTACAAGTTATTTTTCAAGGCTTCGTGTAACTGTTGATGAAGAAAAATGCGTTGATTGTCAAAAATGTATAAAGACATGTCCTATGAATGTAGACATGTTGAATAATTCAAGAAAAAGAAAAAACGGGACAGAATGTATTCTTTGTGCTGAATGCGTTAGGAATTGTTCGGTTAATGCGCTGGATTTTTAAAATTTATTTATATTCATCTTTAACTTTATTAAGATAATAGGTTCCTTTATCGGTGATGCTGTAAAATCTGTATCTGTTGTCTTCTTCATTTAAACAGACTACCAAATCCGCATCTTTTAAGGTTTTTAAATATTTGGATACATGATTGCTATTATCACCAATATCTTTACTGATTTTGGAAGGGATTTTATCTTCAAATTCTAGGGATTTTAAGACTTCTACTCGTTTTTTAGAGCGAAGCAATAGTGATATAATTCTCATGTCATCTTTGATATCCATGATTAATATATGGTTTTTAGCTATTTTATTGGTATCTATATGCTATTAGCAGGATAATAGCAATAATTATTTTTTGCATATAACAAATCAATTTCATTTTTAGGATAATTTTCACTGCACTATAACAGAATAACTAATGTTTATGTAAAATTTTAAGTAAATGATAAACTTGGAGTATTAACTTTAGAAAATGATGCAGTATGATTTAGAAATTATAGTGGTATGGCATTAAAAAGAGGCATCAGCGAAAAAAGAGATAAGGGACTGTCCACTAATTAAATTTTATATTTAAAATTTATTGGATGGTGAAATTGAAAAATTGTTAGATGTTGATAAAGGCCTCTGACTCCTTCAATAACTGCAATGTCCTTATCTTTCATCGCCTTATTGAATGAGTCCCTGACCTGTCCGTCATACATAAAGAATGAATCTAAGTTCCTGGAAGTATTTCCAGTTGCTAAAGTGTGGTATGATGGGTCGATATAGTCCGGACCTACTTTGAACGGCTGCACATTATATTTTTCAGATAATGCTTTCATGATTCCTGTTGCAATTGTAGTCTTTCCAACTGCACTACCTGTTCCTGCTAAAATAACTCTCATGAATAATAATTTATTTTGATTATATATTATCTTTTTGAAATCATTTGATTTTAGGTATGGTTCTAAAAATCTTGATTCTAAAACTAAATTTTCAAAAATAGGATTTTTGGTAATTATAGAAAATTTTAAAAAAACAGATTAAGAGGGCATTGCCCCCTTAATCTACAATAGTAATTTTGTTTGATATGTTAGTTCCATTGAAACTTGAAGTAATGATATATGAATCATTAGGTGATCCTAATCTAATATTCAATGCAGCATAACCTTCATCATTTGTGGTTCTTTGATAGAATACTCCGTTAATGTTGAAAGTAATCTTTTGATTAGGGAAAGGATTTCCTTGACCATCAACTAATAATGCTTTGAATTGATCGGTAATACCATATTTTTTAACTAAGTCTTCAGCAAACAGGACAGGCAATACTTCAATGTTATTAGATACTCTACAGTCATTGTACATTGCTGTTATCGTGTAGTTTCCAGGATCTAAATTAATGTTTAATTTAGCTTGACCTGATTCATTGGTTTGGCGAGTGTACATTACACCATTGATGTTGAATGTGACGTTTTCACCAGCACCTACCACTTTACCGTCAGCACCTAAAATAGTAACAACATATTGGGAACCGTTTCTGTAGTATTTTACTAAATCATCATTATCGATTACCCTAGATAATACAGTAATGTTGTTTGAATGTGTCTGATTATTAAATGGATGATAAGCAGTAATGATATATTTTCCAGCTTCTAAATTAATGTTTAATTTAGCTTTTCCTTCACTGCCATTTACTTGGCGAGTGTAGAATACGCCATTGATGTTGAATGTGACATTTGTTCCTTCAGCTAAAGGATTGCCTTGGCCATCAAGGAAAGTAGCATAGTATTGAGATTCATTTCTGAATATTTTTACCAAGTCATTACCACGAATAGTAGATAAAACAGTTATTGTGTTTTCAACAGTGGAATTAGTATAATTTTCTCTGCCAATATAAGATACAGAACATGTATAATTGCCAGGGTTTAAATTAATGGCAATTGAAGCACTACCGTTTTCATCGGTTGTTCTATTATAAGAAACACCGTTAATAGAAAGAGTTATATTTTCATTTGCAAATGGATTGCCTTGGCTATCGAATAATTTTACTTCAAATCTTGTGCCGTTTTTATAATACATCACAATGTCTTCAGCTTGAATAATGACACTTTCCATGGGAATGGTGTACACTTTCAATATTGCTGTTACATTATCTTTACCAAGGTCCTCCCAATTGACACCATCCACGCTTCCAAATGAAACGTTTTCCTTATGATGATGTCTTGAATTATATTCGAAAGGTAGAGAACTACTTTTGAATACAACTTTAAAAGTATCATTTGCTGAAATTGGAACGTATTGTGTTAATTTGATGGTATGATAACCTGCAAATGGGCTTACACCATTTTGTGTGTGTTTTAATACTCCATTAACATAAATATCAAATTCATAATCAACTCCATCACTATCAAAGTAAGTACCCACGGCTGCAATTAAATCATCTTCAAGAGCAGTGTAGGTATTTGAGAAGTACTTGTATTGATCTACAAAGTTATTTAACTGTCCGGCATCTGTTTGATAATTCTTATTGTATGGAACAGTGTTGTTAAATAAGTAAGCAGCATAGTATGGATACTGCTGAGGGTTTTGAGTATTGAATGATGTATCATAATATGATAGGTAGAAATAGCCTTCATCTCCCCACTCTGTACCCCAGCTGTTTTTAATAATCCATGCACCATCACCAGAAGGTGGATTTAGGAAATTACTTGCAGGATAATTATCATCCCAACCAACAAGGGTTACCGCATGATTTATACCTTTAGTTCCATTGTAATAACGTGCAGCAGATGTTTCGTTATAATATTTTGAACTCTCACCTGAATAAATTGCCACTAGAAATGCTCCGTAGTCTATTAATGCTTTTTTAAAGATATAATTGTCTGTTGCATTTTGACGAGCCGGGAAGAACACTACGTCCTGAACATGTATACTTTCATTTCCCATGTTGATATGGGTGGATACTTTTCCAAGCTCATCATATCTATCCAGATCGGTTGGATATGGACCGTACCAGTTTACAAGATATCCGACACCTGTGGATTGTTGTGCACCTTCTAAAATTCCATCAACTCCATAAATTGAATATTGAAGCATTGTATTTTGAATATTGTCCTGTGAAAAATTATATAATTTTCCGGTTGCTTTAAGCAATGCTGATTCTAAAGCACCGGATGTTGCAAATGTCCAGCATGCACCCATATGACCCTGGTCTCTGACAGGACCCACTAATCCATAATCCTTTAAATTGAATTTATCAGGTAAGGTGTCAAATTTATAAGGAGTGTTATTAATCAGTGTTAATTCTATTCCGTCGTTTACCACAATTGTTGCATAAAATGTGTTGTTAACAGAAACCAAATCATTATTGAATTTATTGTCTTCGGCAATGTCTTGTGTTGAGAATACTGAGTATAGGGCATTTCCGTTATCCTTAAAGGTGTTGTTTTGTAATGTGAGTTTGGAATCATAGGTGAATACCGCATCCCCCTTGTTTGATCCGTGATTGTCAATGAAAGTTGAACCCTTGATTAATATGTCTCCTTTATCAAAGTACAATACTCCCCCAATTTCCAAATCTTCTTTAACAACATTATTTCTCTTGAATGTAGAATTTTCAATGGATACATCAGCATATGATGTCCATAATACTCCACCATCATACATTGCAATATTATCTTCGAAAGTTGAGTTGATGATATTTAACTCAGCTCTAAGCTGCATTACGGCACTTCCAAATGCCGCAAAACAACCATGGAATTTTGAGTTGGCGATTGTCACATAACCCTGTTCAATATCAGCAAAAATCACCCCACCATCCTTACCTGAAGTGATATTTGTAAATTCACAATCCTCAACAGTTAAATTAACCGCATATTTAACGCCAATTGCACCAGCACTATTCAAAACAGTAAGATTCCTGAATTTAGTGTTACGTACAGTCACCCTACCTTCTTCACCATAAATTGCATTGGCATAGCTTGAACGTGAATTTGCAAAAGTGGAACCGTCAACAATCAATTCTCCACCAGAAAAATAAATATGTGACCATTTTGACTCGATTCCACCTTCAAAAGTGGAATTTAGAACAATTACATTACACTTTTCGTTGGAAAAAATGTCTGAACTTTTAGTACCAGTATTTGAAATAAATTTTGAATTGTTTACAACCAAATTAGTAGCATTTAGTTCAATTCCACCAGAATCATATTTGGAGGATGAGTTTTGAATGGTGACATTGTCTAGATAATACTCTGCATTTGGCTGAACGAAAGACACAGCACCATTTAATGCATTTTTGATTATCAAATTTTTTAGAGTGACATTGTTCCCAATTATATTAAATATTCTCGCTTTTCCGTTTCCGTCAATACTATATCCGTTACCGTCCAAAAGGAAGTTGCTTTTGGAGACATTAATTCCATCTGTGAAATTGATGTCATTGCCTTCATCGTAGACATAGTCATGAGTAAGTTTTAATTCATTTAGACTTCCATTTATCTCATTATTTAAATCATTGAAGTTATCATTTGATGAATCTACTTTTAACAGATTTCCCTCAGTTGTAAAATCTGTTATATTTTCTTCAGCCGAAACCGCTGACACTGTTAATAATATCAGCAACATCAAACTGAAAACAATTGATTTATTTATGTTAATCATAATATGATTTAAGAAAACAGTAACATATATAATTTGGCTCTGTCCAAAATTGTCATGATGAACTATACTCTAATTCTTTATTACTAATTTAATAATAGTTTATATATTTTTAAGAAATAATTATCAATATCAAAATTTACATGACATTAATCTTTTAAATTAACTAAAACGAATGTAACTCCTATTAAAATTAAATAAGTTCTCGTTAAATATATTTTAATTAAATGAGCTTCTTTTTAAAATCAACAATCTAAATCATGCCATTCATGTTAACACATTAATATATAATAATATATGGTGATAATGATTTTTAATTGATAATAAGAAAAATAACAGAATATAAATAATGTAATGGGTATATTATTATATATAATCTCTAAAAACCCCTTTACACTTAATATTATGAATGATATTTTAATTGAAATAAACATGATATGAAATTTCAACTCTAATTTCCACTTCCCGTTCACATCGATATTAAAACAAAATACTAATTAATGGACAGTCCCATAAGTTTTTTCTCCATCAATACCATTAAATATCATCGTAAACCATATATATAATATTAACTAAAAAAGGAGCAAAATATTATGAATAAAAGAACTATTAGTCTTTCTGGACATATTATTGATTCATTGACCTTAACTAGAACAATGGCAATAATTATGGACAAAGGAGGCGAATTTGATATCTTAGAAATCAATGTTGGAAGAAAAAAATCTGATATAAGTAAGGCGAAAATTGAAGTTTCAGCTGACTCTCCCGAATTGCTGGAGTCTATATTGGATGAATTATCCGTTCTCGGTGCATCAATTGATGAACTTAAAGAGGTTCAGTTGGTGGCATCCACAAAAGATAAAGTTGCTCCTGAAGGTTTTTACTCTTCATCCAATCACACTACACATATCTTTTATGATGGAAATTGGATTCCTGTTGAAGACATTGAAATGGATTGTCTGGTAGTTGTTGATGAAAAAAACAAACGTGCTTTTGTAAAACCTATTGCCGAGGTAAAATCTGGTGACAGGATTGTTGTTGGTCTTGATGGTGTTAAAGTTACTCCGCCACACAGATCAAGAGAAGAACAGCAGGTATTTGAATTCATGAACAGTGATGTTTCATCTGAAAAGCCTTTAATGAACTTAATTAATGGTATTGCAGAAGAAATGAAAGAAATTAAAGCTAAAGGTGGAAAAATAGGTATTGTCGGTGGACCGGCTATTGTTCACACAGGTTCCGGCAAGTATTTGGCATCATTAATTAAAGAAGGCTATATCGATGTAATCATGGCGGGAAATGCACTTGCTACTCATGATATTGAATCAAATCTCTTTGGAACTTCTTTAGGTATTGAAGTTGAAACCGGAAAGATTGTTGCTCATGGACATACTCACCATATGAGGGCAATAAATAAAATTAATCGTTCAGGCTCTATTAAAAGTGCGGTTGAGGACGGAACATTAACTGGTGGAATAATGTATGAATGTATTAAGAATGATGTTCCTTTTGTTTTAGCAGGTTCCATTCGTGATGACGGTCCTCTTCCTGATGTAATCACTGATGCTATTGAAGCTCAAAAGCTTATGAGAAAATATGCTCAGGAAGTGGATATGGTTTTAATGATTTCAACAATGCTTCATTCAATTGCTATGGGTAACTTACTTCCTTCCAGAGTTAAAAGTATTTGTGTAGATATTAATCCGTCTACCGTTACTAAATTGTCTGATAGGGGCAGTGCTCAGGTATTGGGTATTGTTACTGATATTGGAACATTTTTACCATTACTTTACAATGCATTAAAGGATGATTAAAATGTCATTTACATCATATATTTTGGATGTATTAACTAATTCAGTTTATCCTGCCAGAATAACAATTGAAGATGGTGTTTTTAAACAGATTGTTCCTATAATGGACGATGATGGAATTGAAGTCGATGTTGAAGGATTAATGGTTCCAGGATTCATTGATTCACATATTCATATTGAAAGTTCCATGATTACTCCTGCCCAATTTGCAAAAATAGCTGTAAGGCACGGTACTACTTCTGTTGTGTGTGATCCTCATGAAATAGCTAATGTCAGTGGAATTGAAGGAATCGAATTCATGATTGAAAACGCTTCACATGTTCCATTTAATTTTTATTTCTCTGCTCCTTCCTGTGTGCCCGCCACTTCTTTTGAAACTGCTGGTGCAGCTTTGGATGCATCTGAAATTGAATATTTGCTTAAAAAAGATGAAATTGTAGCTCTCGGGGAGATGATGAATTTTCCGGGTGTCATTAACGGTGATGAAGATGTATTGAAGAAACTGGAATTGGCCAGAAAGTACAATAAGCCTATTGACGGTCATGCCCCATTGGTTTCCGGTGAAGAATTGGATAAATACATGGAACAGTATATAGTCACCGACCACGAATGCAGTAATTTTGCTGAAGCTATTGAGAAAAAGCAGAAAGGCATGAAAATTATGGTTCGTGATGGTTCATCTGCTAAAAATATGGAAGCGTTATTTGATTTTTCTGATAGGATTAATTATTTGAAACATCAGGAAAGTTTTGGAATAATACCTACTGAAGTTTTGGAGCGAAGAATTCACTCTCCAATATTCGATTTTATTGTAAGTGATGACAAGCACCCTAACGATTTAATTCACGGACACTTAAACAAGTCAGTTAAAAAGGCTGTTGATTTGGGCATTGACGTAATTAAAGCTATTGAAATGGTAACAATCAATCCTGCTTCCCATTATAATCTTGATGCCGGAGCTATTGTCACTGGTGCAAAGGCAGATTTCGTAATCATTGACAACATCATTGATTTTAATATTTTAAAAACATATATTGCAGGAGAATGTGTTTTCGATGGAGAAAACGTTTTATTTGATGCTCCTGAAGTCACAACCCAAAACAGAATAGATGCCGATAAAAAGACTCCGGAAGACTTTGACGTATTGTTTGATGGGGATGAATGTGAAGTAAATGTCATCAAATGTTTAAAAGATGATTTAATTACTGAAAAAGCCACTGCAAGGCTGATGTGTAAAGAGGGTAAAGTAATCCCTGATATTTATGAAGACATTTTGAAAATTTCCGTCGTTGAAAGATACGGCAATAATAACATGGCCAATGCATTCATTAAAGGATTCGGCCTTAAAAAAGGTGCCATTGCTTCTTCTGTTGCTCACGATTCTCATAACATAATTGTTGTGGGATATGATTCCGAAGAAATGGCTGAAGCAGTTAATACTGTCATTGAAAATAAAGGCGGTATTGCAGTTGTAAGTGAGGACTTCAGCGACTCTCTATCTCTTCCTATTGCGGGATTGATGTCTAATGAAGATGCTTATGCTGTAGCTCATAAATTAGATATTTTACATAAGATGACTGCTGCTTTAGGTTGTGAGCTTGACTCTCCATTTATGACGATGGCATTTATGGCTCTTTTAGTTATTCCGTCCATAAAAATATCTGATATGGGTCTTTTTGATGGGGATAACTTTGAATTTATTGATGTAATTAAAGGTTAGATTTCATAACCTTTTTCTTTCAATTTATTTTTAATCGCATCCATTGCCTTTTTGTCCTCGGGGGATCCGACTTTTTTCACGACCCTGTATGATTCCTTAAATGAGTCAAGATAGAATTTTCTTTTTTCATCATTAACAATGTCAAACCTTGAAAAATTGGCCAGACTTTCTATAACACAGCTGAAAGCCCTGTTGTAAACTTTAGTCTCTTTATTAATTATCAGTTCACAAACGTCTGCCTTAATAACATTGGCTTCGGATTTCTTTTTAATCGGATCGCTTTGCTTGACCGCTTCTTTAATATCTGTGACTTTGCATTTAAAATAGCAGTCGACGTTTTTTATGGATAAATCTTTGTTGAAATCATCTGTCTGGAGATTATCAAGAAGAGACCAGGTAAAAAATTCCGGATTCTGTGTAATGTTTACAACAAATTCCTTTTGTGAAATAATATTTTCCAATGTCGTGCTTCCTTTAAAAATACGGCACATCACCTTATCCTTTCCCCTGCAAAGGATACCTATAGGTGCGGCATTAACTTCACCGTCACAATTGACTGTACTAATAATTGTTTCATATTGCTGGCCTTTAAACATACCAATTTTTGTTAAATCAATCTCCATTATTAATAAATTATACTTCTTTTATAAAAAAACTTTTTATATTTTAAAAAAGAAAGTATATATATTATATAAAAATTAAAGGAGTTTTTTTCATGAACTATAAAATGTATGATGAAATGATGGAACAACCGGATTCACTTAGAAAAACCTTTGAAAGTGAATTGTCCACTATGGATGAAGTTTCACAATTAGTTAAAAATGCAGATAAAGTTTATTTAATCGGTTGTGGTAGTTCAATATCAACCTGTTACAGTGTTAGAGACGCACTTAGAATGTCTACTACAATGAATATCGAAGTATTTTCAGGTTATGAGTTTTATTATAATAAGTTTTTACAAAAAGGAGAAAATTCAATAGCAATTTTCACATCCCAGTCTGGAGAAACTGCTGATACATTATCTTCTCTCAGACGTGCTAATGAATATGGTATTCACACCGTATCAATTTCTAATGAACCAGATAGTTCTATGATTAAAGAAGCTAAAACTCCAATTACCACTCGGTGTGAAACTGAAACTGCTATTTTAGGTACAAAAACTTATGTAACTCAAATCGCTTGTCTTTATCAGATTTTATTTTCAGCATCAGATTATGAAAATAAAGATGAATTATTAGCTCAATTAAAAGAAATTCCAGATATTATTGAAGATTTGCTCAAAACAACTGAAGAAGATGGTAAAAAATTAGCTGAGCAATATAAGGATGAAGACATATTCTACTGTTTGGGAAGCGGACCTAATTTCGGTCTTTCATTTAAAGTGGCTATGACAATGCTTATGGAAGGAGCAATCAAACATGCATGTCCTTTATATTCCGCTGAATTCAGACACGGATTAATTGAACGTGCAGAAAAGGATGTTCCTATGATTATCTTTGATTGTGATTTCGAATCTGATGAAATTACAAGAAAAGCTATTGATTTTTCAAATAATCTTGAAGCAAAAGTTATTCTTTATGAATTAAAAGACTATGCTGATGTAGATAAGTTATTATCTCCGTTAATCTTTGTAGTTCCTCTTGAATGGTTTGTCTATTACTTGGCACATTTCAATGGTGAAGATCCTGGTGCTACAAGACACATCGGTAAAGTAAGATACTAATTTTAAAAAAAACAGTAGAAAAATATTCTACTGTTATTATTAATTTATTTTAGCCCTTATTGATGGGCGATGGATTCACTTTTCATCACCAAAATGGAATTCTTGTTAGAATCCGTAATTTTCAGTTTCAAATGTTTTTGCAACATCTTTTAAAACTTCTGGAATATTGATTTTCTGTGGACATTCCTCTATACATGATTCACATTCTATGCAGTCAGAAGCTATTCCCACATCCGGAAGTTTGGTATAATTCAAATAAGCATTTCCCGGTTGTGTCCAGTCGTCACGGCCAAGAATTTTATGTTTATTGTATAAATCAAAGATTTTTGCAATATCAATTTCTTCAGGGCATGTGTCAACGCAATATCTGCATTTGGTACAGTCGACGGTGATATTGCTGTTAATGATTTCAGAAACCTCTTCAAGAATCTTTAATTCCTCATCATTTAAAGGATCGGCATTTTTAATTTCATCGATATTATTTTGAAGCTGCTCCAGATTGCTTGCACCGGTTAATACAACACATGCATCCAAATTAGCTACAAATCTCATTGCCCAAGAAACAATAGACCTGTCAGGATTATACTCCTTCATGATTTTTTCTGCTTCTTTAGGAACGTCTGCTAAAAATCCGCCTTTATAAGGTTCCATAATCATTACGGGTTTTTCATATTTTTTTGCAACTTCTAAACATTTTCTTGATTCGATTCCTTCATCTTCCCAGTCCAGATAATTAATCTGCAACAATACAAATTCAATTTCCGGATGGTCAAAAAGAAGTTCCTCTAGAAATTCGGCATTTCCGTGAGTGGACAAACCAATGTGCTTGATGTATCCTTCTTCTTTTTTCTTTTGTATGAATGAATATAAATCAACATTTTTCCATGCCGTTTCAGTATATCCGCTTACATTATGGAGCATATAATAATCAAAGTAATCTACGCCACAATTTTTAAGCTGTTCTTCAAATATAGGTTCTAATTGGGATTCTTCTGAAATGATAAATAATGGCATTTTTGTTGCAATTTTAAATGAATCTCTAGGATATCTTTCAACAACTGATTTTTTAAATGCGATTTCGCCCATACCTTCATGATAGATGTATGCAGTATCAAAGTGGTTGTATCCCGCATCCATATATGTGTCTACCATCTTATTGACCTGATCATAGTCAATGCTTGTAAAATCATTTTCATCCAAAAGAGGAAGCCTCATCATTCCCATTCCTAACTTCATAATTTCACCTTAATTATGTATTTGTCCCAATTATTATTATAAGTTAAGCTATTGAGCTTATGACAAATTTGATGAATTCCGGATTGTCAACTTCTACGATTGGAACGCCGGTTTCCAATTCTTTGATTTTTTCCATGTCATCATCGGATAATTCAAAATCAAATAAATCTGCATTTTCAATCATTCTTGATTCTTTAGTTGATTTTGGGAAAACTACAATGTCTCTTTGAATCAGCCATCTTAAGATTACCTGTGCTACGGATTTATCGTATTTTGCACCGATTTCTGATAGGAGTGGGTTGTTAAATATGTCGTCTTTTCCTTCTGCAAGCGGTCCCCATGCTTCAACTACTGCGTCGAATTCCTTGTGGAAGTCTTCGGTTCCTTCCTGCTGGTAAAATGGATTTACTTCAATCTGGTTTACCATTGGTGGGATTTCAGCATGTAATGCTAAATCTGTGAAACGTCCCTGTGTGAAGTTACATACACCGATTGCTTTGATTTTACCTTCTTTATATAGGTCTTCTACTGCTCTCCAGGTTGAGTAAACGTCTCCAATACATTGGTGGAGCAAGTATAAATCCACATAATCGGTTTGTAATTTATCTAAAGAGTCTTGGAATGCTTTTTTTGTTTCTTCATAGCCGTATGATGAAACCCATACTTTTGTGGTGAGGAAGAGTTCCTCTCTTGCAATTCTGCTTTCTTTAATTGCTTCCCCGATTTCTGCTTCATTGAAGTATGCTTGTGCAGTATCGAAATGTCTGTAGCCTACTTCAATAGCTTTTTTTACAACATCTTTTGTTTCTTCTGGAGGTATTTGGAAAACTCCAAATCCTAATTGTGGTATTTCAACACCATTTGATAATGTTTTGTATTCCATGATTTTCACCTAATATATGATATCTTTAACTTGATATTTAAATGTTTCCTAAGGAAACATTTTCTTAATGAAACATATTTATATTATTAAATACAAAAGAATAATCATGAGTTTATCTAATCAGTTTAAAAAAGAAAATAGTGAAAATATCTTGATATACCATTATGTGGAAGAAATGGTGGCAGATTTTAGTGAATACAGTCTTGAAAATTACAAAGACGATGATATTAACATAGCAGAATTGCCTTTCTTATTGAGGATAAGGTGCATTGAAAAAAGTACTCAAAAGGATTTGGTAGAATTATTCCATGTAAGCAATGGATATGCATCAAAAATACTTAGAAAATTTGAGGATAAAGGGTTAATTTCAAGAATCGAAGATCCACAAAACCGCAGAAGAAAAATAGTCAAATTAACTGATAAAGGTATTAAAAAAACAGAGGGGATATTGGCACACATTAACGGCTGGGAAGATATGCATAGCGATAATATGGATCCCGATGAAATGAAAACCTTGAAAAAACTTTTATTTAAATTTTTAAGTGGTGAATAAAAATAAAAAATAGTTCTACTCTAAATGATTAGAGTAGATTAAGTCAACGTCTATTCTACAGTTACTTTATGTTTTGGTATAATTAATTTTGGAATGGTAATTAATATTATACCGGTTTTATATTTTGCTGTAATCTTTTCTACTTCGATGCTGTTTTCGAATCTGACAGTTTTGGAGCATTTTCCTACTGTTAATTCAGATGCGATTACTTTTGCTTCAGCAACATCTTCTGATTCTTCATCATCATCAGCTTTTAATATTCCAGCATCTTTTAATTCTTCAACGAATGGTTTGAATGTAGCGGTAATCACAATGTCATTGTCGCCTGCTTCAATTTCAACTTCATCCTTATCAAGACCAGGAACTGCAACTTTTAAGTAGTAGATATCGTCTGATTCGATTAAGTCAACTGCCAAATTACTTATGGTAGCATTTTTGTATTCGTTGATTTTATCATCAGCATATTTTTGCATGTTTTTAAGGCTGTCTTTAAATTCATCAATAGTGGTATTTAAATCGTTGACAAATTTTTCAGAGTAAACTTTACCTTTTTCCTTTTTTTCATCGAATTTTTCTTTTTTCTCGTTGTATTTTGAATCAACTTTTTCTCCGACTTTTTCTTTTTTTTCATCGAATCTTTCTTTTCTTTCGTTCATTTTTTCTTCAAGAACATCTTTTTCTACCATGGTTTTCACCTCTTTTTCATTAATTTCCTATATGTTTGATTATAGATTAGCAATACAATATATATAAACTTATCTTTAATAATAGTCTAATTCTTCCTCATCAACTTCGGGAGTTCTGTCTATTTTTTCAACGGTATCGATAATTTCATTGATTTTATCTATTCCATCACCATCAAGGGCTGAAATAAATAATGTATTTTCCGGATTGTCCACAAACTGATTAATGTATTCTTCATCCTGTTCAATATCCATTTTATTGAATAGGTAAATTATCGGTATTTCGCTAAATATTTTTTCAATCTGTTTTAATAGATTGTATTGGCTGTCCAAATGGAATCCACAGGTTTCAGATCCGTCAAATATGAATAATATTGCATCTGCCAAATGTTCCAAAGCAACAATCGCATTCATTTCAATATCATTCATTTCCAGAACTGGTCTGTCAAGCAATCCTGGGGTGTCAATGAATTGAATGCTTTTCCAGTGTCTTTCCGTGTGTCCTATTTGAATTCCTTTTGTTGTAAATGGGTAATTGGCCACCTGCGGGTCAGCACCGCTTAGCTGTTTTAAAAGTGTGGATTTTCCCACATTCGGAAATCCTGCAATCACTATTGTTGTTGCATCAAAGTCAATTGTAGGCATGTTCCTTAAACTGGCTTTTGCAAAATCCAAAAAGTCCAAATCCTTTTCAATTTTATTTATAACAGACGCAATTCTTCCATATGCTTCTCTTTGAATTGCACTTGCTCTTTCAGAAGGATTTCTTTTAATTTTATTTGAATATTCCCTTTCCAATTGGGCAAGAATACCATATGCCCAGTTAAGTGCACCCAATGCCTGTTTCATTGAATCCACTCCAACCGTAATGTCTATATAATCTTGATAAAATGGATGTAACTTTTCAATTTCTGGAACTGCATCAATAATTGATTTCAATTTATCTTTCATTACCTGGCATGCAGTAACAACTCTTCTTTCTTCTAATTTTTTACCTTTTAAATGTTTAGGGATTTTTTGTGTCCTGAGTAAATCTGCAGCTTTCTTTCCTCTGCTGAATCCCTTATCCAATATTTCATCTGGGGTAGGTATTGTCGGTATCATCATTTTATATCACTTTAAATATCAATTAATTATTTTCTCTCAACATTCTTATAATATAGTTTGGAATTGGTTGGTTAATTAAATTTGCGGATAATGTTGTGATATTTCAGTTAGTTTTTATTTTATATAATAAAAAATATGAAATGTTTACTATGGGAATTACTGATTATATTAAAACTAGATTGTTATATGAAAACTCATGTGATATGTGTATCACTTTCTCTTTATAAAATCTTAGAAACTCATGATAATTAAATATTTTTTCTTACTTGCTTCACCACTATTTTTCCGTTACAACATTTCCTTAAATTTAAATATATATATAATTATGAATAGAATAATTTATAATGGAAAAGGATTATTTCAGATTTGAAGATAAGGAGTATGATATCCCATTTTACAATGGAAATCCTAATATTGGTTCCTCAAAAATAATTGTATTATTTTTTGGGCTTTGTTTAACATTCTGCATACCTTTCATTGAATTTGGAGACATGGAACTTCTAAAAGCAATATTATCATGTTTTATACCTTTAATTGCAGTATGGTATTCTTTAGATGGCAACTTATCAGAGATTTTCAGAAAACCTGAAAAAAAGGATATGAAAATTATAATCCTTGGTTTGATAAGCGTTTTTTTGGTAATGTATATAACCACGTTAATTTCAAAAGTATTTGGAATTCCTTCACAGTCACATAAACCATATGTGGGTGCACCAATGATAACTATCTTATCCACTATTATACAACTTGTTGGCGAAGAATTATTCAAATTCATAGGGATTGTATTGCCGATGATTTTTACATATAAATATATCGGCCGTAAAGGTGCGATAATAGTGGGAATTATTGTTTCACAGTTGATATTTGCACTAGCGCACATATCCGCATATGGATTCAATATTGCAGATTTAATATTGACAATAGGTATCGGTTCTATTGTATTTCCATTAATTTATGTAAAAACAAAGAATATCGCTATATCTTATTTGGTGCATTTAATTTGGGATTTTATAGGTATTCTGCCAGTAATTTTTGGCATAGCAACACTACTATTTTAAATTAAATCAAACTTGCAAAATATTCATCTAAATAATACAACAGCTTAAAAAGGTAAAAAATATCCTGTTAAAGTGACTTACATTAAAGACACAATAAAAGCAACATTTAAAGTAAAATAAGATATACTTCATGTTGAAAAAATGATAATAAATCTAGGAGTTTTTCTAATCCAATTTATATTAAAAATATATGGATGATAAAATATGTCAATGAAAAATAAAATATCGGACTATATAACGTTTCCAACAACTTTTGAGAACTATGCATGGTACAAACCGTTAATTGTTATAATAATAACGTTTTTTATAATGCTCATTTTTGGAGGAGCAATAATAGCCGTTACTTATCTGGTAGGTGGCGTTGATTTAGCTAGAACTGTCATGTCTGGAACATATGAAGGATTAAACTCTGCTCTGCCTATAATTATCTCAGATTTTATTTTAATCATGATTATTCCTTCATTTTATCTTGCATCAAAAATTGTTAATGACAGACCATTTTCATCCTACTCCTCTTCACGCGGAGGATGGAACTTCAAACTCTATTTCAAGGCATTAATAATACCGTTAATAATGTACATAGTATATCAGGGCATAGATTCTGCTCTTACTGGAGCAAAAGGAACATCTCAAATCTCAATAATGTTCTTGATAGCTATTTGCATCTTCGTGCCTCTCCAATCAATTGCAGAGGAATTCATGTTTCGAGGATTTCTTTTGCAGACATTTGGATCATGGTTTAAAATACCTCTTTTAGCGATTGTCATTCAGGCAATAATATTTGCCCTATTCCACGGATATAACAGTTTCGGACTCTTTGAAGTACTAGTTACGGGTCTTATCTACGGATTTTTCGCTTGGAAAACAAACGGTATTGAAGTAAGTTCTGCCATACATACCGCAAATAATTTCACTGTTGGTTTATTCATCATGCTTGGACTCCACGCATCAACATCCACTCCGCAATTAGGGAGTGTTGCGGGAACAATTATTTTTGAAATAATGCTATGTATTGTACTGTATTTGGTGGGCAAGAAAACAAATTGGTTCGGAGAAATACCTGAAACCTCTTAGAATCCATTAGATTATTAATAATAAATAACATGAACTTATACAAATGGCTAATAATTAAAACAAAGTTGATAATATGACTGTAATAGATAGATTTAAATTTGAAGATGAAGGTTATGATTTCCCGTTTTATAATAAAAATCCATATATTCCCAAATGGGGATGGGTTGTCTTATTTGTTGCATTCATCGTTGGAACCGTTTTAGCAGTAATTACACAAAAGCTTCCTTTTATAATATTAGGCTGCATAGTGTTTATTGTACCTGTTTTATATTTTTTAAAATGGGATTATAAAGCAATATTCAGGATGCCGTCCCGTAAAGATTTTGTCCTTATAGTGGCTCTTTTTGTCGGATATATTGTATATGGAATGGTAATGGAGATGATATTGAAGCAATTTGGAATAGTCAGCCCCGGAACTATGGGTTCAGAATCAGTAACAATCATGACATTAGTTACATCAATATTTTCATTGATGGGCGAGGAATTCCTTAAGTTCATTCCATTCATATTTTTCTTAAGAGTGCTTTATAAATTCTCAAATAACCGTAAATTGTCTGTGATTATTTCCGTTGCTATAATAATGGTGATGTTTGCCTGTTTCCATGCATATAATCCTACCATGTTAATATTTGCACTTTTCGTACAGGGTTTTGGTTCAATATTTGAGTTTTATGGATATATTAAAACCAAAAACATACTTGTTCCGTACCTTACTCACTTATTAACGGATGAAATTATTTTCATCATTGCATTACTTGGAATTCCATTATGAACTACCTCCAGCTTTACAGCTCGAAGATTTTTATAATAATTTGCGATTCATCCCCAACTTAAGAAGTTGAGGTATTCTCGCTAAATTTATGATAAAAATTTTCAGAGGATTTAAAAAGAGGATGTGGTGCAAAATTTTAAATTGATTCTCTATTTTTCATGATTATTTTGTCATGTGCTCTTTTTAAGTTGTATCCGGTTAAATATCTCCTTAAAAAGAAAAAAAGATTATTCATAATTGAATAATCATACGTTTTGAGTGTTTTCTGGGATTTCACCAAACCAATTGAATTTTTTATCCAATGCAAAAACAATTATGATTGGGATTACCAGGAAAACTAAATTCATCACAAAATCAATTGCACTGTTTGGTGATACTGTCTGCTGAAGACCTATTCCCAATGCAAGAAATGAAAACGTATTATTTACCGCATGCATTGCTGATGCTGATTCAAGACCTTGACCATACCAGGTTATCAAACCATATAAAAGTCCTACGCAAAATACTCCTATGGCTGCTAGTATCGCGTAATTATGCACTATGGAGAATATTGCTGCCTGAAGGACGATTGCCACAATAGGTATTTTAAACCATGATCCGAAGGTTTGCATCAGTAGTCCACGGCACAGGTATTCTTCCGCAAAACCCTGAAAGATTGGCAAAATTAAACACAATATGAGAACTGCAATTGAAGTATTGGTTATGCTTGGCATTCCTGAAGCTAAAAGAGGTATTAGTTGTAATGCTCCATAAACAATTAAAGTTATAATATATACTTTAATGTAAATACTCCAATTCCATTTCCTGACAGGTGCTATCTGTGTGGAAAACGGAATTTTATAGACCAATTTAAATCCAATATAAATGCCTGGAATCAACGCAATCATAGTAGTTGCTGAAACAATAACTTTTTCTATTCCACCTGCATTAGGGTTTGCTCCCGTAATTTTAAATACTGCAATTGATATCACTATAGCAATTATTGCTGCTATAATTATTATTAAAAAAGGTTTATACCACGCATATGTT
Source organism: Methanobrevibacter sp. (assembly GCF_045646205.1). Classification (GTDB taxonomy): domain Archaea; phylum Methanobacteriota; class Methanobacteria; order Methanobacteriales; family Methanobacteriaceae; genus Methanocatella. Next base: position 6,868 of record NZ_JAZRKF010000048.1, on the reverse strand, counting down.
TCCAGAGTTGTTGGGAATGTTGTAAATTCTTTTTCTTCATTTTTTTCAAACAGTTTTGATAAGTTCATAAAATTCTCCCTTGATTTAAAATTTTATTACTGGTAAGTGAGAACAAATCATAAGTAATTGATATTTCAGACGTTACCATCATTTATATCACTTTAAATTATCAGTTTTTCTCTCAACCTTTCTATACTATAGTTTAGATTTGGCAGGTTAATTAAATTTGTGGATAAGGTTGTGATATTTCAGTTGATATATATTTGTTTTATATAATGAATATAATAAATTGGTTGGGAGATGATTGACATAGGAATTACTGATTATATTAAAACTAGATTGTTATATGAAAACTAATGTGATAGTTGTGTTACTTTCTCTCTGCAATTATTTTTTTTAAGAAATACTCGTGTATTAATGTATCTTCTGTTAATTCGGGATGGAAGGATAATGCAATGTTGTCTTTCTGTTGTATAGCGATTATTTTTCCATCAAATTCTGATAGAACTTGGATGTCATCTTTGGTTTTATCATATGATTCGATTGCTGGTGCTCTTATGAATACTCCGGGGTAGTTTTGGTTTAATATTTCTATTGGTGCTTCAAATGAGTCTTTTTGTCTTCCGTATGCATTTCTTTTAACTGTAATGTCCATCAATCCCAGTAATGGTTGGTTGAAGTCTGTTTTTTTAGCTAAAAGTACCATTCCTGCACAGGTTCCTAATACTGGAATGTTCTTGTCTTTGATTACATTGTCGATTCCTCTTCTTGCGATGAGTTTGCCTATTACTGTGCTTTCTCCACCTGAGATAATTATTCCATCACATGTTTTGACATCTTCAGCATATCTTACACTTTCAACTTCAATTTCCGCACTTATCTTCGCAGATGCTTTTTTTGTCATCTCATAGTGTTCTGATACTGCACCTTGCAGGTTTAGGATTCCTATTTTTATCATTTAAACACCAATGTTTTTTGTGAGGAATATTTTTATATTCCTCGATCTTGCATTCTGTCTGCTTGTGTCAATGTTGACATTTCTATGCCCTTCATGGCCTGACCTAATCCTTTGGACACTTCTGCCAATATTTCAGGTTTGTCATAGTTTGCAGTTGCTTCAACTATTGCTTTTGCGAATGCTTCTGGATTATTTGACTTGAATATTCCGGAACCCACGAATATTCCGTCTGATCCTAGCTGCATCATTAATGATGCGTCTGCAGGGGTTGCAATTCCTCCAGCTGCAAAGTTCACTACCGGTAATTTTCCAAGTTCTGCGGTTTGTTTTACTAATTCTATTGGTGCTTCGATGTTTCTTGCGTATTTCCAAAGTTCTTCTTCTTCCATTCCTTGGATTGTTCTGATTTCTCCCATTACCATTCTCATGTGGCGTACTGCCTCTACGATGTTTCCTGTACCTGGTTCTCCTTTGGTACGTATCATTGCTGCTCCTTCATCGATTCTTCTCAATGCTTCACCGAGGTTACGTGCTCCGCATACGAATGGAATTGTGAATTCTTTTTTGTTAATATGGTATTCTTCGTCAGCAGGTGTTAGCACTTCACTTTCATCAATCATGTCAACGCCTAGTGTTTCTAGGATTTGTGCTTCTGCAATGTGGCCTATTCTTGCTTTTGCCATTACTGGAATAGATACTGCGTCAACCACTTCCTCCACGATAGTGGGGTCTGCCATTCTTGCCACGCCACCTGCTGCTCTGATGTCTGCAGGTACTTTTTCAAGAGCCATTACAGCTACTGCACCGGCTTCTTCTGCTATCTTTGCTTGTTCTGCATTCACTACATCCATTATTACTCCGCCTTTTGTCATTTTTGCGAAGCCTTCTTTTAATACACTGGTTCCTTTATCTACCATATAAATTTTCTCCATTAAAATTTGAAATATAATAATAGCCATATTATATAACAATAGTTATATATTTTTTTTGGACATATAAATTTTACTATATTAAAAATAATTAAATTGTTAACAGCTTTAGTAAAAATAGCTATTTAAAAAAGTAAATTAATCTTAATTAAAATAATTTGGAGAGGATTTTATGAAAACTCATATGGCAGTTACATTATTCGACTCTCTTTTACTGCTTTTTTAGAACTCATGATATATTTAATATTAATTTGTCTTCACCAGTAATTTTTACGTTTCCATAAATTTTATTACTTATTTTATATAAAAAATATAATAAATAATATAATAAAATAATATGTGGAAATGATTGATATGGGAATTGCTGATTACATTAAAACTAGATTATTATATGAAAACTCATGTGATATTTTTACTACTTTCTCTCCACACTAACTGATAAAATTTAATGTTGTTGATTAATTGTAATTAATTTAAATTTTAAATTATTGGAAACAATATTGCATGGAATGATAAGTGAAATTAGTCACTTATATTTCTTCTTAGTTTTGGCAGTATTTCCATAAAATTAAATAATGCATCATCATAATTTTTAAATCCTCGTCCGATTATTAATCCATCTTCAAAAATAGTAGTTTTTTCGCTATCTATTCTATCTTCGAGGTCAATAAATTTTTCATTTTCAAATTGTTTTTTGGTATTTTCAATGTTTATTGTAAATGGTAGTTTGTATTTAAATGATCCGTTGTCATATTCTATGGCTATGTATTCATCATCATCGATTGGTGATAAATTTAAAGCAACTTTCTTAAAACCTTTTTGTTTTAATTTGTTGTTAATTAGTTTAAATCTATCCTCTTTTATTATTTCATTAATGTTGTCTACTTCACATATACCAAATTTTTCCAAATCTCTAACTTTAACAATTTCACAGTTAGTGTTATTGTAGATATAGTCTTCACAGTCACGAATTCTTTTAATTTTTTCTTCAGTGGTTTTTGTATTGGTTGGAATTCTTGTTGCAAGGCAAGTGGTTGATCTAGAATATGGAATATCATTTTTATTTAAATACTCATGAATTTCTTTGGAGGTTAATTTCGCTTCAATAAACGGAGTATTGAATCCTTTTTTATAAGTTACAAGAATTCCTGGTCTGTCAATAACCAAATCACTAATGTTATTGCCATCACATATAAAATCAAACCCTTCTTTTTGGGCAAGTTTTTCAATTTCACTGTACATTAAATTACGGCAGTTATAGCATCTTTTTGAATCGTTTGATAAAAAATATTCTTTTTTATAAAAATCAATGTCAATTATTTTATGTTTGATTCCAAAAGATTTAGATAGCTTTTGAGTATTTTCAACAAAACCAGTTGGCAACAGATGGTTATCAATAGTAATGGCCAGTGTATCTTTTGCAACCTTTGATGATAAGTAAGCTATTAGTGTTGAATCAGCACCTCCTGAAAAACCTATAGCCACTTTCTTATCTTTTAAAATTTCTTTCACGATTTCTATTTTCTCTTCTAAATTCATTCTATCACATGTATCTTAATTTTAAATTTAAAGAGCATCAAATGATGCTCTTTTTATTAACGAGCTTTAAGAATTGATTAATAGTTAGATATTAAGGAGTTATTGCTCGTTAATGATGTGTTTCTCTTAATGGTTAGAGATTTTATGAAACCACTTGCTTAAAAATTTATTTTTATTCTTAAGACTTTTATACACGCCCGAGAACATGGAAAAAATAGAATCCCTTCGAAATTAAACTATATAACAATAGTTATTTTTTTCCATAAAGTTAGTAATGTAAATTATTGTATAAATATTTTTTGAATTTTTTTCACAGTCCAACAGAAAATATTTAAACATTAAACAATAATATAACAATTGTTAATTATTTTGGAGGAATAAAAATTTTTGATGTTATTGTAATAGGAACTGGTGCTGGAGGAGCAACAGTCGCTAAAGATTTATCTTTAAACGGACGTAATGTCCTCATATTAGATAAAGGGCGAAAACAAAGTGATGGAAACTATGTTAAATACATGAAAAATAAAGAAATTCATCTGAAAAATAACCTTTCAAATGAGGATAAACAAAAATATGAATTCTTAACATGGCCATTAACTTTAACCAATATTGAAGAAGTCGGAGGAACAACAACTTCCTCAATTGGAAATGCATGTTTTTCATGCAGCGGGTGTTATACAAACTCAATAATGCAACAGTTTGAAGATAAAAATTTAGATATTTTTGAAGAACTCTTAGAAGCCAGTGGGGAACTAAATGTTACATATTTCCCCAAAAAATCATGGGGACATGCAACAAAGCTGATTGCTGAAGCAGGAAACAATTTAGGATATGTCGTAGAACCAATGCCAAAGTTCATCAACTTTGAAAAATGCAGATTTTGCGGAAAATGCGTAAACGGATGCATGTTTGATGCAAAATGGGATGCGACATACTTCATCAAAGAAGCTCAGGAATATGGAGCTAAATTGATAACAGGATTAAATGTGATTGAAATACTACATGAAAAGGGTCAGGTAGCAGGTGTTGTTGGAATAAATGAAAACAATGAAAAGCAAATATTTAAAGCAAAGAAAGTTGTCGTAGCTGCTGGAGCATTGAACACTCCAATAATATTAAAAAATTCACGAATAAAAAATGTCGGAGGGCATATATTCTTTGATATATTCACAACAATTGGAGGATATCTAAAAGATGCAAATTTAAAAAATGAACTGATGATGGGTATTAAAGCCGAATTCGGACCATATTTTTTATCACCACATTATTCAATGCAATTGCTCCCATTGATGAAAGAAAAAGGCATAAAAGCTAGAGAAAGTGATGTCATTGGAATTATGCTTAAATTTGCAGACACATGTATCGGAACAATAGATAATAATGGAAACATTGAAAAGACACTAACTAAAGTCGATGCTGATTTAATCAAAGAAGGGTATGAGAAAGCTGTTAAAATACTTCTAAAATTGGGTGTTGATGAAGGATCTATTGTTGCAACTTCTCTTAAAGGAGCACATCCCGGGGGAACTGCCGCAGTAGGTGAAGTTGTAGACAATAATTTCGAAACCGAAATCAAAGGATTATACGTTTCTGATGCCAGTGTAATACCTGAAGCTCCTGGAAGGCCTCCGATTTTAACAATAGTTGCAATAGCCAAAAAAGTAGCAAAGATTGTAAATAACAATATTTAAGGTGATAATGTGGAATTTAAATTAAAATTTAAAGATATTGATGAGATAAGGCAATTAAAAGAAAATTATACAATAAAAAACCTGTTGGATGAATTGAACCAGTCTAGCCAAACGATTGTTGCTAAGCAAAACGGCGAGTTGGCAATTGAAGATAGCCTAATCAATGATGGTGATGAAATAAATTTGATTCAGATAATCTATGGAGGATAAATGAAAATAGCTTTGGCCCAAATGAAAATATCTGAAGATATTGATGAAAATTTGAAAAAAACAATTAATTCGATTAGGGTTGCTAGTGAAAACAAAGTGGATTTAATTCTGTTTCCAGAAATACATTTAACTCCATTTTTTCCCCAATACGAAAATATTGATGTAGAAAATTATTTAATAACACAAGATTCACATTACATTAAAAGAATCCAAGAAGCTTGTTTTAAATATGATATTTTTGCTGCCCCTAATCTATATGTCTTAGAAAATAATAATTCATATGACATGTCTTTTTTAATTGATAACCATGGAAATATAATAGGTAAACAAAAGATGGTTCATATTAAACAAGCTGAAAAATTCTTTGAGGAAAGCTATTATGACCCATCTGATGAGGGGTTCAATGTATTTGAAACCAAGTTTGGAAAGATTGGCATTGCAATCTGCTTTGACAGACATTTTCCTGAAAGTATCCGAACATTAACACTTAAAGGCGCTCAATTAATATTAATACCTGCTGCAAATACTGCAAACGAACCTGAAGAGTTATTTAAATGGGAAATTAAAGTCCAATCATTTCAAAATAATGTAATAATTGCAATGTGCAATCGTGTAGGCATTGAAGATGAAATGGAATTTAATGGCCAATCCATTGTTTGTGATGTCAATGGAGATTCACTAGCTGTTGCAAGTGATGATGAAGAAATACTTTATGCGAATGTTGATTTGGACAAATCAAATAATAAAAATTATATTCCATTCATTAGAAAAGAAATGTATGATTAATTTAAAGACAATTGGATATCCTACGAGATTTTATACATTGCTTTAAATAAATAAACTCATATCACTTTTTTCACCAGAGCCTATGAAGGTTGCAACCCCTCCCAGCTCAACCCCATCGATTAACTCTTCTTGGTGTATTCCCATGATATCCATTGACATTTGACATGCTACAATACGAACTCCATGGCTTTTTGCACTTTCTATTAACTCTTCAAGTGACAATATTCCTTTTTGATCCATAATTGAGCGTATCATTTTTGGACCAAATCCTGCCATGTTCATTCGAGACAACCCTAATTTTTTAGTCCCTCGGGGCATCATAAACCCGAATGCTTTTTCAATCAACGTTTTTTTAACACTTACTTTCTCAGGTTTTCTCAATATATTCAACCCCCAGAATGTGAAAAACATTGTCACGTTTCTTCCCATTGATGCTGCTCCATTTGCAATAATAAATGCAGCTATTGTTTTATCCAAATCTCCACTAAACACTACAAATGTTTTATCATCATCCTTTTGAATTTCGGGTAGATTTTGTTTTATGATAGTTGCTTTTATAATGTTATCTTCAATAATCAGGGATTCTAATTTATTTCCAGTTCTTTCACACCATATTTTAATGTCTGATGCAAATGCGTCTTCATCCGATTCAACATATATTTTCTGACCGTTTTGAATTTCATTAATTGTATCAGCAATTTTAATTATTGGTCCTGGACACATTTGGCCTTTTACATCAAGTTCAATAGCTTTTA
>NZ_JAZRKF010000047.1:0-37144 GCF_045646205.1 Methanobrevibacter sp. | reverse complement strand
GTTTATCTTCTTTTTTTACTTTTTTTGAATCATCTAAGGATTTGCCAGTATCCAGATAGTAAATGATTCTTTCTTCCAATTGGCTTTTGCTTCCACTAAGCTGCAATCCTTCATTTCTGCAGAATTCCTTTAATTCTTCCTTTAAAAAATAGTATTCCTTAAATTCTGCACTACTTAAATCTTTATTTAATTTATCTTTATTGGATTTCATTTTATCAGTTAGATTTTATAAATATTGATTAAGCTATGTGAATCATTTATCATTAGATTTTGTAAGCATTAATCAAAACAATCTCTTCAAAGAAAAAACTCTCACTTTTAGCTATTTCAGCAACAAATCCCCTGCTGTCAAACATATCCAATGTTCTGTCATTGTTTGAAAGTGAGGATTGGATCATCTGGACAATTCCTTTATCGTTTAGATAATTTGAAACTTCATTAATGAATCGGTCTATAACTTTCCTTCCATTTAATCCACCGTCAAATGCATAATTTATAGTGTCGTCTATAACTTCGCCTTCTTCGGTAGGTAGATATGGAGTATTGAATAGAATTACATCAAACTTTCTATTTTTCACAGGCTCAAAGAGATTTCCAAAGAGCAATTCTATATTATCGATGTTATTTTCTTTAAAATTTGATTCTGCAAGTGTGATGGCGTCAAAATTGATGTCCGTTGCAGTTACCTTGTCCGTTAATTTTGATGCATACATTGCAACGATTCCGGAGCCCGTACCGATTTCCAAAACGCTTTGTCCTCTTTTGATTTCAAGATTCTCGGCAAGAAGATAACTGTCCTCGGCCGGAACATAAACGTTTTCATGTGTATTAATTATAAAGTCCATATCAATCATTAAAAATAGGGTTCAGTTCTTTTGAAATAAATAAAATCTCTTCGGGAGTGAGTACAACAACCCTTTTGGTCAGATAATCATTCAGCTTTTCGTCATCAATATCATTCAGCCGTCTTTTGATTTCTTTTTTGTCCAGATTGCTTATGATATGTCTGGAATCAATTAAGGCATTTCTGATTTTTTTATTTCTGTGCTGGAAGAGTGCTTTTGTAAACTTTGAATAGACATTGAATTCTTCTCTTGTTAATTCAGATTCCTTCGGTGTCAGTCCAACGACAATGGAGTCAACTTTCGGTTTTGGTAAAAAGCTTTCGCAGCTGACCTCAGTTAGTGGATTGATGTCACATTTAAAATAAAGCATTGCTGAAAGCCTTGAATAGTTTTTGCTTCCAACTTCTCCGTTCATTCTATCGCCGAATTCCTTCTGATACATTAAAACGGCCAGGTCAAAATCATAATCAAGAAATTTGAATGTAATGGGTGATGATATTTGATAAGGTAGATTAGATACTATTTTATTGAACTTTGGAAATTCAATTTTCAATGCATCTTCGTTAATGAGTTCTACATTATCAATTTTTTCATTTTTCAAACGCTGATTCAATATTTCACAAATATTTGAATCCTGTTCGATAGCTATTACTTTTTTAGCTCTTTTAGCTAATTCTATTGTAAGTGTACCGATTCCAGCACCAATTTCCAAAACAACATCTTCCTTGGTTAGCTTTCCAAAATTAATTATTTGATCACGTTTATTTTTATCAATTAAATAATTCTGTCCAAGATTTTTGTTTAACCGTATTCCATGTTTATTGAGAATAGATTTGGTTGTTTTAGATAAGGATTCGCTGCCTTCACCATTCAAGTTATCACTTTTATCTTTTATTCCTGCTTTGAGAGCTTCTAGGAATAGGGGTAAATAAATAATATTTTTGTTTACCTTTTTTAACGGTTGTTGTATCCAGTTCCTGTTTTACACGATTGACAATCATTCCAACAGGGTCAGATATTGCAGGAACTCTCTGGCTTATATCTTCAAAGCTTTCAAATTCTTTTTTCTTGCGCTCTTCGATAATTTCCCACATGTATTTTTTACCGATTCCCGGAAGTAACTCAAGTTTATGTAATCTTGTGTTAACAGGACCTGCGGTGTTAAAAAAGTCAACGAATTCTTCTTCTCTTGAAATAACAATGTCTTTAATTGCGTATTCAAGTTCGATTCTGCTTGTAGCAGTGAGGTTTTCAAAGTCTAATTTTCCAAGGACTCTGTAGATTTTGTCTCTTTTGCCTTTTCCAATGTAGACAGTATCTTGAATTTCTAAATCAACTCCGTTTTTCGGAGCCAATTCCAGTAAAGTGAAGTAATCAGTACCAATAGCTTGAGCAATAGCTTTTCCTTTAAACTTAGACATGTCAGACTGTACATATCCTAAACTAAGATAATCCAATATGACTGCATTGTCTTCAGTCTTTTGAGGTGGGTTTTTTCTTTTGTTATTTCTTTTATCCATAATATCACTTCACTATTTTTTAAAAATCTAATATTTATTTTAAAGTTTAATAGTAATAAATATATCTAAAAATAAGTAAGTTAAAAAAAGTATTGAAAAGAATAGTAAGTAACTATTCTTCAGGGAAATATTGATTTAAGATTTCTAAAATTTGATCTCGCTCTTCTTTATCAACTTGAGTTGGTTCTTTTGCGAATATCAATCTTAAATCATCATCATCTTTTGGAATTAAATTAACGATTTGAACTGCAACTTTGTGTCTTAATCCGAGCTTTTCTTCAAGTTCATCAATGATTTTTTGAGAATCTTCAAGAGAGAATCTTGGAAATCTCACAAGATGATTTAAAGTTACATTCTGTTCATAATTCAATTCATATTCTTGAGAAAATTCTTCGAGAGTCTCTTTAACTTCAACTCCAGTGATTTCCTCTTTTTTAATGACGTTTTTACCAATCATTTAAATCAGTTTTGTAATTTTAAGTGGTCAGGTCTAACAATTAATTCTTTTGCTTTGTTTCCTTCTTTTAAAGCTACTAAGTAAGCTTTACCTTTGGTTCCAATGATTTTACCGGTTTTACCATGGAATCTTGAGTGTGGCTGACCTTTTTGAATACTTGGATTAATAATAATGTGAACTAAATCTCCTTCTTCAAATTTTTGGAATCTGTTAGTGATAGGATTAGTTCTTCCTTTTCTTTCAACTTTAGTTAATTTTTTTCTTGATCTGCTTTTAAATCCTCTTGATCTTTGCATTTTAATTACCTCGATTTATTAATGCACTGGGTATTAATTAAGTCTATGTTATCAGCTACCTAGTATCAAAAAAGCCCATAAATACTAGTAACATAGAGTGTGAAAATAAATTATCATCAGTGATATGATAATAGTATAATTTATATTTGAAGATATTAATATACTTTTAGTTTTTTGACATTTTTTGTCAATTTTTGAAAATTTGATTTTAAAAAAATAAGAAAATGAAAAGGTAATTAATCAATTTTTACCCATTCATTATGGCCCATATGTTTCCAGTAGTGGCCATCTGGAGCTAATTCAACTTCTCCAGTATAAATCGTTCTTCCTGCCTGTTCACTGTAATATGCGCCCTCATCAACAACTGTTGAGGTATCTTCTGGGGTCGTGTCTTCTGGAGTATCATTAACGATTTCCAATTCTTCTTCGACAATACATTCTTTGAATTCATCATTGCCTTCAAAAGTAACATTTACAGTATAATTTCCCTCTGAAATATTGGTAAGTTCTATGGCTGCTTCACCGCGCTCATTGGTTTTTACTTCCTCATTAATAACGGTATTTGATTTGTTATCAATAATTTCAATGGAAATATTTTCATTTGCAAGTGAGGTATTGTTTGAGGCAGTTGATTTAACTAGAAAGGTAGTATTTGTATGAACTGTACCGTTGGTTACAATATCAATTTTCGGTTGCTGTTTGAGAGTATTGGTCATGAACAATGCTCCCGCAACAAGAATAATTGCTATAATGGCTATTAATAAAATGATTGTTTTTTTATCCATTTTAACACCTAGTTAATAGTATTAATATTAGGATATTAAAATTTTTTGAATAATAAGTGATGATGTTGGTGTTTAAAAAAATGGTGTGAAAGATAACTGTAATTAGTTATCTTCAAATCTTCTTCTGTCAATTAATTCTTGACGTTTACCTGGGTTCCAACCGCCTGATGCAGATTTTGCACGACCTACCTGTTGTACGTAACCGGTAATTCTGTCATACCATTCCACATCTTCGCTTTCACCGCAGCTTGGGCAAGTGTGATTCAATCCTTTCATTAAGGTTTTACATTTTAAACAGAAACTTAAAGCTGAACTGTAAGCCCAGAATCCGATATCGGATTTTCTTGCAATTTTATTTGTTAAACTCATTAATGAATCAGGATCGGAGTATGATTCACCCATGAATGCATGGAAAATGTGTCCACCAGGAGTTAATGGGTGGTACTGTTCTTCTATTTTGATTTTTTCAATCAATGATGCAGAAGTGTCTACAGGTACGTGTGAGGAGTTTGTGTAGTAGTTAGCGTTTCCGTCACCCTGTACGATAGCTTGGTCTCCGAATTGTTTTTTATCGAGAGTTGCAAATCTGTAAGCGGTAGATTCTGCAGGAGTTTGTAAAACAGACCATCTGAGTCCGGTTTCTTCTTTTAATTTGTTGGCTCTTTCATTAATGTATTCAAGACATTTGATACCGAATTTGTTTGCATCCGGGTTTTCAATTCCTGCACCGAATAATGAGAGTAACATTTCGTTAAGTCCGACAAAACCGAATGATAAGGTTGAGTTCTGGATTCTGTAGTATGAATCTTCTGCTACTTTTTGTTTTAAGAATGGTAAAATGTGGAAATCGTTTAAACATTTTAAACCTTGTTCTCTTCTAAGCATTAATGTTTCAGTAGCTAAATCCATGTATTCATCTAAGTATTCGAATACTTGGGATTCGTCTTTGGATTGGTAACCGATTCTTGGGAGGTTTAGAGTAACGTATGCAAGGTTACCTGTTCTTAAACAGTCTTGATCCCAGTCACCAGTCCAGTTATCTTGTAAACAGGTTCTGCATCCCATGTAGTTAGCCATGTCTCCTCTGTAGTCAGCTAACATGTTTACGAAGTATGATGAACCGTATTTTGCGGATAATTCGTGAACTAAGCGGATATCTTCTTCATATTCGCTGGTCATTGTTTCTTCACGTAATGTGTAAATGGTATTTGGGAATAAATGAGGTTTTCCTTCATTGTCTCCTGCAAGTAAGGTTTCAGTAAATGCTCTTTGGATTAATCTGGTTTCTTCTTCGAAGTCTGCGTAAGTTCCGACAACTTCTCCTTTTGGTCCGTATGCGGTTTCATCTTTCAGGAAGTTTGGAACACCGAATTCCAATGCCATACTTGTGAATGGCACTTGGGATCCACGAGCTGCGTAAGCCATGTTCAAGTTGTAAACAAGCATTTGAACGGACTGTTTGATTTCTTCGTAGGTTCTTCCTCTTGCAAATGGAGCTACAAATACGTTCCAGAGGGACATTCCCTGTCCGCCGGACATGTTTTGCTGTGCTGCAAGCATGATTTCTCCAGTGTGGTTCATTAAAGTTTCCATGTGGTTTGGTGCACCTGCAATGGATGTGTGGTCACCTGTACCGTCTACTTTAAGTCCGTATTTGATGAATGTTCTGATATCGTGCTGCATACAGTTTAAAGGTCTTCCTGCGAAGAATTCCAAATCGTGAATGTGAATGTCTCCAGACATGTGTGCATCAGCCAGTCTTGCCGGAAGCATTTTGAGTAATGCGTATTGTTTTAATGCTTCATCAGCAACATGTTTGTGGATACTTTCAGGGTTGTGAATCATGTTAGCATTATCTCTGTTACCGTTTTCGATTAAAGAGGTAATGTTATAAACAGGAATACCTAAACGGGTGTAACGGCTTCTTAAATCTTCTAATCCGTATTCGATAAGTTTAGTGTTAACCATTTCCCTGATCATTGGAGCGGTTAAGTATTCAACGTTTAATTTTTTGAGTTCTTTCCAGGTTTCAGTTGCAATTTCAAAAGCAGTTTCCTGGCTTGCACCGGTTTCTTCAATTAAAGTGTTTGCGATTTTGGATAAATCGAATGCTTCGATAGTATCTCTTGAAGTACGTACTTTTAATTGGGTGCTTGCTAGGTATTTGTTTGCAATTTCACCATCAATGTCTTCTAAACATTCATATACAATTTTTTTAATTTCTTTTGTAGTTATTCCATCATATAATGATGATACAACTGTAGCTACGATTTTATCAGATTCAAAGAATGGGGTTTCCACCATTATTAATGATTTTAATAATTTTTCATAACTGAATCTTTCTCTAATTCCGTTATTTTTTTCAACGTTAATTTTAACGGATTTATTTAAATTATTTGCAATTTCTGAACTTCTTTCCATTTAACACACCATTTTCCATTAAATTTTGACTAGTAAAAATAAGAGATAGGGCAAGCTATCTACTACTAATCACTTAATTATACTATTAGTAAATACATGTATAAATATTGTTCGTATTAATACGAACATTATTTTACAGAGGTACTGCAATTTTAATTTTATTAAATATATTAATTCAGACTTGTCCTAGAGCATTTGAAGAGTATTGGTGCCTCTAGAAGAACAGGTCTAGGGAACTTTGTTTGGATTTATCACTTTCAAACAGTGAATTAATACCAAATTCCTGAATTTCCAGACGCTGTTTTAGGTATGGTGATACTGGGTATCTGTTAACAAGGTCCTGGGAAATTCCAAGGTATTTTTGAACTGATCCTTTTGAAACTGAAAGGATTAGGTTTCCGCCGCATTTTGTACATTTTCCGGTTAAAGGTATTCTTCTGTATTTTGAATTGCACTTTGTACATCTTACCTTCTGTTTGGAAAATGCTCTGGAGTTACCCATAATGTCCGGCAGGAAATGTGAGGACAGTACTCTTTGAACAACGTCCCGCTGATCAACAGCTCTGATTTTTTCAGCAAGTTCGATTTGAGCTTCCACTTTCTCTTTCATTGACGGCAATCGTTTGTAAAGACAGAGCGTTGGTCCTGAGTGAATGCTTGAGGTATGATGGGAAAACATCAGTCCCTCATACTGTTCAGGAGTTCCCAAATGCTTTTCTACATTGTCAATCAGGTCCAGAACTTCAGCCGGCTTTAAAGGATCCTTTGTTCTGTCATAAAATTCAACAGGGAAGCGTTCATAAATGTCCAGGTTGTGTGATTCATCATCAATCTCTTCAGGGTCAATTCTTGAAGATAAAACCAGTGGAGCATCCATACTTCCTCCACGGGTATTAGGTAAATATGTTTTTGAAAAGTTAATTAAAGCATCCAACAGCAGCATCACTGCATCTTCGTCACTGTCACAGTTTCTACGTTTTGCTGAGTGAAAGTATGGGTGAGCATAACATCCTAAAGCTTTTGTAAAACCGACAATACGGCCTAAAACTCCGGCAGATGTGTGGGGAGCAAGTCCCGCAATCAGATGACCAATCAAATCGCTTTTGGTTTTAACATTATAAAAGCTTTCCATTCCATATAACTTGGTCAGTTCATCATCAATGAAATGTGCTGTATTAATCAGATAATCGGCACAGTTGTTGGAAATGACTACATCCTGAACCTTAAGTTCAATAATCTGATTTTCATTTTCAATAGGTTTTCCATAGCAGTCATGTTCATAGCCCATTTCCAAAAGCTTTTCAACACTCACACCAATTTCTTTAGGGATGAAATGGGTCAGCGGTAAATCTGTTGAATCGTGACGTATTGTACCGTCTTTAAATGTAAATACTTCATTTTTAGCCCTTAATATTCCCTTTTCCAATGGTTCCGGGAGTTTGGACTCTGAAATCATACCTACAACTGCTTTGAATTTATCAACTTTTCTTACGTTAACGTTATCTGAAGCCTTTTTAAGCATTGATGACAGGTTGATTTTTTTATGTTCAGGTTTTCCCATTTCAGTCGGAGCACCACATTTAGGACAGATTGAACTGAATGACATCAGCCTGCAGTCCTGATTGGTACATTTTCTTCTTGACAGTTCAACTTCTATTGTACCTTTTTTAGCGGCATTTGCAACAAGCCTTTGAGCTCCGCCATAATTTCCAATCGGGAAGAGTCCGTGAGGTGCAGGTTTCATTAATCTTTCCTTTGATTTTTCAGGCCTTCCTACACGGGTACCGATATAAGCTGGGGCCTTGTTTTTAATTTCTATATCTGTTATTTCATTTAAAGCTTCAATTGTAGTATCTTTTTTAGGTAACCTATCAGTTAATGTTGCAAGAAGTGCAAATGAGTTATCTGCATCGATTATTATCTGATTGTCTCTTACAATATGTGGCACACCAATCATTTCAAGAGTTCTTTTGGGATATGATAACTTTAATTTAAGTCCTTCCTCATTGCTGTAGGTGCCTTTGCCTTCCATCAGTAAATCATATAATGAGTTTAAATCCTCTATCGTCACGTCATTATAGCAGTATGTGTATTTTGGATGGAGAGGAATATTGTATTTTTTTGATAATTCGAATGCTTCCTTGGCCGGAAGATAATCATATTCAAGACGGCCCAAATCAAGGCCATCGTCTTCTGAGTAGTTTTCACTTTGCTTTAAAAGTCCAATCCACCATTCTTCACACCATCCTGACGGATATAACGGCTGGTTGTTTCTTAAAAATTCACCGAACGCAACAAGCATGTCTCCTAAAAATAAGATTTCAACAACATCCTTTTTGAGTTCCCTGGCCTGCTTGACGCTGTTGATGATTACAACATCGCCGTTTTTGAGCTTGACGGTAGGCGCTTCAATGGAATCCACTGGAACTACACAGTTTCCCTTACCGGGATATTCGATTTTAAGCTGTGTTCCTACAGCCAAAAACTCGAGGAGTGCCATTGTTGCCGGGTGAACTCCCATTGTAGCAAGGCCGGTATTTCTGGATCTGCCGTATCTTAATCTGAAGCCTCCCTTTTCGGAAGGATGGCCTAAAACAGGTCTTCCGCCGATAATATCCTGAATGTATTTAGGTTCATGGACGATTTCGGATTCCTCAGATGAATCGGAGGATTCTTCCTTTTTAGGCTTGGAATATTCTGTGAGCCATTCCCAGTTAAGACCTAATGTATTTGAAATTTTATGAATTTTTTTGGATTTCTGAATAACTCCTTCAACCATAGCCAACAATGCTCCACCACGGATGTTATTTGTTTCCACACGTTCCAAATCCCTGTGTGACACTTCAACAGCATCAGTCTGTTCACCGGTAACTTCAACGGGAATGTGATTTGCAGCAAATCTCACTTCTTCAGGGGTAGGTGAATACTGGAGGTTGGTAACTTCAGATTCGTAAAGTTCAACTTCTTCAACATAACGTTCTATTTCATCTTCAATAGGTTTGAATTCATCAATGTTGATAGCTCTTCTAATTTTATCTCCAAGCAATACCGCAAGTGCAGCAGCAGTACCTCCGGCGCTTCTGATAGGTCCTGCAAAATAAACGGCAATATATTTTGATGAATCTGGATTATTTTTAATTTTGACCTGTGAAATACCTTCTAAAGGAGCTGCTACCACTCCTTCTGTTAAAATTGCAAGAGCGGTTCTTAAAGCCTGGTCGCATCTTTGTTCCTCATCATAATCTGCCTTTTCGCCGGTCAGTTCAAATTTGCCTGATGCGATTTCAGCTGCTATTTCAAAAGCAACTTCTTCCCTTGACATATTTGCTTCCAATTCCTTAATACGTTTAGCTACGCCTTCCGGACCAACAAGCCCTTCAACTCTTTCAGCTAAATCCTTTGCTAATGGAACTTCTGTTTTTGTCTCAACATCAAGCCCTTTTGAGCGGGCTTCATTAGCTATTTCATATAATTTATGTGTTTCAGCTTCTAATCTATCAAAATAATCCATATTATCGCCGTGGTTTTTTTAAAATTAGTTAGTTATTATATGTATATTTCGAACTATATTAAATTTAGGGAAGTGCACATCTGTGAAAAAATCAATCGTTTATATATGAAAATTTGTACATTTAAATAAGGTTTAAATATATTAAAAAAGAAATGTTTATGTTACATAGACTGTCGAATTTGAAAAATTTTTCATTGCTTTTAGTGGTGATATAATGGCTGACGAACCAGTAAATAAATTGTATGGAAATAAAATAAAGTTAGATTTTACTAAATTAGGTAATAATTCTAAAAAAGGATCTTCAACTACTGTTGAAGTGAAAAAAGAAGATAAAAAACCTGTTCCTGAAGCTATGCCTCCAGTTGAAGAAACCGTAGAAGAACCGGTTGAAGAGGCTGTTGTGGAAGAAACTGTTGAGGAAGCAGCTGAAGAAGAAGCTGTGGAGGAAGAGGTTGTTGAGGAACCTGTTCCTGAAGCTATGCCTCCAGTAGAAGAAGCTGCTGAGGAACCTGCAGAAGAAGAAGTTGTAGAGGAGGAGGTTGTTGAGGAACCTGTTCCTGAAGCTATGCCTCCAGTAGAAGAAGCTGCTGAGGAACCTGCAGAAGAAGAAGCTGTGGAAGAAGAGGTTGTTGAAGAGCCTAAAAAAGATGATTCTGAATTAGCTCAGTTAAAAGAGGAGTTAAAAGAAAAAGAATCAAAATTAAAAAATCAATCAAATGAATTAAACTATTTAACTAATACTATTATCCCTGACCTTAAAAAAGAAAATTCTAGTTTGAAATCAGTAAAAGTTGAATTAACTAATGCTTTAGATAAAACTTCTAGAAAATATTATGATCAACTAGATATTAATGAAGATTTAAGTAATCGTATTGGTGAG
This sequence comes from Methanobrevibacter sp., assembly GCF_045646205.1. GTDB lineage: Archaea > Methanobacteriota > Methanobacteria > Methanobacteriales > Methanobacteriaceae > Methanocatella. The sequence goes on along the minus strand of NZ_JAZRKF010000047.1, from coordinate 26,429 downwards.
TTAGGTGCAGACAATGCAGTTAGCAAAGCAAGAAGTGACAGATTGGAATCCGAATTGCAATCAATTAGAGATGATTATGAAGAAAAAATCAAATCTTTAGAAGTAGAAATCCGTAATTTAGAAGCTTCTGACGTTGATGAATTAGAAAGAACTAATCAAAATTTAAGGGATGATTTAAAAACATCTAATGATGAATTGGATGATGCTAAAAAGCAAAATGAAGAACTCAGAGCAGAAGTTGATGATTTAAGGAAAAAACTCATTGAAATGGGTGACTATAAAGAAGAAGTCGACGAAAATGCTAAAAAATCCATTGACAAACTAAAAGATGAAATAGTATCTCTTAAATCTGAGTTAAAAATTAAGCAGAGCAATTATGATAAGTTATCTAATGAATCTCAAAAGACTATTGCTGATTTAAGAAACCAGATTGAAAAATTAAAAAACGATTCTGAAAAGAAATCCGAGAAAGGCGGATTCTTTGACAGATTCAAATAAAGATGATTAATTAATAATCATCTAAAATTCTTTTTTTATGAATAACGATTCTTATTTTATGGAATTAGCTATTAAGGAAGCTCAAAAATCTTTAGATGAAGGGGGCATTCCAATAGGTGCTGTCCTTGTTAAAGATGGTGAAGTTATATCTAAAGGTCACAACCGGCTGATTCAAAATGATTCCGTGATTTTACATGCTGAGATGGATGCAATTGAAAATGCAGGCCGTCTTGATTATGAAGATTATCGTAAATGCACGTTATACACAACTCTTTCTCCCTGTCCGATGTGTTCCGGTGCAGTGATACTCTATAACATTCCAAGAGTGGTGATAGGAGAAAACACTACTCTTATGGGTGCTGAAAACTTACTCAAATGCAATGATGTTGAAGTCGTTGTTTTAAATGATTTGAGATGCAGGGACTTGTTTTTAAAATTTACCTGCAACAATTCAGAAATTTGGGACGAAGAACTTGCAAAAGTTGGAAATACTACGGAGGCCAAGGATGGAAGTTATAGTGACTGATGAGAGAGACGAAAGGTTTGTCGAGTTTTGCAAATCCTTCGGATGTGTTTTGGATGAGCCTCAGGTAGTTTTACTTTTAAATAATTATGAATCCACTGTTGGATGTGCAAGTTTTAAGGTTTATGATGGTGAATCCATTGAAATCAATAGCCTGTTCATTGATTCAATGAAAAATCGTGAGGAATTATCCTATAAGTTAATTAAGCAGCTTGAAAAGATAGCTATTGATTTGGACTTTAAGGCGTCATACGTGTCCTTGGAAGAAGATAATCTGGCTTTGGAAATATTTAAGAAATTAGATTATGAAATTGTTTCCAATAATGATGGTATCTTAATAAAAAAAGAATTTAGAAGCTTGATTTAAGCTTCTTTTCTAAGTCTTTTAACAACAAAGTCTTTATCTAGTGATAATAAGAATGATGCTGCTCTAGGGCCTTGTTTTTGACCAAGTATCATTTTATAGATTGCCTGGAAACCTTTTTGTGGTTTTAAACCTTGACCTTCCAATATTTCATACATTGCATCATGTAACTCGGTTGCATCCTTAAATTCAGTGGTTTCAATTAATGTTGCCAAATCACTTAAGAATTGATCTTGCTCTTCGGTAAGAGGTAATTTAGGAACGCTTTTTTCCTGAACTTGGAATTTAACGAATTTTGGAGCATAGGTATCCAACCAGTATTTAACGTTGTCAATACGTTCTTGGTATTGTGCCATTTCAGCTTCGTTTAAATCACTGAATTCCTTGTCTTCAAAGCTTTTGGTTAATTGCGCATTTCTTTTTAAGATTCCGAATATTTTTTCCAAATCATCGCCTGCTATTTGATAGGCGTTAACCAAGAATCTGAATGGAGGTCTGAATGGAAGTGGCTCACCAGTATGGATTTGAGCGATTTCATAGATTTCTCTGAATTTTTTATCTTCTTTTTCTGATGGAGCTTCCTCTTCATTATAGAATACCTTTTCCACTTTGTCAAACTGATCAATGAAATCTAAATAAGGCATTTTTGGTGAGAAGTCTTTTGCTTTCATAGGTTTTGACCTGAATAAATAGTAGTTAAGACTTTCTGCAGGACCAATTTTCAGCCATTCTTCAGGTGCAAAGAACACTCCGTGTGATTTACTCATTGCTTCACCGTCGAGAGTAATCCATTCGTATGGAACAGGATAAGGTGCAGGATAACCAAAGATTTTTTCTGAAATCACACTACTTACGTCATATGACCCTCCGCTTGCAGCATGGTCTTTTCCGAAGGGTTCGCATGTGGTTTTGAATATTTTCCATCTTGCAGCCCATTCTACTCTCCAGGTTAATTTACCGTTTCCGGATTTAATGTCCATTTCGCCTTCATGGCCACATTCACATCTGTATTTAACAATGTCTCCATCGTAATCATAAGCATAGGTGGTATTTACACGTCCGCATTCATCACAAATCGGATTATATGGTAACCAATCATCTGCCAATGGCTCTCTTCTGTATTCGTTGAAGATTTCCTTAATCTCATCAACATGTTCAAAGGCAGTTCTTATGTAATCATTATAAACTCCACTTTTATACATTTCAAAACCGGATTTAGCTTCCATTTCAATACCATAGTCTTCTATAACGTTTAATAATGGTTTTTCGAAATGTTCTACAAAGTTATCACAGCATCCGTCAGGACATGGTATTGTGGAGTATGGCATACCAAGGTATTTGTCGTAATCTTCAGGAAGTGGGTACGGAACTTTTCTTAAAGGATCGTGATCGTCTGCAATCCAGATTGTTTTTGCCTTTTTGCCTTTTTCCCTTATTTTTTTGCCTATTGCATTTGCTATAAATATGTCGCATGAGTTTCCAATGTGTATTGAACCGGATATTGAGGTTCCACTGGATATAACCTGCTCTTCTACATCTCTTTCAATTAAATCATTAGCTATATTTTCAATCCAATGTGTCATCTAATTCACCGTTATTTAAATAAAAAATTATCATAAAAATAAGTTAATATCTTTATTATGTTTTTATTAATATAAAAAGATTAAATTTTTTTATTACATTTTAGCCGATTCAATAATCTTATCGATTGCATCCATAAAGTCTTTTGAAATAATTTTTTTCCTCTCGGCTCTTATTGCAAACATCCCTGCTTCAGTACATATTGCCTTAAGGTCTGCTCCGGAAAATCCTTCAGTCAATTCACTTATTGAGTCAAAATCGATTTCCTCATCAATTTTCATCTTTTGTGTGTGAATTTCCAATATCTTTGTTCTTCCTTCCTTATTTGGAAGAGGAACTTCAATTGCTCTATCGAATCTTCCAGGCCTTATCAATGCATCATCCAATATGTCCGGACGATTTGTTGCAGCTATTATTCCAACGTTGCCTCTTGATTCAAATCCGTCCAGCTCTGAGAGCAACTGCATTAAAGTTCGCTGAACTTCCCTGTCTGCGCCCTGAGATTCGTGGGTTCTTTTTGCACCTATTGCATCAATTTCGTCTATAAATATTATTGCAGGTGCTTTTTCTTTTGCAAGCTCGAAAACCTGCCTTACATATCTTGCTCCTTCTCCTAAAAATTTGTTTACAAATTCTGATGCCACAAGTTTTATAAATGTTGAATCCGTCTGGTTGGCCACGGCCTTTGCAAGCAATGTTTTACCTGTTCCTGGAGGACCGTATAATAGAATTCCTTTAGGTGGGTCAATTCCAATCTCTTTAAAGAGTTCCGGCTTTTTGATTGGAAGTTCTACGGTTTCTTTTACTTCAACTATTGCTTTTTCAAGCCCTCCAATATCATCATAGTCAATGTCCGGCTTTTCTTCAATTTCCATTGCCATTATGTCGGCTTCCTTTTTGGATGGAAGAACTTCAACAACTGCTAAAGTATCCTGATTAAGAGACACTCTTGCTCCGGCAACAACCTTTTCCTTATCAATTGATCCGGGATATGTTACAACAAAATCATGACCTACATGGCCTCTGATTCCAACTCTTTTGTCATCAAAAACTTCAGTTATTGTTGCAAGAATCAGTGGTGTCTTTTTAAAGGAATTAATTTCTCCCTTTAATTCTTTGATTTTTCCTTCTAATTGGCGATTGCTGACATTCTGCTTTAATTCCTTGGCTTCAAGACTTCTTAATTTTTTAGTACTCTCTGATTTTTCTTCTTTTAATGTTTTATTTTCATTTTCAAGAGTTTCTATTTTTTCAAGTAATTTTTCTTGACTTTCTCCCATCATATCACCCGCAAAAAAGTTCTATAGTTAGTGACATGTTAATTATAATATTTAAAAATAAAAAAAGAAATAGATTAAAAAATCTATTTGATTAAGTCAGAATCTGATTTATCCAACCATTCGTTAACGATTTTTACTGCACAGTAGTTTCCGCACATGGTACATGTGTCTTCTTCTTCAGGAGGTCTTTCATCCCTTTTTGCACGTGCAGCTTCAGGAAACATTGCACATTCATATTGTGCTTCCCAATCTAATCTTTTTCTTGCTTCAGCCATTGCCAAGTCTTGTGAACCGTCGATTTGACCTGAAGCTAAATCTCCAGCATAAGCACCTATTTTGGTTGCAATAACTCCTTCTTTCACATCCTGTGGGGAAGGAAGTGCCAGGTGTTCTGCAGGGGTTACGTAACAGATAAAGTCTGCTCCAGCTTTTGCAGAGGATGCTGCTCCGATTGCAGATACGATGTGGTCATAACCTGGTGCTACGTCACATACAATAGGCCCTAACATGTAGAATGGTGCATTTGAACACATTTTCTTTTGAATCATTACGTTTGTAGGGATTTCGTTAATTGGGATGTGTCCTGGTCCTTCAATCATACATTGCACTCCGGCTTCACGGGATCTGTCAATCAATTCTCCTAAGATAATTAATTCTTGTATTTGTGCCCTGTCTGTTGAGTCAGCAATTGAACCTGCTCTCATACCGTTTGCAAGGGAAAGCACGACATCATGTTCTTTTGCAATTTCTAAAACGTAATCGAAGTTTTCATATAATGGATTTTCTTTTTCGTTTTCTACAATCCATCCGGACATGAATGATCCGCCTCTTGAAACAAGTCCGGTTACACGGCCTTGTCTTTTGAGTCTGGTCAATGTTTCGATGTTAATACTACTGTGGACCGCCATGAAGTCGATACCGTCTTTGGCCTGTTTTTCAATGGTTTTAAACAATACGTCTTCATCCATGTAGATAACGGAACCTTCTTCTCTTATGGTTTCGATAGCTGCCTGATAAACTGGTACGGATCCTACTGGAAGCGGGGACATGTCAAGTACTCTGTTTCTTATAACATCTAAGTCTCCGCCGATACTTAATTCCATTAAACAGTCTGCGCCGTTATCAATAGCAATTTGTGCTTTTTCAACTTCCTCATCAAAGTTTACAATATCTGTGGATGTTCCGACAGTTGCGTTTACTTTTGTTCTAAGTCCTGCACCGATACCTGCAGCTTCAATATCTCTGTTAACGTTACTTGGGATAACAATAGTCCCGTTGGCTACTGATTTTAAAATAAAATCTTCTGAAACATTTTCTATTTTTGCAACATGTTTCATTTCTTCAGTTAAAATGCCTTTTTTTGCATCACTAATCTGTGTCATATTATCACTCAATTAATTTTTAATTTAATCAATATGGTTTGATTTTGAAATCATTTTTATTTGATATTATTAATTAGGTCGTAATAATATTTAAATTAATTGATTTAGTATCTAAAAAACTTGATTATTATAAAGTTAACTTTAATTTTTCATAGGGGTGTTTTTAAAATAATGTGGTTTGTTTGGTGGTATTTTTTGTCGGTAATTCATTCAGATAAGTGAAAATTTCATCCGAATCATTCATTATTCCTGCATCACTGGTCCTTTTATTGAAAATCTTCATTAACTTTCCGTTATAGGGACTTGCAACATGATAATTGTTTTTAAAGTGGGTTATATATTTATTTTTAAGCCCTGGAAAGTTTTCGTCCAGTTTTTCATAGTAATATTCCCGGTTTCCTTCCCTTAATGTCATGCCCATGCCAAAGCAGAGTATTCCTTTAACATTGGCATCAATGCAGTAATCTATTATGCCGTTAATATTATCTTCACTATCATTAATGAAGGGTAAAATAGGACATAGCCAAACAACAGTTGGAATGCCGTTCTCATTAAGTGTTTTTAAAACTTCAACGCGCCGTTTGGTTGTACAGACATGGGGTTCTAAAACTTTGCACAAATCTTCATCTGCCGTTGTCAGAGTCATTTGAACAACGGCTTTGCTCTTTTCATTGATTTTTTTAAGCAAATCCAAATCTCTTAAAATCAAATCTGATTTTGTAATGCATGTAAATCCATGTCCATATTTGTAAATCAGTTTTAAGGCGTTTCTAGTATACTCTATTCTTTTTTCAAGGGGCATATAGGGATCAGCCATTGAACCGGTACCGATCATAACTTTCTGACGTTTATTTTTAAGTGACTTTTTAAGCAATTCCAGAGCGTTTTCCTTTACTTCTATATCTTCAAATTTATGGTTGATTTGATAAATCAAACTTCGTGAATCACAATAGATGCAGCCGTGAGTGCAGCCCCGATAAAGATTCATTCCGTTTTTGGGTGATAGGATAGATTTAACTTTGGTGTAGTGCATAATTATCAAAAAAATAAGTAAAATGAGTTTAATAAAACTCATTCATTCTTTCAAATGCGTCATCAAAACTAGGCATGTTAGTCTGACAACCTTGATGCTCAATAATAAATGATGAAACTGCTGATGCAAATTTAGCAGATTCCTCTAAGGATTCTCCATTTAAGAATCTTGATAAAAATCCTGCTCTGTAGGAATCTCCTGCACCGGTAGGATCAACCACGTTAACGTCAATGGCATCAATTTTAATTTTATCTTCACTGGAATAGATTTCGCTTCCGTTAGCTCCACAGGTTTTAACGATTATTTTAGGACCTAATTCTCTTAAACCAGTCAAATCAGTTTCTAATGAATCCAATATTCTTTCAATTTCATGATGATTTGCAAAAAGAATGGTTGAATTTTCAATAACGTCTCTTAATTTTTTAGTATCATACATTCCAAGGTCTTGACCAGGGTCAAATGAAACAAGCAAATCTTCATTTTTAGCTTCTTCAGAGCATTTCCAATTGAATTCTGGGTCTCCTGTTGCCAAGTGCACTGCCTGAGCATCTTTAATCGCACGTGCAGGTACTTTACTGCCAGCGAATTCTTTTGCAGCACCCCAATAGAAGTAACTGATTTGGTCGGAATTATCATCAGTTAAAACAAATGCTGTAGGAGTTTTTTCTCCAGGAACAACTATTAATGATTCAGTATCAACACCTAAATCTTCCATATGTTCAAAGTATTCTGTTTTCTTAAAATCTCCGCCGACTGCTGAAACTAAAGCGGTTTTCAATCCGAGATTTGCTCCAACGCAAGCAACGTTAGCTGCTGCACCGCCATTAAAGGTTTTCATATCAGTTATTGGAGATGAAAAATTGGCTTTTGGAAATGTAGGTACTCTAATAATATAATCATGAGCTGCATGACCAATTGCAAGTAAATCTGTGCTTTTTACCATAATTATCGCCTTTTTTGTATTTATTTTTAGTATTAATTTAATAATTTGTAAAATCTCATATGGATATGAATGAAATTTCACAACTTAAAGATGAGGTGTAATATATGATTTGTTTTTGAAGTATAAATAATGTTGGTGAGAGCAGTTGAGGAGTATTAATCCATAGGAATAAAACCCTGTTTTTCAATGTCTTTTTGTGCTTTAGTCAATAAATAATTAATGAAATCGTCAGTTTTAGGATCATCATCGTTAACTTTAACTAAACTGATTACATGGCGTGTATCAAATTTTAATATGTCATTTCCATTGAAAAAACTGGCATTAACGAAACTGTGTAAATTTTTTGAATTTTTAACCAGTTTGAAAGCATCGAACTGTGAATTGACTTCATGTTCAATATTGTATTTTAAATCATAATGTTCCAGACTGTTCCAGGCAAGCCTTTGGGCGGATCCTGCTACTTTTACAAAATTCAGGTTGTCCAAATCTTTAATGCTTCTGATTTCTGATGCATCAGGGCTTGAAATTAAAACAAGATGGTCATAAGCTATTGGAATAAAGTTTATGTCCCTTTCATAAGCGATTAGCGGATCATCCAATGTCAATAAATCGACAACACCTCTTCTGGCTAATTTGAATGCATCCTCGTCAGTGCTGCTGTAAACGTTAATATTGAAAGGCAAGTCAATGCTTTCCAAAAGACTGGAGCTGATGTGACCTCCGGCAATATTGATGTTGTCCGGTTCGGCAATCTGAATTAAATATTTTCTGTATTCCTCTAAAAGTCTAATGCCGTCATCTGTAAGAACACTACCGTTTCCTTTCTTTTCAGTCAGTTTAATACCTAACTGTTTTTCGGCCTTAAGTATTCTTCTGTTAAATACGGTATGGGCAATATTTAATTCCTTAGCGGATTTTCTTTGTGAATGGGTTCTGTTCAATGATTCCAAACTTTGGTATAATTTATAACCATAAATTTCACCATTTATCTCTAAACTAATCAGTCCCTTACTTTCAAGTTTCATTAATTATATATTGAAGTATAATCATATATTTAATCTAGTGTTTTTAGGAATGATATAATGGAATTAATGAAAAGCTCAATCAAGGCGATTATAGGAAATATTGTTAGTGCTGAGGAATTTTTAGATGAAGAATCTATTGATAAATTTGAAGATATTATTATTGAATCAAAAAATGTCTTCGTTACCGGTGCTGGAAGGTCAGGGCTTGCTGCAAAAGCTTTTGCAATGAGATTAATGCATTTGGGCGTTAGTGCGTATGTCGTTGGAGAAACTATTTCACCGGCTATTTATGAAAATGACTGTATCGTGGCTATTTCAGGATCAGGTGAAACCAATACTATTGTATCTGCTGCTAATATTGCGAAAAAAAGAGGTTCTAGAGTTTTGGCGGTTACATCATACCCCGAATCAACTTTAGGTCAATTGGCAGATACCTGTCTTTTAGTTAAAGGAAGGACCAAACAGGAAGTTGACGATGAAAATTATATGAAACGTCAAATTTACGGAAATTATACTTCTTTAACTCCTTTAGGTACTGCTTTCGAGTTAACCACTCTTGTATTTTTAGATGCAATCGTATCTGAATTAATGGAAAAGATGCATCAGACTGAAAGTGATTTAAAAGCAAGACACACTGTATTAGAGTAATTTAGTCAAAAATTACTCTATTTTGATTATTATAAATATTACACCTTTCACCGCGTAAAAATCCTACCAATGTAACGTTACCTTTTTTAGCTATATTATAACCTGAATTTGCAGGAGCTGCATTTGAAGCCAGAATTGGAACACCGACACGTGTCATTTTAATAACCATGTCCGCAGGCATTCTTCCGCTGTAAATCACATAGGAATTTGATAGATCAAAATCATGCAAAAGGCCGTAACCGATTACCTTATCGACTGCAACATGTCTGCTTACGTCTTCCTTAACGACAAACTGTCCATTATGGACGATTCCTGCAACGTGAGTTCCTCCGGTGGCCTGCCAGATTTCAGCATTGTCTTTAAGCTCTTCAATCCTGTCAATCAGTTCATGAACTGACACCTGAAAATCGGATTTCACTTCTTTTACTGTCTTTATTTTACTTCTCCAGCCTCCTGCGGAATCTGAACATAAAACGGTTTCGTTTGTTTTAAGAAGGGTATCATCAATTTCAGCATAAATCTGATTTCCTTCAATTTTAATCTCTTTTATCGCATCCATTGAATCAACCATATTCTCATTAAACATATATCCTACAGCAAATTCCTCAAGAGAGTCTTCAATTGCAGACAGGCTTCTGCTGATGTCATTATTAATCGTTAACGTGATTGTTTCATCCTGAACAACATTTTCTTTTGCTTCCTGTGCTTGATTGTTCTTGAAATGTATTGCATCAATTTCTTCGATTTTCATAGTTATAACTCCTGTTATTAAAAACATATAATTTTTAAATTTATTAAACTTAGCTATTTCGTAAATTATTTAATATGTTGAGAATAAATATTCATATCAAAGATTATTATGTGGTTGATATGGAAAAGAAAAGTAAAATTGTTATTTTAATTTTAGCTCTTTTGATTGTAGCGGGGGTTGCAACTCATTTATTTTTAACTCCTTCAACTGTTGAAAATTCAGGAGCTAAAAATATCACAGACATGATTGGTAGAGCAATTGAAATACCTGCTTCACTTAATAAAGTGGTTGCCACTTCCCCTCCGATGACTACTGTAATTTATATGATTGCTCCGGAAAAATTAACTGCTTTAAATTTTGAGTGGACCGATAGTGAAAAGGTTTATGTTCCTTCACAGTATCAGGGATTGCCAAATATCGGCGGTTGGTATGGAACTCAGGACGGAAGTTATGAGGAGTTTATAGCATCAGAACCGGACATTGTTATAGAGTCTATTGATGAAGGAGGCGACGGAGATTTATCCACAGTCAATGAAAGACAAACAAAATTCGGTAAAATTCCTGTAGTTGCAGTAAACGATACTACAAGCGTTGAAAAAGTCGATACATCCATTACATTTATCGGCGAGGTTATCGGTGCACAGGACAATGCCAAAAAATTGACAGATTTCAATGATAAGTATTTAGACATTGTTCACAAGAAATCTCCTCAAATAACAGATAAGAAAAACGTTTATTATGCGGAAGGAAATGACGGTTTGAAAACTAATCCTTCAGGTTCTGTTCACGGACAGCTGATTGATTTGGTTGGAGGAAAAAATGTTGCTGACTCATTAAGTCAGGGAAATACCACCAGCGGCGTTCAGGTATCAATAGAACAGGTTATCAGCTGGAATCCGGATGTTATCATTACAACTGACCCTGATTTTTATGCAAAAGTCTATAACGATTCAAATTGGGCAGGCATTAATGCAGTTAAAAACCATGAAGTATATTTATCACCGCAATCTCCATTTAAATGGTTTGACAGGCCTGTCGGTGCAAATATGATTATCGGTGTTCCTTGGACTGCAAAAGTCATATATCCTGATCAATATTCTGATATTGACATGTTAAGTGCAACAAAAGAGTTTTACTCAAACTTCTACCACTTCGATTTATCAGACGAACAGGCAAAACAGATTTTACTGGATTCAGGCCTTAAAGAAGAAAATTTCTAGGATGATTTTATGGATAAGGAAAATAAAGAAATTATAAGTTTTGTACTTTTGGTATTTTTACCTATAATTCTTTTTTTCGCATCCTTTTTAATGGGAAGATATCCAATCAGTCCTGTTGATGTAGTCAAAACAATTTTAAGCCCGCTTTTCCCACAGCTGACTGTTTCATCCACTGTCAATACTATTGTTTGGCAAATCAGGCTTCCAAGAATTTTAGCAGCTCTTTTAGTGGGAGCTTCACTTGCAATGGCAGGTACGGCATTTCAGGGAATATTTAAAAACCCATTGGTATCTTCAGACCTTTTGGGTGTATCAAACGGTGCGGGATTCGGAGCGGCTTTGGCTATTTTATTGAGTGGATCTAGCGTTGTCATTCAAGTTTTTGCTTTTGTTTTCGGTATTATTTCAGTTTCAATAACCTATTTGATTTCAAAGGCATACAAGGCTGGAGGAATTTTAATTTTGGTACTTTCCGGTGTTGCAATTTCAGCATTTTTCAACTCATTGATATCAGGAATTAAGTTCATAGCAGATCCTGAAGACAAACTGCCGGAAATCGTATACTGGTTAATGGGAAGCTTGGCATCCGTTACAATGAATGAAATAATCATGATTATCATTCCTTTGTTTATAGGTTTCATTATTCTTTATTTGCTCAGATGGCAGATGAATATATTGGCCATGGGTGATGAGGAAGCACAGTCCTTAGGTTTAAACCCTTCAAGAGTCAGATTAATCATTATTGCAGCCTGTACATTATTGACATCTGCTGCCGTATCCATAAGCGGTATCATCGGTTGGATCGGTATGATTATTCCTCATATGGCAAGAATGATTGTAGGCCCGGATAACAAGGTATTGCTTCCGGCATCCTTAAGTCTCGGTGCAAGTTTTTTGCTGTTGATTGACAATATTTCAAGAGTCGTGATTTCAATTGAAATTCCAATCGGTATATTGACTGCAGTCATTGGTGTTCCGATTTTCCTTTATTTACTTAGGAGGGGGTATTCAGAATGGTCTTAGATGTTAAAAACATTTCATTTTCCTACGAGGATGAATTAATATTTGATAATATCAGTTTTTCTGTTGATAAGGGTGATGTCTTATGTATACTCGGACCAAACGGAACCGGAAAAACTACGCTGATTAAATGTCTTAACCGTATTCATGAAATCGATTCCGGTGAAATACTGATTGACGGAAAGGATATTAAAGACCTGTCATTTGCTCAAATATCAAGACATATCGGTTATATTCCTCAGTCACATGTTCCCACATTTCCATTTTCCGTATTTGACGTTGTACTGATGGGAAGAGCTCCTTATTTGAATCTGACAGACACTCCCAAAAAAGAAGATGAGGAAATTGCATTAAACGCCCTTAAAACTTTAGGAATAGAAGATTTAAAAGATAAAGAGTATACTAACTTAAGTGGCGGTGAGCGTCAGCTGGTATTTCTGGCAAGAATATTGTGTCAGCAGCCCGATATACTGATTTTGGATGAGCCGACATCACATCTGGATTTTGGAAATCAGATAAAACTTTTAGAAATAATTGATAACCTGGCTAAATCAGGTTTATCCATTATAATGTCATCACATTTCCCGGATCATGCATTTCTAAGTTCGACAAAAGTAGCTATTATGAAAGACAAATCCTTTATAGATTTTGGAAAGCCTGATGATGTGGTAACGGAGGAAAACCTTAGAAAAGCTTATTCAATTGATGTTAAATTAATAAATATTGACGATAATAGGAAAGTTTGTGTTCCTTTAAAAACAAATTTAAAATTAGGTGATATTAAATGAATCAGAAAGATTATGAAGAACAGTTAAAAATGGCCGGTGAATTCCACGGCGAAATCTGTGGAGGAATAGCTATCGGTACTAAACTTGCAATGTACGGTTTGGAATTGATGGGCATGGAATTGAACATGCGTCATAAAAACTTGATTGTTATTTTGGAAATTGACAGATGTATGGCTGATGCTGTTCAGGCAGTTACAAAATGTTCAATGGGTAAACGTTCACTTAAACAGGCTTATTATGGTAAATTTGCAGCAACATTCTATAATATGGATACTGGCGAAGCTTTAAGAATTATCGATGCTGATGCAAACAGAAAAGATAAGAAAAAAGAAACCCGTGACGAAATGATTGAAAGATTCAAAATCACTCCTCCTGAAGAGTTGTTTGACGTACAAAAAGTTAAAGTTGAGCTGACCGAAGCACAAATGCCTGGTAAACCACACACCACTGAAATCTGTTCCATTTGTGGCGATAAGGTAACTGACGGTCGTCATTTGATGGTTGATGGTAAACCTGCATGTAAACCTTGTGTTGAAGGTGCTTACTACGAAGTAATTGATGAATAATTAAATAAGATAGTAAAATTAATTACTATCTCTAATTTTTTTCTATTTTGGAATTTCAGAATCCGGAACATTATAAGTAAATGTCACGCTGAATGGCCTTTCACTGTCAAATAGGGAACCTGATGATCCTTCAATAATGTTTCCTGTTGAATAAAAGTTTTTCTTTTCAAAGGATATTGTAGCCACTCCATCATGTGCATAAGCTATTACTTCCTGCTGTAAATCGGTATATGCGTTTAATGTAAAGTGGTATGTGAAATCGGGTAATTCAGATACGATTTTGCCGTTATCAATAAAACTGACATTATATTTCCCGTCTCCTATGCTTGTCAGCTGACAGTCAATCAATGTGGTCTTTATTCTTGGACATATTGTTCCCGGACCGGTGTTGTTTTCGCCCCATTTTGTGTATATTGTTGTTCCATACCAGTTTGGACCTAATTGGAGTTTCAAGTTATCATCCCACTCTCCAGGACCATAAATTCCTGCAGGATTTGCGCTGACTTCTCCTAAAATCATTAAACTTGGACCTTTTGCATTGTTGTATAATGCATTGTTTTCCACAATTAATGTAGCTCCGCTTGCAGGGGTATAATTTTCATTGGCGGTAAAACCTTCAACTATACTTTCCCTGATTTCATTTCCTCTGATAACAATTCCTGAAGAGTTTGCAGAGTCTAGAAATATTCCCATATAGTTTTCATTAATCAGATTGTCAATGATATTTATGTTAATTCCTGAGTGTCTGACACTGATTCCGTATCCGTAAGGACCTTCCACCATATCAAAGGTAATCCAGCCTTGTTGGTTTGAAATATTATTGTTTAAAATATCTGTATTTTGAACATTTGTGTCGAATTCCACTCCAAAATTATTTTCAGATATTTTATTTTCTTTTATTGTTGTCGTATCTGCATTTTTAAGGTATATTCCATTTCTGAATTTAGTAATCGTATTGCCGGAAATTTTGGTATTCTGCCCTGAAACATCTATGGCATTTCCTTTAAACAAGACTTCAGTAGAATTGTACCTATCAATTTTGCTTCGAGATGCTGTGTTGATTATTTCATTATTTTTAATGACTGTATTTTTCACATTTTTTGATACAATTCCAGACCCATTATTCGCATTAATTTTTGCATTTTCTATAATTGCATTGTCGCAGTTAACTGTGATGACATCTGAATCTAATTTACCGTTTAATACAGCATTATTTCCATCAAATAAAATAGCTTTATTTATTTTTAGTGAAATGTCAGAGTATTCACTTCCCATAAATTTAACAGCTACTTTATCTGTAACGGAATCTAATATTGATTGAATCTGTGTATTTGATAAACCGGGAGTAACTTCCAAAGTTTCTAAAACTTCGATGCTATTTGCAATCATGGCTTCATTATAGATGGAGGTTATTATGTATTTGCCAACAGGCAGTCTGATATTCAATCCAGCTATTCCGCTGCTGTTTGTTGTTCTTTCGTAGAATACTCCATTAACATTAAATGTTATGATTTCTCCGTCTGCAGGTTTTCCTTCACCATCAACCAGTTTGACTTTGAATTTTTCAACAGTGCCGTATTCTTTTACCATATCCTCAGCAGTTAAGATGGATAATACGGTAATGTTGTTTGACACTCTGCATCCTTTGTATTCGGCAGTAATGATGTATTCTTTAGGTTCCAAATTAATGTTTAACTTAGCATATCCGCTTTCATTAGTTTTTCTTTCATAAAATACTCCGTTAATGTTGAATGTTACAACCTCTCCTGCTTTAACAGGGTTGCCTTCATCGTCAAGCAGTCTGACAATATACTGGGTGCCGTTACGGAAATATTTCACTATGTCTTTGTTTTCGCTTATTAATGACAATACAGTAATATTATTTGCTTTCTGCTCTTTTGTAACCGGATTGTATGCGGTTATGATGTATTCTTTAGGTTCCAAGTTAATGTTTAATTTGGCGGTACCATTTTCGTTTGTTTTTCTTTCGTAGAATACTCCGTTAATGTTGAATGTTACAGTCTGATTTTTTAACAGGTTTCCTTCACTATCCATAAATGTTGCTAAATATTGGGTAGCATTTCTATACATTTTTGTAAGGTCTTTGCTGTCAATTGTGGATAATATTGTGATTGTATTAGTTGTATTTGATGTAGGGTAGTCGTCTGTTCCATTAAATAGGGCTGTTATTGTATATTCTCCAGGATTGACGTTAATGTTTAATTTGGCGGTACCGTTTTCATTTGTTGTTCTGGTATAGTTCATTCCATTAAAATTTAAAATAATCTTCTGGTTAGCCAGGTAATTTCCGTCACCGTCCATTAATGTAACTGTATACGGATTTTCATTTCCACAATATTTGATTAAATCTTCACCAGTCAATTGGGTTTCTGAAACGACAGTTCCGTTTGGAATGTTCTCGTTTGGAACGTTATATATTGCAGATAATCTGTCTGTTGTTATTTTAACGTCAATTGCACCGTAACCGATACTTATTGCAGTTATTGTATTTCCTTTTGATTTATATTTTGCATCGGTAAAGTCAACTGTTGCAGTTCCATTAACTACTGTAATGATTTTTGCCTGATCGCCTGGTTCAATACCTGCTCTTGTTGTAGCCTTATTTAGGAAAAATGTGATGTTTGTTGTATTTAGGTATGTTGCAATTTCTCCAGTGTTCTTTTTGATAAATGAAATATTATAAATTCCAGGGTCTGTTTCTTTTATTTCACTGAAAACCAAGTCCCTTTCATTGCTTTTTCTAAGCACTCCCGGTTCGTAGTAGGTACTTGGACAGAATGTTTCCATGGCATAAAAGTTACTTTTTACATATAGCGTGTAAGTTCCGCCCTCTTTTGTTTGCTGTGTGTAAATACATCTTGTCAGGTGTCTTACAAAGATGTTTTCATCTATCTCCTGTATTTTTTCAATATCATCATAGCTTTTTACTTTATCAATACTTGGGACAGTTAGATAACTGTTGAATATTCCGTAATTACCGTTTTGACTAATGGTGTTTCCTCTGATTCTTAAATATTCCATTTTTGAGTCAACATATATTCCTGTACCCTGTGTTGCTCTTGACTGGGCCTTATTGTCCCTGTTATCTGAGATATTGTTGCTTGTAACATTGCTGTTTACACAGGATCCGTAGTATATTCCTTTCCAGTTATTCAAATAAATTGTATTGTCGACAATTGATGAATTTTCAACGTTTTCTCCAAAATAAATTCCCGCTTCATTATTCTGATTTATTATGGAGTGGGCTATGTTAATGCCATTACTGTCGGTTATATAAATTCCTTTTTGTGATTTTTTAATGGTGTCATGATTGATGTTAATGTCTGACCCGTTGACTACATAAATTCCCGGACCGTCTGTAACTTCTTTAATGTTACAGTTTGTTATCTCGATGTTACTTGCACCATTGATATATATTGCATATGGATCTACGCTTCCTCTTTTAGCAGCGTCATTTGAAAATGTAAATCCGGATAACACTGATCCTGATGCATTTTCATTAAAGTAAAATATTCCAACACCGTCAGAACCTTTGATATTTGATGGACAGGTACTCATTTGTGTACCTACTTTGCTGACTATTGTCAGTTGCTTATCTACTATGAAGTGACAGTGTTCGTAATTGGTACCGGTGATTTCAATTGTATCTCCGGCATTGGCAATATCAATTGCAGTTTGAATCGTCGGTTCATTCATCTGATTAACGGATGAACCGTCTACAACAATGATTGCATTTCCTGGACTGGTAAGATTTTCATCTGCCATTACAGCTGAGGAAAATGTAAATATTATTGCAATACTTAAAAAGATTAATAATAATTTTTTATAATTCATAAAATTTAATCCTCCCATATTTGAATAGAATTATAACTATTGATATATATTATAGTTCATATTATTAAAAATATTCTATTATCTTAATAATTGTTATAATAATTATTTTTTAAAAAAATAATCAAAATTAATATTTATTAATGGTTGTATTGATTTATTAGTTTAAATTATATTAAAAATAAAGGTTAAAACTAATTTTTTATTTAATGATATGAATGTGGTTAATTATTAAAAAATAAAAAATATGAGAAGTAAAACTTCTCATCTTAAGCAGTTACAGTAACTTTGTTAGCTATGCTGAAATCGTCATAGTATGAAGTTATAATGTATTCGCCTGCTTGTAAGTTAATGTTTAATTTTGCAATACCATCACTGTTTGTAGTACGTTGATATAATACTCCGTTGATGTTGAATGCTACTGTTTGATTAGCGAAAGGTTTACCTTGGCCATCAACTAAAGTTGCTTCAAATTGATCAGGAGTACCGTATTTTTTGGTTAAGTCTTTAGCAGTTAAAATAGGTAAAACAGTGACGTTATTAGCAACTTGACAACCTTTGTATTCAGATGTAATAATATAAGTATCATTACGTAAATTAATATTTAACTTAGCTGTACCATTTGCATCGGTTGTTCTGTTGTAGAATACTCCGTTGATGTTGAATGTTACTGTTTCACCAGCTTTAACAGGATTACCTTCATCATCTAAAAGTACAACAATGAATTGTGATTCGTTTTTGTAGTATTTGGTTAAATCACTAGCTATAATTCTTGGTAAAACAATAATAACATTTTCTTTTACTTCACCAGTAACTGGGTTAGTCATGGTAATTGTGTATTCACCAGCTTCTAAACCAATCGCCATATGTGCAGTACCGTTAGCATCAGTGGTTCTAGTGTAGCTACCACCCATAATTTCGAATGTAACTTTGGTATTAGCTAATGCAGTACCATTTTCATCAGTGAAAGTAGCATCAAATGTATCTGGAGCTTTTTCGATTTTAATTAAATCTTCACTGATAATAGTTTCAGCAGGTTCTTCAATAGTAATGTTTGCAATTTCAGTGAATTCCTCATATATTTCATCACCAGTGTAAGTAGCGATTACAATATATTCTCCTGGTGCTAATAGAGGTATTTCAAATTCTGCTTCACCAACTTCAACAGGAACATAATAACCAACGCCATCAACGTCAACTAATAAGTATCCGGTTGCATCTTCTGGTAAAATTAAATTCACTGATTCTTCATCAATATTGATGATTCCTTCATCTTTTTTCATCACATTGTTGTTTTCGATATAAACATGTTTGTCTGTAGATATAAAGTTGCTGGTTGAGAAAGTGTATGTGTTGTTATCGTTAAAGAAGAATACGGTAACGCCTTCTTCAATGTCATTATCGGTTACAGTAAATTCTCCTTTAGGAGTAATCATACCGCCTTCACTTTGGGAAGCAACAGCTACGGTATTTTCGCCATAGAATTCATTATCGTCAATGTGGATAGTTTCGATTCTACTTGGAGCACCGTGAGCGGTATTACCTTCTTGTACGAAAATTGCAGTTTCATTTTCTGGTGTAATGAAAATATTATCATGTATTTCGGAATTTCCTGCTGCTTTAATAATTCCCATAGCGAATGCTTTTGAATTTTCAAATACATTTCTTTCCATTGTAATATTGGTAATTCCACCACCGTAGAAGACACCGTACCATACACCAAACATGATATTTTCATATGCTTCTACATTGGAAGCACCGGATGCAATGGATATAGCATCAAGATAGTCTCCTTCAAAGAAGTTATTTGTAATAGTAATGCCTGAACCACCCATAAGGTTAATTGCTTTTGAACCGGTTTCTTGTTTTGAGAAATCTTTTTTAATGGTACTTGCATTTGTTGCACCTTCATCAGCGAAGAAGTAGTTATTGTTGATAGTTACATTACCTTTAGGTCTTTGTACATAAATTCCTGAGTTACCATTTCTGAATGTACAGTTTTCTATAATGTAGTCACTTCCACCTCTGAAGTCTAGTGCACGACCGTTCCAGAGGACTGGTTGGTAAACTTCAAAGTTCATGTTGTATACTTGTGATCCGGCAACGCTTTCTTCATCAGCTTGGAAAAGGAATCCTTGATAACCTTTAATGGTTGCATTGTTACCCTGTAAGATAAGGGTGTGTGCAATTGTAATAGGACTACTATTATTGCCGAAATCATATACTGCATTTTCTGCGAAATTAAGTGTGTCACCAGCACTAGTATTTGCTATTATAGTTTCAATATCTGACATTGTTGCATTAGCAGGTACATCATGACTTGCAGCTAATACATCATCAGCACTTGCTTCAACAACTGCAACATCATCAACTGGAGCTGCTACAATATCATCGGTTGCAACATCTTCAGCAGAAACTGCAGAAATAGAAACAATAGCAATAAAAACAAATAATAATGCTAAAATTTTATTATTAATTTTCATATTTTTTTCTCTCCTTATATTATTAAACTGAACTAATAAAACTAATGAGATAATTACTTTCATATGCCATTAATTAATTATTAGCAATATTAATTTTTAATTGGGAACCTATATAAAGATTATTATCATTCGATATAATATTCATCAGTATAATTTAATTTTTATTTCATAAATTTAAAACTAATTTAATAATTTTTATTTTTTTTATTATTTTGATTATTTTTATTATTTTATTTAATCGATTTTTTTAAGCTTCATTTCGACAAATATTTTTGTAATTCTTTAAAAAATACAGTCGAATTATTTATATACTTATATCGAGATAATGTAATTCATATATTACAATTGATTATAGTGGAGGTGAAAATCTGAACAGGAAAATGATTTTAATTTCGCTTTTGATAATTATTGTTTCAATCAATGTTGTCAGTGCTGAGGATAATCTGACTGACATTTCCAATGTCGTATTGAATACTTCGGATGCGGATTTACTTGGAGATAATCTCGAATACAACGCATCACTCAAATCAGCTGACAATGCTCCGCTGATTAATCAGACAATAATTTTTTCAGTAAATGGAATTAATTATACAAGATTAACTGACCTGGACGGTTTTGCATTTTTAGATATTAATCTTGAAGATGGGATATATCCAATTTCCACCACATATGTGGATTTAAATAATCAAAAACTGATTAACGATAATACGATTTATGTTTCACATAATACGGGAACACTGATTAAAGATATCTTATCCGGAAGCGATATCCAAAAAATCATTGATGATGCAAATTCTGGTGATACTCTGATTTTTGCGGGAAGCACATATAATGATGTAGCTATTAACGTAGAAAAATCATTGAACATTATCAGTATTGTAAAGTCAGTTTTTAATGGAAATTCCAAATCTCCGATTATATCTGTAAAGTCAGATGATGTTAAGATTTCCAACTTGGTTATTTCCGGAGGATCTGACGGTATTGCTATAGAGAATTCCAATAATGTTGAAGTTTCCTTTAATGACATTGTTAATAATTATAATGGAATTTATTTAAAAAATTCAAATAATGCAAATATTTCAGCAAACAATCTTTTAAATAATTATAATGGGATTTATCTTGATGAAAATGTTTTAGATACTCAGATTATTTCAAATTATATTTCAAAATCTGAAAATGACGCTATCAGTTTTGCCAAATCAGGGTCACATTCAAATGTATTTGAAAATACTTTGGAGAGGAATGAAAACGGTATTTTCATCGATATGGCTGGTGATGATAGTTTAAACATTGAATATAATACTATTCAGCGCAATAATGGAAATGGTATTTATTTCGGTGAAAATTATCGTAAATCTGATGATTCTGGAGTATTGAACATTGGAAATAATTCCATTGTTTACAATAAGGACTTTAATATTTTAGCAAGAGACAGCATTTACATGAACATTGAACTGGATACTAACTGGATTGCCTCTGATAATCCCAGATTTAATGGTGTTTGTGAAAAAGTCAAATTTAAAAAATATCACATGAACGTAAATCAACTGGACTCCAATACATTATCCGTTAGCGTCGATGGAATAAAAACTAATTCATTGCTTAAATATTCAACAAATGGTGGCCGCAATTGGCAATATGCTACATTAACTGATGGAAAAGCCACTATAAATGTTGCAAATGCTGATGGAAATCTTGTGTTTGATTATTTTGAAAGCAATAACAATTATGAATATCAAATGAAAGATTATGTCCCGCCAGCTCCTGTTACTCCGGATGTTCCTGTAGTTCCGGATGTTCCGACTAAAGATGATGATTCTTCATCTGGTGCAGGAAATGGAACAAATGGCAATTCAGAACAGATTGAAGGAAATGGAACTTCCACAAATCAAAATTCCGGATCTCCTCAAAGTCAGAATCCGGCAAATGTCGCTGATTCAAATAATGCTGTTGAACAGGCATCTTCCCAAAGCAGCGAGAGTTCTGGCCAGTCAGCTTCTCAAGCGGTATCAAGTGATAATTCACAGCAATCAGCATCTGATTCAACTCCAAAAAAATCAGTTGCTAAATCTTTGAATATTGATGAAGAAGTTGTTAGAATAGCTGGAATAGGTTTTATTTTGGCATTAATCCTTTGTGTAATTGGCTTATATTATAGGGATGATGTAAAATTCATGTTAAACAAAAGAAATGGACAATAAAGTCTGTTTCATTTTTCTTTTTTTAATTAACGATATGTTTATATATTTATATTGTTATATTACTTATTATAATAATTTAATGAGCTATAAATATGTTTGATTTGATTTTTAGTTATTTATTAATTACCACAATTTTATTTTCAGCAAATATTGGTCTTTTTTTCGGTAATTTCAGATTAAATAACATAAAAAGTAGCCTGATATTTATGTTGATAGGAATAATCTTATTTATTGTGGTTTTCACTTCAAGCCTATTGACTTTTAGTTTAGGTGATTATCTGGCATATATTTTCATTTTAATCTCTATAATAATATTTATTATAATGATTGTTTATCTGAAGATTAACATCAAATTAATGCCGGTAATTTCAGCCACTATAATATTATATTATATAACATCATTTTTATTGGCTTCACAATTGAATGAATATGTATTTAATGGCTTATTGTTATCTGTTGTTTCAATAATTGTAATGATTGTGGCATTTCAATCTTCTAAATTATTAATTTTTGCGAAGCGCCCCTATGATGTTATAATTGGGGAGTTCATGTCTTTATCAGGAATTTTAATTTTTATTTTTGGTTTAACCTATGTTTCTATTATGAATTTGGATTATAAAATGTTTTCATCATTTTTAATATTAACTCCAACATATCAGCTAATATATGTTATAATAGGAATTGTCATTGTTTTAATTATTGGATCTTATTGGAATGATAAAAAAAATTTGAGGTAGTTTATGATAATTCGAGGTACAGAAACTTTAACTTCATTAATTCATATAATTTCAGAGAGTTTATTAACTCCTGTTGTTATAATCTTGGTAATTTTTGTAGTTTTAGTCATTTTATGTCTTGGAGGAATGATTAATGAAAGGTTTTCAAGAAAACCTATCAAACCTGACGAATTTGAAAAATTAGTCCGTGATATTTCATTTTCCGATTCTCCATCTGAAATTGAAGACTATGTAAATAACAGTAATTTGTTTGATTGGCAAAAGGATGTTCTTGTAAAAATTGCAGAAAATCATGATATCGGTACAAAAGCAAGAGAAGCCTTGGCCAGTGAGTTAGTTTCCAGTGAAGAAACCAGATTAATTAAGAGTACTAATAAAACCGATATACTAGTCAGGTTAGGTCCTATTTTAGGTCTTTTAGGCACATTAATTCCTTTAGGGCCAGGTCTTGCAGCTTTGGGCAGTGGTGATATAACAACTCTTGCGGAATCGTTAACTATAGCTTTTGATACTACTGTTACTGGGCTTGCTGTTGGTGGTGTCGGTTATCTGATTTCTAAATTTAAAAAACAGTGGTATGAATCAGATTTAATTGAAGTTGAAACTTTAGCTGAGGTTGAACTCGAATCATTGAACAATCAGAAGTGATAATTTATGCTTAGAAAAAAACGAAGAATCAGTGATTCCATCGATGATGACCCAATGTCTGGTCTAACCAATCTTTCAGATGCGATGTTGGTTTTAGCTTTAGGATTCTTAATTTTTGCTATTATGGCTTTATCTGCAAATCCCGAGTTAATTTCAAATTCACCGAACACTCAAGATGTTTCAACGGCTGATACATTCAATCAGACTTATTCTGATGCCGGCGGAATTGAAGATAGTGGCTTTAATGAAGTTGGAAAAGTCTATGAGGATCCTAATACGGGCGAATTAGTAATGGTATCGGGTTAATTCAAACTATTTTTTTATTTATTTTTTTATTATTTTATTCGTAACATTACAAATAGAGTTTATAAAAATGAATCGATATGAACAACTATCTATCATGATTTATCATTAACTTTTTATATATTCTTTTAATAGTATTTAAAATTTTCTTTTACGTTCCAATAACAAAGCCTTTTTATTATATGATAACTATATATAATAACATAATACAATGGATTGTTTGTTTGGCAGATTCATATGTATTATACTATAAATTAATTTATAAGGGGATAAAAAAGAGGTTGAGATTATGAGTTCATCTTTTAAAAGTCCAGTAGATACTGCAAAAGCAATATCTGCAACTGCTGGAGCTAAAAACTCAGCAAATATTGTAAATGTGATTTTACTCTCCTTCTTAGCAGGAGCTTATATCGCATTCGGAGGATTACTAGCCGAAATCGCTAGTGCAGGAATGTTAGCTGCAGGAGCACCTGTCGGATTAGAAAAATTCGTATTCGGTGCAGTGTTCCCTGTAGGTTTGATTATTGTAGTACTCGCAGGATCCGAGTTATTCACCGGTAACGTCATGTTCATGACCATCGGTGTATTAGACGGTTCCGCATCTGTAGGCGGACTTGCAAAAAATTGGGTATTAAGTTGGATTTTCAACTTTGTCGGTGCTTTATTTGTTGCATTCGTTCTTGCTTACATGGGAGGTCTCTTCCCGGCTGATTCAGCATTTGCAACCAAAGCAACTGCTGTAGCTGCTGCAAAAGTCAAAATGCCATTTGCCCAAGCATTTATTAAGGCAATTGGTTGTAACTGGTTGGTATGTTTAGCTGTATGGTTAGCTAATGCATCTGACGATATCATCGGTAAAATCGTCGGTATTTGGTTCCCAATCATGGCTTTCGTTACCATCGGATTTGAGCACAGTGTCGCAAACATGTTCTTCATACCATTAGGTATGTTCTTAGGTGCTGAAGGCGTAAACTGGGGCTCAATGATTATCAACAACTTAATTCCTGTAACTTTAGGAAACATTGTTGGTGGAGCTGTATTCGTAGCTTGTATATACTGGTTCACTTATCTTAAAGATTAAGTGTGAAAACAATTTAAGAAGCACTCATCTGCTTCTTATAAAATTTTTTATTTCGATATGAAAAAATTTTGGAGATTATAAAATGGTTGAGATTAAATATGTCCCATCTATTTGCCCATACTGTGGTACCGGTTGTGGTATTAATTTCGTAGTTAAAGACGGCAAAATCATTGGGGTAGAACCTTACAAAAGACACCCTGTAAACGAGGGTAAAGTATGTCCAAAAGGTAACTTTGGATATCAGTTCATTAACAGAGAAGACAGATTAACTACTCCGTTAATTAAAGAAAATGGTGAATTTAGAGAAGCTTCCTGGGATGAAGCATTAGATTTAGTTGCTAACAAACTCAAAGAAGTATCTGATGAAGATCCTAACAAAGTTGGATTCTACGCATGTGCTCGTTCACCTAACGAAAACATTTACATTACTCAGAAATTAGCAAGAGTAGCTTGTGGTACTCAAAACGTAGACCACTGTGCACGTATTTGTCACGGACCTACTGTAGCTGGTTTAGCTACCACTTTCGGTTCCGGTGCTATGACAAACGGTTTCGACAGTATTAAAGAAGCAGATTACATATTCTGTATCGGATCAAACAACATGGAAGCACACCCATTGTTCGGACGTAAAATGATCCAAGCAAAACAAAACGGTGCTAAATTAGTTGTATTAGACCCAAGATTCACTCCTACTGCAAAAATCGCAGATGAATATGTACAATTTGAAACCGGTACTGATGTAGCTTTAATGAACGCAATGATTAAAGTAATCATCGATAAAGATTTACACGACAAAGAATTCATTGAAAACAGAACCAAAGGTTTCGAAGAAATGAAAGAAGTTGTACAAAAATACGACTTAGAAATGGCTTCTGAAATTACCGGTATTAAACCTGAAGTAATTGAAAAATTAGCTGTTGAATACGCATCAGCTGACAAAGCTGCTATCGTATACTCATTAGGTATTACCGAACACTCACACGGTGCAGATAACGTTATGTCCACTGCAAACCTCGCAATGTTAACCGGTAACATCGGTAGACAAGGTACTGGTGTAAACCCATTAAGAGGACAAAACAACGTACAAGGTGCTTGTGATATGGGTGCATTACCTTCCGATTATGTAGGTTACAGAAAAGTTAAAGACCCGGAAACTACTGCATGGTTTAATGATTACTACAGTGGAGAAGGTTATGAAGTAAACTTACCGGCCACTCCAGGTTTAACTTTAGTTGAAATGATGAATGCCGCTCATGCTGGTGATTTGAAAGTATTATACATCCACGGGGAAGATCCTGTTATATCTGATGCAGATGTACAACATACAAAAGAAGCACTCGCTAATCTGGAAATGTTGATTGTACAAGAATGTTTCTTAACCGATACCGCACAATGTGCTGATGTTGTTCTTCCTGCAGCAGGTTGGGGTGAACAGGAAGGTACATTCACCAGTGGTGAAAGAAGAGTGCAATGCCTACACAAAGCACAAGAACCACCTGAAG
>NZ_JAZRKF010000046.1:0-29597 GCF_045646205.1 Methanobrevibacter sp. | reverse complement strand
CCTATGGTAAGCCACGTACTTTGCGATTTCTTCATCCAGAGTTGTTTTGTTAACTTTATTTAAAACTTCAATTGTAGATTTTCCTGACATAATTTATTATTTGTCATTCATCTATAATAAAAGTTTGGTAACTAACTATAATTAATAATTATTGTTATTTGAATGTTCACAAACATTCTTGAATGTTAGAGTAAATAGAATGATTAAAAAAACATGACTGCATTCAAATAAGTATGATTTAGGTGAATGTATAATGCATCATATTAACTTACATTAAAAAAAGCATTAACTAGATTTTAGAGTTGAAAAAGAATAGAAGTAGGTTAAATATTCACATTAAAGTATGAATATTGCAAATAATACCCATTAAAAGTAAAAATATCTCTTTAAATATCTAATTAATTAATCACACAAAAACAGCAGGATTTAATAGAAAATATTCGGTCATTTATATCAATTCCTGACAAATACATGATTTTGACCTAAAAAAATCAGATATATTTAAATAATTATTATGACAATATTATAATGAGGGATAAACATGCGAAATATAGGATTGAAATTAAAAACATTACGTAAAGAACACGGATATTCACAAATACAGATAGCAGAATATTTAAAAATAGACCAAAGTAACCTTTCAAAAATAGAAAATAATAAAAGAAATTTAAATTTAACATTATTAGATAAAATATGCCAATTATATAATTGTACACCGGAGTATCTATTAGGAGAAAGTGACAATTATGAAAAACAAAAAATTATGTTTAAATCAGGAAATGACATGGATTTAAATGTAATTGCTAAAATTAATCAGCTTGCATCCCATTTATCCCTTTTAAGAAAATATGATGCTAAAACAAATCAAAAATTACCTAAATTAAACATTAACATAAGAAGACAATTAGGAATTGACGAATACAGCCCAATAAATATTTTTACATTACTTGTTCAAAAAATACCCAACCTAACAATCGTATCCTTTCCAATGAAAAGAAGTGTCAGCGGATGTTGTTTCAAGAATAACTTTGATTTTATCATTTTAATCAATTCCATACATTCAAGGGGCCGTCAAAATTTTACTCTAGCACATGAATTATATCACCTGTTAGATGATGAAGAAAACTTTTATATTTGTTCTGAAGGTTTTAAAAATGAAATAGAACAAAAAGCAGACGAATTTGCATCCAACCTATTAATGACAGAACATGGATTATATGATTTTATTGAATCAAATAATATCAATAAATGGACAATAGAGGACATTATTAAATGCGAGCAATATTTCCAAATAGATCATAATTTGTTAATTAGAAGATTATATTCACAAAATTTAATTGACGGTTCGCAATTTGCAGAGTTTTCATTCAATATTAAACCTAAAGCCAGCAGTTTAGGTTATGACACATCATTATACGAATCACCAAAAGACAAAGAGTATTATTCAATAGGTCACATGATACCGCTAACAGAAAAATTATGGAACTTGGAAAAAATAGGTAATGGCCTGAGAAAAGACATTTTACTTGATTTATATAAAGAAGAACTTATTTACAAAAGTTTAAGTGATAAGAATGAAATCTAAACCTATTTTTTACGATTCTGATGTTTTAGTGTGTTTTTTTGATTAACAGTATAAGATTTAGGGAACCAACATTATTTAACCAGTTCCCAAAAACCAAACATTTATTCTCCTCTAATTTTTATTAAATTCATGATTTATTTTTGATCATAATCCTCACATAACTCTCTCAAGTTTTCTTCCAAAGTACGAAACTCTTCATAATCATTACAAGGCATGATTTCAAGAGGTTCAGAATATTTACGTGATTTAATTGAAATATCTTTAGGAGGGTAGTCCTCTCCAGGAAAATACTCATCAAACAACTCTCTTAAATTCTCTTCCAAAGTAAGAAATTCCTCATAAGGATTACGAGGTTTTATCTCAAGAGGTTCTGGTGATTTGGGTGTTTCAATTGGTTCATCAAAACCAAACATTTGTATCACCTCTGCTTAATAATTAACCCACAAAATATTTATAATTTACTATGCATTCAATTTTTTGTCATAATATTCTTCTTTTTTAATCCAAACAAAACCATCTAATTTTGATATTACGGCCACATTTACTTCACCACCCACAATATTTAAATTCATAGATAGTTGATATCTTAAAGAAGTTATTTTAACTAGAATTTCGACCATATTAGCCAAATTCTCTTTAGAAAGTAAATCCATCGAATACAAGATATTATTTAAAATAATTTTCTCAACGGATTCAATGAAAGCTATGAATTCCCGATTTTTTGTATTTATTTCATCTCTAAAATCATCAACTTTTTTTAAAATAGCATTAATGTTTCCAGGTACAAGATTATTTTCAAAATCAATATACTCTATAAATTCATCTAAAAAACCACTTAAAACAGATTTATGATAATGTCCTATAACATCTAGAAACTCAGGATGAATTCCATATAAATAACCATATATCACATCAGTTTGAGCAAAAGGAATGATTAAATTATTAGAATAAGAAAATTTAGATTTTTCATTTACATATTCGATATATCCACCATTATTTAGCAGTATGTCAATATTAATATATGAAGGAAAATTCTTACCCTCATCAAAACCTACAATTACAATACCTGTAACTGATGTACAAAATTTGTAAAAGAAATAATTCTTAAATGCTTTCCATTTTCCTGTGCCGATTATTGATTTTAATTCTTTAAAAAGAAAATCATATTGATTATATTCATCTAATTGTTTAATGAAATTAGGTAATTCTAATTTTAAATATTTTTTGATAACAAAATTTATTTTATCTTCATTCAAATTAGAAAAATATTCTATTATTTCTTTTTTAAATATATTAAATCGATACTCAATATCACTTTTAAAGTCATGATGTAAAGTATTCTTTGATAAAAACTCTAAAAAAGAATTTTTTATTTTCAAAACTGTATTTACTTCATTAAAATTTGTTTTTTGAATGAACTCCGCTATGAGATTTTCCATAGGAATATTTTCGAAGTAACTTGATCCATATAACATTATTGCCATTGGAATCTTTTCTATTGGAAATAATTTTGTAAAACCAAATGCAGTTTTTTGTCTATTTACTGTTACGGCACTATCAACTGCAATCGCAATCGCATTTCCATTCATTGCTATTAATTCAGTAGTCATAAAAAAACCTTCTTTTAATCTAAATCTATTAATAATTTAAAATAAGAATTATAAATACTTTATTAATTTATTAAAGCAATATTGATTTGATAAAGTAATATTGTGGCAATTTAGAATATTATACGGATTTGTTAAAACAAATTAACAAAAGAAAAAATTATTCAATATAACAATACTAACACAAAAATTACTGAAGTTAGAAAAAATAAGAAATGGTATGAGAAAAGACATTTTATTTAATTTTTTATATAAATAAAAAAATTAAGGAACATGAAATAAACCTAAATTCAAATCCTCAAGGCCAGCACTTCTTTAAGTTCTTCATTAGTCATTTCGGTTATGAAAGTCTCGTCATTGCTGATGGATTTGGCTGCCAAATCAACCTTATGCTTGCTTATTGCATCAATTGTCTCTTCAAGTGTTCCCTTTGTAATGAACCGATATACCATGACATCATTTTCCTGGCCGATTCTGTGAACCCTGTCGGTTGCCTGATTTTCAACAGCAGGATTCCACCAGAGATCATAGTGGATGACGTTTTGAGCAGCAGTCAAATTCAAACCGGTACCTCCCGTTTTGAGGGTGGCGACGAATATCTTGTAGTTTTCATCTTCCTGGAATGTATCGATTATTCTTGTCTTTTCCTTAAGGCTTTGGGAACCGTGCAGGAACAAAACTTCCTCTTTAAACTTCTTGGAAATCAAATCCTGAATAATTTTTCCCATTTCAACATATTGGGTAAAGATAATTACCTTTTCACCGGAATCAAGAATGTTCTGCAGTATATCGACCAATAGCTCCATCTTACCGGATTCGGAAATCTTCGGCTTTTTAATGTCTAGAAACTGCGCCGGATGGTTGCAGGTCTGTTTCAGGGCAGTTAAAATCTTTAAGATAATTCCCTTTCTTTGAATTCCCTTGGAATTTTCTATATCAAAAAATATCTCATCGAGAATTGCATTGTATAACCTGATCTGCTTTTTGGAAAGGGTGCAGTAAATGTCATTGACGAACTTGTCGGGAAGTTCCTTTTTAATGTCATCATCGCTTTTAAGCCGCCTCATGACAAAGGGCTTTGCAATTTCCCTAAGGTTTTCCAATGTCTCTTCATCCTCAAGCTTTTCTATTGGAACAACATAGTTTCTTTTAAAATCATCCTTTGATGATAAATAACCCTTGTTTACAAAGTCAAATATTGACCAATAGTCCATCAGCCTGTTTTCGATTGGAGTACCTGTCAGCGCAACCTTGGTTCTTGCCTTGATGCTTTTGATTGCTCTGGTCTGTTCGGTGTTAGGATTTTTAATGTTTTGGGCTTCATCAATGACACACAAAAGCCATGTATCATCCATGAACAGGTCCAAATCAAGTCGGACAACACCATACGAGGTTAAAATAATGTCATATTCTTCAATCGGATAGGTCCTGCCGGATCCGTGATAGATGTAATAGCTCAATTCGGGAGTGAACTTGTTTATCTCATTTTCCCAGTTTGAAATTAATGTAGGGGGCACTATAATGAGAGATGGACTGTTGTCTAAAGGATTCTGCTCTTTAAAGTATAAAATGGCTGTTAAAATCTGAATAGTTTTACCAAGACCCATATCATCGGCCAAAATGCTTCCGAACTTATATTTTATGTTTTGAACAAGCCAAGAGTATCCTATCTTTTGATAGGGCCTTAACTGACCATTCAATGTGGAAGGCTCATCATAGATTTTTGTCTCATTAACGAGTTTCTTAAATCTTTTATACTCTTTAGGAGTCTTGAACTGTTTTCTAGCCATGTCCGTGTTCATAATACTCATATTTCCATGATTCTTAAATAATTGGTTTTATTCGCCTCACCTATCGGGAACCCTCCGGTGATGACTATCAAATCACCGTTCTTAAGGTCAAATTCATTTATGGCCGTTTTTCTTGCATTTTCAATCATCTTGTCTGTGGCACCGTAAATGTCTGATATTACAGGTCTGACCCCAAAGTTCAAAGCGACCTTATGTGCAACATCATTGGACGGGCAGCATGCCAGGATTGGTGAGTTTGGCCTTAAATTACTGATTTTTCCGGCAGTAAACCCAGTCATGGTCATTGTAACAATTAATGCAATATTTGAATATTCAACGGCATCAGCAACCAGTTTTGCAATCGTGTCACTTATGTCTATTCTTCCCTTGTAGGCCACATTCTTTCTGTAGTCGACCGTTGATTCCACATATTCACATATCTTGGCCATTATTTCAACTGAAGCCACAGGATACTTACCAACGGTGGTTTCTCCGGAAAGCATCACACAGTCGGTTCCGTCCAATACAGCATTGGCAACATCTGAAACCTCAGCCCTTGAAGGCCTTGGACTTTCATACATTGAAGCGAGCATCTCGGTAGCGACAATGGCAAACTTGCCCTTTTCACGGCATTTTCTAATAATCTCCTTTTGAAGCATCGGAAGCTTTTCCATAGCAACTTCCACACCCAAATCTCCACGGGCCACCATGATTCCGTCGGATTCATCGATTATATCATCAATATTATCTATTCCCATGCTGCTTTCAATTTTTGAAATGATACGGCAATCTCCTCCCGCTTCATCAATTATCTCACGGGCATCAATCACGTCTTGGCGAGTATTGACAAAGGATAAAGCCAGATAATCGCATGAATGCTTTGCTGCAAAGGCAATATCTTCCTTATCAACATCACTTATAAAGTCAAGTTTCAAATCGACACCAGGAACATTAATTGTCTTGTTGTCCTGGATTTTAGTATCCCCCAGAGCTTTCAGTACGACAAAATCATCCTTTTTGTCAATGACTTCCAGTTCATAGAGTGCATTGTCAATTAAAACCATGTCGCCGACGTTAATTAAATCAATCGCATCACTGTGGTTAACTCCAAATTCCTCTTCATTGCCAACGATGCAATTTTTAGCCATCTTAATCGTGTCACCATTTTTAAGAGATACACCGCCTTCCTTAAATTTAGAAGTTCTGAATTCTGGACCCTTGGTATCATATAAAATAGCTACGGGCACATTACAGGCTTTTCTAACTTCACGAACAACATCAATTGTTTTAAATATTCCGTCCCTTGTAGCATGGCTGAGATTGATACGTGCACAGTCCATACCCTTATTGACCATTTCGCTCATGACTTCCACAGAATCACAAGCCGGACCTACACTACAGATAATTTTTGTCTTTTTCATTAACTCACCGAAAAACTTTTTAAAAGAAACAATTGATTATAGATTTAAAATGTGAAAGTTATATAATTTTTCAAAGTATGATTTTTTAATCGAAAACAATCTAAAGTTAATTCAATTTTTAATTTTTCAATTCTTCGATGTTGTATGTGTTCACTTATCATGAATTAACCCATAATTATTTTCCTTGGCATGATTAATTTATCTAATAATATTATTGAGATGAAAAATCTAATCAAAAAAGACTTATTGATTAAGCATTTTCTCTATTTCCTTAACATCAATTCCAACATTCTTAGAAATTTCAATACCCATCCCATTCTCATATAACTTTAAAATAACCACTTCATAACCCTCTTTAAAACCTTCTTTAAAACCCTCTTTCCTACCATTTTCTTCTTTTCTCTGACCATAATCGTATACTGCACTCATTTTACCACCTAATTTATCCAACAATAAATTTTTTAACGGAATTTCACCCACAAATTTATCAACCAATAACCAAAGAATCACATAACACAAACTTTTAGTTGATGAGAACAACTCATCTAAAGTAAACAAAATATTAAGAACTCTCCGAATATTTTCTTCAATATTTCCATCTTTGGTCATGATTGGTGCTAGTGAGAAACATATCGCTTCATTTGGCGTGATTAATTCATTTAATTAAAAAATATAAACATCTAATCGAAAAAAAAGACTTAACCAAAAATTATTGATTAAACATTTTCTCTATTTCCTTAACATCAATTCCAACATTCTTAGAAATTTCATCAATACCCATCCCATTCTCATATAACCTTAAAACAATCTCCTTTTTACCTTTTTCAATACCTTCAACAATACCTTCTTTCCTACCTTCTTTCCTACCTTCTTTCCTACCTTCTTTCCTACCATTTTCTTCTTTTCTCTGACCATAATCGTATACTGCGCTCATTTTACCACCTAATTTATCCAATAATAAATTTTTTAACGGAATTTCACCCACAAATTTATCAACCAATAACCAAAGAATTGCATAACACAAACTTTTAGTTGATGGGGGCAATTCTTCTAGAGTAAACAAAATATTAAGAACTCTCCGAATATTTTCTTCAATATTTCCATCTTTGGTCATGATTGGTGCTAGTGAGAAATATATCGCTTCTTTTGGTGTGATTATTTTTTCCAATTTATATTTTTCTTCCATTTGATTAATAATTTTTTCTCCATCAAAAAGGTCATTACCAAAAACCTCATACCGAAATGTGTTATACTTATTAACATAGTACGTGACAATTTTTGATTTTTCTGCCGTGCTTATGACACATAGGTTTACTTCCTTGCTGTTTGATTTCTTTTGGTCTGTTATTGCGACGTATGAATGTCCTCTTTGTGAAAAAGTATCATCTGTTACTGTACTTTGAAATTCCAGAATCAGATTTTCATCATCCAATTCGATTATTAAGTCAGGTTTGAAAGTTGAAGGATCTATCTGCCTCAGTTCTTTTGTCCAGATTTTTTTGACCTTGGATTTCTTGTTTGCAATCTCTAGAAGTACTTCAACATCTTCTTCACCAACATCTTTGAAAATCATATCCTCTTGAAATTTGGCCATAACTAACCCTCCTTATTTTTTATTAAATATTTTGTTTTGATAACTTAAAAAGGTCATTTACTTGGATTAAACCATCTAAACTTATATTAAATGGTTTTTTAAGAACAATATTTATCTCTAAAGGCAATAAAATGATATTAGGGCAATATTGATGACTTAAGACATTATTGGAAAAAGAGAGTTAATAGCAAAATAAAGACACCAATAATGGTTTTATCCTTTTTCAGATAACTAAAGACAAATCTAAAAAAAATACACAATTTTAAAGAGAATATCTAAACAGGGATTAAAAAAATAGTTCACGATTATTTTTTTAACTGAAAGATTATAAAAAACCTTCCAAAAACTAAAATTTATTTACCCGTAAAAATAAATTAAGAAATATGGATACTAATAGATTTGAAACATTTTATGATGCTGTTTTGGCGATTGTCATAACAGTTCTGGTGTTGAAAATTCCCCAGCCATTAAGTGCAGATTGGGGAGCTTTCTTTTCAAATTATACGAATTTCGTAACGTATTTCATTGTATTTTTAGCAATTATCAACATCTGGTACAGTAATCAGAAGTTATTCCAGCATATTGACGACATTAACAACAGAGCCCTGATTACCTATGGAATTTCCATATTTTTATTCACACTCTTTCCGTATTTTGCATCATGGCTTTCAATGAATCTGTATTCCCTGACCGCCGAGATCATTTTTGGATTGATTATAATCTTTGCAAATATATCGCACATCATATCCGTCGTTGTGGTTTACGGAGCAAATGCAACCAGCGATAAACTGAAAGAACTGAATATTCAAAAAATTCATCTTCTAATTCCTTTCCTCATCATATTGATTGGTTTTGTAGTATCATTTACCATATACACTCCAGGAATTTATCTTGCCTGTTTATTATCCGTGATTATAAGTATTATTTACAATAAACGAGACAAAAAGGAATATGAAGATACTGAAAGATTTGAAGCATTGATTGATGCAATCATAGCCATTATCCTAACAATCATCGCACTTGAAATTCCATTGGCGGCAAACGGTAATTTAGAAGGCCTTATGGAGTTAAAACTCGAATTTATAGCATATGCAATTAGTTTTATTGTTTGTTTTAATGTGTGGAACTTTTCCTATAACCTATTCAGCATTGTCAAAAAAATCAATTACAGATCAATCTGGACCATATCCTTGGGATTATTCTTTTTATCAATGATTCCCTATCTGACGACTTTTGTTGCCAATAACTTTAATGCGTTCATTCCGCAATGCATCTATGGAATAGATTTCATTATCATTAATATATTCTGTCTTGTTGCCACATATGAACTGAAAAGAATTGATGTAAGCAATGAATTCCTGCAGGCAGCATTTCAAAACTACAATACATATGGTTTAAACATTTTACTTACTATTATTTCAATGATTATCGGTTATCTTTACTATCCGCCGACAATAATCATGTCCTGCATATTTACAATTATTTTAACATGGATATTGATGCTTAAAAAAATAAACTTGCTCCATTATCTGAAATTACAATAGAAAAGAATTAAGAGGAAAAATATGACTAATGAAACGGAAACGATTAAAGAACAAATCAAAAAAGCTTTTTCACTGACCGAGGATTCCGCACCGCATGAGGAGATTCGTTCACGCCTTCTTGATGGCGGAAAAATCACCGGAACCAACATGTGTGTTATGGTATGTGCGATGGTAATCGCATCCGTAGGTCTCAATGTGAGTTCAACTGCAGTAATTATAGGTGCAATGTTGATTTCACCATTAATGGGGAGTATTCTAGCCTCTGCATTTGCAAGCGTATCTGCAGATTATCCCTTGCTTCGAAAACATATGATTGGTTTGGGAATGCAGGTTCTAATAAGTGTTGCTGCAGCCACACTTTATTTTCTTTTCTCACCACTTAAAGAGCCTACAGTGGAATTGCTTGCAAGAACATCCCCCGCATTTTTTGATGTGCTCATAGCATTTTTCGGAGGACTTGCGGGGATTATAGGACAAACCCGACTGGACAAGACAAACACTGTTATTCCAGGTGTTGCTATTGCAACCGCATTGATGCCTCCATTATGTACCTGCGGATATTCAATTGCAAACGGCAGATGGGACATGCTTATTGGAGCAGGATATCTCTTCATCATAAACGCATATTTCATTTTCCTTTCAGCAAGCATTATCCTGAGCGCTTTGAAAATCCCGAAAATGAAGGAATTGACACCGAAAGAATGGAAAATACACCGCTTCAGAATGATTCGAAATACAATTATCATTGCGCTTCCAAGTATAGCGGCAGTATATACAATGCTTTAATTATCTAAAAAAAAGTAGAGAAAAGTTGTTGAAATTAAATTTCAACAATTATTTTCTAAAATTATAATTCCAAAGTTTCTTTTTCAATTGCAATTCTTTCATCTAAAAGAGTTGATACTTCAGCCATTTCATCTTTAACGACTGCGAGATCTTCTTCAAGAGATACTAATTCAGCCACATCATCCATGTCTTTTTCAAGATTTTTGAATAACTCATTTTTAGCTTTTACCATTGACAATTGAGCGTTTAAAACAATTTCTTCTAATTTGTTTTCTGCATTGAATATGATAAGTTCAAGAGGTTTTTCTTCAGCTTCGATATCTGCATCAACGCCTTCTAACAATTTAACAATTTCATTTTCTGCTTTATCTTCAGCCTTATAAGTTTTTTTGATAGCTTTTTCAATGTGGGAAGATATTTTTTTGTCAGTGCGTCTTTCTTTGAAAGCTAATTTTCTTTCTTCACGTTTGATTTTTGCCTGAGCTTTCTTTTCTTCGAATTTTACTTTGTTTTCGTCTCTTTTTACTGCAAGTTTTTCTTTATTTAACTTCATAATAACACCATTTAATGTCTATTAGACACTCGATAATATATTAAAAAATATTTATAAATCTTTTGGAAAGCCGAAAAGATGAAAATTTAATTTAGTTATCTACATCACACGAATCGTTAAGTGTTAACTAATATCCACAACTAATTATTTTAAAAAATCATTATAAAATTATCAAAGATAATATAACATCACACATTTTAATGATAGCTTTCTTCAAGTATTTTGCGTGAAAATTCAAGAGAAAAAATTGCTAACATCAAATATCAATTTTCAATTAATCCTATTACGATAAGCAAAATCGAAAAAAGTTTAAGCATACCTAATTTTACGAAAATTTAGGCATTCTAAAATAAAGAAATGCTTAAATATTTTTTTTAACAAAACATTTCATTGTAACATCTCCCGTGTTACAAAATAAAAAAATCATTTTAGGTTATGTTTCACCATGAAACATATACCTAAACTTTAAAAACTATTTTTTGCACCAAAAAATCATCAAAAAAAGAAAAAAAGAGAGGTTAAAAAGTTTAACCTCATCTAGTGACGGTTACTTTGTTTGCGATGTTTTCTCCGTTGAAGGAGGATGTGATAATGTAGACTCCAGGCATTAAGTTAATGTTTAACTTAGCGGTACCTGTAGCATTGGATAAACGATTGTAGAAAACACCGTTAATGTTGAATGTAACATTTGCATTAGCTAATGGGTTTCCTTGACCGTCAACAACATCTACAGTAAATTGATCAGGAGTACCATATTTTTTAGTCAAATCTTCTGCATGCAATACGTGTTTAATCTTAATATTGTTTGCAACACAACATCCTTCATACATTGCAGTAATGACATAGTCACCTGGTTCTAAGTTTAAGTTTAGACCTGCAATACCTTGATCATTTGTTTTACGTTCGTATAAGACACCGTTAATGTTGAATGTAACGACTTCACCTGCACCTGCAGCAGTACCGTCCTGTTTAATAACTTTAACAGTGTAACGTGTACCGTTTTTATAGAACATGTCAACGTCATTGTTTTCAACAAGCAATGATTTTACAAGGATTTTATTACTTTTCATTTCGCCGGTAGCTGCTCTTGTAGTAGTGACAATGTATTCGTTAGGATCAAGATTAATAGCTATACTTGCACTACCTTCAGCATTGGTTGTACGGGTGTAAATAACACCGTTGATGTTTAAATAGATAAGTTCACCAGCTATTGGTTTTCCATCTTTCATAAGGGAAACGTAGAATCTTGTTCCATTCTTATACATCAATGTGATATCATCAGCAACTATGGTTGGTTTTACTGTAACTGTTGCATTAGCAGTTGCCGGTTCATAATAGGACTCCCCGTCAAATTTAACTTCTACAGGATAGACTCCAGGGTCTAAATTAATTGCCACACCAAATTTACCTTCTGAATCAGTGGTTCTTTTTAGTGTTTGACCATTAATAATTACTGAAAGAGCTTTACCTGATAAAGCCTTACCATCACCGTCAGTTAACTGTCCGACAAGTTTGGTTCCGTCTTTACAGTATAAAGTGACATCGTCTACGGAAAGTTTTGTTAAGTTTCTGCCAGCGATTATCAATTTACCTTCGCCTGAACTTTGTCTGTAATTATTGCTTTCAGCAACAATAGCAAAGATGGTGAAATTACCTTTTAAAGAAGAAGGAATATTGGCATTTATAGTTACAATACCGTTTCCATTGGTTTTACCTGAACCGATATATTGGGCATTTCTATAGAATTTAACCTCAGCACCGGAAATAGGATTGTTGTTGATATCAATTAATGTAGCTTTAAATTCTGATTGAGAACCTACTTTTGCTTTTACATCATCTACAGTGACTGTAATGTTTGATTTTTCAACACTTAACTGGGAAGTGATTTCTTCAGTTCTATAACCGTATTTGCTTACTCTTGCAGTGATTGTGTAATTTCCAACATTAGTGGTTTTATCTAAAACATAACTTATAGTTGCTTTACCGGCCACAATTGTAGCGTTACCAATTACTTTATCACCTAATTTAAATTCAACGTTAGCTCCTTCACCTTCATTATCATTTTCAAGAGTTATGGTTGCATTTCCTCTGTATTCTACAGTTACGTTATCCATAACCAAATTATCGAATGTTGATGCGTAATTGTCATGTACAGTATTTGAAGCTGAACCGTTTACACCTTCATCACCGGAACCTTTTTCACCTTTGAGATAATTGTTGGTTACTGTATTTCCGGTTGAATCATCAGACAATACAACAGGATAACCGATTTCGGTAGTGATGATATTTGAGTCAATCAAGTTTCCTTTTGATGCTCCTTCAAGATAGACACCTGAATTTGATGCTTTAATAACGTCGTGAGTAATATTTTTACTGGAATCAGTACCGTTTGAGGTAATGATGTTGTTTTGAATTGTGTTATTATTAGTATTAATACCTACAAAGCCTGAAACGAGTTTTCCTTCACCATATATGACGTTATCCTCAATTACATTACCGTCGGATCCGTATGCTTCAATACCATAAACAACATCACAGTCCATTAAGATAAAGTTGTCTTTTATGATTGAATCAAAGGAACTTTCAAGGTTTACACCGTATGTTACATTTTCAGCAGTTAAGGTAACATTATTGTTTAAAGCCTGAGTGCCGTTACAGCCAGGACCGAAGACTATACCTTCAGCCATGTATCCGCCTCTTACATAGATTTCATTGTTTTTGAAAATGTTATTTATAGCTGTGGTTCCGGATCCTCCTGTAGGATGAGCAATAGCTCCAACACCATATAAATAATTATCCAAACCCTCTACAAGGACAAAATTGTCTGAAATTACATTATTGTCACAGTCATAGTAGAAATCAATACCTACAAGTGAATTGGTTGAATTGAAAATGTTTGACTCTTCGACAAGGGAAGTTACATGCACATCATTTCCGGTTAAGGTGTTGTTGGATGAATGAATCATTAAAATACCGTAGGTTCTGTATAATTCAGGAACGATGTTGGTTCCGTCAAGACAGAAATCATTTGAAGTGTCACCTAAACAGATGCACTGAGCAATACAAACTTCAGAAGAGTTACCGTTAATGTCTCTTGAATTTTCAAACGGATAGATTTCGCCTGTGCCGATACAGTTAATTACATTATTCGTAATTTCACATTCTTCAGCACCGTCTCCAAGCAGAGTGTATGTTAAAGCCTCACCGTGAGAGGTTAAAGTGTTGTTTTCAATATAAACTTTTGAAGCTTTGTGAACATAGATTGTATAAGCTGTTTTTGGATCATAAACGGTAATGTCATTGTTTAAGATTTTAACAATATTTGTATCGGTTACATAAATACCCCATGCGTTATGGTTAGTGTATTTATTAATTATAGTTAAATTTTCAATCCATACTGAATCGGATAATGCGCAGATGGTTGAATTGATAAATACAGGATCTTTACCTGTTAATTTAACACTATATGTAACATAAATCTTTTTATTTTCAAAAGTACCTGAAAAGTTTAGGATATCTCCATCATGAACGAAATCATTTTTCAAGTTACCGTCACCATCAATGAAATTGTGATAATTGGCCGGAGTTACATTATGGATTGTTCCATTGAAATTGAAATCCGGAGCGGACGGGTCGACTTCACCTGAAGGAGTTAATATTTTACCTGTACCAACGTTATTTTCAATTACCCAGGTATTTTTATCTGCATCTGCAGCATTAATCATATATTGGTTTGATGTTGTAATCTGATTGTTTGTAATGGTAATGTTTGACGGATATTTGGTTTTGGATGATTTGGAAAGATATACACCAATACCGCTTTGGGAAACAATTGTGTTTCTGTCTACGACGATACCGGATTGTTTACCCTGTTGGTAAACACCAGCACTTGTATTTGTATTAATGGTATTTTCAGCAATCTTAATATTATCTCCGCTTGCCTGTATACCGTATCCTGCTGAAGCATTTATAATATTATTTTCAATTACAGAATTGTCTCCTGCAGAAACTGCTGCACCGACAAACATACCTGTTAAGGTGTTGTTTCTAATGGTTGCATTAGATGCAAGAGCAATAGCATAATCTCCTCCAGTATGTGCACCTGAAGCGAAATCAGTACCGTCAACAAAGATATAATTATTGATAACTTTATTTAATGGGAAATTTGAAGATGAAACACCTCTGTATGCACCGTAAATCTTATTTGAATCAACAGTGTTGTTTCCACCCATCAATTGGACAGCATATGCCCATGAAGTTGTTCTGGTAGTGTATCTAATAGTGTTATTGTAAATTATATTATTAAAGGATTCACCACCTTTAAACAGACCTCCGCCATAGCTTGATAAATAGATTGCATTTGCATCGGCACAATAAATTTCATTGTCTGCAATGTAGTTGTTATCAGCACTTCCTAAAAGAATAACCGGACAAGATCTTGTACCGTGACCGTAACTTTCACCATAACATGAAAGTGTATTGTGCTCAATTTTATTAAAATCAGAATCCTTATTTAAAACAATACAATAGGAAGACTGACCGGTGTTGTTCATGAAATTATCGTGGATTTCACAGTTTTTTGCACCGTTAACATGTATTCCATAAAGATAATTGTTAGTATTTTTAATTGTTAAACCGCTAATAACAGTACCGGAAGCGTCTTTGGTGAGTGTTATAACACCGTTTTTAATAGTACCTCCAGAACTGGTAAGAGTAATCTGTTTATTAATTGTAAAGTTCTTGCCTGAGAAGTCACCGCTTAATATTATAGTATCACCAGAGTTAACTGAAGAACTCATATCTCCCTTAGCGGAGAAATAATTGCTGTAAGTCTTTTCAGTTACAGTATGGTTTGTAGCGGTTAAAATCTCATCGCCTTGAGTATTATCATTAACACTTAATGTTTCACTAGAATTGTCAGCTGCACTGACAGCACCCAATGAAACGATTAAAAGTAATAATAAGATTAAAACCATATTAATTTTCTTATTCATATTTAATCACATCACAAATTTATAACACACATTTGACTAAAAAAATGCATTATAAGTATAGTTTTGTAAATTAAATATATATAAAAATTACGAAAAAAAAGAAAAAATTATGATGATTTTAATAATCATCAAAATCATCATTTCTGCGAGTATAACCGACCAGGAATATTGCAATCAAAGCAACGATAGCAACAATTACAACGATAGGCATACTTGATTCTGCACTTGCAGATTTGGCAGGAGAACTTTTTGAAATTTCATAAGCTTGGGAATCACTAGCTTGAGAAGCATCTTCACCAGCGGAATCACTTGATGATGAATCACTGGATTGAGCTTGAGAAGCAGAACTTGCATCAGCACTTTGTGAAGTGGATGGCTGTTCCCCAACAGGAGTTTCACCTCCAACAGAACCTGAAGCTTCACCATTATTTTCTGTGGTTCCGTTAACTAACATTTCCTCGGATGAAGGATTTTTCTCACTTTGACCGTCACCGTCAGTAGGAGCGTCTTCCATCACATATAAAGGATCAGTTAAAGTAGCTTGAGATAAGATTTCAGCGTATTCTGCCTTTTTCTGTGGAGAAAGTGAACTTGCCTGAATGATTTTCATGTTGAAATCCAAATTCTTACAGGTGTGGTGACAACATGCAACACCATACATTGTAGCCATATTAATAATGTTATTAGCCAATTCCTGTACAGCCTGAGTATCTCCGTCCCATACACCCTGATCATTTAGATAGAACATCCAAGCAGCCATACTTTGCCATGCAGCAGCCTGAGCAGTTGATTGGACAGTGCCAGTTAAACCGTTGTAGGTGTTAGCTATCTGATTACCTAGCTGAGCGTTTAACTTACCTCCTCCTAAAATTAATCCACCGTAGAGGTTTTCCATATTTTTAGCATAAGACAAGGAACCTGCCTGTGAGTTAACTAAAGGATTGTAGTAATTAGGATTTAAAATCATACTACGGATTTCAAAGTCCAATTCT
Source organism: Methanobrevibacter sp. (assembly GCF_045646205.1). GTDB lineage: Archaea > Methanobacteriota > Methanobacteria > Methanobacteriales > Methanobacteriaceae > Methanocatella. The sequence goes on along the minus strand of NZ_JAZRKF010000046.1, from coordinate 12,731 downwards.
TCCTCATAAGTTCTTGAGATATAGTTGTTCTGATTTCTGATATCTACAAATGAAGTGTCAGGATTTGCACCAAGAGTACGTGCTGCATTGTATAATCCTCCAAACCAATCGTAGTAATCATCTGAATCAATAAATCTCCAGGTACTGTCGAAGTTCTGAGTAATCAAATCGACTTGTGAGAGTAATGTTTTATAAGCTTCTTTTTGAGGAGTTACGACAATATTGCCTTTTTCATCCATATTCCAAGCAAATGAAACTTTATCAAGATAGATACTTGATGCTTCATCGTTGACTGTTTCTATGTTCCAGTCATTTGTACTTGGAATGAAATTACTCATACCGGTACCTTCCAAAATAGCTCCCGGAAGACCGTATAATCTGTCGAGAATACCTGTTTGATTGTAATGAAGTTTAACGTAGTTTTGTGAGAAGTCTTCACCCGGAGCGTTTAACGCGAGATTGACTCCTGTAAGTAACCAGGTTAACCAATCCTTGTTACTGGTTACGATACTTGCAAATACGTCAATTCTTGGTCTGTTGACAACACTACCATTATGCAATTGAACTGTTAAATCTTCTAGTGGAAGCAATTCAACGCCAATGACTTTTCCGTTTTCAGTCCAGACAGGTCTGCATCCCAAGAAGTATAAGAATTCTGCAAGACCAATTCCTTCTGTTCTTGAAATTTCAGTACCCCAAAGGATTAATGCTGTTAATTTAGGCCATTCACCATGCTCTTCCATGTAATCAGCTAAAAGCAAATTAACTATTTTAATAGCTGATGCGTAAGCGGACCTGGAAGGCATTTTTGTTGAATCTGAAGCGTAACCGTCATAACCTGTAGGAATGGAGTCTCCGTATGAAGGATCTGCAAATAAACCTGCAAGGACATAGTCACCTTCAAGAGCCTTAATTATTGCAGCCCATTCGTTATTGTTTTCAATGTTAACAATAACACTTGCAGCATAAGCGGTATCGTTATAAAGGGCAGAACCGACAGGAATATTATACTCCTTGTTTAAACTTTCAACTGATGTACCGCAAACCAATGCAGTAACATATTCTTTTAAGAATGATGTTACCATTTCCTCAACTAAAGAATATTCCTCATGGTGGCGTATATCATCATAGAAACTCATATTAGCCAATTCAGGATAGAAATGAGCTAAGATATGATTATATATCCTGGTTTGAGAAGTTGTAACAGTAATTACCTCTTCAATGAGTTCATAACCTGTTAAAATTTTACCCAAATTATGCAATCCATAAGTATAGAAATCATCCTGCATACCTTCCAAGTAGGAATGCAATTCAGCTACATATTCATCAAAGGTCTGATTTGATTCATTATATACACCATAACCTAATGAAGGAGCCAAGTCGATGATTAAAGCCTTATATTCTTCAGCGTTTGTTGATACGTTGAGTTTAACTTGGTCTCTGTAGTGAGCAATATATTCATATAATAGAGTATAATTGCCGTATAATGCGGATGAAACCATTGCAGGAGTCATGTGAGTAATCATTAATGGAGCAATTCTGTCACGGGCAACCATTGCTTCACCAGGGTTGGAAACAATATAAGGATATACTGTAGGAGTCAAGGTCAATTCGAAAGTCCAGTCTCCTTCCATTACACCGATGTTTCTACCAGGCAGCCATTCAAGAGTTCCGTGAGTACCCATATTGATTAACGCATCGGCACCGATTACTTGATCTAACCATTCATAGAATGCCACATATTGCTGATGAGGAGGTAAGCTTAAGTCGTGGTAATTTTGAACCTCTTCCCATCCTCTGGAAGGTTGGAAAGTAACAAAGACATTACCGTACCATAATCCTGGAATAACAATGTATGTATCATTGTAAACCATGATTTCTCCAAGACCATCACCCCAGCGGTCAATCATCCATTCATATAAGGACGGATTGATATGTGCAGTCAATCTATAGAATTCATCCAAATCAATTAACTGGTGGTGTGCCATCAATTCATCAAAGTGTTTTTCAACATATTCGTTTAATAAACCTTTAGCCCAAGTTCCCTTATTACCGAACTGAACAATCAATTCAGTCAAATCGTATAATGAAGGAATATCTGATATATTACCGACATTATAGCCTGCTTTTTCCAATTGGAAAATCAAGTCATAAGTACTTTGGAATACGTCCAAGTATGATGCACCAATTTCTGCCTTACCCGGCGGGTAGTTATACAATATGATTGAAACAATTTTATCAGCATTATCCATTTCCTTTAATTCAGCCCATTGTGAACTGAGTTTAACCATTTTATCCACACCTGACTGAATGACATGAGATTTACCCATACCGTCAACGTAAGATAAAACGATAGGTCCGTATACACCTTCGAAACTTGGATAGGTTACTGAGAAAGTCCATTCAATTTGAGGACCGAGTTCATTGAGATAACTTGTTTCGGAAATGTCATAAACACCTTTCAATACAGCAAGATCAATATCTTCCAAATCACCTCTAGCAGAACCATTTGCATAATTTAAAGACCAACTATAGAGTGATGTAATAGCTGAAATACCAACGGTTGATACATTGGTAATCTTATTCAAGATTGAAGCCATCGGTGGGATAGTACCAGTTTTAAACACGTTGAAAGCTGCTCTACCCTGAGATTCGTAACTTCTGATTAAAGCATCAACTACGCCGCCACCGCAATAGTAAGTAGCAATAGCTATGAATGGCTTTCCAGGAGAAAAGTTGCCAATATAATCTTTTTCAAATGTTCTGAATAGAGTTGTAGGGTCCAATGTATTTTCAAGCCAATTAGGATAATCCACGGTCATCCAGTTGAGACTTCCATGTCCATCTGCGTCATAACCAGGATTGTTTTTAATCCAGTTATTGATTGTGATTCCATCAGGAACAATAGTGTATATTCCTAAATCCGGATGGTAAAAACCACATTCAGGACTCATCAATGGAGCATTGTTTTCATCCAAAGTAGGATTTGTGTATTTGGAAGGGTCAACTAAATAATATACATATTTAAGATAATTTTCCATGTTTGTAACTAAAACTGTGGAATCTTCAATATCCTCAGCCTGGAAATAAGAACCGACATAAGTATTTTCTATTGTATGGTAAGTATTATTTGCTGCACTTGCACCTGTGATATGTATTCCGGTTGCATTAAGAATACTTTCTGAATAAACACCGAATGTATAAGCCACATTATAGTTAATGTTAGCCGGTGAAGTTTCTAAAATCTTTTTCAAGTATTCACCAGTAAGAGTATGGTATGAACCTTCATTAAACATGTCCAGGTGAATGAATTTAGCATAATCTATTAACCATTCCCTAGTAAGATCAAAGTTTGTAGTACTTATGTAAGCAACTCTTTTTGACATTTCCATTAATATATCAACTTTTTCGTTGTGGGAATTATAATCCACCAACAGCAGTATATCAGGAATGAACATGTAATCAATAGCTTCGGTGTTTTTAGCTGATAAATCCACATTCTGACGATATGATTCATATGTAGAATATTTAATCTCAACATCATAACTTGCTGAGTTCAAATTGGAAATAACAACATTACCCTCACTATCTGTTAATCCTGAAAATACCAAATTGTTAGATGAATCATAAACTGAAACATTTGCATTAGCCAGATTGACCCCGTCTTCGGTCCAGGTATTATTCTGAGGCACGTAAGAATCACTTACATGAACGTTAATAATATTGGATGCCTGCAATAGCCCAGGAGAATCTGCACTAGATGCAAGTAAAGTTGAATTATCCTCTGCAGAAATTGCGCTTAAAGAAAACATAAGCATTAGCGATATCATAAGAACAAATAACAACTTATTACCTAACTTTTTGATATTTTCACCCCCTTTTTGCGCTAATTATAAAATCATAGTAGTATTTAAAGATAGCCACTATAAGTGTAATTTATAAATTACATAATATATATAATTTAGTAAAGGTAAATTTCACTTGACAAATTTATCCAATGAAATTGTATGATATGAATATTTCCTTGAGGCAGTAAAATTCACACAAGAGAAAAAAATTACAAAAGCATTTAAAATTTACAATATAATGTAAATATTGTTATAACAAAGTAAAATTACAATATGAAAGCAATATTGTCTTTAAATGAAAGAAAAAGTATTTATATCAATCTAAACAATAATAAACTGGTGATAAAATGACAAATATTTTTCCAAACAAACATAACACAGAAGACAGTATATTCAACCAATGTGTTATAGGCATACCGGAATTCCCCCAATACATCACATCATACGAAGACATCAAAAACAAAGCCCATCCAAAACTTTTATCTGAAGCATATAAAAATTTAAATCTGGATTTAGTATTTGAACGAAAAAACGGTAATTTGATTAATATCGAACATCACTCTTCACTAACAAAAGAGAAATTGGCCAGGGACAACGAATACATGACAACATTATATAGTGCTACACTAAAAATGTTGAACAGTTCATCATGTATACGGGAGAGTTACCTCTAAACAAAGCATTATATTTGAATTATAAAGATGTATATAGCCCAAATTTTTTCATAACAAAACAGATAGATGGTGAGATAAGATTAAATAACTTGAAATACAAAATAGAAAACAATAAACAAATCACCAGTTTTGATGTAATTGATTTGATCTGGATGCCAACATTTCGAATCAACATGACTAAAGAAGATTTGATTGTCGAACTATCACTGATATACGACAAATTACTAATTTCCTACCCATTATCCAGAGTTGCCAGAAAATGTTTGATATTATGGGCTGGAAAATATCTTAAAAACCCTGAAAAAATCAAAATAGTAGCGAGGAAATTAAAAATGTCAGCAATAAACATGAAACCTTTCGAAGAACAACTAAGAGATGCAATAATCGACGGCGAACTAACAAGAGCCGAAGAACGTGGAAAAGAAATAGGAATAGAAAAAGGAATAGAAAAAGGAATAGAAAAAGGTGAGGAAAATATTATTAAAAGGATGCTAAAAAAATACAATGTTGAAGAAGTATCAAAAATGACAGAAATTGACATTAAACAAATAAAAGCTATAAAAACAAAATTATAGAAGCTCAAAAGAGCTTCCCTATATTATTTTAAAACTATAAACCCATTGCTTCAAGCATGGACTGAATACCCAAAATAATGATGGCCACACCACCGAATATTTCAATGTAGTCAGCATACTTAATTGCCATTTTTGTTCCATATGTTCCAATCAATAGCCATATGATTACAGCAATTATACTTAATACACTCAATATAAATGGATCGACGTGAGCAACTGCGCCCTGAGATGCCAAAATAAGGTTTTCAATGTTTCCAAAAATAAGTAATCCTGTAAAAGGAGCATAATCTTTTAAATTCACCATAATTATTCACCCCTTTTGACTTGTTTGATGTGCCTTATGGCATCGACTACTGATTTAATACCTAATATAAAAATAGCCAGACCGCCGATAAATGTAATGTACTGGGAATACTGCATTGCAACATCTGTTGCGACAAAACCAATGACTAACCAAATAATTACAATAAAAATACTCAACAAACCTAAAACCTTAGGATTAACACCGCCTACAACACCCTGAGATGCCAAAATAAGGTTTTCAATGTTTCCAAAAATAATCAAACCAACAAATGGTAAAAATTCTTCTAACATTTTTCATCTCCATAAAATATCATATTATTAAGTTATATTTTAATATTATAATAATATTATTATTCAGCCAAGACAATGACATCCATCATCATTTCAATTAGGACCTTATTTATAGGATTAATCAATGAAAATTCATGTTCTTTTGGCAATTCCGGACTGAGGGGAAATACCTGAAGGGCAGACATGCACAAATCAGTTGATCTAACAGCAAAGTATGAATAATACTGGCCGTCTTCATATTTAACCATCAAACCCAAATCATCCGTTGGCTTATGGCCGGGAATTCCTTCCTCTTCATATATCCTAAAGATTTTTGTGGCTTCAGATGTGACCATTACATGCTGTCTTAAGAAATACAAATCATCCTCTTCGAGTTCATAGTCCTCATATTCTATTATCTCATCCACTCTTTCGGGAGAAACTCTCATTTCACCATTACAGTATGCAAGTGAGATATAGATTCCCTCATCATCCAGGGCTTTTGAAATAATGTCAAAGTAAAAATTATCCAATTTCATTTTAGGAAGATTTTCACCGAACAATCTGTCAATCGGAGTAGTATAATTACCTTCCTGAAGTACACTGCAGTAAAAATGCTCTACACCCAAATAACCTGCAGTTACTGCTTTTTCAATTGTTTTCTTAACATCTATGTTAATCTTTTCAATATTGTGAGCCATTTCAATAGCTTCTTCGTCACTTATCACTTTTACACCTTTAATTATACTATCCTTTTTAAAGCATTTATATATAAACACAACTTGTGTACATATACATTTAAATACTACTTATTATAATTATAATTTAGAGGTGAAAATATGCGCAAATCTTTAATTGGTATAATACTATTATCAATTGTTATTGTCGGTATTGCTTTACCTATTGGGTTTTCAGCTCAATCAGACACTAAAGTAATTACCTATGGTGAGACGACTTACAATAATGCAAATTATAAGTCTATTGTGGATAACTTCTTTAATCAGCAAGCACATGTTGATGTAAAAAATATAGAATCTAAAATTATTAGTGCAGGCGAAGTAAATAAAGTCGCAAGTACGATTACAGGCAAAACCTATACTTCCGATCAAATATTCTCCTCTGCATTGGTTGACTTAAGCGAACAAGGAAATATTAAAGTAACTGTGGACAAATCAAAAATCACCACAATTACTGCAGAAATGTACATTTCAGCATTAAAATCCGCTGGAATCACCCATGGACACGTATATGTAACCAGTCCTGTATCTGCAACCGGTGAATCTGCACTTACTGGAATTATGAATTCATACGAAGCTGCAACTGATGTACAAATTCCCGAAACAGTAAAACAGGCTGCAAACGAAGAAATCTACACAGAAGCAGAAATCGTTGAAAACGACAATGTTACTGCTGATCAATTGACCAAATTAGTGGATGATGTTAAAGATACAGTTCAAAAAGAAAACATAACTGACCACACAACTATCGTGAACATTATTTACAACTACACAGTCAACAACAATATTAACATGACTAACAGTAGTATTGAAAACCTTGCTACAAGTATTGGAGGAGTTCAAGCAGTACAAGGAGACGTTCAAAATTATACAAATAAAGTTACCGAATTTGTTGGAAACAATGCAGGCGGCTTTTCCTTAAATGACGTATTAGGTAGATTAGGATTATAATCCTAATTTCACTTCTTTTTTTAATTTTTATCCATCAATGCATTCACAGACCTTTAATCACCAATTATATATTAAAGAATTATCAAAAGTATATAATTAAGTGATTAATTATGACAGGCCAGAAAAATGAATGGAACAGCAATCTAACATTTATTTTAGCAATGATTGGATCTGCTGTCGGACTTGGAAATATCTGGAGATTCCCGAACGTTATGTATTCCCACGGTGGAGGAACATTCCTTATACCATATATCGTATCATTATTCCTTTTAGGAATCTCATTTGTTTTAGTGGAATATGCAGTAGGATACAAATTCAAAACATCCCTATCAAAGATTTTATACAGAGTTCATAACAGATTAGAGCCCGTAGCGTGGCTGGTTTTATCAATCGTCTTTTTGATAACCACATATTATATCTGTGTTGTAGGATGGGATTTGATTTATGTTGTTTTAAGCTTTACAAAAGCATGGGGAGCAAATCCCGACATGTTCTTCTCACAAAGCGTTTTACATGATGTAGATTCCATAAGCGGAATAACGACCATCGTACCTGCTGTATTAACGGCCATCATAATCATCTGGTTTACTGCATGGGCAATTCTAAGAACCAATTTAAATGACGGAATCGGAAGGGTAAGCAGAATTTTGCTTCCGTTACTATGTATAATCGTTGTAATAATCGTTGCATACGCACTGACACTGCCTGGAGCATCAATAGGTTATACACAAATGTTGCATCCCGACTGGTCAGCATTAACAAAAGCAGACGTTTGGGTAGCCGCATTCGGCCAGATTGTATTTTCCCTAAGTTTAGGTATGGCAATTGCACTTACATATGCAAGCTATCTGCCTAAAGGCTCCAAACTGGTGGACAATGCTATTCTTGTTGCATTTTCAAATTCAGGATTTGAAGTCTTCAATTCAATAGGAATATTTTCAATTTTGGGCTTTATGGCAATGACATCAGGCCTTCCATTCAATGAACTGGTAACTGAAGGAACTGGACTTGCATTTGTTGTATTTCCACAGGTACTGAATGTAATGGGACCTTCTTCACAAATAATAGGGCCTTTATTCTTCATATGTATATTATTTGCAGGAATTACATCAATCATAGCTCTTCTTGAAGGAGTATGTTATTCAATATCCGAAAAATTCAATTTCTCACGTAAAAAAACTGCAACAATCGTGTGTATCTTTGGAGTATGTATTTCATCAGTATTTGCAACAGGCTGCGGAAGTCTGATATTGGGAATATTCGATGCATTCCTGAATAATTTCGCATTATTATTTGCAGTGCTTCTCGAGTGCATAATATTCGGCTGGGTATATGACTTTGATGAATTGGTTAATACATTAAACGAAAATTCAACCATTAAAGTTGGAAAACTTTGGACAGCAGTCATTAAATTCATATTGCCGGTATGTATTGCATTGTTATGGCTGCAGGGAATTTATTATACATTATCTGAAGGTGATACGGTAAGTATTGCAATAAGAGGAATACTTCTTGCATCATTGATTATACTGCCGATTATATTTACAAAGCTTCCTGCAAAAGATGAGGATTACTACAAAGTGTAATTTATGAAATGGAAAATAGACAACGTCAAAATTGATAATCAGGTAGTTTTGGCGCCGATGGCTGGAATCTGCGATTCCGCATACAGAAGAATAGTCAAGTCAATGGGCTGCGGACTGATAGAAACCGAAATGGTTTCAACAAGAGCAGTCATGCATTTGAATAGAAAAACAAGAGAAATGCTTGAAATGACTGATTTTGAAAGACCTATTGCGCAGCAGATTTTCGGATCAGATGCAGAATCATTTAAAAGCGCTTCAGCATACATTGCCGAAAACATGAACCCAGACATCATTGACATCAACATGGGTTGTCCGGTAACCAAAGTGGCCGTAAAGTCAGGAGCCGGAAGCGCACTTCTTAAAAGTCCAGAAAAAGTAGAAGAAATTATCAGAACCGTTAAAGATACAGTATCCGTTCCGGTTACAGTAAAAATCAGAAGCGGATGGGATAAAAACAATGCGGTTGAAATAGCCAAAATCGCCGAAAAATCCGGTGCTTCAGCCATTGCCGTTCATCCACGTACAAGACAGCAAAGATATGACATACCATCAGACTGGTCAATCATAAAGGACGTTAAGGACAACGTTTCAATACCAGTAATAGGAAACGGAGATATCAGAAGCTGCTATGATGCAAAAGCTATGCTTGATATGACGGGATGTGATGCAATAATGATCGGCAGAGGCGTTTTGGGAAACCCGTGGATTATAAAACAGTGCATTGATTATCTTGATTATGGAATCAAGCCTGAAAGAGTACCGTCAAGAGAAAAGCTGGACATGTTCAAAAAGCATGCTGATATGATTATCGGAAATTACGAGGATAAGGTTGTGATGCATAAGCTAAGAACAAATGCTGCATATTATATGAAAAACCTCCACGGAAGCCAGGAAATCAAGAAAAAAATATTCCAGACAACTACAAAAGAAGAACTCTTTGATTTACTTGAAAACTACGTGAAAACACTGAAATATTAAGATTTTCCGCCTTTAATCAGATGAATAAGAGAAACAAGCCCTATTAATGCAGTTACTGATTCCATTGCAACTGAAGCAAAATCAAGAATTGCCATGAAATAAACAATATAAATCGCACTATTTATTATAAAACCTGTTTTGATTGATTTTATCTCTTTTAAAAAGTAATTGCATAAGGTAATCTCAATTATGGCAAAAACCGGAAGTAAACCAACCCAGCCCAAATTATTTACATAGACACCTAAAACAACTGTCACGATTAGGAAAAATATGACCCAGTTTCTTGTTAGTCTGTCGTAATACACCATTGCATTTCTTGAAGCAGCAATAAGCATTGTAACGACACCCGTCCATGAATAAAAGAAAACAGATGATACTGCAAGTATGAATGCATTTAAGAACTGATGCTTATACGCCTTTTTAGGGTCATTTACGCAGTAGCTTATTATTAAAAAAATTCCTGCAAAAAAAGAGATTCCGTTTCCAACCAGTATGTTCCATGCCAAATCCATTAATAATAGATAATACAAAATAGTATAAATAATTTAATTAAATGTAGATAAGGTTAATGAAAAAAATTAAACTAAATTAATACTTTTGTTTAACAAGAGATATGACAATTAATTTAATATGAAATATCTAAAAGTATTAATTTAATTGAGCAAAAAATTAATTAAACTGCCACTTATTCATCCATGATTTTTTCAGTTATTTCCACTGCTGAGGCAACCATCTTCGGACAGACTTCCCTAAAGAGATTATTGTCAAGTGCTTGCTTTACACCTTCAGGAGTGCTGATATCACATTCAAGCAAATCCCGGCAGATAAATGAACCGTTCTCTTTTTTAAACTCTTCAAAAAACTTATCTGATACTTCATCACATTTTGGCTTGTTTTCACCATATTTTAAACCCAGAGCCATTAACGCACCGGTGCATGCACCGCAGACTTCACCCTGACGCATACCGCTTCCAAAACAAGCTCCGATTTTAAATGCATTCTCTTTGGAAAGACCCAACTCCTCACTGAATACGGTTAAAACCGTCTGTGAGCACAAATAACTACCTTCAAACAATTGAACAGCTTCATCAATTCTAGACATGATTAATACTTTGAACTTACATTAATATAAAAATAGTGCCAATTCAAAGATTATCTTTTGAAAATTTCAAATCCTGCCCTCAATAGAATCAGTACAGGATATATTTCAAGCCTTCCTGTCCACATGTCAATCATACTAACTATTTTCAGTACAGGACTTAAAGTGTGGTTTACTATTCCCAGTTCCAGACCGTTGTTTCCCTGAAGAGACATTGCTGCAAAGAGACTCTTGAATGGATCATAGCCGAATAAACAGAACAATGCCCATGTAAAGAGAATGAACATCAGATAGAGTGCTATGAATGTACTGGCCTGTCCGATTTCTTCTTCCAAAAGAGGATGGCCGTTTAGTTTTACAGGAATTACCCTATTGACTGGAGACAGGATTACCCTGACATTGCGGTATACTCCCTTAAGAAATATTATCGCACGGAAAAGCTTTATTGCACCGACAGTAGATCCGTTTGAACCTCCGATTAACATCAGACACATTAAAGGTATGAAAACAAATGAAGGCCATCCGGCCATTGCATCCACCGAAGCCACACTGGCCCCAGTTGTTGTTATAACAGAAGTCACAGTAAACAGCAATTCCATCGGAACAATATTGGATGCCAGATAAAGCATTAATGTAACGGATGCAATCAGACATAAAATTATTTTAAACTGCAAATCCCTTATAAGAGATTTTCCCTTTGTTTTAATTATTTTATAATGGACCAAAAAGCTTGTAGCCCCAAGAATCATTATTATTATTGAAATGAAATATATTAAATCATTATGATAAAAACCGATATTTGCATTTTTAACCGCCATACCTCCTGTTGAAATCATACAGAATGTATTGCAGACCGAATCAAAAACAGGCATTCCGGCCAGGACATAGAGTATTATTCCAAATAATGTATATACAGTATATATTTGCACCGTTGCTTTTATCGTGTTTTTAATGCTGGGTTTTAATCTCTCATCACGGGCTTCTGACTGGTAAAGCTTTGAGGAAATAGAACCGGAACTGGTTACAAACCTAAGGACAATAACAATTACTCCCAAACCACCAATCCACTGCTCAAAAGCTCTAAAAAAGAGTATGCTGTGAGGCAATATTTCCACATTTTCATATATCGTTATTCCTGTTCCCGTTAATGCAGAAACACTTTCAAAAATTCCATCGATGACAGGTATGTTTGTTGAAAGCGTGAAAACAAGTCCTCCGATAATGCCTGCCCAGAACCATGCAAAAGAGGAAATCAGCATCCCGTGCTTTAGCTTTACCTTGGATGTTGTCTTTTCGAAATACTTCATGAAAAAATATCCGATCCCGATTGAAATTAATGCAGGAACTGCAAAACTAACTAAATCAAATTCAAAATAGATTGCATCGACCAGTAAGGGAATTAAACACATTACTCCAATTCCCACCATGATTATTCCCAAATTTCTTGCAACAATCCTCAAGTCGGTTTTAGTTACATACCTCATCATTTAATTAATTGGAATAAATGTTATATAAAAATTTACATTATAAGTAAACATTCGAATAGTAACGAACAAATAAGAATACAGTTTATAGTTAGTTACCAAACTTTTATTATAGATGAATGACAAATAATAAATTATGTCAGGAAAATCTACAATTGAAGTTTTAAATAAAGTTAACAAAACAACTCTGGATGAAGAAATCGCAAAGTACGTGGCTTACCATAGG
>NZ_JAZRKF010000045.1:0-16931 GCF_045646205.1 Methanobrevibacter sp. | reverse complement strand
AAGTAGGCTGAGTGTGTTGCAGTGTTTGACTGGTCGAATATGAAGTTTCCGAGTGAATAGAATATCGGTTTTCCCTTATACATGTCGATTCCCTGTGTTACATGAGGATGTGCTCCGATTACGACATCTGCACCATAATCTATCAGTTCATGTGCGATTTTCACCTGATTTTCGTTTGGAGAGTTTGAATATTCGTTTCCAAAGTGCATGTATGCGATTATGCAGTCGGAATCATTGTTTTCTGCAATCTGCTTTTTGGCATCTTCTGAGTCATATGCGGAATATCCGGGACTTGACTCTTTAGCATAAGGCATTACGTCCTGTGAGTATTCGGCGAAGTTTTCGGAATCCATATAGTTGAGGATTGTGATTTTTCTTCCGTTTACCTCCTTGACAACGGCCTTGTGTGCCTCATCTGCGTTTTCTCCGGCACCCATTGGTGTTATGTCTGCGTTTTTAAGGTTGGCTATCGTATCCTTCATTCCGGTCTCGCCGTAGTCGTATGCGTGGTTGTTTGCAAGTGCCGCTACAGTCAGATTGTTTCCTTTAGCAAGGGGAACGTAGCTTGGATCGCATTTCAACGGCACATCGCCCTTGAGTGCATCACCGGATGTTGTTGCCGCATTTTCAAAGTTAATCAAAAGCAAATCGGCTGCTGATATGACATCACTTACTCCCTTAAAGGGTGAGGAGTCAAGGCTCAATACCCCTGGCATGTTACGTGCAAACATAACGTCCCCTGTAACTGCGATTGAAACGTTTTCCTTAGGCTCCATATCTACAACAGAACTTGACGGGTTGAATATGGTCGCCCATACCGCAATTATAACAAGAAAGACTAAAATTACAAGAAGTATATCCCTAAGCTTCATTTTCAACTAACCCTTCATCTTCTGAGAAAAGCTGGTTCAGCATCCACTGCGGATCATATTCCATGATATCATCATACCCCTGGCCAACACCCAAAAAGAGTATCGGCTTTTGGATTACATAACCGATTGAAAGTGATGCTCCTCCTTTGCTGTCTGCATCGGCTTTGGTGAGGATTACACCGTCAATGTCGATTGCTTCGTTGAACTTACGTGCCTGTTCGGTTGCATCGTTACCTGTTATTGCGTCCCCGACGAATATTACCAAATCAGGTTTGGATACACGTTTGATTTTCTTCATCTCGTCCATAAGGTTGGTGTTGGTCTGCATTCTTCCTGCAGTGTCGATTAAAACCAACTCTTTTCCCTGCGCACGGGCGTGTTCCACTGCATCATATGCAACTGCGGCAGGATCTGAGCCTTTCTGGTGCTTGATGATTTTAACGCCCACATTGTCTGCGTGATGTGTAACCTGTTCGATTGCTCCTGCACGGAATGTGTCTGAAGCTGCAATAACTGGAGTGTAACCTTTTTTCAAGTAATAATTAGCCAATTTACCTATTGTTGTTGTTTTTCCGGTTCCGTTAATACCGACAAACATTACTACCAAAGGCTCTCCCTGAGCTTTTTTCTCCTCAATCATTTCAGTCATTGATTTGCCCGGAATGTCAATAATATCGGCAACTGCATTTCTTAAAGCATTGTAAGTATATTCTGTGATGTCACTGCTTCTTTTGATTTTACGTCCGACAAGGTCATCTTTTACAGAGTCTACAACTTCAGTAGCTACTTCCATTGCTACATCTCCTTCCAAAAGACCCATTTCCAATTCCCATAATGTGTCTTCCACATGTTTTTCGGAAATTGTTTTTTCACGAACAAATGAGAATAATCCACCTTTTCCTTCCGCAGAATCATCTTGATCTTCTTCTTTATTTTTATCTCTGGACCAGAAACGAGACTTCTTCTCCTCTTGAGGTTCCTCTTCCTCTTCACTTTCTTCTTCCACATCCTCGTCTTCATCATCATCTTTAGACCTGGACCAAAAGTGAGACTTCTTCTCTTCCTGAGGTTCCTCTTCCTCTTCAGATTCCTCCTCATCATCAGACTTGGATCTGGACCAGAAACGAGACTTCTTCTCCTCTACAGGCTCTTCCTCAACAGAATCTTCTTTTTCTTCCTCAGAAGTTTCCTCATCCTTATCTTTAGACCTGGACCAGAAACGAGATTTTTTCTCCTCTTGAGGCTCTTCTTCACTTTCATCAGCTGATTCAATTAATTTAGATTCATCAACTTCTTTTTTTTCCTGTTTTTTACGGCCAAATGAGAAAAATGAACGTTTACTACCTTCTTCTTCCTGAAGGTTGTCTTCTTCTTTTGCTTCTTCGAGAATTTCTTCTTCCAATTTATCACTGGTACGTGACAGTTTCTTTTTTAATGATTCAAACAAAATTAACCCAACCTTTTAGTTTTATTAAAAAAGTTTAATTATAACTTATTTATATTTTTTATAGTATTTATAAGAAAATTCAATCATGAAAATACTAGTGAAAACAAATTAATTAAATCGAAAATAGCTATAATAATTTTAATAGATAGAAATTAAAATATAAAAATAATAAAAAGAAAAATTAGTTAAATTAATAACTAATTTTAAATTGTAAAATTTAAACAGAGACATCTAGATTAAGTCGTTTTTAAATCGTTGAAATTGATGAAGTTGGTTACACCCCACCTGAACATTACGACTCCTCTGGCACCGCCGTTTAAAGCAGCCTGCGCATCACCAAATAGCTCGGAAACAGGAAGTTTTGTAATATCATCATCTGATCTGTAAGCCTGAAGACCTGTCCATACCTGTGCACCATTGGAATTGTCCACAAACCATTTTGAGATGCTTTGAATCCATGCGGTGCTTTGATGATAATTTCCTTTGTAGACCATAGGAAGAACAAAGTCCAGATATCTGGTCAATGTAGGATAATCCTGACCATCATAATAAAGCATGTTACCCGGTTCAGGCATTAAAGCAGCAGATACAAGACAATTTGAGTTGACTGATTTGACTGCTGAAACAGCTGTTCTTACAAAGTAATTTATGGATTCCGCAGCAGTAGGGAAATTGTATGCAGTTCCACCAAATCTTAAATAGTCAAAGTGAACTCCACCGATACCTGAAATGCCTGCATAATATTTGGCTTCGTTTACTTTGGAATTGATAAGTTCATAATTGTATGATCCGTCCCTGTTTGCAATACCATGCCAGCTGCCATCATAAGCAACCTGCATCCAGATATGTACTTTAATTCCATAGTTATTTGCCTGTTTTGCCCATGAAGAAACAGCACCTGCACCATATGCGGTTATTGCATAAGAATGAAGGAAAACATGCTTTGTTCCCTGGGAAGCCAGACTGGCCAGGTTCAAATTATACATATCAGAATATCTGACCCAATATCCGTAACCATATGGAATTTCTGAGGTTATAACCAATCTTGTAGAACCCATAGACGGAGCGTAATTTGTATTTCCGGCAAAGGAGTAGACAACATCGTATGTTCCCTCAGCAAAATCATCAATATCTAAATGAATGACCCCACTTTCATCCGTGGTCTGGGCAAATGATTTTGAACCTATTTTAACATTGACTGTTTCACCTGCCAACAAAGTATCTCCCCTCAACTCTATATTGAAAGTAATTCCTGAATTTTTATGGAATGTTGAAGAGGTGAGAACCGTCAAAGCAGTTGAAATTCTTGGATTTACAGTCAATTTTGAAGAATTGAATGCACTGACAAAGAAATCATCTCCAAGATAATAGTAATTTACATTATATGTTCCCGGAGCCAGATTAATGGTTAAATTTACAAGCCCGTCATCATTTGTGGTTCTGGTGTAATTTATTCCATTAATTTCGAAAATCACCTTTTGTTTAAACAATTTAATAGAACCGACTGATAGGGAAGCAAATATCTTATCGCCAATACCTTCAGTAACACTCGGCGTTAAAGGACGAAGAGTAGTGAAAGTTGATTCGAGGATTACAATTTCAACCAAGGAATAGGTAAATTTATATCCTGTTCCATTATAGAAGACTTTAGCATTAAATACCTCATCCGGCAAATCCAATTTAAAAAGGGCAATGCCGTTTTCATCAGTTACTGCAGATAATGTTTGAGAATTGATATTCATATAGACAGTTTGATTTGCAAATGGTTTATCGTTTTCATCATAGAGCCCTGCCTTATAATCTCCTCCGGTAAACATCATTTCATCATAACAGACAAGTTTTGCCTTGATTCCGTCATAAGTTTCAACGGTTGACTTTGCAGATGATGCACCGTAGCGGGAATTTGCATCATGACTAAAACTCAGGGAGTAATTGCCCTCACTTAAACCCAAATAAAAGTTAGCTACACCATTATCGTCAGTGATGACGGAATATTTTTCATTTCCAATAGCTAAATTGATTGTTTCTCCTGCAACTCCATAATTTAACTTGTTTGTTAAAGTTGCCTGAATAGTATCATCATCATTAGCTTTAAATACATAATTTTTTGTAGTCAATTTGGTATCTGAATTGGCATAGACAGTGATGTAATTTCCAACAGCCTCTCCTGTAACTTTATTATAAGCAGTTATTATGTAATTGCCCGGTTCCAAGTTAATATTGAGTTTAGAATTTCCATATTTGTTGGTCTGACGAGTGTAGAAAACACCATGAACATTAAACTCAACATCCTGATAGGCAAGCGGATTTCCATTGAAATTTCTGGCAGTCACCCAATATTGATGATTGTCCCTAAAAATCTTAACCAGATTACTTGAATTTATTGTGGAAAGGACTTTAATCTTATTTGAAAAGGAACATCCGTCATTAGGATTGTATGCCGTTAAAATATATTCTCCAGGGTTTAAATTAATATTAAGTTTGGCAATGCCGTTATGATTGGTTTGGTGGGTGTAGAAGACACCGTTGATATTGAATATAATATCAGTATCAGTTAAAACATCCCCTGTACCGTCAAAAAATGTTGCATAATACTGGGAACTATTTTTATAATATTTGACCAAATCATTTCCAGCTATTGTAGATAAAACATTAACATTAACAGTTTTGTTTGAAGGAGAATATTTGTCATTTCCTAAAAAGTTAATATTAGCAATATAGCTTCCCGGAATTAAATTAATAGCCAGTGAAGCCTTACCCTCATCATTTGTAGTTCTCTTATAATCCTGACCGTTGATTGTAATTATTAAACTGGCATTACTCACAGGAGTATCGTTTGTATCAGTCAGCACCGTATTGAGACGGGTTCCGTTTTTATAAAACATGGATACATCCTTTGCCTCAATATTAACGCTGTCTGAAGTTAATGCAGTGTCATTTTCTTCAGCGCAAACTAAGGACATGCTTAGGAATAATACCAAGATTAATGAAAATAAAAAGATTTTTTTAATAATAAAACCTCCTTAAGCCCCATTTTTAATAGTAATTGTGTTGGCAATACTGTATTCATCATAAGTTGATGTGACAACATATTCGCCATCAACCAGATTAATGAATAAGCTTGCAATACCTTCATCATCAGTTACGTTATTGTATATAGCTCCGTTAATGTTGAATTCAATGCTTTGATTTGCATAAGGATTTCCCTGCCCATCAATTAACTTGACACGGAAATTACTTTCATTAGTATAACTAACGGTATTATTGGCAAATAAAACCGGAAGAACGGTAATGATATTTGAAGACATGAATGTATTGTATTCGGCAGTTACAATATACTGGTCAGGCTGTAATCTTAAATTAAGATTTGCATAACCTGTAGCATTACTTGTTCTTGTATAAAATACACCGTTGATATTAAATACAACGTCAACACCAGGTAAAGGATTACCTACATCATCCAACACTTTAATTGAGTATACGGAATCATTTCTATAATATTTAGTTAAATCATGGCCATCAACAAGGACAGGCAGAACTTCAACAACGTTAGCGTGCTGTTCTCCATTGATTGTGTTAATGGCAGTGATGACATATTTACCCGGATTTAAATTAATATTCAGCTTGGCCTGACCGGTTGCGTCCGTTTTTCTATTGTAAAATACACCATTGATATTAAATGTAACATCACCGTTAACCAAAGGATTTCCTGAAGTGTCTTTGAATTTGGCGTAATACTGCGTGCCGTTTTTATACATCTTTACAATATCATCGCCGGACACAGTAGATAGAATATGAACATTAGCTGAAGTGCTGTTTGCACCGAAAGCACCATTATAGCTTGCAGTTATAGGATAATCGCCCGGATCCAAATTAATTGCGATTGAAGCCAGCCCGTTTTCGTTGGTTGTTCTTGTATAATCAACACCGTTAATATTAATTATTACCTTTTCACCTACGATTGCATGATTAGCGACATCCGTTAAATAGATATTCAGTTTTTCAGGACCTCTGCAGTATTTATTCACATCAGCTGCTGAAATCAAAGCCCCATATTCATTAACAGTCAACTTAACACTGTTGACAAAATCCTCATTTAAAGCATACAATAAATCATATTGCCCTGATTTGACTGCTTTAAGTGAAAGTGTAATGAAATTATTAGCATCACAATCAGTTAAACCCCACACTACAATACTTGAATCATCAGCAAAAACATATGTTCCTTTAGATACGCTTGCACTGTTAAATTCAAAGCCCTCAGGAATAGCAAACTTAACCAATGGAGTTGTGTGTGGAATGTACTTCACCTGAAATTTAATTTCAATATTTTGCCCGACAACTGTGGAAGTGAGGGGACTTAGCAATTTGAAAATCTCAATACTTGATTTGTCAAAAATGTGGGTTCCCAAATATTTCTTATTAGGAGTTACCGGAAGGGAATTTCTGGAAATATACTCATTGTAATAATAAAAATTATCTGCCAGTGAAGCTGTTGACCTGCCGCATCCCGCACCATTGTCATTTGATGCGTAGGAATCCACACTGTAAGCCAATCCATTTGGAGATTTTGTAAGTTTCCAATGGTAAGTCATGAGATTTCTTCTGTTAACACCATAAGAATCCGTGTATCCAAGTTTAATTGCCGCATCAACCGGACTTAAACTGCTGTCATAGGTTCCTTTTTGTGACATGGAATAAACGTTCGGACAAACAACAAACTGACCCGGTTCAAGTTTACCAACATGATATAAATTGTTAAAGACAACCCCATAGGTTCCATCGGCAGCCTTAATGACAAAATG
The DNA here is from genome assembly GCF_045646205.1 of Methanobrevibacter sp. Classification (GTDB taxonomy): domain Archaea; phylum Methanobacteriota; class Methanobacteria; order Methanobacteriales; family Methanobacteriaceae; genus Methanocatella. The sequence goes on along the minus strand of NZ_JAZRKF010000045.1, from coordinate 9,807 downwards.
GCCCAATGAATAACCTGACATTATATTATATATTCTTGAAAGATAAGCGTCTGAAATTACATTGTTTACAACCATTTCTGATGCTATGCTTTCAATTTGTCTGAATATGCTGCCGTCTGTAATACCGCCGTTTCCTATAAGCCATCCATTGGAAGTTACTATGGCATGAGCAAAATACCCATCGGGATTTTTATATTGTTTTTGATATTCAATATCTCCCCAATAACCGCTTTCAATGATTAAATCTACAGGATTGGTAGCATCACGTCTAACTGAGATAACCCCTTCATTATCACTTACATGAAGGACTATCGAACTGCATTCACTTAAATTAATTAAATCATCATCAACATTTGTTTCTTCATTGATAGGTGATTCATCTGCATACTGTTCTACTTCAATTGCATTACTTACTTGAATTTCATCACCAGCAGTTTCATTCAAATCACTGGCTGAAACCACTGCGATACTTGAAATAAAAATAATTAAAACAAGAAAAATAAAAAATCTTGAATAATTTTTAATTTTAAACACCTCTTATTAAATCATCTGTAAGAAGTGATAAAAATAAATTACTAAAAAAAATAAAATAAAATAAAAAAAAGAGATATAAGTAATTAATAACCGGTTACGCCGCCTTGAGCTGCAGATTGAATTTGTTGAGCTTGACCTTGAAGATTAGCCAAAATATCAGTGATTTGCTGTAAATTAGCTAACATTTTATCTAAACTATCTTCCAAATCTTTTTTCTGCCCAGCAATAATAATCTTAGCGCCTTCAGCATCTTTTTTAATAGCGTATCCTGCACCAATACTTATAATAATTTCATCAGTGTCTTTAAGTTCCCCTTTAATGAAAGAACCAGCACCTACAGGCACAAAAGCTTCAACAGCTTTTTCACCGTTTAAATCATCTAAAGTGTTGGTTAATGCATCAACTTCAGCGATTGAAGCCTGGATTAATTCGATTTGTTGGCGAACTAAATCCGCTTGTTGGTTGTATGCATTAATTTCATTAATGAGTTCGTTTAATTTTTGCTGATCTTCCATAATAACACCTCATGAAGTGCCTTATAAAATCTCTTTTACAATTGGGTCTTGAACATCTTCAGGAGCGATTTCAGCGATTTCAGAAATTTTGATTTGATTTCTGTTAATGCCATGTTTGCTTCCGAAACGTTCATAAATTTTTTCTTCAATATCAGCTTCACTGGTAGCTTTATATTCTTTTACAAATTTATGAAACTCATCACCCATTACAAAAGTACCTTTAACTCTGTAAATTTTAGTTATCATATTAAATCCCTCAGATATTTATAAATCATCTAAAAAGCCTAATGCTTCTTCAACTCTAGCCATTTCAGGACCAGTACTGTCTTTAGCAACAATTGCCCCATTTGAATTAGCAATGGAACATGCTCCAACTAAAGATATGCCCCTTCCAACAGTACCAATATCTCCTTCAACACCAAATACTTTACGAGAAAAGTCAACTTCGCTTTCAACAGCAGTGCTGCTAATCAAAAACCCTTTATTAGTTACGGATATTAATGAACCGATAATATCGCTTCCAACCATTGAGGTTGCTTCAACATTAACATCCAAAGTGCTTTCGATTGTATTGATAGCATCTTCAGATAAAAAAGGACTTACAATAGCACCAGTATCATTTGCTGCAACAATATTACCTACAGCAGTATAATTTCCTGGAATAGCTGCCACTTCAAGACCTAATTTTTCAAACTGTTCAACTTCTCTGTCTAAAACGTGTGGGGAAACAACAATACCATTTGAATTAGCTACAGATAAAGATCCAATAAGGCTACTTCCGGAAACAGAAGATTTCACAGCAGGCACTTCCAATATTTCCTCAACTAATTTAACTTTTTCGTCAATTAAATTATAAGGAACAATAACAAAGTCATCAGTTGCTTGAATGAAAACTCCAACATTCGGATTTCCTACAATATCGATTCTTTTCAACATATTGTCACCTCACTTGTTAAGTATTTGAAAAAGGTACGATAGCTATTCTGCTAAAGTAGCTTCTACAACACCATCATCATCTTTAACTGCTTTTACAGTAATTTTAGAAGGTATTTTTTGAATACCTCTTGCCCAAATTACATGATTGATTGATTCATCAAGTTTTACTTCTTCAGCTTTCATGTGTTTGGTTAAGAAATTTTTAACTTCCCTTATAGCTCTAGGAGCTCTGATAGTCCTTTTAACATTTTTTACGTTTCTAAGTGGAATTGTGTAAACTCTTTCCATGATAAATCCCCCTTATAATTTAAGGCTGTTTCTTCTCCAATGTCTAGGTTTAGGTCTGTATCTAAGTTTACGATTAGTTTTAGCATAAGCCCAGATTGGAATTCTCCTATTTTGTTTGTTTGCTTTTGCCATTCTCAATTTTTTAGCTAATGGTTTATTTCTACTCATTTTCTCACCTGTGAATAAAGTATAATAATTATTTTTTATATCCTATAACCCGAGTTTGATAATGTTCCGGAAATATGTCCAGAGAATTTCCTCCTTTCTCATCAATCAAAGTCCTTATTTCAACCTCATAATCAGAGCTGTTATCCTTATTGCTTTTTTCATGAGATATTTCAAATAGGTTGGATGTTATTAATTTGACGGATTTGTGACCGAAACTATCCAAATTAATGTATTGAACATTTTTCCTATCTTCAAGACTTCTTATCTGATTGACATTGAGTTTCGGAGTCCTGTCATCCCTTCTTGTTCCATCGGCAATAATATCATATCCCTCAGCAACCTCTTCAATGACCGTCTCATGAATGAATTTTATTCCGTCGTTTGGAAAGCCGTCATTCATAATCATGTCACAGGTTTTATCTAAAATCTCAAAATCCAAATCCAGGACTTTATGGGTAAAACCTAATGATTCTGCTGATTTACTGGCAGGAACATATGAATCATAAACACCAAAGTTTGCAGTGCATAATTCAACATCAAGACCTAATCTTTTAAGCATTACTGCCATGAAAGATGAATCTTTACCGCCACTATATAATACAGCCGCTTTCATGGATACTATTTCCTTGTAATTTTAATCTCCCTTTTCTGACCAGCAATCTGTCTTAGAAGAACTTTTAACTGTTCATCGGTGACTTTTCCTCTTAAACTACCTGCCTGAGCGGATTGAATCAATTGAATTTCAATTTGATTAACGAGCTCCGGTTTAGTTAATCTGAGGTTAGCTAATCTGTTACGAGCTTCAGGGGTCAAAATTTGACCTAAAATCTGTTTTTTCTGAGCTTCGAATTGTGCCTGTGCTTCTTGCTGTTGCAATTGTTGCTGTGCAGCAGCCTGTTGCTGTTGTGCTTGTTGAGCAGCAGCTTGCTGTGCCTGCAACTCAGCCATTCTTTTTTGACGAATTTCATCAAGATCGCTCATATCAAACTCTCCATATAGTTAATTAGTATTTTGCAAGTTCAGGAATATCTTTAATGATTTCACCAGAAGTTTTATCTAAAAAGGATCTTCCTTTAGGAGAAACAACTCTTCCTCCTTCAACTTTTTCAACTAAACCTGCGTCTTCTAATTGGTGAAGAGCGTTTCTAATGATAGCTCCACTACCTTTTCTAAATACTTCAGGAGTTACACCACGGTCTTTTTTACCACCGTAGAAAGTTCTTAAACTCATTACTCCAACAGGTCCATCCATGTACACTCTTCTAATGATAGATGCACATCTTACATACCACCAATCAGCATTTTCCGGTTTTCTTTCTTTGTGAACACCGGTTTTAACAAAATTGGACCATGCAGGGGAATTGATTTTATCATTTTCTTTAAATTCTTCTGCGACTTTTTCAATTAATAAATCTGCAGGTACATCAAATACAGTAGTCATATTAATTCTCCAATATTTTATTAAATAATTGTCCTCTTAATCCACTGTAAATTTAAGACCTAAAAAAATAGGGCCTGTAACTCTAAATTTAAGTAATTCTTAAGGCTTCTTTTTGTAAATTACAGCAACATGTCCTCTAACGTCGATGAGTTTGCATCGAGTCTTTTCGACAATTTCTGCAATATAAGTATCTTTATCTCTAGCGATATTTTTTGCAAATTTAAGTTTGACAATTTCATTAGCTTTTAGCTGGCGTTTGATTTCTTCAATGACATTGTCATTGACACCGCTTTTACCAATATTAATTGTCATCGCGGAAAGAGCTCTATTCATCATTTCTTTTTTTGATTGACTCATACTTAGCTCTCCTCTTATTTTTCTTTTCCTTATTGTAAGGAATTCTCATAACATGGCCACATTCTCCACAAAAAATGTTAACTTTCTCGTCAACTAGCCGGACGGATGAATTATGACCATAGTAAAGGAACTTACCGCATTTCCTACAATACCTTCTAGACCATTTTTCAGGAATTTTGGTATTGTATTTGGTGGACAATTTTCTAGCCAATTCAACATATCTGTGGGACCGTTCGGGATGGGTGATGAATTCCATCTCAGCACGCTCAAAAAGAATATTCATTCTTTCAATAGCTATTTCAATCATCCATTTAGGTCGTTTTCCTCTACTCAAAAATATCCTCCTTAATTGTCGGATATAATATTCAAAAATTGAATTAAAATGATTTGCGCAAATTAAAACAAAAACCATAGTTAATGATAACCTTAGGTTAAAATGAATATTAAGAATAAATATGATTTTCACCATTAATAAATGTTATGTTAAAATCAGGGTGAAAGTATAAATAATAGAAATCAGTCAGAACAATTTTTATAACCCAATATAATTTAACCTTTTGATTCAAATATTGATTAAACAAGGTAAAATTGTAATCAGAAGAAACTGAACAATTTATATACTAAAATAATCTAATATAGTTTTGTAAATTTAAAATAATGCTAGCATAAAAATTAATTTACAAGGAGGATTTAAAATGAGGTTGATTCCTATAGATAACAAAATAAAAAACCGTTATGATTCGCTTTTTAAAATAGCGACGCATGCATTTGTAAACGGTTTGATTCCATTGCTAGATTTACCGGAAGACGACTATATCATAATATCCAATGAGATATTTAAACCCGGACACGACGTGAAGATAATGGACATCCTGTTGAAAGGAAAAAATGGATTAATTAATATAGAATTTCATAAACAGCCTCTGTCAAAATCCCATTTAAACAGGGATTTCGAGTATGTAATACAGTGTTATTTCCAGTATGGTGAAACAATAGATCAAAAAATTGTCATTTTAGACAATGATCGAAAATCAGTCGATAAACTACAGATTCTGAAGAATTTGGAATACAAAGCAGATTGTTATTTCACACAGGAAATTGACGGTGCAACAATCTTAAATATCATTAAAGACAAAATCGTAGATAACGAAACATTAACCGATTACGAAGAATATGTATTCTCTATATTACCACTCACCAACCATGGCCATAATAATGTAGAGAAGTTAGTTGAAGAGTTATGCCACTTAACGAAAGAATTAAACATCCCAGAAGAAAAGAAAGAAGCAATATCCTTCTGCCAAATGATTCTGGTTGACATATTCGTTAATGACACAACCCTGAAAGACAAACTAATGGACGTGATTCGAATGACATCATCATACATAGAAGAAAGAGAAAACAAACTAAGAAACATATCAAAAGAAGAAACACTAAAAGCCGAAAAAAGAGCAGAAAAAGAAAAACAAAAAAGAATAAAAGCAGAACAGAAAAGAAAACAAGAAAAACAGAAAAGAATAAAAGCAGAACAGAAAAGAAAACAAGAAAAACAGAAAAGAATACAAACAGAACAAAAACAAATACAAACAGAACAAAAACTTAAAGAAATAGAAACTATTGTAAAAGAAAACACAAATGACCAAAAAAACCAATTAGACAAAAAGACAATACAAAAAATATTAGCAATAACCAGCACAATTTAATTAAAAAATTAAGGAGATAAACAAAACAATTTTTAATAAAATTGAATATCTCCATTTTATTTTTTAAAATTAAGAGATATAACCTACGAAATAACCTTAATTATTCATTATTAAAGATAAAAATAATTAAAGTGATAAAATGTCATCATCATACATAGAAGAAAAAGAAAACAGACTAAGAAACATATCAAAGAAGAAACACTAAAAGCCGAAAAAAGAGCAGAAAAAGAAAAACAAAAAAGAATACAAACAGAACAAAAACAAATACAAACAGAACAAAAACTTAAAGAAATAGAGACAATTGTAAAAGAAAACACAAATGACCAAAAAAACCGATTAGACAAAAAGACAATGCAAAAAATATTAGCAATAACCAGCACAATTTAATTAAAAAAATAACCTTGTAGAAACCATGTCAAAATTTAAGTGAATATCGATGTTATTTATTTGTTTTTGTTAAATAATCGATATTTTCTCTTTGTTTTTGATTTTGACATGTTTTTGTTCTTTTTATTTTACACTCGAATTTGTTCTTCGCAAAAAAATTTTTACTAAAATGCTTAGATTTTAATTTTAAGCGATTTAATTACTTAAATTTTATTACACTTGAAATAATACCTGATATTTATTAAAAAAACAAATAATAATTTATAAATAGTAAAATGGAGAATAATTATTAATATGTACACGAAAATAAACTATTCTCCATATTATTATTTGAATTCAAGACATTTAAACCTTTTGGATTTTGGACTTAAGATTGATAGAAAGACTCAGAAAGAAAAACTATTTAAAATTAGTGAAAATCAAAATAGATTATTATATTTTGTTGAATTATCATTTAACTATGCTAAATGGATATTTCCAAAGTATTCCTGTGATTATAGCAATCATATTTATAATCAACCCCAATTATTCACTATTTTGGCAATGAAAACTTACTTAAAAACAACTTATCGTGAAATAATTGAAATTTTGGACGTTTCTGATAAAATAACTAAATATTTAAAACTTAACAAGCTTCCACACTACACAACAATCCAGAAATTCTTTGTAAGAATGTCAGACACAAAACTAAAAGATTTGAACAATCTAATATTGTTTATGCATCCTATAGATTGTGAATTAGCTGCAATGGATGGAACTGGACACACAAGTGATTATGCAGACCATTATTACGCAAAAATAAGAGGCAAATGTAGAAAAAGCTACATTAAAAATCATATTGCGATTGATGTCGACACAAGAATGATCCTAAATTACGCAGCAAATCGAGGCCCAAAATACGACACACAATTCGCAATTGCATCAATAAGACAATTAAAACCCTACAAACCACACTACATCCTAGCAGACAGAGCATACGATACAGAAGCAATAAGAAAATGCATAAATGAAGAAGTAGGAGCATTCGACCAAATACCATTAAAACACGAGCAAAAACAGGGCATTACAGATTAAATAGTTCAACAATCTTCTGGCACGATGTTTACGCACGAAGAATGAATGTAGAAAGTGTAATTTACGTAATAAAAAGAAGATTCAACGGAGGAAACTATAGCAGAAGCACAAAACTCCAAAATAAAGAAACAAAACTTAAAGATGTATTATACAACATATACAGAGCAATCCAAGTATTTTAAATTAGGGTTTCTACAAGGTTAAAAAAATAATTAAGGGGGAAAAACAATTTTTAACAAAAACCGCATCCCCACATTTCTAATACTATTAATGAACTTTCTTTACTATGCAGTTACCGTAATTTTGTTTGAAATACGGAAATCCTCATAACTTGAGGTGATAATGTATTCCCCAGGCTGTAAATTAATATTTAACTTAGCCTGACCCAAACTGTCAGTTACCCTGTTGTATAAAAGACCATTGATGTTAAACTGGACAGTTTGTCTTGCATAAGGATTTCCTTGACCGTCAACCAATGTGGCTACAAACTGATCAGAAGTTCCGTATTGTTTAACCATGTCTTCAGCACTCAATATAGGCAATACTGTAATATTGTTTGCTACCATACATTCCTCATAATAGGTAGTGATTATATAATCACCAGCTTCCAAATTAATGTTCAGTTTAGCAATACCTGAAGCATTGGTTTGGCGTGTGTAGAATACACCGTTGATGTTGAAAGTAACATTAACGCCTGCACCGACAGCATTACCATCGTCCCCGATGATTTTTACTGTGTATTGAGAAGCGTTTCTATAATATTTGGTTAAATCATAGTTTTCGATGATTCTAGGAATGACTGTAATATTATTGGCAGACATTTCACTAGTATTAAGGTTTATTGCAGTAATTATATATTCTCCTTGTTCAAGGTTAATGTTTAATTTAGCAAGACCTTTATCAGACACTTTACGGTCATAGAATATACCATGAATGTTGAATCGCACTACAGTTCCTTCAGCCAAGTAATTACCTTCACTGTCACGGAAAGTAGCATAGTACTGAGTTCCATTTCTAAATACTTTAACAACGTCAGTTCCGTTAACTGTAGTTAAAATAGTGACAACAGACTCAACGGTTTCATTACCAACGCAGGTAGTTACATTATAAACACCAGCAGGTAAATTAAGAGCACAGCTGCAAGTTCCATTTGCATTTGTAGTTCTATTGTATGTAATACCATTAATATCCACAGTTACAGATTTATTTGCTAAAGGATTGCCTTCAGAATCTTTTACAGTTACAACAAATCTTTCAGCACCGCTGTAGTATTTAGTCACATCAGGAGCTGAGATGATAATAGACACAGGCTCCATTACAGTTATATTTACCTCTGTTTTACTTGGATTGTAATTATCATCACCATCATAAGAAATTAATGCAGTAGTATTTGTATTCAATCCAGGAACAGTGACAATAGCAGTACCATTCACAATAGGAGCGAAATAAATACCATTACCTGCACGAACACTAACATTACCAGTAGCATCCTCAAAACCAGTGATAACAACAGTAGCATTCTCACCAACATTAATAGGTTCAGCACTAGCACTGAGATTTAAATCCTTTTTAGAAGGAACCGGTAAAACAGTAATATTCACATAAGTGAAAGCCATATTATATGAATCATCACCTAAATACAAAACATAAGCTGAAGTAGATTTGTCCAATGCCTTAGTGGTGAAAGTAACAGTACCATCCACAATAGGAACGTAATAATAAACCCAATTCACCAAAGCACTAACATTACCAGTAGCATCCTCAAAACCAGTAATCACAACAGTAGCATTCTCACCAACATAAATAGGTTCAGCACTACCACTAAGATTCAAATCCTTCTTACCAGGAGCAGGCAAAACAGTAATATTCACAGAAGTGAAAGCCATATTATACAAATCATCACCCAAATACAAAACATAAGCTGAAGTAGATTTGTCCAATGCCTTAGTGGTGAAAGTAGCAACACCATCCACAATAGGAGCATTATAATAAGCCAAATTCACCAAAGCACTAACATTACCAGTAGCATCCTCAAAACCAGTAATCACAACAGTAGCATTCTCACCAACATTAATAGGTTCAGCACTACCACTAAGATTCAAATCCTTCTTAGTGGACTCATTTAAAACAGTAATATTCACACTAGTAAACGCTGCATTGTATAAATCATCACCCCAATACAAAACATAACCTGAAGTAGACCTATTTAATTCATTAGTGATGAAAGTAGCAACACCATCCACAATAGGAGCAGAATATAAAACCCAATTTACTAACGCACTAACATTACCAGTAGCATCCTCAAAACCAGAAATGACAACAGTAGCATTCTCACCAGCATAAATAGGATCAGCAACAGCACTAAGATTCAAATCCTTCTTAGAAGACTCATTCAAAACAGTAA
>NZ_JAZRKF010000044.1:0-25588 GCF_045646205.1 Methanobrevibacter sp. | reverse complement strand
AGGTGGAAGTCCAATCAATCTTGCACCTAATACCTTATCTCCAGGGTTTACATGAATAATCTCTTTTGAGTTCTCTTCAATAAGCTTATAGCATTGCTTTACTCCTGAACGTTGTACAAGTATTTCATAATCATCATTTTGTTGCAAATATGTTTCTAAACAGAAAGACATCTAAATCACCATCATTTTCTTATTTAATAAGTTAGATAAATATAAATTCAATCTCAAATTTAAATATTTTTTTATTTTATTCTAAAGTTTTCAAGTATTGGTCAAACCTTACTTTAATTGGATTTGGATTATGGAATGCTCTTACAGCAATGATATCTGCATCGGTAGAGGATTCTACCATGTCTACAAATTCTGCAACCTCATCACCATCTCTTGAGAATACAATAGCAAGAGCCTTGCATTTTAAGACATGATAATAGGTTATAAAGAAAGTTGCTGCAGCATCCTTGTGAACACAGCCTACCAATAAATCATAATCTCCTTCCTCAATCTCATCCAAACATTTTTCAATGTCTACTCTCTTTTTAACATAAACTCCTTCAGGATCTGAAATATCCAATATCTTTCCAGCTGCAGGATTGCTTGATACAGTAACATCATAGCCCATTTGGCCTAACTTATATGAAGCATACAATCCAATAGGAGTTTGTGAAGGAGCTTCAGGACATCCAAGTAAAACTAATGCTTTCATTTTATCACATCTGTAATTTTTAAATAAAATTATTTTTTATTATAATAACTATCACTTCATATTTATGTTAATTATTATAAATAAAATTAATTAATAGGATAGAAAAATAGATTGATAAAATAGATTGAAAAATAAAGTGAAAAAAATGAAAAAAGTGAAAAATAGAAAAGCAATAATTAAAAAATAAGAAAAGAAAAGATTTTGATCAAACTTTTTTAAAAGTTTGAGTTATTCTTCACCATCTCCACCATTATAGACGGAACCTGGTGTGAATGGATCCAATGGATGAGTCTCCATCCAATATCCACAGTTCCAGCAACGACCACTACTATCCAATGGATAACCGCAAATAGGACAAATAAGCATAATAATCACCTAATAAATTAGCTCCTCAAGGCAAGTATTCATCATTATAATCATCATAGTCATAATCATCAGGACTGCCGAAATGAGCCATATATCCACATACCCAACAGTTTCCTTCGTCGTCTAATTCACTTCCACAAGCAGGACATAAACCATACATAAAATTCCCCCTATTGAATTTGAATATTTTATTTAATAATTATAATGATTATAGTTACATTTAAAGTTTTCTATATTGTTAAGAATCGATAATCAATAGCAACTAATCAATACTTGCGTACAGAATAAAGCTCATCCCTATAGAATACATGATTGTAATCCAATTCCTCATCTAAATTCACCAACTTATAGGGCATGTCTCCTCTCTGATAAATCAATAGATCCGTAGCGCTGAAATCACTCAATTCATAAATGACATAATCAATGATATCCTGTTCCTCCTTGCTGAAGTTAAACAAGGGAATCTGTCTGATGTAATATCTTTTGATTAAATAATAGTAGTAGACTTCCTGCCTGTAATACAGATTATGAGACCTTATCAAATGGTTCATGACCTCATTGAAATGCTTGGGAACTATTCCAATTCTTGACTTTGAATAGATCTCATTGGTTAACGATTCTCCATACAATTCATAATAATTGAAGTCAATAAAATAGAGCAAAACCGAAATTACGGTTTTTCCAAGATTCTCCTTATGTGTGCAACGTGATATAATGTATAGTATAACTTTGATGTACGTTTCTTTTTTAAAATCCATATTAAACACCAATCATCAATTCAATAATCAAATAAACCAAATCTAATGATTCAAATTTAATATTGTAAATTAAAAAAGAGTAACCATATGAACACTAAAATATTAGTTTCAACTTGCTATTAAAAGGAAAGAAAGAGCATATGAAAATTAATGAAAAAATAATGAAAAAATAATAAAAATATTTATATATAATAAAATTAAAAGGTACCTATAGAAAAATTATTTAAAGGTACCTTTAAAAAAAACTTAAGAGAATAAAATCATGAATTTTACTAAAACATTGAAAACTATAGGAAAACTTCTTAGCCCATTAAAAAAGAGCATAATTCCTCTTTTTCTTATTGCTGCATTCCTGATCATTGATGTTTACTGTAACCTGACTCTGCCTAAATACACTGCAGACATTGTAGACATTGGGATACAGAACACAGATTTCAACTACATAATAAGTGTAGGAACCATGATGATGGCAATGGTTTTAATAGGAGTGTTGGCTACAATAGGGCTCTCATACTTTTCAAGTAAAGTCTCAGCAGCTTATGGAAGAGATTTAAGAAAAATAAGCTATGATAAGATTTTGAAGTTTTCAAACTTTGAATTGAACAAGATATCAAGAGCATCACTCATTACACGTAATACAAACGATGTATATCAAATACAAATCTTTTTAGGCCTGTTCTTTACTACAATACTCTTTTCACCTATATTAGGTATAGGAAGCATACTCAAGGCAATGGAGCTTGGAACAAACCTTTTATGGATTATTGGAGTGACATTTGCCGCTGCAATCATACCATTCATCATAATATTCATCAGAACTGTTCCTTACTTCAAGGTAATGCAGGAACTTACCGATAAGATCAACCAGATATCAAGGGAAATATTGTTGGGAATTCCTGTAATCAAGGCATTCGTAAGACAGGAATACGAAGAGGAAAGATTTGGAGAAACCAATGAAGACTTCAGATCAGTTAACTTAAAGGTCTTCAGAATCCTTTTGGTCTTACTGCCTGCAATGACATTGCTTCTAAACCTAATGATAGTTCTCATCCTATACTTTGGAGCATATGATGCAATCCAAGGCAAGATATTAACTGGAACAATCATAGCATTCATCCAATACGCTACACAAATCGTAATGGCATTTTTAATGATGGGTGGATTCCTTGTCATGATTCCAAGGATTTTGGTATCTGGAAGACGTGTTGCTGAAGTGATAAATACTGAAATAACAATCAGCGATGGCCCGATCGATAAAATAGAGGATAACCCTACAATTGAATTCAAGGATGTTGTCTACACTTATCCTGGAAGTGAGAATGAAACATTGAAAGACATCAACTTCAAATTGGAAAAGGGAAAAACCACTGCCATAATCGGAGGAACAGGAAGTGGAAAGTCTACAATCCTGAATCTCATACCTCGCCTTCAGGATGTAACCGGCGGCGAAATATTGGTCAACGGCAATAATATCAAAGATTACAAATTAACCACCTTGAGAGAAAGAATCTCCTATGCTCCTCAAAAGGCCATTCTTTTTGAAGGAACAATAAGGTCAAATATGCTGATAGGTAAAGAGGATGCAAGTGATGATGAGATTAGAAAAGCATTGGATATGGCAGAGGTGGACTTTATAGAAAGCTTAGAGGATGGAGTTTCACAAGGAGCTTCCAATTATTCCGGAGGGCAAAAGCAACGTCTACAGCTTGCAAGATCCATATTGGCTGAACGTGACTTCTACCTATTTGACGACTGCTTCTCTGCACTTGACATGAATACAGAGGCAAAGGTGAAGGAAAACCTAAAAAGCCTAAAGGAAAATTCCTCAATGCTTATTGTTTCACAGAGAATTTCAACAATCATGGATGCTGATGAGATAATCGTACTTGATGAAGGTGAGATAATCGACAAGGGCACTCATGACTATCTGAATGAAAACTGTACCATTTACAGAGAAATCGTATCTTCACAGATAGACCGTTCCAAAGACTTCTTGTATGAGGATGAGGAATCCTCCAATTATATCCTTGATACAAGCTACATTAAGAAATCTGCAGGAGGTAAATGATATGGCAAGAAAACCAAGAAGACTGCCTCCTGAAAAACCGGCAAACGCCAAGCAATCAATAAAGAACATATTCTCTCTCTTGACAGGATATAAATTGAAGCTAAGCTTGACAGTTATCTGCGGAATCATATCAACAGTATTTTCAGTCATAAGCCCTCTTTTAATCGGATTTGCCACAACTGCAATATTTGATGGGATAAACTCTGGAAACATGAACATAGAGCATATCATCAATCTGCTCATTGCAATCGTGGTTCTATACTTCATAAGTGCAGCCTTCTCATATCTTCAAAGTTATTTCCTGCTTGATATTACAACTGACATAAGCTATAATCTAAGAAAGGATCTTGTTGAAAAGGTAACTCACTTGTCAATGGGTGATTTGGACATAAACACCAGAGGAGACATATTATCAAGAATCACAAACGATGTAGACTCCCTCCAATCAGGAATTGTCCAAACATTCAACCAATTATTGACTGGGGTAATCACTATAATCGGTGTTACAGTGATGATGCTCTCCATTAACCTATGGCTAACCCTTACCACAATAGTATTGGTTCCAATCGCTTTAGTGATTATAACATACATAACCAAATACTCACAGGATTACTATCTAAAGCAGCTAAGATACAGAGGTAACCTGAATGGTCAAATTGAGGAATCCTTTACAGGCCATGAAATCATTAGAGCATTCAATCAGGAAGAGGAATCCATGAGAATCTTTGAAGTGGAAAATGAAAAATGGTATGAACAGGAATGGAAATCCAAGTTCTTCTCAAGCCTATCAGGTCCTTTTGTACATTTCATTTCCAATCTCCAATATGTTATCATATCTGTTCTTGGAGCAGTTCTCGTACTTCAAAGGGCAATAAGTGTTGGAGACATTTTGGCATTTATCCAATACTCCAAAAACTTCACAACCCCTATTGAACAGATAACAAGAATTATGAATATGATACAGACTGCAATGGCTGCAAGTGAAAGAATATTCGAATTCCTTGAAATAAAGGTTGAAGAAAACCCTTCACAAGAGCAAATCAATGCAATCAATGATGAAATCAGCTTTGAAAATGTCAACTTCGGTTACAGCGAAGATGAACTGGTACTCAAAGACCTTTCATTTAAAGTCAAGAAGGGAGAGAAAATAGCTATTGTAGGTGAAACCGGAGCAGGAAAAACAACAATAGTTAAACTGCTTATGAGATTCTATGACCTGAATAGCGGTGAGATAAAGATTGATGGAGTCAACATCAACAATTACGACAAGCATAGCGTAAGATCCCTTGTAGGAATGGTGCTTCAAGACACTTGGCTATTCAATGACACCATATATAACAACATTCGCTATGGTAAGTTGGATGCCACTGAAGAGGAAGTCATAAACGCTTCAATAGAGGCTCATGCAGACCATTTCATCAGGCAAATCCCTGAAGGATACGAAAGCGAACTTAACGAAGATGCAGACAATATCTCACATGGTCAAAAGCAGCTCCTAACAATTGCAAGAACAATCCTTTCAAACAAGCAGATATTGATTTTGGATGAAGCAACATCTTCAGTTGATACAAGAACTGAAAAAATCATCCAAGAGGCTATGGATAAGTTGATGAAGGATAGAACAAGCTTCATCATTGCTCACAGATTGTCAACTGTCAGAAATGCAGATAAGATAATTGTAATTGAAGACGGACACATCATAGAGCAAGGAAGCCATGAAGAGCTATTGGAGCAAAAAGGATATTACTACAATACCCTTAATACACAAAATAAGGAGAGTATCATATGAATAAGGAAAATAATTCAAACCATCATTTTGATTTTGATGAGGTAAATAATGAATTATTGTTCCATAAATTCATTATGGTAAATGAGATTCTGGATAGAAGGATAAAAAAGCAAAATCCAGAAATGAAAAGCATTACAAAGGGACAAGGCAGATTGATTCTTCTTTTAAAAAGAAAAGATGGGTTCTCTACTAAGGAACTATCTGAAATATTGAATATCAGTGTCACTTCCCTTAATGAAACATTGAATAAGCTTGAACAGCAAAACCTCATCAGAAAAGTTCCATCTCCTAAAGACAAAAGGGTTCTTCTTGTCGAATTGACAGAAGAGGGAAAAGCCTTAGAATTTAAGAATCATGAGGATACTGATATCTTTGACACTTTAAGTGAAGAGGAAAAGGAAAATCTGAATGAATATTTGAATCGCTTAACCTTAGCTCTGCATAAGAAATTCGAGGAAGAAAACCCTGAAAGATATGAAAAGATAATTAAAAACAGAAAGGAAATCTTTGAGAAATACTTTAAGGAAGATGATCCGAATGGAGAATGGTTGAAAATGATGAAATTCGATAAAAAACGATAAAAATAGAATACTGAAAAAATCAAATAACCATAATAAGAAAAGAAAAAAATAGAATATTAAAAAAATAATTAAGAGTGAAAACTCTTAATTATAACTCTTTTTAACCTATTGGAGTACAAATCCACCGTTAGGTGAAATAACTTGTCCAGTTAAGTAGCCAGCAGTCAAGATGTATTCAAGTGCACCTGCGATTTCTTCCACTTCACCAATGTGGCCGAGTGGGATGGTTGCTGCAAGAGCGTTTAATTCATCTTGGTTTACTCCACGTAACATGTCTGTCATGATCATACCCGGAGCGATTGCATTTACACGTACTTTTCTAGGAGCAAATTCCAAAGCTAATGCACGGCATAATCCGATTACACCTGTTTTAGCGGCACAGTAATCAGCCTGGTTAATTACACCAGTTAATCCGCCGACAGAAGCAGTACATACGATAGCAGTTTCACGGTCTACCATATATGGCAGACATAAGTGGCACATGTGCATCATACTTACAAGATTTGTATTAATTACTCTTTCATAGTCTTCAGGCTGCAAGTCAATGAAGTTGGAGTTGTTTGTGATACCTGCATTGTTTACCAAAGCATCAATTTCCTCACCGAATGCTTCAACGGTTGCTTCGACTAATTTTTTACAGTCTTCAAATACACTTACATCAGCCTGAACAGCAATGGCTTCCACACCATATTCTGATTTGATTTCTTCGATTAAATCTTCGGTTAACTGTTTTGAAGAGTCGCTTCTGTAGTTGATAGCTACATTATATCCAAGTTCACCTAACTTTAAAGCCATAGCTTTACCGATTCCTCTGGATCCACCAGTAATAATTGCATTTTTTGCCATATTTTTCACCTAAATTATTTTGTAATATTAAATAGTTTTTTAGGAATACTTAAACTTTTTGAAAATAATTAAGAAAAAATAGAAAAACGTTAAAAAAATATGGTGAAAAATAGTATTCAAGTATACTATTATTCATATGCTTTAGAATTAGATAACTTTTCTCAGTAAAACACTGGTATTGTTTGAATTTCCTATAGGAAGCAGCATGACTTCCTTGTGGAATCCTCTAAGAATGGTATCAGTTAACGGTGCATAAAGAATTGCCCTCATACCGCTGTATGTTCTGACAAGCACAGGTGTCTTTTCATCGACAATTTCCCAAACATTGGAAAATACCCTATCTTTAGGCTCAGCAAATGCAGCTACCATCAATATATCAAAATCAATGTCTTTGAGTGAAGTTTCATCACCGACAATTATCTCTATTCCATCGTCAAGACCTAACTTTTTAATGACTTCCCTGGATAATTCAGCCACTTCTTCCTGGATTTCAATACCGATACACTTACATCCGAATTTCTCTCTAAATAAAATCAATGTTAACGGCAAGGGTCCGCTTCCTACAAAAACGAAAGTCTTATCCTCATGCCAATGTGCCAATTTGGATTCGTTTGTAAGAAGTCCCTGATATCTTTCATAAAAATGAAAAGTGTCTAAAGTTGCCTTAGGATCCTCTGACTCGATGATTTCTCTTGCATTTGCTGTTTCCAGTCTGGCACCGATGTATAAATAGAATTTTCTGATTAGCTTTAATGCCTCATTCATCTTTTCATCATCTAATATATGCTTTGCTGAGTCAAAGTCTATAGTATCATCATGTGCTATAACTTCTATTTCATCAAGTAAAGAAGTTATCTCATCCAAATCAACAACGTCCAAATCATCGATTTCATCAATACCATAATTTTCCAGCTTATTAGCAATTTCTTCTATTTTTGGCCAATATTTCCAGCAACTCATTAAATCACCTGTTAAATTATTTATTAATATAAGTAAATAAACTTTAATATTTTTTAATGAAAATTTATAAATTTATTAAAAATGACCGGAAGCAAATGCTCTTCCCATGAGTCAAATTTCAAAGTCAATCCAGTATGGTCAAAGAGAAAAAGAAACTTCCAAACATGATGGTCTGAATATCACATTTTTTAAAAAACTCAATATATGCCTTTCAATCATTATCCCTGACCCCATCTTTTCTCCACCTAAAGCAGAGATACAAAGTGAGCTAAATAACTATTAGCTATGAAAACTACAGCATCCATCATCACCAATGTCATCTTCTTCCCAAAGGAGATTCGAAAACGAAAAAAATAACACCTTTAAAAATCTCCTAACTTTTTTGAAGTTTTTCAATGCCCAGTAAAAAATTATTTATATCAAATTATATTTAAAAATAACTCATTTTAAAAAGCAATATTGCTTTTAACAAGTAAAAATCAAAACGAAAGTAATATTAATTTAATTTACTGAATAAATTATAGAAACAGAATAATTTAGATACTATAAAAAATAATAATTAATTAAACGAATATCATGACACTTTTGATATTTCCTCTTGGGTAGAAAGGTCTGAATTTTTAATTTTACCCAAGTTTTTTTCTCATTTTAAAACATTGGAATTAAAGAATAAACCGTTACTAAAATCACCACAGTCAATATGACAATAGCTCCCAAAGGAACTTTTTTCCAGGAAAGGCCTGCTGCAACAACAGCTCCAATCAAACCGATATACCACAACTGACTGTCAACCGTCAATACGCCGGGACATATTAATGCTGCCAAAGCAGTGTAAGGAATCAAATTCAGGAACTTTTCCACTTTCGGGCCGAAATTCAACCTATCAACAAATATTGCCGGAATCAGACGAGGTATGAACGTTACAAGAGCGCAGCCTAAAATAACCAGATTAATGTTAATCATTTGAAGCCTCCATGAATGAATCATCCACAATATACATTCCAATCAATGCCCCTATGAGCGTGGATAAAATCAGCGACCAGTTGCCGACAACAAACTGGAGAATAACGTTTAATACTGCAGTTAACACTACAAGCAATCCCAGACGTTTATTGTTTTTAACTGCAGGAACAAGAATAGCTATAAAGAGTGCATATAATGATATGTTGAAACTGTTGGTAACGATTACCGGCAGAAAATCAAGGACAAATACACCGATTACTGCACCTAAAATCCATGAAAGCCAGGATGATAAAGCCAATCCCGCATAAAACCACATTGATGATTCCTTTTCAAAGGAAAAAAGTGCAAAGGTCTCATCAGTAACGATATGGGCGGTCAGTATATTTCCTAAAAGTGAATTTTCCTCCATTTTATTATAAACTGCAGTATTCATTACCATATACCTTAAATTTACAACAAAATTAGTCAGTATGATTGCTATTGCGGTAGCACCGTTTGCAACCATGGTTGCACCTATTATTTCACCTGCTCCGGCATATACCAGAACGGAAAATGAAACTGTCTGGAACGGATTGAAGCCTGCTTTTAAGGCAAGTGCAGCATAACCTATACCCATAGGAATATAACCCAGCATTACGGGAACGGCACTCCTAAATCCAAATAAAAACTTATCCGTTCTAGATTTAATAAAAAACACCCAAAAAAAGAATTATGATAATCTGTTACTGATTTGATCGGTTGTTATCAATCCTTCAACAACAAAATTCTCATCAACAACAGGCAAACATGAAATGTCATATTTGCGCATCATTTTTGAAATGTTCTCAATTGAATCTGTTGAATGACAGAATTTAACGGTTGTCGTCATTATATCAATCAGATTATCGCTGTTGGTTGCAATTGACTTTGACAAGTCCCAACTGGTAAGAATACCAATCAGCTTATTGTCATCCGTAACAACAGGAAGGTGCGTGACATTCTTTTCAAGCATTAATGTAGCCGCTTTTTTAACGCTGTCCTCTTCCCTGATGGTTGTAACCTCAGTGGTCATTAAATCTGCAACAACATTATCTGACAGGAATTTTGACAAGAGATAATTGAGCTGTCCCTTTTCAAGCAGAAATGCATCATGACCGAAATTTGATTTGATTTCTGAAAATGAAACCTCAACGTCATTTGCATTGAGTGCAGCCACAATTTCAGTACTTTGCTCTGTAGGATATAGCCAATCTGAATCAACAGATATGACTTCAAGTTTACATTGCACATCCCTAAATCCTTCAATTACTGAATTGTCAATTGCCAAATCAAACAGATCAACTGCTTTTGTGATATATAAATAACTGTTAGCGTCAAAACGTTTTACAAAAGATTCACCCTGATGGTGTAGATAACTTTCAACCTGGAAATCCAATGAAAAATCATAGCTGATTTCATCCTTATCCTGCAGGTCACGTCCGAATTTGATATACATTGATTCATCGCTTAAATAGGTAATATGCGCAATCATACGAGCTACAGACAGCCCATTTTTAGGAATCTTGCCTGTACCGTAATAATTACCCTTATTCCAGTTAGGATCTGAAAATATTGATTGACGGCCAACCTCATTGAATGCAATCTGCTGAGGAGAGGACCTTGCGGTTGTAGCAATTGGAATAGCTTTTTTCATCATTTCAGGATAGCTGACAGCCCATTGAAGAACCTGCATTCCCCCCATTGAGCCTCCAACAACTGCATATAATTGATTAATGCCGAAAGAATCAACCAGTACCTTTTGAACATCAACCATATCCTTAATGGTGATTACCGGAAAATCAAGCCCGTATTCCTCACCAGTTAAAGGATTTATTGAACTTGGACCTGTCGTTCCCTTACATCCCCCCAGGACATTGGAACAGATGATAAAGTATTTTTCGGTATCCAATACTTTTCCGGGTCCGATAACGATTTCCCACCAGCCGGGTTTTTTGTCCCCAACATGCCAGCCGGCAGCATGAGCATCCCCGGTCAATGCATGACAAACCAATATGGCATTGTTTTTTTCATTATTCAATTCACCATAAGTTTCATAAGCCACAGTAATCTTTTCTAATGATTTGCCGCTTTCCAATATAAAAGGTTCGTCAATATTAAAAAATTTTGTCTCAACAATACCAACTGAATCCTTATCCATTAAAATCACCTAATTAAATTCAAATTTCTCATAGCTTCCCTTGCAGCAGCCTGTTCTGATTCTTTTTTATTTTTTCCTTTTCCGATTCCCATTTTTTCATCATCAAGATAAATCGCCATGATAAATGTTTTATCATGGGGAACTCCATGCTCTTCAAGAAGCACGTATTTTATATTAATTTCCCTGGAATCGCAGTATTCCTTTATTTTTGACTTGTAGTCATTGAAAAATACCTTTTCATCATCAATATATCTGAAAATGATTTTTGCAATGAATCTTTTTGTAAATGCCAGACCCTGATCCAGGAACAGCGCACCCAAAAAGGATTCGAATATGTCTGAAGTGATTGACAATACCTCATTATCGGTCAGATTCATTTCATCGACAGACACTTTCAGATATTCTTTCAGACCAAGTTCATGTGAATAATGAATTAATGCTGCCTGACATACGAAGTTTGCTCTGAGTTTCGTTAATTTACCTTCCCCATATTTAGGATATTTCTTATAAAGATACTCCGAAACCAGCATATTCAATATGGAATCACCCAAGAATTCCAAACGTTCATAGTCATACTTAATTCCGTGCACTGTCGCATAGGAACCGTGCATGAAAGCCATTTTGTAATAATCCTCATTATTCGGTTCAATATCAAACTTTTCAAATAAATTCATGTTAAAGCCCATAATTAATATTATATGGATATAACTATAATTTTTAATTTATATAAACTTCATCATATATAACAATTGTGATATAATACTCTTCAAACGCTCTCGCTCTTTGCTTATATATGAATAAAGTTTAAATTAGAATCAGGATTTGGTAATATGATTGTAAACTGGAAAGAAGAAATGACAAAAATCGACCCTGACATAAAATTCAGAGCACAGGGCGGCTGGTTAAAAACAGTAGAAGAGCTTGACAAAAGTGTAACGAACGGATACTCACTTGTAGGAGATTTCGTAAAGGCAGGAGACTTTGAAGAAGAATATTCAGAAGGCCTCTATCTTGACTGCAACAAGGAAGGAACCGCCAAAAAACCACAGACAGACTACAGACTATTCAGATTCAGGGACGGTAAAGTAAGACTGCTGGACCTGGTCATTGATGCTCCAAGAAGCTGGGCACAGGAATTTTGGGATGCTGTGGAAGAAGAACTCTAAAAAGAGTTAATAAAAACTCTTTTTTATAAGATATGATGAAGTGTACAGCAAGCGCAGGTAGGATCAAAGTAATTGTCCTTCGGCATGCTTTGGGCAGGCTGCATAATAAGTGATACTTCAAAAACAGAATCAGAATCCATACTGGCTTTTTTAACCACATTGGACAAGCCCCTGTAGCTTACGGGAATCGCTCCTGTCTGTGAGATGTCATAATAGAAAAGTTCTCCTGAATTGAAATCAGAGAAAAATTCATCAAGCTGCTTTACCTGTCTTGGAGACATTGAAAAGTTAACGCTCATTAACTTGTCCTGTCTTTGCTTGATTCCGACATATCGAGTATTAACCGCTAAACTGTCACCGTTATCCCTTGTAAAAACAATGCATTCATCCAGATTAATGTTTTCCTTTTGGGCCAAATCGTTTAACTGAGACATTAAATCACCTTAAAAAGAGCATTGAAATATTTGAATTAAATTATGATAAAAAAAGTGTTTTGAATGAAGATTAAATTAATAATCTCCAATAATTTTATACCAACTTAAACTAATCTTTGTCTAGTAGTTGGTTTTTTATTTTGCCAGCTGTATCTTCTTAATTTACTGGATCTACCGAATCCACAAGAAGCACAGACTTTTTTACGTACGTGGTAAGTGTTTCTACCACATCTTCTGCATCTGATATGGGTCTTTTTATTCTTTTTACCCATTGATGGAGTTCCCTTTGCCATTGATACACCTCCTCCTATTATATTAAATTATTTTTAGTTAGCTTAAAACAATTATTGAATAATATTTATGGTGAAATATAAACAATATTGTCTCCTCTAATGAGGACAACACCTAATCTTCTAGTAACTTCTCCATCCTGTAACTCTTCAGCGTCGTTGAGAACTAAGTTCATGTGTAAGTCGAAGCTTTTGAGTATACCTCTGAATTCACGGTCTCCTTTGAGTTTGATTAAAACTGGAGCATCGATAGATTTTCCTAACGCATCAAGTGGTCTTTGAACATTTTGTCCGCTCATTATATCACCTTATATTACCATTAATTGTATTTTTTTATAGTTTTTTAGAAAAGTAATAAGTCTTAAAACAATTACTTGTATTAGAAATAATATAATCAAGTTTAGATAAGACAAAACCTAATTAAAACTAATAATAAATTATATAATCTTCCTAATATATAAAGGTTAGTATTTTTAAGCTAAATAATACTCATCAATTGCTCTCTCGCACTTTTCTTTTATAATATATAGCATTAAACAATTAAATACTATGGCATTCAATAAGAAGGAATACACCAAATTACTCTCATACATACTCTCAAACTGCTACGACAAACCGCATGTCGGAAAGACAGTTATAACCACAGCACTCTACTTTACCGATTTTAACTACTATGAACTCTACGGAAAATCACTGACCAAAGAAAGATACCTTAAATCCAAAAAGGGAATATATCCAAAGCATTTCAACAAGGTAACCGAAGAGCTAATCGAAAGAAAGAAAATATACTTCAGAAAGGAGCCCTATTATCACACAACACTTCACAAATATTATCTAAAGGAAATACCCAACATCAAATACCCCGAAAAGAAAAGAAACATCATAAACACAAGCATCCGCTATCTCATTACCAGAAATGCGACAAGCCTTCTGAAATACCTAAGCAAAGACCCTCCCTTTAAAAATACAGACTATAACCAGGAGATTGATTACAATAATGTATACTTTAGGGATTCGAGATATTCAGTTAGAAAAAAATTTATAAATTTATAAAATCAAAAAATATCATATTAAATAAAAAGGGAAAAACCATGGCAATAAAAGTTAAAAAAAGAAATTTCTTAAAAAAGAAAAAAATAAAGCAAATAAAAAATGATTTAGGCGAATACGGAGGATTGCTTGAAAACAAAAAGAATGTTGAAATCCTTGAAGCCGAACCGAATTCATTTATCCTTGTAGACGGCGAACCTTACATCATAATAATAGATGACAAGGCATTTCCAACATTGAAAGCTGCACTTGCCAATGAAATTGATGGAAAAACAGTTACAGTGGATATGGGAGCAGTACGCTTTGTAACAAACGGAGCAGACATAATGAGTCCGGGAATTGTGGCTGCAGATGATGATATCACACCTGGAGACATTGTCCTGATTGTGGATGAAACACACAACAAGCCTCTGGCCATTGGAGTCAGTTTAATAACCGGAGAGGAAATGGTTGAAAACGACTCCGGAAAAGCAATCGAAACAAAACATTTTGTTGGCGATGAAATCTGGAACTTTGAACTGTAGGTGATATTAATGGCTGAATTACGATACAGAGCAGGAAAAATTCGTGACCCTGGAGTCCACAAGGTAGGAATAATCGCACTTGGATCCCATCTGGAAAACCATGGTCCTGCACTGCCGATAGATACCGATGCAAAGATAGCTGCACACATCGCATTTCAATCATCCCTAAAATCAGGAGCTAAATTTTTAGGAATAATCTTTCCAGCATACGAACTGGATGAAATAGACCATGGCATACACGTTTCCCTCGATGTATTGAAAGAAAATGTTATAGAAACATTGAATTCAGCTAAAAAATTCCTTGATGTTGAAAAAGTCGTTATAGTAAATGCCCATGGTGGAAATCTGCCGTTAATGGCTGAAATCTGGGACATTGAAGATAAGACTGATTTGATAATAGTTATGAACAACAAGATAATCACAACAGAAGGCCCACATGCCGGAAGCGGAGAACTCTCAATGGCAAAAGTTCTGGGCATAATAAACGAAGAAGAAGTAAAAAATCAGGCTAATGTGAATAAATACATTGAAGTTGGCCTTCACGGATTTAAAGAAGCACGTAAAAACGATCCGAATATTGAAGAAGGAGCGCTGGACGTGGAAGAAAATGGAGTATATGTTGATGAAGAATACGGTCATCAACTCTTTAATCTAGCTATTGATACAGTACTCTTCGATATTGAAAAATTACTTGATTTTTAAATATTTAAACTCCTTTTGCAGTCCTGTTGGTTGGAGTAGGACTAGGATCAGGAGTAGGACTAGGACTAGGATCTGGAGTAGGAGTAGTATCCTCTTTTGTCTCTACATTAGAACTGGAACTGCCACTGTCACTATAAGTCTGAACAGAACCCTGGGAACTGGATGAATGATCGGAATTAAAATCAGTTAAGTTTCCAAAAAATCCAGTATCATTAGTATGATTTCCAAAATTAAAATTCAAATGATATGTGCCTGTCATAGCTGCAAAAGCTCCTGCAAAACAAAAAGCTATAACAGAAACCAACAAAATCACCAATACTATTGCAGAACGACTTGCCATATTAAACACCTTTTATGAAAAAATTATTAACAATAATTTGTATAATTAATTATATAAAGGTATAGGAATTTATTATGAAAACGATAGCAAAAGCAGTTGAAAGTGAAATAAATGTCAAAAAGTCACAGTTCATATGCCGTTTATTTCCAACTAAAACCAAAAAGGAAAGTAAAGAAATCATATTGAAAGTCAATGAGCAATATAGCGATGCCACTCACAACTGTACGGCATATATTGTCTCTGACGGTGAAGGATTTGATGATGACGGTGAACCTGGAGGAACTGCAGGTAAACCAATGATTAATGTACTGAGAAAAAATGATCTGCATAATGTTACTGCTGTCGTTACCCGTTATT
The DNA here is from genome assembly GCF_045646205.1 of Methanobrevibacter sp. Taxonomy (GTDB): domain Archaea; phylum Methanobacteriota; class Methanobacteria; order Methanobacteriales; family Methanobacteriaceae; genus Methanocatella. Next base: position 9,515 of record NZ_JAZRKF010000044.1, on the reverse strand, counting down.
TCGGCGGGATTAAGCTTGGTGCCGGAGGGCTTGTCAGAGCTTATTCCAAATCCGTTTTAGAAGCCATTAACGAAGCCGAAATATTAGAAGTTGAACTCTATGATGTTTATACTATTGCTTTTGAATACTCAGAAATCAAATTGGTTGACGGTGAAGTGAGAAACAACAATCTTGAAGTCATCAATAAGGACTATTCAGATAAAGTATCATATGATGTTGTTTCAAAAGACTTTAGGGATATTGAACAGATATTTGAGAAATATGCTGGTAAAATCACCGTTAAGTTTAAAGACAAGGAAGTCTTGGTAAAATAACTTACTAATTTTAATAGAAACCATGATTTTTTAGCCGAGACATCTACATCTCATCAATATAAAATATACTTATCACAATCAAAACCAAGAATATTAAAGTAAACACCAATTAAAAAGAAAATTTAATTAAAAATATAAAAATTATTATACGAAAATTAAATAATTATAATGGTTAAATCAAACTAAAAAAAGAAAAGTTAAAGAACAAAAGTTATTGTTCTTCGAAGTTACTTGCATCTACACCGCACATTGGGCAGGTGAAGTCATCTGGTAATTCATCAGCTTCATGAACATATCCACATACTTTACATACAAATGCCATATTACTTCCTCCTTATTCTACTTTACTAAACATATCTTTTGCAGCACCGCACATTGGACATTTGTAGTCATCCGGAAGGTCTTCAAAAGCTGTTCCTTCTGCATCGTCGTCATATACGTATCCACACATATTACATTTCCATTTAGCCATAATATTTATCTCCTTTGTATATATTTAACTAAAATAGTTTTTCAATAATTTAATTTTAGTAGATTGTAATATATAAATTATTCTACTTCTTTAAACATTTTTTTACTGACACCACATTTTGGGCATTTAAATGCATCAGAAAGTTCTGAAAATGGTGTTCCTGGTTCAATTCCACGATCAGGTAAACCTCCGTCCTCATCATAGATAAATCCACAAAGTTTACATTTCCATTTAGCCATAAAAAATAATCTCCTTTGTATTTGTTATAATTTAATGAACATGAATAATTATTTACAGTTTATTAGGAACTTTCAAATGGTCCGGAAGCGGTTTGATTCTTGCAGGAGTTCCGATAGCCAAATAAAATGGCGGTACACTGTGAATTACAATAGCTCCGGCAGCTACAATGGATCCTTCTCCAATTTCAACGTTTGATAAAAATGTAGTATTTCCTCCGATTGAAGCTCCTCTTCTTATACGTGGACCTTGGAGTTCATAGTTAATTCTGACAGGATATTTGTCATTTGTAAAACAAGCGCAAGGACCTATAAATACGTTATCTTCAATTACAGAATTAGTCGGGATGTAAACGTTGGACTGGATACTTACATCATTTCCAATTATTACATCACCTTCAATTACGGTGTTTGTTCCAATCAATACATCGTCTCCAATGTTGGTATTTTCCCTGATGACCACATTGTGGCCGGTTCTGAAATTATCGCCGATGACCACATCATTATAGATAATTGAGTTTGATCTTATTGTGTAATTGTTTCCAATCACCGGAGGTTTTGAACTTGGTGAGTATTCAACACCGAACTGGATATTGTCTTTTGGATTGAATTCAAGAGGTTTCTGTATTTGTGGCCTTTCATCCATGATTAAAGTATCATAATCATCACGTCTTTCAACGATTTGAGGTTGCTGTATCACTTGAGGTCTTTCTTCATAAAGGAAAGCTTCTTTTTGATAAACCGGTCTGTTATCTGCAGGAGCCTGTTTTTCAGTTAACCTTGAATATTCAAATTCAAAGTCCTGTGGCATTTCTCTTGTTCTCCTTTCGTTTTGTTTATCTTCAAGTGATGATGAAAATCTTACCATAATATCAAACCTTTTGAAATACTTTGTTAGTAAATTAATTTTTGTAGTTAATTAGTATATATATTAACTGGTTCATTTTCCCAACTTTCAATCGAATCATGAAATGCTTTCACCCAAATAACCCTTACAAAGTTACAAAATCTTTATATAATCTTCAATTAAAATTAATAATAACGAAGGTGTTAATTATGCATTTGAAAGATTTACTTGATAGTTTAGATTTAAGATTAGACTTGCCGCAACACTGGTATTCAACCGACATCAGCGACAACTTTGAAGAAGGAGAACTTATTGAAAACGGCGATGTTGTAGTGATTAAAACTGAAAGTGGAGAAAAACCTAAAAAAATAACAATAGACATCAATGACGGAATGTCAATCGTTACAATCCATCCAAACGGAAAGGAGATTGGCGTGAAATACCTTGACAACAAAGATGACTTTGAATACATTGGAAAAATTAGCGATTTGAAAGACTAATTTTTTCAACTTCTTTTAAATACCCCAACCGCACCATTGAAAAAACTGCGTATTTTATCCTCATATCTGTATGTGAAATATGCTGATAAAACTCCAATGATAAAACCTGCCAGAACGTCCAGAGGATAGTGAACTCCAACATATATCCTTGAAAATCCGATTACAACACCAAATAATATCAAAACAACACTCCAGAACCTGTGCCTGAACTTAAAGACCAGAACGCTTAAGACGGCAAAGGTTGAAGTTGTGTGTCCTGAAGGAAAGGCAGACGGATCATTTTCCACAACCAGCAAATGAACATTGTCCAAATAAACAAATGGTCTTGGCTCGAGAATAATGCTTTTTAAAACTAATGCGATTCCATCAGCCAGCAAAAGTGAAAAGAGACACAATAGTGCTATTCTTTTAATGAACGGTTTTTTAAATATTATTGAGAATATTATTACAATAAGACAAACCGCCAGCATTGCAACAAAACTTCCCAATTCCGTTACAAAAGGCATTATAGCATCGAAAAGCGGATTCTGTAAACCATGATTTATAAAATAAAACAAGTCAATATTAATCAAAATAAACCCCCATATAATATCTTGATTTTAATAATATTTAAATTCTAATGTAAAAAATATGAAATTTCAGTGTCAAATAGAAAAATTGCTGTTCAAAAAAATAACTTAAAACTTTTAATATAAGTGAAAATATTCTACTAAAACTAAAAAAGTAATTTTAATAATATATTAATACTAAATTATGTTCATGATACAATATATATCTATTGTAAAATTTTCATTGTCGAAAGATGAAAAAAATCACATGAATTATATGAAATGAGTCCACACAATTCATTTGAAAATGAAAGATGTAAAATTAGATTACAGTCATGAAATTGGAATTGATTTTAAAAATTTTAATCTGCATATCCAATAGAAAAAATATTAGTGATGAGTGTTAAAAAATTAATTATAACAAATGTGAATCTGGTGAGAAATTGTACGATGAGAAATTCATATTGGATGAGGTCAATAAAATCCGTGATGAAATAGGACATGATGAAGTAAACATCTATATTGAAGAAATATATTTCAATGAAGAGACAGATGAATTATGGATTATAACGGAAGACAGACCGGATAAATCAGCAATTATCGGAAAAGGCGGATGGGTTGTTGGAAAACTGAAAGAAACGCTTGGTCTGGAAAGTATTCATGTTGAAAGCTATGGTGACTTTTTAAACAAGGAATATAAACTGAAGCTATCCAAAAGAACTGTGGAAAATCTTGACCTTGATTTGACAGGTCTTGACAATCTCCGGAAGGTAATTGACGATAAACTGGATAACATTTATAGCTTTAACTATGAAAACTATTTGAATTCACATGAATTTGAAGAAAGTGAAAAAACAGAAGCGGTTGTAGCCCTTTCAGGCGGTGTTGACAGCAGCTTTTCACTGATTTTAGCAAAAAGATTAGGTTTCAACCCTGTAGCCGTTACAGTTGATCCAGGAACGATAATCCTTCCGAACCAGTATAAACTCAACATCAAACACCTGACGGAATCACTTAATGTTCATCATGAATATTTAACTTCAGATTACGGTGAAGTAATAAAGGAATCATTGAGCGGAAAACTTCACCCCTGCGGAAGATGCTCCAAAAACACAGGCGAGATTGCAAAACAATATGCGAAAGATAACGAAATCCCAATAATCATCTTTGGTGATATGCTTGCAACAGGTACACAATGCATAAATAAACAGGACGATTCACTATATCGACTGAACCTTCCGGCAAGTTTATCAACAGGCAAGCAAGAGATAAAATCCTTAATCAGAAAATACAATTTAAGAGAGTTTAAGGGATTCGGATGTCCTCTTCTGTATGAGGTTCACAAAAAGTATCCTCACCTGAAAAAATATTCAATACAAAGAATATTAAGAGAAACCCGTTCACAGGCATTGGAACCCGGTGAGGCTCTGGACCTGATTTGGAGTTTCTACAAAACAAAATAGAAAAAATTAATTTCTAATATTGATTTTATCGGGAAAAGACGGATAAAAATAAGAAACAGATTAATTAGAAATACTCAGTAATTAACAGAAGCTGAGCCTACATGAATACATGTATTCCATTAAAAACCAAATATTTGCTAACTAACCATAGCATTAATAATGCAATTATTATATTTATAAAAAGGAATATATAAAATTTAGGAATACCTAAAAAAATAAGTTAAAGGAAATTAAATTCCTTTTTTCTCAAATTCTTCATTTAAAAATACTTTGATATTATCACGTGCCATTTCAACCATTTCAGGAGCAGGTCCACCAACAACACGTCTGATTTTAACGTTTTCTCTAGGATTTAAAGCGTTTTGAATTAACTCATCATCCAAAGATAACTTGTCAAAGCCCAAATCGACTGCAATATCATCAATGAAAGCAGAAGTAATGTCTTCTTCAGCCATATTATTTGCAGTGGCTTCGTTTACAATACGGCCAACAATTTTATGAGCAGTTCTGAATGGAATCTGTTTTTCACGAACCATAATGTCTGCCAAATCAGTTGCGGTTGCAAAGTTACGGCCTGCAAGTTCAGCGCATCTTTCAATGTTGAATTCAACTGAAAGCAGCATACGGGTAACGATTGACAAAGTATCTTCAGTTACCTTAAGCGCATTCCATAAATGAGGAGTGATTTCCTGCAAGTCACGGTTGTAAGTGTATGGAATAGCTTTTAGAATAGTTAAGATTGTAACAAGTTCACCATTGACAATGGTTGATTTTCCACGAGCCAACTCAGCAACGTCCGGATTTTTCTTTTGAGGCATGATAGATGACGTTGATGAGTATTCATCAGCCATTTCTATAACGCCGAACTCATAAGTGCTCCATAAGATTAGCTCTTCACAGATTTTAGATAATGTAGTACATAAACTGGTCAAGTCAAAAACTGTCTCGGCAATGAAATCCCTTGCAGAAACTCCATCCATTGAGTTTTCCAGATAAGCATCAAAGCCCAATAATTTGGTAGTCAGTTCACGGTTAATAGGAAAACTGGTGGTTGCCATAGCTGCACAGCCCAAAGGATTTAAGTTAACACGTTTATATGTATCTTCCAAACGTTCATAATCTCTTTTCAATGCCTGCGCATGAGCCATCAAATGATGGGCAATGGTAATAGGCTGAGCATGCTGCAAATGAGTAAAACCTATGAAAACATCATCAAGGTGCTCTCCGGCCATTTCAACAATGCCTTCAATGAACTCCAAAATGCCAATCTGAATGCCGATGATTCTTTCCCTTAAAACCAGACGGACATCGGTTGCAACCTGATCGTTACGTGATTTTGCAGTATGCATATAACCTGCCTGAGGTCCGATTTTGGAGGTTACATAGTTTTCAATAGCCATGTGAACATCTTCAACTGAAGGATCGAAAACCAATGCACCATAGCCTTCCTCTTTAAGTTCATCCAAAGCGCATAAAATGTTATCTGCAATTTCAGCGTCAATGATACCCTCATGCTTTAACATGGAAGTATGTGCAAAATTAGTTTTAATGTCTGCTTCAAAAATTACTTTGTCAGCCTCTAAAGAAGAAGTATATTCGGCTGCTTCATCAGTCATTCCTGTTTTAAATCTACCATTTCTTATATTATCCACAAGAATCACCTTAAAAATTAAAAAAAAGAAAAAGATTTAATTAAAAATCTTATTTTTTCATTTCAGTGTATCCGCATTTACCACAAGCTACTCTGTCACCATGGTCTGCCATGAATACACCTTCACCACAACGAGGACAAATTTGGTTTTTTCTTTCAATTTTGTCGCCATCTACTTTGTAAAGATCTGATTTTCTTACCATTAAAATCACCTATTCTTCTTCATCTTCAGCTGGTTCAGCAGCTTCAGTGTTTTTAGCAATTACATGTTTAGTTTCAATGTATTCTAAATCTTCTACAGTATCGTAAACTTTAGCATAACCTAATGCTTTAGGTTCGCCGTAGTGTGGCTGTACATTGTCAACAACGATTAATTCCTTTTTGGTATTTAATAAAGCAACCAATTTAGATTTGATGTCTAAAACTTTAGGAGTTGCTTCCCCATCGTAATCAACATAAAATTTAATTTCTTTTCTGTTAAACAATTTATTTTCTTTTTCTTCAATAAAATCGATTTCCATAATAAAACCTCATTCGTTTATTTCAATAAATCCGTCAATAAGCTTTTGAGCCTTATTTATTAAATCACCAGATTTTAAAAGCACCAACCCTTCATTGGGCTGACCATACAATATGGTAGTTTCTGGTTTTGCCATCAAGATGCAAGGAAGAACTGCAAGATCTTCTTCCCCTGCTACTTCAATTACATAACATTCGCCACTGTTAGATAATTCAAGAGCTTGGCCTATGGTTTCCCATAGATCATCCGTAATGGTTCCAGCGGGATTGTCCACCTTTAAAATATGGTTTGCACGTATAATTTCATGAGTATGATTTTTTCTTTGAATTAGATTGTCAATTATACCGATATGCGGATATAATTTGTATTTGGTAAGATTTGCAAAAGTTGCATCACCGACAGAAATTAAAAACTCGGAAGACTTGATTTCATCAATTGCATCTTCAAAGTCAGGATATAACTTGCCTAAAGGTTTTTTAAGCTCGGCAATTAAATCCTTATTTTCTGCATCCAACTGTAACACACTTAACACCTATCTTACTCTTAAACAGTATTCGCCTGGAATTTCAATATTCAATTCCTTGGCGATTCTTGAATCTTCGGGATCAGTTATAATTAAAAGACCGCTCCAATTGTCTGAAGTCGGGTTTCCGCAACTTGGACAGTGGTCTTTGCTTGAAATCATTTTACAAACTGTACACGCTTTCATAATTAAGCCTTCTTACTATTTTGTTTTGCTTCTTCAATCCATTCAAATCTACCTAAATTATTTTGTCTCATAGTAAGAGGAATTTTGGAATTCCTGTTATTGTCGATATTATTGGTAGATTCATCCTTAATGGAAACACTGACAGCACGAGCTCTAACAAGATCTCCTTCATCCAAAGTTTTGTTAGATTCTTTTGCTATTAATGCACCTCTTTTAGCATCATAATTAATATAGTCATCAGTAACTTGAGATACGTGAATCAAACCGTCCATAGGCCCAATTCTTACAAAAGCACCGTAATCAACAATATCAATTACTTCACCATCAAAGATTTCATGTTGTTCTGGTTTAAAGAAAATTGCCTCGAATACAACATTATGATATGAAGCTCCGTCACCCATAATGAGTCTTCCTTCACTAATTTCATCTATTGCATTGACACAAATAAGTAAACCAAGTTTTTTGTCTAAACGACCTTCATAGGTTTCGTTTAAGGTCTGAATAGCAACCTCTTCGAGAGGATTTTCAAATCTGTAAGGTGGTATTCTTACAGTATCCTCAATTTTTGTTTTATAATACAAAATAATCCCTCATTTTTTTAATAAGTTTAATTAATATTATATTTTACCTTCAACAGCAATATATTTTTTTTGTCTTAAATACACAACGGTTATTCCCTTGTCTTTTGCTCGATTTTTTAATTCAATATCATTTGTAGCTAAAACTTCTGAAACTCTAAGTAACGCATCATCCACAGTTTCGTTTTCAAGTAATGAAATATCCTTTATTTCAACTTTTGAAGAATTAGCCAGTTTTAAGGCCAAATTTGCATTCAACCTTACTTTTCCTTTATTATTTCTTTTTAAACCCTTCAATTCATTGATAACAAAGTTTGGAGTAATTAATTTATAAGAAGGTAATTTATTTTCAAGTTCAGTGATTATATCCACATTGAACTGAAAAGGAACCATAAAAAAATTGGTATCAATCACAACTTCTTTAGAGTTCATCATTTACCTCTACTGTATAATACCGTAACCAATTAATCTCCAACGAGCACCGACTCTACGACTTAAAGCGACTCTATCGCCAGGGCTTGCACAAACCGGCAATTTAAGAGTAACCTCGACATCATTTTTCTTAGCGGAAGTAACAACACCAATAGTAGTTGTAGTACCACAATTAATCATTAATGGTTCTTTGATTTTGATTGGAGCAACTTCACGTTCCTCTTTAGTTCCTACAACACGGTCAAGTAAATTAGCTTCCATTGTAAAACCGTCCAATACTTCAGGCAAAGTACCTTCTTCACCGGCGACAGTTCCGGATAATGAATCTGATTTGGTTAAAGATGGATCCAATTTGGTTGCAATACCAACAAGTCCGCCGGGACCGATTTCTTCAACTTGCTTACCGTTTGCTTCAAGACCGATAATCTCTGATTTTAAGACAACCCTTTTACCGTTGTTGGTAGGGCCAGGTCTGATTTCAATGGTATCGCCAAGCTTGAAGGTACCCTGGACTAATGTTCCACCGATAACTCCACCCTTGATTTTATCAGCGCCGGAACCAGGTTTATTGATATCGAATGATCTTGCAACATGCATTAAAGCGGTATCATCAACATTCCTTTCAGGAGGTTGAATCTGCTTGAGCATTGCTTCAATCAATATATCCATGTTAGCGCCTTGTTGAGCGGATACTGGTATTATTAAAGCGTCTTCAGCACAAGTACCTTTAACAAATTCCTTTATTTCATTATAACTTTCAATAGCTCTTTCTTTTGAAACAATATCAATTTTGTTTTGAACTACTATAACATCCTTAACACCAATTACATCAAGTGCCATAAGATGTTCTTTGGTTTGTGGTTGTGGACAAGACTCATTTGCAGCAATTACTAACACTGCACCATCCATAATTGCAGCACCAGATAACATAGTTGCCATAAGAGTTTCGTGACCTGGAGCATCAACAAATGATACTTTTCTTATTAATTCGGTTTCACTCCCACAGATTTCACATACATCAGAAGTAGTGTAGCATTCAGGTTCTCCGCATTCAGGACATTTTCTAAATTCAATGTCTGCGTAACCCAAACGAATTGAAATACCTCTTTTTGTTTCTTCACTGTGAGTATCAGTCCATACACCTGATAATGCCTTAGTAAGAGTAGTCTTACCATGGTCTACGTGACCAACCAAACCTATGTTAACATCTGACTGTACGTTCACAGATAACCACCTTTTTTATTA
>NZ_JAZRKF010000043.1:0-24767 GCF_045646205.1 Methanobrevibacter sp. | reverse complement strand
ACCGCTTGGCCTCCGACTTAGGGGAATCCTAAATGAAAAAGAGGATTACAACTGCATATTCTCAACAATAGAAGACAATCTGGACATTGACATCCTGCATTGCCATTTTACAACAATCGAATACGGCCGTGGCGGTGAGGTAAAACACCATATACTTGATGAAAGTGACGAGTACGGTCCCGACATCAGAGATCTGCTTTCAAATCTGATTGATAACGGCTGGAAGGCAAACATCATCTGTGAAACACCAGAACGTGACCTTGACGCATTAAAAATGAAAGAAATATATGAAGAGATGCTTTAATAATCCTTTACAGAGTCAATGAGCTCATCCATATCGCTGAAGAGATTATTAATGTCATCATTATCCTTTTTATTGGAACTCATCTGGATAACCAGTTCGTTGGTTAAATCCTCCATCTTATCGATGAAAGTGTTTAATGTCTTTATTTTGTTTTCAAGTTCCCCTTCAACAAGATTATTGTTCTCATCAAGTTCAACCATCCTGCGGGCGATGGCAACCTGATTGGAAAATAGCTGGTTGGATTTTTTTATGGCATTTGTGAATCTGGAATATGCCATGTGTGTAGGATCAAAGAGTTTTCCAACAAGTTCACTGGCCTTTTCCTGTTTTGAATTATATTCTGCCTCTATTTCATCTATTTTTGATTTATATCTGGAATGTGTTTTAACGACTACCTCTTCAGGCCCGTGATAAACTTTTTTTCCGCACTGTGAGCAGAAATGCTGATTGGGGATGAGACTTGCCCCGCAGTAAATGCAAAAATGATTGTGATTGTCTTCATTAGTCATATGATTATAGTTTGGATAAAGTTAAATAAATCAATTATGATTTTTCAAGTTTCAAAACGACAATTTCGGAATCGGTTCCCCATCTCATCGGAGTGTCCATTGAACCTACACCGGTTGTTACATGGATGTAGTTGCCCAATTTGTCCCTGAAAAGTCCCATATTATATTCAAACACCCTGTTTGCAAACCATACTGCCGGATAGAACTGTCCGCCGTGAGAATGTCCTGACAGTTGAAGGTCAAAACCCAATGAGGAAAATTCCGGCCAGTATGACGGCGGATGATAATTGATAATGTTTATCTTATCCGGATTTAGTGAACTTTTTAAATCCTCAGCTGAAGGCATTTCAATATCATCAAAGCTGAAGGTCAAACCGTAGATGTTTAGATTTTTAAACTCGAATGAATCATTGTCCAAAACGATTATTCCTGCCTTTTTAGCGGCCCTTATGACATTGTCTATTCCCGGATAGAAATCATGATTTCCGGGTGTAAACAGTATTGGCATTTGCACATCCGCCAGGGCCATGAAATCATCCTCCTCGACAACGCTTGAGCCATCTGCAAGATCTCCTGAAATTACAGCAATATCACAGACCCCTTCAAGTTCTTTTAGTTTCAAGGCCACATCCCTTATTATGCCCTTGTGTCTTACGGATCCGAAGTGAATGTCTGAGAGGTGCGCAATGGCGATTTCACTTTCGATATTGTCGAATGTTAAAGTCTTTTCATGAACGACAAGTTTGTGAGCCTTATAATAATTATAGACTCCAAGAACAGGCACAACAGCCAATAATATCAAAACAATAACATGAGGAATCTCAACAAAGCTTCCGATTAGATATATTACCAGTATATCAATGAGAAACATCACAGATGCCCACATCCATACCCCATCGACGGTTGAGAGAAACCGGGTAATCCTCCTTGATTTTTTAGCCTCAAAAAACATTGGAGAGACATGTAAAATACCTATCAAAACTGCTGATATCAACAAATAACCGTCCCACACACCACCAAGCAACAACAGAATATATTTCAGAAGAAAAAATTCAAACAGTGTATAGAATGGAGTTATAAATATTACACGTCGTGTCCTGAAACTCATGAATATTTGTTTGTTGCAACAAGTATTTAAATAATCAAAACTAATGTTATGAATGTATACAAAATTCGGAGGTGATTATTTGAAAAGTGACAGCAAACAGCACGAAATTAAAACAACCAACCAGAAAACATCAAAAGTTGAAAATGATGATAAGGACTATGCTGAACTTGTTGTAGTCAAACCTGTCGGCTATCCATTTGATTTTACAGTAATGGATGACGATATAGAGATTACCAACACCAAACTCTTTGAAGAGTATGCACGTGAGCAGTGGCTGGGACTGGTTGTGTGTGAAAAGTCACATCTCTTTGACCAGAAGATAATCCCCGATTACGGTTTTGAAATTGTAACCGCAAAACCTGACAACTCACTAATCGGTGAGAATACAAAAATACAAATCATTACAGATAAAATTGACAGCATCAACGATGCCAGATTCAAATCCGATGTCAGACTTGACGATATTGTCGGCCAGGACAATGCCAAATCAAAGGTAAAGGTAATTACAAGATATCTGGAAAATCCCGAAAGCTTCGGACCATGGGCTCCAAAAAACATTCTATTTTACGGACTTCCGGGTACAGGCAAAACCATGCTTGTAAAGGCTCTTTCCAATGAACTTGAAGTTCCTTTATACCTCGTTAAGGCAACTTCACTTATCGGAGAGCATGTCGGTGATGCCTCATCCAAAATTCATGATTTATTTAAAAAGGCATCTGAAAATGCTCCTGCAATAATTTTTATTGACGAGATTGATGCAATTGCGCTTCACAGGTCATTTCAGTCACTTAGAGGTGACGTTTCAGAGATTGTAAACTCACTTTTAACTGAAATGGACGGCATTGAAGAGAACAAATCAGTCATAACAATCGGAGCAACCAACAATCAGGAAAGTCTTGATTTAGCAGTCAGAAGCAGATTTGAAGAGGAAATTGAATTCAAACTGCCGAGCGATGAGGAAAGACTCACAATACTTGAAAATAATCTTAAGACAATGCCTCTTGATTATGATTTGGATTTGGAAAAAATAGTCAAGCTTACAAAAGGCCTTTCCGGTAGGGACATCAAGGAAAAAATCCTTAAAACCTCCCTTCACAATGCAATCTCCAATGACAGCGAATCAATCACCATGAAAAACATTGAATATGCATTGAACAGCTTTAAAATTAAAAACAGTGATGTTAAAGGAATGTTTGAGTAGACTATCTGAAATCAAAAATGTATTCGGCAGCCTCAATAACCTCCTTGTTTTCATCCCTTGCAGCTTCTTTTAGATTTTTTGAAATGTCGAAAAATATCTTGTTGACAATTGAATTTGTTAAATTATCCAAAACTTTAGTGTTGCCATCTACATCAGACAACTTTGAAGATGCTTTTTGAGTTTCACGTTGTCTTATCTCTTCCATAGATGCTCTTAAATTACCAAGTATTTCATCAACTTCCATTATTTTAAACGATTCTTTAAGCAAAATGAACTCATCATTGATGATGTTTTCCGCTTCACCGAATTCCTTGATACGAAGCTTTGTATTTTCATCAGCAATTTCACGCAAGTCATCAATGTTGAAGGATTTGACTCCCAATTCACGAACGTCATCGGAAATGTCTCGAGGATTTGCAATATCAACCATCATGACATTCTCATAATCCATATCAATGCCCAAAAGACGTTTTTTTGTAATGATGGCATGAGGAGCGCTTGTTGCACTGATAACCAAATCGGCAGTGGCCAGATACTCTTCCAAATCATTGAAAAGAATTGCCTCACCGCCCAAATCTTCGGCAAGCTCAACTGCAACATAATATGTCCTGTTAGCAACAAAAATGGCATGCAGATCCTTTTCAGCCAATGCCTTTGCAACCAGCCTGCCCATCTTACCGGCACCGATGACAAGAACTGATTTTTCATCCAGACTGCCCATGTGCTTTTCTGCCAAATCAATGGCAGCAGAACCGATTGAAACTGCACCCTTGTTGATATTTGTCCTGTTTCTTACAACCTGACCCACATGAATGGCTTTGGTAAAGATTGCATCCAGTGATCTGCCACAGTGGTGGTTTTTAACCGCCTTGTGCTTGGCGTCCTTAACCTGACCCAAAATCTGGTCTTCACCGACAATCATGGACTCAAGACCTGAGGTCATACGAAGCAGATGCATTACTGAGGCTTCACCGTATTCTATAATGATATTTTGATTTTCATGAGAGAGAAGTTCCTCATCAAAGGAGATGTTTTCATTGTGAAGATAATACTCCTTACGGTTACAGGTGGATATTTCAACATATTCGTTAATGGAATACTTTTCCTGTAATTTCCAGAAGATTTCGTCAATTTCCTTTGAAATGTTCTCCATAGATTCAATATCTGCAATTTTATGATCAACCCTTAAATTAAGTATCATCAAAATCCCTCTTAATTAACTCACAAATAACAGCCTTTGCCTCATCGATTTTGCCTGATTCGATTAAGCCTTTAATCATTTCATCTTCAAAAATCATGTATAAATAATCTCGCCTGTCCTTTTGGTCAGGCACATACTCCTTTAAAAGTGAACGTGAATAATCCTGAAGTTCAATTTCAAGAATATCCTCTTCAGTAATTATTGATTGTATTCTTTTTCTTAATTGCCTTGCCATTAACGGACTCTTGCCGCCTGTAAAAATAGAAATTTCAATATCTCCGATATTAAAGCTTGTTGGAACAATTATATCCCCATCATCCGGAAAATCTGCGCGGTTTAAAAGTTTATCTTTGGATATGTCTGCAACATGATTTGACAAATCCTTGTCCCCGCTTGCAATCACCACCAAATCTGCCCACTCGACCAGTTCATCGGCCTCATCGGTTGAATAAAGTTCGGCCCCCTTATCTAACAATTCCTCATCAATGGAGTTTCCAGCAAGCCTTACAATTGCTCCATGGTCTAAAAATTTATTTGCTCTTCTTGTTGCAACTTCACCAGTGCCCAAAATGAATACATTTAATCCGGAAGTTTTTAAATAAAGAGCAGTCCAATCCATTTTAATCAGAATCTTCTAAAGATTTTGCCTTCAAAACACTTACAGCACGTCTTAAATCATTATCACATTCAGTCAAAACATTCATTGCTTCAAGTTTTGAAATGTTGAATGTTTCAGCAAGCGCTTCAGCTTTAGCATCAGGTTCAGGTTTTTGAACACCAGTTAACCTTTCTGAAAGTTCCTTTTTCAAATCCAAGTACTCGTCATGACTCATGCCCATATTCCTTAAAGTCATGTCTCTTAAAGGACAAGGTTTGGATGGTTTACAACACCAAATTAATGAACCAAAACAAGTACCGGCTCCCTCACCTAATCTTGTTTCCTTACCAAACTGAGTTTTAATCTCGATATACTCCCTAGGAGTTAAATTCACTTGCTCTAAGGCATTTAAAACAGGGCATGGTTTTATAGGAGGACAGCAAAAAGCAAGCCCCCTCACATCTCCACCTCTGCATATATGAGATGGTGCATCTTCCCAAGTCATAATAAAATCACCATAATATAATATTTTAATTTATCTTGATGACAATATATAATACTTTGTAAAAATAGCATTAATCGGGATAATTTTCAATTGATTTTG
Source organism: Methanobrevibacter sp. (assembly GCF_045646205.1). Classification (GTDB taxonomy): domain Archaea; phylum Methanobacteriota; class Methanobacteria; order Methanobacteriales; family Methanobacteriaceae; genus Methanocatella. The sequence continues at coordinate 19,242 of NZ_JAZRKF010000043.1, read as the reverse complement.
CAAAAATTACTAGTATCCACGAATACATATATTAATATTATGAAATTATGGAATCCCGTAGCATTTTTTATCAGTTTTATGATGAGCATAGTGATGGCTTTAATATTCTCATACCCAATGGGAATGCCTATCTGGCTATGCTTTGCGTTATGGCCTGTAAGATGGCCGGTAGCATACTTTTTTGCAAACTTCATCTGCAATCCTTTAGGTTTTAAGCTTGCAGTGAAAGTCTTTGATTTCAGACCGGACAAAGAATACGGCATCTGGAATCCTGTACCGTTCTTTATAAGCCTTCAGATGAGTTTTATCATACCGTTTATATTCGCTTTCGGTTTTGGAGGAATGGAGCTAGACATGTTCCTTTACATGTGGCCTGTAAGATGGTTTGTTGCATACTGTCTGATTAACTTCATTGTAAGGCCATTGGCATTCAAATTGGCCATTAAAATATTTAATTTTAATCCAGAGGCACATTAATGATAATAAACGGAATCAGCGTAACTGTTCAAAGAAAAAAGATTAAAAACATGTACCTTCGAGTTATTCCGCCCGAAGGTGATGTTAAAATCTCTGCACCGTACTTTGTAAGTGACGATAAGATTATTGAGTTTGTCGAATCCAGGATGGACTGGATTTTAGCTAAACAAAAAGAAATAGGTGAAAAGAAATATCTTCCTGCGCTAAAATATGTCAACGGTGAAAATCATTATCTTTGGGGCAAGGAATATAGTATGCAGTTAATAGCAAACAATATCAAAACAGCCTTTGTAAAAGACGATATTCTTTATCTTCCGGTTTCCAAAAGAAGCAAAATGAAAGCAAGACAAAAGACGCTGGAAGATTTCTATAGAATGGAACTTCAAAGAGAAATTGCTGAAATCTATGATGAATGCACGGCAACAGTCGGCAAAAAACCTGCTGAAATTAAAATCCGTAAAATGAAGAACTGGGGAAACTGCAAACAGAATAAGGTCATTACACTTAATTTGAATCTGGCCAAAAAGCCTAAAATATGTACAAAATACGTTCTGATTCATGAACTCTGCCACTTAATTGAGTTCAATCATTCAAAAAAATTTAAAATGCTGATGGATAAGAATTGCCCGAACTGGCGGGAAATAAAAAAAATATTAAATGAATAAAAGAGAATTATCCTTCTCTTTTAAGCATATCTTCTTTTTCGTCTGGTGTGAGTTGCTGAACTATATCTTCAGGAGTACCGATATCCAGTAATTTTCCTCCTCTCATTAAAGCAGCTCTGTCACAGACATCTAAAACAAAGTCCATATCGTGAGAAATGATAATGAAAGTTTGTTCCAGTTCTGTACGTGCTTTCAAGATTGAATCTGTAACAACTACACGGGTAACAGGATCCATTGTACCTGTAGGTTCATCCAATACGATAAGATTAGGTTCCTTAATCAAAACCTGTGCAAGAGCTACCCTGTGCTTTTCTCCCACACTTAACTCATCAGGATATTTATCCAAAATACCATTGGCAGTAGTATCGCTGAATCCTACGGTAGTTAATGCATGGATAGCTTTGATTTTACCGAACTCAGCAGGCAGTTCCAAACTGATAGCGTCGGTCAGATTACCTAAAATGGTTCTGTGAGGATAAAGTGAGTATTCCTGGTGCAATAATCCGATATACGGCATGATACGCCCACGGTTGAGAGGACCCACTTTTGTCATGTCAACCCATTCATCTTCACCAAGCCTGATTTCGATTTTACCGCTGCTCGGATCGGTTAATCCCATTAACATTCTTGTTGTGGTGGTTTTACCTGAACCGCTTAAACCCACTATACCGAAGATTTCTTCCTTATTAATGGTTAATGTAACGCCGTCAACTGCTTTGATAACTCCTCTTTCAATGGAATAGTAATGTTTTTTAACGTCTTCCAATACAACTTCAGGTTCACCGAATTCAGGAATTTCAGGTTTTTCCGGAACAGGTACGGTTTCCATAAAGTTGTTTACAACAGTTTCCGGGTCGCCTTCTTCTTTGATTTGACCGTCTTCAAGCCAGATTACCTTATCAGCAAGTTCTGTCATGACTTCCGGCCAGTGAGAAGTGATAAGCATCGTGATTCCTTCTTCCTTAACACCTTCTTTTAAAGTGTTGTGAAGCTTTACTGCAGTTTGTGGGTCAAGGGTACCTGTCGGCTCATCCGCCAAAAAGGTCATAGGATTTTTTGCAAGCTGTCTTGCAAGTACAACCCTCTGCTTTTCCCCACCACTTAAATCACGAGCGATGTGAGTAATACGATGGTTCATCTGAACCATTTCCAATAATTCCAAGGATTTGTAGAGAGCATCTTCATATTCTATATCGTCACTCATTGCTCTCATAACGTTTTCAATAACGGTTTCTTCGTCATATAATGCAAAGTTACGTTGTAACATGATTGAAATTCTTCTTTTAATAGCTGAAAATAATTTTCTATCACAGTTAAAGAAATCGACTTCCTGAACAGCCAATTCACAGCCGCAACTACATTTTTCTCCATCATGGGAAGGCGGTTCGATAGTCAAACAGTTAGGACATACTGCAACATTCAATAAGATTTTACCAGAATTTGGCTTATAATCTTTTGTTCCTCTAAGCATGTTGATTAAAACGGATTTTCCACTTCCACTACGTCCTAAAATACCTAAAGTCTCCCCTTCATCTATAGTTAAGTTAATATCCTTTAAAACATCCACATCATTAAAAGATTTTGTAATGTTTTTAAGAGTTATAAAATTCATTGAACATCACCTATTGTATATTATTATTAAATATAATCTTGAGAGTTAATAATAGTTTTGATTTAAAAATTAGAAATGTCAAAATTTAAAGTTCCAGAAATTACCGCACGGGCTATTGAAAAGCCAAAAACACCACACCGGTACATTTTTCTTATTTTTTCTGAAGAATCTATTGAATTGTTGCCGATGACTTTAATGCCTGTATTTTTACATACCTTCTCAAGCAATTTCCAGTCGGCATCAAAAACCTTCGGGTCCATCGCATCGAGATGCAAATAATCGGCACCTGCATCCTCGATTGTTTTTGCAACTTCAAGAGTGTCTATTCCCTCGACATTAGCGCGAATCTTTACAGACACTTCGCTTTTTGAATTATCAACAATTTGAGAGATGTAGTCATATAAATCGGGCCTTTTTAACATCTCCTGACCGCAGCCGATATTGACTATTTCTTCCTGACGGCAATGACAGTTTATTTCTATGATATCTAAATTTTTAATTTGGGAAGCTTCAATTATCGGTTCGGGAGTTGTTGATCGTACATTTGCACTTACGCGCACTTCCGGATGGGCTTTTTTAATCAGATTTACTTCATTTTCCATATGGGGAATGATTTCATCAAGCTCAAAGTGAAATTCCTTTCTTCCCCTTTCGATTATTTTTAAAGACGCTTCAACAGTCTTTTCATCCAGACTATATCCGCCTAAAGTAACTACATCAAATCCGTATGGAATAACCCTGTTTAAAAATTCGGCACCAGTTATTCCGGCCATTGGTGCAACTACTTTTATTTAAAAAACCCCCTCAGTATTCTTTTTCGATGACCCAAGTCCAAGGTTCGTTGTCACGGTCACGGATTTCTTCAAGACCGATATCTGCCATGTAAGCTGCATCTTCTGCATTTTTGCCTCTTCCGATACCAGCTTTAAGTCCGATTCCGATTTCCTCATCGATTTCAACCAAAATTTCTTTGATTTCCTCTTCGCTTAATCCGTTACATGGAGACATGAAGTTATCTCCGCCGATGAAGAACAACAATGCTCCTTTTTTAATCAGTTTGGTCATCAGATAGTGCTGAGCCTTGTTAACCATGAAACTTGTATCAAAAGCAGATTCAATATCAGTTAGGGTTTCGGTTACACTGTTGATGTCAATGTGTGCTGCCTGAACGAAACTGTCCTCTTCTGAAACCAGACTGTCAATAGCTAAAATCTCTTTTCTCTGAGATGACTGTGCTCCCCCTTCTTTTTGAAGAGCTATTGTAGCTAATCTTTGAGCTTCGTGAGGAGTTTCTGCTGCACCCACACCCATACTTATTGTAATCGGGTATCTGTTTCTGATTGATCTTTGAATTCTTAAATGGTCTTCTTCATCCAAACCATTTGAAATGGCAAGCAAATTGTCAAATCTTGTAAAGAAAACCAAACCCTTCTTATTACCGAAGTGGTTGTTTAAGTCTGCAAATAAACTTGCCTGTAACATCTGTAAATCTGATTCTGTACGAGGTCTTGGAGTAACAGTCCAAGGACCATAATTATCAATTTGTATCAACGTCATTTGTATCATTACATTACCGCCTTCATTGTAGGATGCCATCTAAAATTATTTCGGCTAAATTAATTTTGGCATCTAGACTATTCATAATAGTATTTGTAATTATTACTTTATTAATAATTTCGCCTAAATTATCTTTTAAATTTTCATCTTTATTGTCAATTACCATAACATCCAAGAAATCCTTATACAATTCTGCAACTCCTAAGGAGGACACTTCAATTCCCAAAGCATTCATAAACTTGGATGCCGGTCCTGAAACTGAATCGTTTCCGATTATTGGAGAAACTGCAATTACACAGGTATCTTTTAAAGCCTCTTTTACACCTTCAAGTGAAATTATTGGAAGTATTGATGTGACCGGATTTGAAGGTCCGATTATTACCGCATCGGATTTTTTGATTGCATCGATTACACCCTCTGCAGGTGAAACGTCTGAAAATACAACGTCCAAGACTTGCGGCTCTGAGGCGTGCTTTATTAAAAAGTCATGAAATTCCAAGTCCCCGATGTCTGTGACAATTTTGATGTCTGAGTTTTCATTGCTCATCGGAATGATTTTGGCTTGAATTCCCATATGTCTTCTTTGAATGTCAACGCTTTCCTCAAGTGTATGATCCTGCATCAGCATGGTTTTCTGTATTTTGGTTGCCCTGTCGATATCCCCGATTCTTAAAAGCTCCGGAGATGACAATTCGGCAAGCCTTTCATTGGTAGTGAATGTATCGTTTTTAACGCCGTACCATGTCTCGTCATTTATCATGTCAGCCATGGTGTATAGGACGGTATCGATGTCTGCTGATACGTAAACACCTGAAAAGTAATCGTTTTCCAAAGTGTTGACAATAATGGATAAATCCTTATCATCAACAATCTCCTTTATTCCCTGAAGTAGTTTTGGAGTACCTGTGCCTCCGGATAAAACAGTAATCATAATATCTATTTCCTGAATACATCAAATTCTTTTGGCATAAGCAATGGCTTAATGCTGGAATCTTTATCCCTAAGCTGCGTAAAAGCGCTGAATCCTGAAACTATTACAACCGGAAGGCCTTCGTCAGCCTGACCCATAATGAGTGAGGCGGCACTTGCCAGTTCATCTGCAGTTGCAATTTCGGTGGTTTCAAGTTCACGGCCATAGAGGTCCTTTTCACCGACCCTAGTCCATAACGGGGAAATGCCGCTGCATCCTATTGCAGTTCCGATGGCACCGAATCTGAAAGCTCTGCCCTGAGTGTCGGTTACTATAACCGCCAGATCTTTTTTGAATTCGGATTCCAAAAATTCCCTGATATTTCTTGCAGATTCATCGGGATTTTCAGGAACCGGAGTTGCAAGACCGTCTTCAACATTGGATTCGTCAATTGCTGCGTTTGCAGTGACAAAACCATGTTTGGTTTCCGTAATTATGAATTTGGGACCGACCCTTACAACCTCATTTGAATTTTGTAAAATTGCTTCCACAAGTTTTGAATCCTTTTTACAGATTTGAGCTATTTCAATTGCCTCATCGGACGGCTCAATATCATCCAGTTTGATAATGTTGCCTTCAGCCTTTGAAATCAATGTCTCGGCGATTAATATAATGTCACCATCATTCAAATCATAATCTGATTTTAAAACAGCCTCTTTAATAATCTGACCAATGTCATCTCCCGCTTTAACTAAAGGAATACCCTTTAAGCCCATTAACTTAATTTCCATAGTATCATCTTAAAAAAATAAAAAAATTATGGATTATAGACATCTATTGTCCATTCTCCATCAAAAACAGTAGCACAAGAAGTTACCGGTTTTTCATATTCGGCAAAAGTGCCCTCATCAAAAATAAACTTGGCGGCATCACCTGAAGTTTTTGCATCAAAATCAACAGGGTCAGGTACCTGACTTCCGTATGTTGATATGAATGCCGCTTCTCCATAAGGCACCTCTTCAACCAGCAATTTTTTATCACTGACTATTCCAATGAAACACTGGTATTCATCCTCTTTATCTGAAGACGTTACAACACCGGCAATTCTTGGAGTATTATAATCATCCTTTTCATAATCCATTGTAAGCAATGAATATGCCAATGCATCTTTAATGTTCATTCCCAAAGCGATTTTATCAGCAATCACGTCGGTATGAGAACCGTTTGATATGATTGCAGTATCGCCAACAATCTGAAGACTGTTATATGCGATATAGGTATTTTTATAAATATCCTTTTCAAAACCTTCTTTTGGAACAACAGCCGCTCTGGTATCGAATCCCTGACATTGCCTGTTTGGAAATGACCTGCTTGATACCCTGTATGCAGCAAATGGCTTTCCATCACTATTCATTCCAACTGATAATATCCTCCCAGTATACATACAATCTCTCCTAAATTAGGTTTTTGGACGTTGAACAGCTTTATCCGGACTAATGCCATCAGGAGTAACGATAACAATCTCTCCCGGCCTAATCGATACTTGCCCCTCATCCATAACTCGCGCCTGAACTCCGATAGCACTGTTTGCAATGGCATCTGATCTGTCGACACCGTTAACGGTCACCTTGTGCAGATTGGCAACAGGCACAATATAATACTCAGCGTTACCTGATGTGTCAGTTACGTTCGGCTTACCTGTAGCGCCACTGTCTGTAGCGTCCATCGGTGAGTCGACAGCTGAAAAATTACTGGTAACGACTAGAAAAATCATTATTGTAAATAAAATATCAATAAATGGAACAAGATTGATGTTCGGTTTCTGGTCATGCAAAAACCTCTTTTTATATGATTTAACGTCAATTGCCATATTAACCACTTATTGTCTTAATTTACTCTCGGTAATTTCTGCATTCACATTACATTTCTCTAAAATAATGTTGGAAATACTTTTGTCCAACATACTCGGTTTAAACGAAACCTTGATATTCGCATAAGGGTCTGAAATCAATCTTGTATTGACAACGCCCTCAGCTTCCTGAAGTGCCGCAACAGCACATTCAACATTAGCTTCAACTCTCACTTTTACCACAGCGAATCCCCAGTTGGTCATTTTTGTAGCAAGTTCAATCTTATCCATTTCCACTTCAATAAGTCCTTGGATGTAAGTGTAAATCGGTAAAAGAATAATAACGACAAGAAGACCCATGATTGTAGTGGTAAGCGCTACATAAATACCTTCAGCCATTGCAGCTGAATTAGGATTAACACCTAATGACTTGAATGTCATCCAGATACCGATAACGGTACCGATTAATCCGATAAAAGGAGCGAGTTCAGTAATAGTTTTGATAGTGCTTAAACCTTTAGTCATTTTAGCGACTTCAACAATGAAAATCTGTTCCATACTTTCTTCAACTTCTGTCTTGTTTTTATAACCTATCTTTAAAGTTTCAGAAATAATACGGGATACAGGATTTTTAAATCGGTTGATCTGTTTTAAAGCCTCAACGGCTCCGCCCCTTTCCATAGAAGCGGTTACGACACCAAAAATTTCAGTGGTATCAACACGACTAATTTTTCTTAGATATGCAATCTTTCTTAGAGCTATAATAAGACCGTAAATACCTATGAATAGAATTATATAAGTTATAAGTCCTCCTTGGGTAAAAAGGTCCATTACTCCATCGAAAAATGGCGTGATATACTCGATAATCATATTTATCCTCATTTAAGTTATATTAAAATAATCATTTATAAGATTAATATATTTTTTCATATACTTAAAAATAGCTATTTTGAAAATTATATAAGAAAAAATAATGAATAATTAACAAAATTGTGTTAACTCATTCTAAATTTTAATTTGCTTTTTTAATTCGATTAATTTATTTCACAACAGTTATTATTTCCCATAACATAAATTGAAATAAAAAAATAAAAATTCTTTTTATTTATTCAATGTTCTTTCCCAATATTGAAAAATCGATTTATATACAATCTATTAATTCATCAAACAGTTTTGATTCATTATAGCATCATAAATATCATTATTTGAAATGAATGTAATATTAGTCGTGATGAAATGAAAATCATTATCCGAAATATTATTTTCATACTGAATATAATGCAATTTATCATTAATTTTTGAAAAAGAATCTAATGAAAGTAAATAAGATTTGAAATTGTTTTCATTAACATATTCAAGCAAATAATCCAAATGGATTTTTTTTAAATGATGACAAGAAAATTTAATATCAATCAAATGAGCTATATCATTAATAATAGTCACAATATCGTACGGATGATTATTGTTATTTGATATTATACATTCTTTGTATAATCCATCATGATTACAATAACTTTGAATTAATTTGTAAATTAATACTTCCAAAAATGCTCCTTTTACATTTCCAATATTTTTACTTAAAAAATTATCCACCTGACGCTCAAACTCAATATCGTCGAATACAACTCCTTTATTATGATAATATTCTTTAATTTCAAATAGGTATTGACGTCTATTTTCTTCATTATCCAGTTGTAATGTATCAACAATAATATCTAGCAATATATTTTCTTTAGAATTGAATGCTAAATTAGAGAAATATTTAATAGATTCATCATCATGAATTGAATTTTGGTTTGTTATTTGTTTAAAATTAAATATCATGTTAATCATTGATTTGTTTTGAAAATAAAGGTAAATCCACATTAGCTAAACTAGATACATTATCTATTTGCTTATCAATTACATCAATTACATCAGAATATGTTAAAAATTCTTCTTTTGTAATTTCCTTTTCCAATTGTTCATCAAAAGTTAATGTAATTCTACACTCCCACATGACGTGAAACGGTAAATCGTTAGATTTAATATTATAAGTCAATATTATTCTCTGTTCAGCGCCGTTTGGAGATAGAATATCAATATTAGAACCAAATTTAATTAAAATATATCTATTTTCATTACATTCTGGGAAATTAAACATATTTAACTTGGTAGTAATGACATCAAAATTTTTAATTTTCATTAATATCACCTTAAATTCAATGATAAAATTTTTTCTCCAAACAAATTATTTTCTTCAATATAATCAACAGTAATAGATCTATTATCATTCAAAATAAATTTATTAGATTCTAATTTATCTTTTAACTTATAAAATGAATTCAACAATGATTCAAAATCATTTTGATCTATAGCATTTTTCAAAAAAATATTAGAAATATTAATTATTGAATTTAATATTTTTAAATCTTTTTCATTGAAAACACGAATGTTATTCTTTGTATTTTCTAAAAAAACATCAAAAAACTTCATATTATAAAAATCATATTCCTCCCGATCTACATCATTATTTTTAATTAAATTATTGAATGTAGAGTAATATTTTAAACGGTATTGGCTAATCAAAGCTTTTGCCAAATCATTGATAAAATCAGAATTGATTTTATTTATTTGTTCCTGATAATAATCAGTATTTACTTCAAATAAATAATCAAATTCTTGATTTACTATAATTACTTCATTTAAATCAATATCTGCACTAAAATATTTCAAGAAATTACCTCCAAAATATGATTTTATAAATAATTATTATATTATAAAATCATGATTATATATTTTATTATCAGCAAAAAATTTTTATAAAAAATAGATTAAAAATGAATTAAATACAATAAAATAAAAATTAAGAAATTAATTAAAAAAATCAGATTAAAGTTGTCTGAACATCTTTCAGTTTTGCAACTGTTGACCAGGATTTTCGAACAAAACCCGGCATTTCATTGTACGTATAGTTTGAGAGGAATTTTTTGGTTGTGGGATCAGAGGGATAGCCTGAACCGATTCCTCCAACATCTTCAAAATATTTGTTGATTTCAGCTATAGCTTCATCTCTGGTTTGCTTTGCAATAATTGAAGCTGCACTTACTTCAATGTATTTGTCATCCGCCTTGTGTTCGGCGGTAACGTCACATCCTGTTGCCCTTTGAAGCCTGTCCTCGAACCTTTCGGGCTTGACGTCAACTGCATCGACGATGGCCTTGTCAAAATCAAGCTTTTCCAAAAGTTCCTGCATTCCCTTGCGCTCGATTTCATTTAAATTAACACCCTTTGCACGAAGCTCGTCAATGTCCTGGGCGGAGTATATCACCGTGTCATAGTCAAACATTTTCTTGAGCTTGCGTGATAGGACTTCTCTTCTTTTTGGGGTTAATTTTTTTGAGTCCTTAACGCCCATATTATCTAAAACAGCTTGTTTTCGTTTGTCAATAACAACGCCGGCAATAACAAGCGGGCCTAAAACAGAACCTCGTCCTGCCTCATCAATGCCTAAAATATTCATATTTATCAAAAAAAGTAAAAAAAGGAAATAATTAATTAAAATTATTTCATAGCTCTTAAACGTACTTCCGGTTCTAATGCAAGTGGTTCTGCTGCAACGATAGCAGTTCCTTTTGCAACAACGGTCATTGGATCGTCTGAGATTTCAATTGGAATGCCGATTTCATCGAAAATTCTTTCTTTGATACCTCTGAGTCTTGAGCTTCCTCCAACTGCAACGGCGTTGTTGTAAACACCCATCATTAATTCCGGAGATAATCTTTCTAAAATCACGTTTAAACCGTCAACAATGTCTTGCATGAACGGTTCAACTGCGTCTGCTACAAGCATGGAGTCGATTACCACTTTTTTAGGTCTGTTGGTTTCCAGGGATTTTCCGATTACTTCAACGCTTAAGTTTTCAAGCTGTTCGGAACAGTGGACCATACCAACTTCCATTTTTGCAGATTCTGCATCATGAATACCAATTGCTACATCGTATTTTTCTGCTACGAGCTCTACTATTTTATTGTCGATGTCATCTCCACCGCATCTTACGGTTTCGATATCATTAATACCTCCAAGAGAAATGATTACAATATCAGTTGAACCTGCTCCGATATCAACAACCATTGTACCGTTCGGTTCAGCTATAGGAAGACCAGCACCGATAGCTGCTGCGAGACCTTCACTGATTACAAGAATATTTTGTGCACCTGCTTTTCTTCCGATTTCTTCGGCAGCATTTTTTTCTACTTCAGATGCATCACCAGGAATACCAATAACGATTCTTCCAACACTTTCTCCTTCATTGATACCAATCTGCATTGCTTTAATGAGTAAAGCCTGTGCCTGTACAACGTTTTCAATTACACCTTTTTTAAGTGGTCTTACTGCAAGAATATCTTCAGGAGTTCTTCCCAGCATTTTTTTAGCTTCTTCACCGACAGCTAAAACTTCACTTGGATCGTCTTTTTTAACTGCAACTACAGATGGAATTTGGTATAAATCAAATTTGTCACCTGACGGTTTAGCTATAACAGTATTTAAAGTTCCTAAATCTATCCCTAAACTATTACTAATAACTCTGGTATCGACAATTTCTTGTTCTTCCTCATCATTTCCGAAAATATTCATGACTAATCCTCCGTTATAATATCTTTAAAATCTATAACAAATATTTTATTAGATGTAGCAATACTTTGAACCTTTTCAACGTCTTCATCATTTTCCACTGAAATGAGTATTGTTGACAGAACAACCTCATTTGCATTGTAAAATGGTTTTAAAGCGGACTTAATGAAACCCGGCAGTTTAACATCATCATTAATTTCCACATTAATGAATCCCGTAGTCTGTGATTCCTGTAAAATCGCAAATGGAATTCTTAATTTTTCTATGGTGGAGACAGAGTCCCTTACCACGTCATCGGGAGCGACAAACACCATCAATTTTGACCCTTCATTAATGTAGAAGTGGGAAACTTTAATGTATGCCCCGCCCCTTGAAAGGCTGATTCTTCCGAATTCCTCGATTCGTCTTGAATTGCCGTATAACATTATGAAATCAAATTTTTTGGATAGTTTGCCTTCACTTAATGAAACATGTTCACGAAATAGAATTTTTACAGTATTCTTGGAGGCTATAGCCTTATAGGCTATGTCGTCGATTAAATCGACGTTGCCTGCAATTATGCACCAAATATCATCATCGATTGACTTATCGTCCTGATTTATTCGTGCCGCCTGTCTAAGCATACGTATATTATCTTCTATCATTTAACTACTCACAATTCCATTAATATAAGTTTCAAATACATTTAATTAATAGTTAAATTAATTAAAAACCCCAAATTAGCTTTAAAATTATCGCTGAAATAAGGCACTATTAATTAAGGTCTAACAATATTAAATTACTTTAAATTATTATATATATTTTGTCTTTAATCAAAAAGAATTTATTTTTGAAGTCAATTTTTACCCCACAAGGCAATATTTTTTACCTGTTAAAAAATTCTTATTTTAATGAAAATAACCTCATTACATTTAAATTTTAATAAATAAGTAATTATAATCTTTTATATAAGTTAAACTTAATAATGAAGATGTTAATAGTAATATTAAAGCTTTTTAGAAATTTTTAAAAAAACTTTTTAAAAAACTTTCCCAAGTGTTGTGTTTTCAAACACTTTGATTTTAAAAAAGTTAGTGAGGGTTTATTATGAAAAAGGAAAATAATCCACTCTATCCCAAAGGATTTGGTGAACTGGATGACTTAAAGAATAAAGAAATACCAAGACCGAAACTGAAAGAAAAAGAGGAATTGACTCCCATTGAAAAATTCAATGAAAAATTAGGTTCATTGTTTAAGGATAAAGGAAAGCATGGCGTTAATGATGAGAAAAAAAGAAAGATCGGAAAAATCATCATGACAATAATCGTCCTGACCCTTATCATTTCAGCCTACTACTTCATCATTTATGAACCTGCACAGCAGGAGCTGAACGGGGCAAAAACCGCAAAGCTAAATGAACTTCATGGCCTTTACAAGGGCCCGATGGCCGATGCAGGATCAGTATTTACAATTGAAGGCGAAATCAATGATGCCAAAAACCTCTATGACGTCGAATCCATTAACGTTGAAAAGCAGGCAACAGCAGACTGGAAGAAGTTTCACATTAATGCAATACACAGAAACACCGACCAGTTCAACCGGACAATGCAGGTTTATGAAAACAACTCAAGAAACATTGTAATGCCCGCTTCAGAAGCAATAGAGTTTGTAAACGGAAATGATGCCCACAAGCTCTGTGAGGTGACATTTGAAAAGCCGAATACAGTTTCCGTTCCGATACTCGTTTCACGCCTTCAGGCAGGAGCAGGACTAGTAAACGTCGGAAGCATCGTAGATATCTATAAAAACAACAATGACACGTTTTTCAATGATTCTGGTGATTTGAATAAAAGCGAAGCCGACGTCAGCGGATGCACGGTTTTATCCATCATGAGATATGAGGACAACGGAGAGATCGAGTCAGAATATACGAAAGGAAATACGATTGTTCATGGAAATGACACGAATCCCAATGAAAACTCACAGACATTTTCCTCAAACGTTCTTGAAATGCTTAAGGGAGCCATTATTCAGGGCTATGATGAAAAGACAACAGTAGACATGCTCAACAGTTACGGAGTTAAGCTTTCAAACTATGAACGGCAAATCAATTTAGGCGATCTGGATGCTGAATATATGCTTCTGCTTGAAGTGCCGCAGGACAAGGTCAGTTTCATCATAACAAACATGGACAGTATTGTTCTGACGATTCCAACAACAAAGGCACCTTCATGGATGGCCGGTGAAATCACATCAACATATTCAGGATAGAAAAGTTATATTAGTTATATAAACAAAAATGATACCATGAATAAATCAATTATTTCAACAGCTATTGTTATCATTTGTATTATAATAATAGGTTTATATGCCGCAGGAGAGGTAAATTACTTTTCTCACAAAAACGTGACCCAAAAGAACATCACGTCTCCTGTAGTAATTGTTGAGAAAGTAGGAATCAACGAGAAAATCAATAATGAAAGCCTGTCTTTAGGTGTAATGACTGATGAAAGGTCATCAACCCCGACTCATGGTGACGTAGTTCTCTTTGGACACAGGACCCTTCAGGGCTCACCCTTCCTAAGGCTTAATGAACTTGCAAACGGAGACATAATCACTCTTGAATGGCCTGAAATCGGTGAGGTCAACTATACCGTTACAGACCAAAAGATTGTGCCTGCAACTTATAAGCTGAATTTGAATGAAAGCGGAAATCATATTATGCTTATTACATGTGATCCTATCGGTTCAACCGCAAACAGACTGATTATTGAAGGTGAACAGAGCAATGTCAGCGGAATAAATGAAAAGATAGTCCATGACAATCCGAAAGCTTCATACGCATGGATTATAAGCGCAGCATTTTTAATTATCGGTCTGGCAATCGCATTTATCTATCCGAAAGACGCAAGACCATATATTCTTGCTACCGTTTTGATAATATCTGCAATCCTCTTTTATTTCTGTTTCAATCCGATATCTTCGCAGGTAATCTATGATAAAATTATCTTTTTGAACGGAGGAATCTGAATGGACGTTAATGAAAAGTACTTTTCAAACATAACTCCCCGTGAACGTGCAATATTTGAAGGGGGAATCAGCATGGGCGCACTGTTTCACCAGTTTGTTGGAACACCGGTCAATGCCCAGACAAAGGAAGGCCTTGAACGCACAATCGAGGAGTCATTCAAGCTTCAGCCTGCCATTGAGGACGTTGAGGTTAAAATCAATTTGACCGACAACACCGAATTCGACTACATTTCACTTTCAGGCGATATGCTTGACGTGAGGATTCACACGCTGGTCGATGATGTTAGAGCGGTAATCAGAATAGAGTATATTGAAGAGTTAAACTATCCTTTGATGTATGTTGAGGAAATTTAATAAAGACTCTTCAAATCATTTAAAAATTCTTTCAAGTGAGTTTTGGTTACATGGTTCATGAGGACAATTCTTATTGCCTTAGGACAGTTTGCAACTGAAACTTTCCACCCATTTATTTTTTCCAATTCTTCAGATAATTTTTCAGGGCTTTTTTCAGGGTGGTTGAATGCCACAATGTTAAGTTCCGGTTCAACTATTACTTCATAACCTATTTCTTTCAGGGAGTCCCTTAAAAAGTAAGTGTTTTCCATCAGTCCCTTAGCCATTTTTGAATAACCTGATTTTCCGAAATACTTTAAAAGAGCGTATGTTGCAACGGTTGAAGCGCCGAGACGTGTCCCGACGATTGTTGACTGTGTCTTTACAGTTAAATACGGTGAGTCAACGGCCATCACTTCAAGGTATTCCTTTTTTCTGAATATTATTCCGCCTGCAGGAATAGGTGCAAGACCCATCTTATGGGGATCGACCGTTATTGATGAAACACCTTCCAGTTTAAAATCAAATTCAGGATATTCAAATCCGATATTTTTCAGAAACGGTATTGAAAATCCTCCGAATGCCGCATCAACATGGAAGAAAATATTGTTTTCATGAGCTATTTTTGATATCTCTTCAATCGGATCTATCAGTCCCAGTTCAGTTGTTCCTGCAATTGCAACGATTGCGACAGTCTTATCTGAGATTTTCCTTTTAATTGAATCCACATCGATTTTATAGTTATCGTCCAGATCGGCTTCCACAATTTTCAGATTCATCATGTCTGCTGCCTTTTTAAATGAAAAATGAGCTGAGCGGGGAAGTATAATTTCACCTTCTTTAATGCCCTTATATTTCCTTGCATGGTTTCTTGCAGCCCTTACGGCCATGATGTTTGCTTCTGTTCCTCCAGTTACGATATTACCGTAGGCATTATCCAGATTCAGTAATCTACCAATGATTTGAATAGTTTTCTCTTCAGTGGCCTTTGTTCCTTTAAATAGACCAGGGTCTCCCAGGTTGCTGTCAAGAAACTTTGTATAGACTTTCTTTGCAAATGGATGTGCTTCAGTACACATTGAGCCTAGAATACGGCCGCTTGAGTATTTTAAATCTTCACTTTGAATTGAATCCAATTCCTTTAAAATTTCTTCTTCATCTATTGGTAAATCATTCATAAAATCATCTATTAACGTTAAAATATTAAAAAAAAGAAAAAAAGAAAAAATTTATTCTAGACGCTTACGGGCAGCTTCTAAAATAATTTTCTGTTCAGCTCTAGCTACAGTTTTTCTGACTTCAGCTATTGCGTCTGCATTGGAACTGACTGAGGTAATTCCAAATTTAACGAGTTTTTCAACAATGTGCGGTACACTGCCTGCCTGACCGCAGATACTGCATGTAACACCTGCTTCAGCACATTTTCTGATTGTTCTTTCAATCAGTTTCATTACTGCAGGGTGTTCTTCAGTGTAGTGTTTTGCAACGAATTCGTTGTTTCTGTCAACTGCAAGAGTGTATTGGGTTAAATCGTTGGTTCCTAAACTTACAAAGTCAACACCGATTTTTAAGTACTCGTCAATTATGATTGCAGCTGCAGGGATTTCCACCATCATACCGAAGTCAACGTCTTTGTGTGGTATGAATCCTACTTCAGCACATAACTCCTTAGCCTTAACGAGTTCAGCAGGAGACTGTGATAATGGAATCATGATACCAATGTTTGTGTATCCTTTTTCGTGTAATTTTTTAATGGCTTTGAATTCACATTTAAGGATTTCAGGCTGGTCGAGTTCTCTTCTGATTCCTCTCCAACCGAGCATTGGGTTATGTTCACGAGGTTCGTTTTCTCCACCTTCAAGGGTGATGAATTCATCTGTAGGTGCATCAAGGGTTCTGTACCATACTGGTTTTGGATAGAATGCGTCAGCTACAATTTGAACGTTATCAGCGATTGTATCAATCAATTCATCTTCTTTTCCGTCAGCGATGAATTTTCCAGGGTGAATACCTGCGGTTAACATCAAGTGTTCGGTTCTTAAAAGACCTACACCGTCTGCACCGGTTGCTGCAGCTCTTTCTGCTGCTTCAGGCATACTTACATTAGCTTTAACTTCAGTTACAGTTAGGATTGGTGCTTCAGCAGCTACTGCCTGAGCTGCAGGAGCTTCTTCGGCAACTTCTTTGATACCTTCAAATACTAAACCTTTTTTACCGTCTAAGGTAACACCAGTATCTTCTTTTAAGGTTTTGGTAGCGTTTCCGGTTCCTACAACACAAGGAATACCTAATTCACGGGAAATGATTGAAGCGTGACAGGTTACTCCACCTTCATCGGTTACAATACCGGTAGCTCTTTTCATAGCAGGAACCATGTCAGGAGTGGTCATAGTGGTAACCATTACGTCTCCATCTTGAACCTTATCAAGCTCATCAAGGCTTAAGATAACTTTAACAGTACCAGATGCTAAACCTGGACTTGCACCAAGACCTCTGATTAAAACTTCTAAGTCCACTTCTTCCTCTTCAGCATCTCCTTTTTTAGAATCGCCTAAGGTAGTGATTGGTCTGGATTGCAATAAGAATAAGCTGCCATCATGGAATGCCCATTCAGTGTCTTGAGGTTTGCCGTAATGACCTTCCACTCTTTTAGCCATTTCAACAAGCTCAATTAATTCTGCGTCGGATAAGACTCTTTCGTTTCTTAACTCTTCAGGAACGTCAACTTGAATGGATGTTCCGCCTTCTTCATTAGTGAACATGGTTTTCTTATCACTAATGGTAACATTTAAGACTTCGTTAGTTTCTTTATCTACAGCATAGTTGTCAGGGGTTACAGATCCGCTTACTACAGATTCACCAAGTCCCCAAGATCCTTCGATTAAAGCAATGTTTTCACCAGTAGATGGGTTTACAGTAAACATTACACCTGCCTTATCGGAATCGACCATTTGTTGAACAACTACTGCAATGTAAACTTGAGAGTGTTCGAAGTTGTTTTCTTCTCTGTAGAAAATAGCTCTTGCTTCAAATAAGGAAGGCCAACATTTTCTTACATATTCAATTACATTATCCAAACCTTGAACGTGTAAGAAAGTGTCTTGTTGACCTGCAAATGAAGCTTCTGGCAAGTCTTCAGCAGTTGCGGAAGAACGAATAGCTACATCAGCGCCATCTTCTTCTCCAACTCTTTCGGATAATTGGTTGTAAGCTTCAGTAATGTAAGTGGAAATACCATCAGGAATAGGAGTTTCGATAATAATTCCTTTAATTTCTTCAGCTGCTTCTTGAAGCTCTTTAGTGTTATTAATATCTACTTGGTCTAAAATATCCATAACCTTACTAAAAATTCCAGTATCTCTCATAAACTTATCATAAGTTTTAGAGGTTACAACAAATCCTGGAGGGACTGGAATGCCTGCTTGGGTTAATTCACCTAAATTAGCACCTTTTCCACCAGCAATACCTAAATCATCTTTACTTAAATCTTCAAATTTTTTAACATACATTGTTCTGCTCCTTTTTAAACAATAGTCCTTAATCAATTTTCAATAATTGAATGATAATGACGTTTTGGATATTAAATTAAAGTCCAAATAAATATATTTTAAGATTGTTTCTTAATTTTGAATGAAATTAAAAATAAAAGTTGAATGAAAAATCTAGAATTAATCAATAAGCCAAAGACTTATTTAACTAATTCTGCACCTTTTTCAACAACAATTCTGCAAGATACAGGCATTTTCATACCTGCTCTTTTTAAAGCGGTTTTAGCGTCTTGGAAGTTTTTAGGGTTTACATCAATAGACATGATCTTTTGATTGGTTTTTACTAAAGCTTCTACACTAATTGCTTTACCGAAAGCATTTCTCATACCGCTTTGTACCCTGTCCGCACCTGCTCCGGTAGCCATAGGGTTTTCTCTTACGATGTTGTGAGGGTATACTCTTAATTTTAAGTGGTATCCTAATCTACCAGCAGATCTTTGCATGTATCTGTTAGAAGCAATACGAGCTGCTTCTAAAGCATTATGTCTAATTTGAGCTGGTTTTTTAACTGCTAAGGATACTCTTACTGGGAAATCTTCTGATAAGTTTCCCATATCATATTGAACAATTCTGTTGTTTGGTATTTTTCTAATATATTCTCTTCTTGAATAAGCACGAACCATTAATAGTCCTCCATATAATCATAATTAAGAATTTTTTGTGTGCAA
>NZ_JAZRKF010000042.1:0-5731 GCF_045646205.1 Methanobrevibacter sp. | reverse complement strand
CAATTCAGCAATATTTTCGTAATCTGAATTTTCAGCCACATATTCATCAGTGACTTTGTCATTGCCAGGGATTCTGCCTCTTTTTGCAATCATGGCTGCGACAAATTCAGCATCAACTTCACCCCAGGTGATGTAATCCTTAGCTTTTTGAAGCATACCTTCATAACTAGGATTTTCTTCTACTAATACTGCATGACTAATTCTGTTAAGTCTTAACATATCTAAGGTGTCAGCAATATTTTGAATAACACCAGTAGTTCCTCTAACTCTAATAACTAAAAACATAGTATCACCATTTAGTAATTAACTCCCATTTTCTTGAGGTCTTCTGCACTAGCTTTAACTTTACTTAACTCTTTTAAAGCATCAAATACTGCATTAGCAAAGTTAACTGTAGTTTGAGTTTGACCAAAAGATTGAGACCATACATCGTGAATACCAGCAAGTTTTAAAATTGTTTTACCAACATCACCGATTACTAAACCTACTCCTGCAGGTGCAGGCATTAAATCTACACTAACACTACTGGTTTTACCTTGTACTTTGAATGGTACGGTGTGTTCTCTTCCACAAACACAACCCCAGTCACCACAGCCTCTTCTTACTTTGATAATATTATATTTAGCATTATCAACAGCTTTTCTAATAGCTGGGCCGACTTCTTTAGCCTTACCCTGGCCTAATCCGACATATCCATCTTTGTTACCTACAGCAACAATTACTCTGAAATTAACTTTTCTACCAGATTTATGCATCCTTTGAACTAAGTTAACATCCATTACTTCTTCTTCTAAATCTGGGATCAAGGCATCAACTATTTCTAACTCCATAATTGGAAGACCTTTTTCAAAGATTTCATCGATGTCAGTAATGGTTCCATCTTTAACTAATCTACCCATTTTAGTTTTAGGTTCCCATTCATCAATATTAAAACTCATAGTTATTCCTCTGCCTCATCAATCTTCTTAATAGTTTCATCAAAGTTTTCAGGTAAGTCTGTAGGTTCTAAACCTCTTTCTAAATACTTTGAGAATTTTTTAGCTTTTTCGTCGTCATCTAAAGATTCAGCATAATTTGCAATGTGTTCTCCTCTGATACGTTCATCTTCAGGGAAAATGAAATCACCGTGAGGAACTTCTAAACCTGCGTCAACAGCACCTTTGAGAGCTGCAAATATTTTAGAACCTTTAATTGGAGATCTTAAACCAATATCTAAAATTGCATATTCTACACCAGCAGCTAATGCTCTTTTAGCACAGAGGTAACCTGTTAAATAAACACCAGTGATGTTACCGGTATTACCTAAGTAACCGTAGTTAGCTAATTGTTTACCAACAGCTGATGCAACAGTGATATCTCCTTCAGGAGCATAATCAACAATTTGAACAGTAGCTTGAGCGTTAGAAACTCTAACAACTAAACGAGATTTTTCGTAATCTATTAACTTGATTCTAGCACCGTAATCGGTTTTTCCTTCTCTTCTTCTTCTAAATGCTACTTTGTAATTTGATCCATGTGCCATGTTTACTCATCTCCTTTAATTAAGTCATGGTCACGTGCGTAGTTTCTCATGTAAGATTTACTTCTGAATGCTCCACCTTTTGCCATTTTGTATAATTTACGGTAGGTGGTTGCATCAATGATTTCTTCTTCACGCATTTCTTTAAGGTCTTTTCTTAAAGCTCTGATTGTAGTCATCCATTGTTTTTTCTTAGGAGTACGAGCTTTTTTAGCACCTTTTCTACTACCTGCACCTTTTCTTTTTCCTTTTGCTTTTTGTTCTGCGATTTTTTTAGATCTGTAGCTACTAATACCTTTTTGAGGTTTCGCTTTAATAGCTCCATCATTAATTAACTGTTTAACACCTTCTCTTGTAATCGCCATGGATACTTCTTCGATTCTTTCTGGGTCTATCCATACACGATTAAGCCCTACTTTAAGGATGCTTGCAGCTAATCTTTTTTGAGTTGTAAGATTCATATATATAATCCTCCATAATTCAGCATAGCTGATAAATTTAGATAAATTATCTAAACTCCCTTAATTTTTATCTTTAATGGTTAAACCAATTCTATAAAAGCCCCTGAACTGACATAACCTATAAACATAAATTCATATTTAAATGTTTTTATTTAAAACTTTAATTCCTAACTCAGATGCTTTATCTAACATCATGAGTTTTTTCCTTTTACCAATAGAAGCACTGATTCTTGCAGCATCAGTTTCTGGGTTTAAAGCTTCTAATTCTTTCATATTGTTAACAAGAACATCATTATATCCGGAAGGATGTAAGTTCCTAATAGCTCTAGGGGTTCTGTATCCAATAGCAGGCATATCAGGTTTTCCTGCTTCATATCTTCTCATTTTACTAGTTTTACCTCTAGGGCGTCTCCATTTTATTCCAAGTTTTTTATAACGAGCATATTCTTGTCTTTTAAATCTTTTATTAGCCATGATAATCACCAATTATTCTTTGCTAGTTAAGTATATTCCGTCTTGGAATACTCTAGGATCTCTTCCTTTAATTTTAGTTGCTTGTTCTAAGTTAGCCATGGTCTGACCAACATGTTCCTTATTGATACCGGTAATTGTTACCTCATCACCTTTTACTGCTACTTTAGCACTACCTACGATTTTAGCAGTTCTTGGGTGTCTTTCCCCGAGGAAATTATCTATAGTTACGATATCTTTTTCAACTTTTACAGTCATTGGAAAGTGAGCAAATACGATTTTCATGTGGTATTCAAAACCATCGGTTACACCAGTAATCATATTGTTGATGTGTGCCCTGGTGGTTCCAATCATTGCTTTATCTTTCTTTTTAGGAAATGCTGTTTCTAATACAACATTGTTTTCATCATTTTTAATACTTACATTAGGATAAGTAAATTTTCTGGAGTCTTCTCCATTAGGTCCTTTTACAGTGACCTCATTATTTTCAATTATAACTTCGACGCCTTCAGGGATTGCAATTTCTTCCCTTATAGCTGCAGCTACTACCATTTTATCACCTAATACATGTAAGCCAACAAACGTCCACCAATTCCTCTTTCCTTAGCCTCATAGTGAGTCATAATTCCTTCAGGAGTTGTGACGATTAAGATACCAAAGTTCTTTGCTGGCAAATATCTTTTTTCAAATTTCTCAAATTCATCTTTTTTTACAGCGTGACGAGGTTTGATAACACCACATTTGTTAATGTTACCTAATAATTCTACAGTGAATTTACCTGCTCTGTTGTCATCGATGTATTCAAAGTTACCAATATAATTCTCTTTTTGCATTGTGCTTAAAACTTCTCCAATTAATTTGGATGCTGGGGAAATAACACAAGAATCATTTACTTGTAATTCGTTATTTCTAATATTTGTTAAAGCATCTGCAAGAGGATCCATAAGACTCATATCATAACACCTTAATTATATTTTTTAAATCCAATTTTAGGAGCAATTTCCCTAAAACATTGTCTGCACAAATTTAATCCATATCTACTAATCATAGCAGAGTGGTCACCGCAACGAGCACATTTTTTTGATGCTTTTCCATATTTTCTTGGCAAACTAATCACCTATCTCAGTTACATAATTAACATTAAAGTTTTCTTCCATGAATTTCATAGTTTCTTCTTTAGTAATTCTATGTTTTTGAGGAACTTTCTTTTGTTGAATTTTTCTTCTGGCTATTCTATAACCAGGTTTTTCAAAAGTAATTGAAACATTCATACCGAAAATACCGATATCCGGATTATATTTCATTCCAGGAATATCAATGTGTTCTTTAATACCGAAGGAAAGGTTTCCTTGAGCATCAAATTGAGTAGGTTTAATGTTTCTGCTGATTCCTTCTAAAACCATATCAATAGCTTTGTCAGCTTTTTCTCCACGTAAAGTTAATTTACATGCGATTGGTTGACGTTTTCTAATACCCCATTCTGGGTTAGTTACTGTTGAGTAAGTTTTAACAGGGGTTTGATCAAACATTTCTTCTAAAAGTGTGATAGCACGGGATAATTTTTCACCTGCTTCTCCTACACCAATGCTGACAGTAGCTTTTTCAATTCTAACTTCATTCATTGGGTTCATTTATTAACCTCCAATAAAGAAATTGCTGGAGCATCGCTACCAACTACAAATGCATAATCTTTTAAAGTTAAAAATTCATCTTTAGCACTATTTTGAATAATAATAGTGTTTGGGTTTGATGATTTATTTTCAATAATTTCACTTACAGTACCTAATTCACCGGTGTGTTTACCACCAGTAACAAGAACGGTAACACCGATTTCTAAAGGATAAACTTCTTTGATTTCTTGTTCAGGTACTTTTAAATCAATTACATCTCCAACATTGTAATCATTTTCTTCAAGGATGATATTTTTACCATCGTGTAAGTTTAATTGAGTTTTTCCACCTTTAATGGTAGTTTTATCTACAATTTTACTTAATTTTGAATCATTTTCATCAATTGGGTGTAATTGTAATCTTCCTTTAGTATCTAAAAGAACTCTATAAGTTTCACCAGTTTTTGGAATTTCAACAATATCTTGGAATCCTACTGGGAATTTATAATCTTTAACAACTCTGCCATCTACTAAAACGTTACCTGAGTTAATAATCCTTTTAGCTTCTCTAGAATTATCAGCTAATTTTAAAATATCTCTGATAACTAAAGTTAATGGGATTGCATCAACAATAGCGTGAGAACCTGCGGAAGGTTTAACTGTCCAGGTATCTTCTTTAGGATGAATAGGCCAAGTTTTAGGTGCTTTGTATCTTTTAAGATGTTTTCTAGATCCCATTTTAGCCATTTTAATTATCTCCTCTATTTTTTATTCTTCTATCGTCTTTTGTATTAGCATCAATAATCATTAAGTTAGATGGATCGACTGGAAGGAAAACTGCAGTTCCGTCTGGTTTTGATAAAGTAACTTCTTCGATGGTTACTTTGTAAGAACCGTAATCAACATCAAGAACTTCTCCTTCATGTCCTTTGAAATCTCCACGGAGAACTCTAACTTTATCGCCTGTTCTTAATGGTAAAGATCTTTTACCTAAATCTGCTCTTAAGTCTTTACTTAAAGTAGCGCTTAAGTGTTTACCACGTGCATGAGCAGGAGCATTATAAAGAGCTTTTCTTTGTTTTCTTGGTTGTTTTGACATTTTTTCACCTATACTAAAATATTTGCTGCACTACCTACACTAGGCCATCTGTCAGCTGCTTCTTTAGCAACAGGTCCTCTGATTTCAGACCCTTTTAATATTCCTTCAGGAGTAATAATAACAGCCGCATTATCTTCAAATTTAACACGAAGACCATCAGCACGTCTATATTCCTTTTTTTGTCTGATAACTACTGCATTAACAATTTCTCTTCTCATGTCAGCAGTTCCTTTTTTAACAGAAGCAACAACTAAATCTCCAACACCAGCAACGTCTAATCTCCTTCTTACACCTTTAAATCCTTTTACGGAAATAATTTCGATTTCACGTGCACCAGTGTTGTCAACACATTGGAGTCTTGCTCCAATTGGTAATGCTTTAGATACACTAGATGTTAATGGTTTCATATTATTTACTCTCCTTTAACCTCAACTAAAACAAAATGTTTAGTTTTACTTAATGGTCTGCATTCTGCAACTTTTACAGAATCACCAACATTCACACTTAAACAATCTGGTTTGTGAACATTGATTTTTGATTTTCTTTTTTCGTATCTTTCATATTTTTTAATA
>NZ_JAZRKF010000041.1:0-4548 GCF_045646205.1 Methanobrevibacter sp. | reverse complement strand
CCTCTTGTGGAATTTATTTCATTTTACCGATTTCTTCTTTAACAGGTAATGCAACGATGTTTGCAATAGGAACACCTCTTTCAACTGCTGCTAAAGATTCTTTATAGAATAAAAGAATTGTTTTAAGCATTTTATATTGTTTTTCAGGTGCACAATATGTGTCAACATCATCAAATGCATTTTGTTGTAAGAAATCTTCTCTTAGCATACGGGTGGTTTCTAAAGTAGCTTGGTCAGTTTCAGGTAAAGCATCAGGACCTACTAATTGTACAATTTCTTGAAGTTCTGATTCTTTTTGTAAAAGACCCATAGCTTTATCACGAGTAGCTCTCCAGTCAGCAGCTACATTGTCAGCCCACCAGCCTTCAATACTGTCTACGTATAAGGAATAACTTTGTAACCAGTCAATTGAAGGGAAGTGACGTTTATCTGCAAGAGATGCATCTAATGCCCAGAACACTTTACAGATACGTAATGTGTTTTGTGTAACAGGTTCAGATAAGTCCCCACCAGGAGGTGATACTGCACCAACTACGGAAATGGATGCAACTTCAGATTCTGTACCGATAGTTTCTACTCTTCCTGCTCTTTCATAGAACTGTGCTAATCTTGATGCTAAGTATGCTGGGTAACCTTCTTCCCCAGGCATTTCTTCTAACCTTCCTGAAATCTCCCTCATAGCTTCAGCCCATCTTGAGGTTGAATCTGCCATGAGCGCTACGTCGTAACCTTGGTCACGGTAGTATTCAGCAATAGTAATACCGGTGTATACACATGCTTCACGAGCTGCTACCGGCATGTTGGAAGTGTTTGCAATAAGAACAGTTCTGTCCATTAATGGGTTACCAGTTTTAGGGTCGTCAAGGAATGGGAACTCTGTAAGTACCTCAGTCATTTCGTTACCACGTTCTCCACATCCGATGTAGACAACGATATCTGCGTCTGCCCATTTAGCTAATTGCTGCTGAGTAACAGTTTTACCTGATCCGAAAGGACCTGGAATAGCTGCTGCTCCTCCTTTAGCTACGGAGAAGAAAGTATCTTGTGCTCTTTGACCAGTTACTAATGGAATATCAGGGTCTAATTTTCTGACATAAGGACGGCTTCTTTTAACCGGCCATTTCTGAAGCATTTGAACAGCTTCGCCATTAATTTCTGCAATGTCTTCGAGTACAGTATATTCTCCTTCGGAAGCAATGCTGGTTACTTCACCTTCCATTGTTGGAGGAACTAAGATTTTGTGTAATACAGCGGTAGTTTCTTGTACTTCACCAAGAACGTCTCCACCAACTACTTTGTCTCCAACTTTAGCAACAGGTTTGAATTCCCATTTTTTCTCTTTGTTAATAGAGTCTACATCAATACCTCTTGCAATGAAGTCTCCAGATTCATCTCTAATAATTCTTAAAGGTCTTTGAATACCGTCAAAAATAGAACTCATTACACCAGGACCGAGTTCTACAGACAAAGGACCTCCTGTACATTCTACTACTTCACCCGGTTGAATACCGGCTGTTTCTTCATATACTTGGATAGTTGCGGTGTCACCTTCTAACTCAATGATCTCTCCGATAAGCTTCTGTTCACCTACCCTAACCATCTCAAGCATCTGGGCTCCTCTCATACCATCTGCGACAATAACAGGCCCAGCAATTTTAATAATTTTTCCTTCAATAATCATTTAACCATCTCTACCCCAATAACTCTTTTAATAAGATCGTTCATTTGATCAGATGATCCTTCGGAGGACCCATCCTTATCAGGTATTTCAATTATCATTGGTAATACATCAGAACCAATTTTCCTATTAATATGTTCTCTAATTTCATTAGCTAATACTTGAGTTATAATGATAATAGAAATTTCATCATCTAAAAATTTATCAAAAGCAGCAATAGCTTCTTCAGCAGTATTAACAACTTCTGCTTTTTTAACTCCACCAAGTCTAAATCCAGATACAGTATCTATATCACCTATAATAGCAACAGAACTCATATTAACATCTCCATGATTTTAGAATTAGGGAAATCCGCTTCTCTTTTTGCTCTTGCAATAATTTTTAAATTCTTAATTTCAGCTTCTTTTTGACTTAAATAACCAATAATTGGACCAACACCTAACGGTTTTTTGGAAGCTAATGATTTTGCATGCTCATTGGCATACACGTCTAATGCTCTTTCAAACACAGCAACGGAACCAGTTTCGTTGTACTGTGGAACAACACTAGTTAAAGCTTCTGAGTACTTTGTACCTTCTAAACCGGAAATTACGTTAGTAACATCAGGAGAATCCATTAAATCTTTAAGTTTCCATTCACGTAATTGATAACCGTCGGTTAAAATATATCTTGAAATGTCATCATAATTTAAACCGTCTTCTTTAGCTCTTAAGATTAATTTAAGGTTATCAACATCAACTTGAGTTCCTACATAGGAATAAACAATTTGTCTGTTTTCATCAGCAGGAACGTCAGAAGAACGTAATAAATTGCCTAAGTAATATTTATCTAAAGCAGATTCTAATGGAAGAGTCATTTTTTTCTCTTCATATTCAGGAAGAGCGTCTTCTAATGCAGTAGCATATTCAGTGCCGTCTAAACTTGTGATAATATCAGTAACATTGTCTGTTTCAGCTAAAGAACTTAACTCTTTGTATAATGATCCGGAAGGAATTAATAATTCTTTAGTTTCATCTGCAGATAATCCTACTTCCTTAGCAGTTATAAGACTTTTAATGTTGTTAATATCGGTCTTTTTAGCCATTACAACAAATGGGTCTTTTACTTCCTTAGGAGCGATTCTTGCAATAAAATCATAAGTATCAGCACGTTGAATATCCAATGCTTTATCAAGAGGATAATCATCTAATACGTCAGCGTATTCAGGAACGCCTTTAAGATAGTTTTCCACTTCTTCGACATTGTTTGTTTCAACAATTTCTGAAATTTGTTTTTCGTTGAAAAGTCTTCCTTTTCTAGCTCTTACTCTTGAACTAGGATTGAGATAAGGATAAATATCCAATATTGGTCTAGATGTAATGATTACAACTACAGCACCTATTACAATAACAGCTAGGATACAAAAGACAATGAATGACTCTTGTGTAAATCCAATGGATGTTATTAATGATGCAAGTTCATCTGCCATAATTTCTCCCTCCTAATTATTTAAATAATACATTTGCAACTTCACTACGTAAAACGCTTTTAAATCTTTCTAATCTAGATTCAATAGTATTATTGACTTCAATATCTCCACTTTTGGTTTTGACAACAGCTCCACCAATAGTATCGATAGGTTCTCCTAATTCAAAGGTAACATCGTCAATTTGGAAAGTAGAAGATGAATCAAGTTGACTTTTAAATTTATTTGTATCAGCTTCATTTAATTGAAGAATTAAATCTTTACTACCTAGTTCATCAACAGCTTCCTTAATCATTTTACTTAATGAATCATCATATTCATCGCCGCCGGAAGAAGCAATGCTTTTTAATTCTTCAGTAGCTTTATCAAAAGCTGCTTCGATAACTTCTTCTTTAGCGCCTAATTCTGCTCTACGAGCATTCATCTTAGCTTCAGAGATAATTTGCTGATATCTCATATCAGATTGTTTTTTACCATTTTCTAAAATTTTTGTCTTTTCAACTTCAGCAGTTTTTTCAGCTTTTGCGTTTATCTGTGAAACTTCTGCATTAGCATCTTGAATGATTCCATCAGCTTTCTCTTGGGCTACAGACATAATGCTTTCAACAATTTTACTTGTGCCTGAGCTCATATAAATTGCCTCCTTAACCTAAGATTCCACCGAATACCATAAGTAAAATAGCAATCAAGAAACCGTAAATAGCCTGAGTCTCTGGTAATGCAGAGAAAATAATACCACGAGCAAACATATCATTGTCTTCTACGATAGCACCGACAGAGGATGCTGCTGCCATACCTTGTCCCATACCGGAACCTAAACCAGCGAAACCGATGGATGCACCTACACCGATAGCTACAATACCTGCTTCGGTAGGTAATCCTTGTCCTCCACCTAATAATCCGGAGAAAACTAATAATAAGATTGCAACCAAGAAACCGTAAATAGCCTGAGTTTCTGGCAATGCAGAGAAAATAATACCTCTTGCAAACATGTCATTGTCTTCTGCAACTGCTCCTACAGAACCAGCAGCTGCCATACCTTGACCTAAACCGGAACCTAATCCGGCAAAACCAATTGCTACTCCAGCACCAATAGCTGCTAAAGCAGTACCTAAAGCAATTTCTACCATATTTATTCACCTTTGAAATAATATTGATTTTTTAATTTAATTTAAGATATAAATGAAAAATTTTTAATTTTTAAGTTTTGTAAATGTCCTTTTTGCTTTGAAAGCTTCAAATTTACCTTTACCTTCCATGAAGAATTGAGAGAAGAATTCTACATAGTTAAGACGTAAAGCGTTAATAAATGCACCTAATACTTGGAAAGCGAAGTTTGCTATATGACCAAATATGAATATTAATATTGCAACCACAATTCCTGCAAATGGAATCATGTTGTTTA
>NZ_JAZRKF010000040.1:0-7339 GCF_045646205.1 Methanobrevibacter sp. | reverse complement strand
TTATTTTCAGTTCCATTAGAACCAGCAACAACACAATTAACAAAAGTACCATTAACAGTAGTATTAAACGCAATAGTGAAACTTGCAGACTGACCAACAGCTAAAACACCATTATAATTAAATAAATTACCATTCTTACTCCACTTATCACCAGTGAAACTATCATAAATCAAACCTTCAGGCATATCCTCTTCAACAAAGACATTACCCAAATCAACGTCACCGGTATTAGTAACAGTAATCAAGAACAAAGTCTGCTCCCCAACCATAACATTAGGAGTCAAAGACTTCTTAGTAACATCCATTGCCGGTTTTTTTACGGTAGTAGTGTTTTCAGTGGTCTTATTCTCAGTCTTATCAGATCCCGCTACAACACAGTTAATAAATTTACCAGTCACAGAAGTGTTGAACGCAATAGTAAAGCTAGCAGACTGACCAACAGCTAAAACACCATTATATTTAAATAAATTACCATTCTTACTCCATTTATTACCAGTGAAACTATCATAAATCAAACCTTCAGGCATATCCTCTTCAACAAAGACATTACCCAAAGCAACATCACCAGTATTAGTAACAGTAATCAAGAACAAAGTCTGCTCCCCAACCAAAACACTAGGAGTCAAAGACTTCTTGGTAACTTCCATAGCTGGCTTATATACATTAGTCTTATTTTCGGTAGTCTTATTATTAGTTTTATCTGATCCTGCGACTACACAATTGGTAAAGCTACCTGTTTTGTTAGTATTGAATATGATTGTGAAACTAGCTGTTTCTCCAACTTTTAAAACATTGTTGTAATAGAAGAAGTCTCCGGATTTCTTCCAAAGATTTTTGTTGGTATAATCAGCATACTCCAAATCAGCAGGCATATTTTCCTTTACGAAAACATTATTCAAATCAACTTCTCCAGTATTTCGAACAGTGATTTGGAACTTGGTCTGTTCGCCTGCTTTAACATTAGGAGTTAAGGATTTTTTAGTAACATCCATTCCAGGAACTTTAGGGATTTGAGGAATTTCCTTTACGGTTTTTTTATACCCGAACAATTTTTGATAGGTACTTTGTGAATTAAAAGCTAAAAACTCATAGGTTGTTTCATAAGTCCCATCATTATAAGTCATTTTTTCCTCATTAATCCATTCCCCATTATTGTGTCTGTTAATAATATCATAATAGGCATTTTTTAATTTTGGATATTTATCTAAATCACCCATATAATAAGGTGAGTCATCATAACGAGATAAATACCATATTAAATGTTGGGTATATGAGAAAGAACCTAATCCAACTCGAGGAATAACTACTTTTTCCTGGAATTCAGGATTATCTGCATAATAGATTACAGCCAATCTTAGTTTATTATCAACACGTTCATTTGTTCTGTAATCGTGCTTCAATGTATTTACATGTACAGTATAATATGGAGTATCAGATTTTGGAAAAGTACCTGTTCTATCTGCACAAAAAGCTGTAAATCCATTAGACATCGGAACATAATCTGCCCCTTTAGCTTTTGTAGTTACAGTTTCCCAATATCCTAAAATATCATTTTCTTGGATATTTGATAAACTTAAAGTTCCATTATAATCTTCAAAACTTTCATCAATTGATAAACCTAAAATTTCATCATTATCATCAATACTTGCCTCGTTTGACAAACTTAATTCACTATTGTCTTTAATATTTTCTTCATATGATAAGCTTAAAGCATCATCTCCGATAGCATAACTTTCTCCAACACTTGAAAGTGCAGGTTCAGTTATATTAGCGCTAGCGCTAACTGCACCAAATGCGGCAGATAAAACGACTAGCATGAATAATATGTATATAAAAAATCTTTTGTTCATAATTACACCATTTTTAAATATAAAATTTTCTTTTTAACTTAAATATCACCTGATATGTCAAATTAATAATTTAATACATTTTTGTTCTTCAATTAATAAAATATTTAAAATTTTTGTCTTTTTTATTCATTCGATTGTTTTACTCGGAAAAAAGGATAACTCAAAATAATTAATATTCATAAAAATTTGCACAAAATCAGAAAATGTTTGAAAAGTAGAAAATGAAAGTAAGTAAAAATTTGAAAAATTAGGATTGAAAATTGCATATGTAAAAGCTTTCTCACTGCCCACAATTAAATTATCTATGGAAAAAGCAAATTTTGTATGTAATTTATCACATGATATAATAATATTTTTATCAACAACATGCGTCAAGATATGACAATAATCATTGTAAAATATAATATCATCATGAGTCAATATCTTAAATTTATCAATATCTTCGAATTTAAATAAATTAGACTCAAAATCCAAATCTGCATTACTGTTTAAAATTTCATTTTTCAAAACTTCAATACAAAAATGTTCAATTTCATTTAAATTTTCAAGGTCGTTAATTATATAAGAATTATCATACTCTTGATTATAAATTGGAGTTAATTCCTCCTCACTGACAACGTCATTTTCAACAACATCATCTACTTCGAACTCCTCAAAATCAAGTTGATCGACTTCGTCTGATTCCTGGATTTGAATTTCAGAATTATCAATACTAACTACATCATCAACATCACTTGCAGAAACTGCAGAGATCAAGAATAATGTTAATATTATAATCATCATGAATTTTTTTATCATAAAATCACCAAAGTCGATATTCGTACAATAATTTTTTCCTTAAAAATAGCTATCTAAATCAGTAACTAAAATTATTTAAAATTTTCATCATATATAAAGGTATACATTTTAACCATAAATTTTTAAAAAATTAATCAGTCAGTATCTATTTGATATTTTTTTTATCTGACTGTTTAGAAAATTTTAAAAAAATAGACATCTTAAAATTATAACTTTGTTATATAAAATAGGTTCCAACAATACAAATTTTTGTTTGTATATTATCAAACAAAACAAAAAAAATCTTGGAAAAAAAATCTATAATATATTGAAAAAAATGTCGAAATCGGGGGTTAAATTTGATTTTAATGCCTAATATAGCTATTTTACGAATTAAAATATTAAATTTTCAAAATATATATTGTAAAAAATATTGTAAAATAAAAATTAAGATTATTTAAATCGTTATAAACATTTTAAAGATGCAAGCAGGTGCTTACACTCAAAAGCAGTCATATAATTTATTTTCAAAAAATAGATGTTGTAAATTAATAATCATGATTTTTTAATCAGGTGAAAAATTAATCAAAATTAAAACAAACACTGATAACCAACACCTATTTTCAATTTCATACCCATATCTACAAATGAAATTACTATCACTTAAATCAAATTTACGATTATTTATTCCAATAGTCAATTAATAAGTACTAAAATAATTATAGTATATGTTAAAATAAAATAAGCTATTAATAAAAAATAGTTATTGCAATTTTATAATACACATCAAAAAAATAAAAAAGAGAGGGAAATTAAATTTCCCGTTAAATGTTTATTTTCTTCTTCTTAATGCAGCGGTTCCCAATGCGATTAATGCAAGTAAAACCATTATTAATGGATTACCTGTAGCTGGAAGCTCATTAACTACTTCAGGAGGGTTGACAGGTTCTACATCCGGAACATCTTCCACAACAACACCATCATAATCATAGTTGTTTGTCATGTTAGGATCGTATGTATCACTTTCAACTCTTGCCTCATTGGTAATTACACCAGTGCCTAAAACAACCGTTTCAATTAAAATGACTGCTTCTTCACCATTAGCCAAATCACCAATGGACCATACTCCAGTCATTGCATCATATGCACCTTTGCTTGCATTATATGAAACAAATTGCAATGCTTTAGGTAAAACGTCAATAACTCTGGCATTAATTGCAGTGTCCGGACCTAAATTCTTAACAGCAATGCCCCAAGTGACATTATCACCACTAATATTAACTACAACTTTTGAAATAATCAAGTCAGCTGCAGGTTTGACGTTAGTAGTATTGTTTGCATTGTTATTATCTTTATTCGGATCGAAAGTACTGCTATTAACGGTAGCAACGTTTACAATAGTTGAGTTTGCAATATTTACTAAAGTTTTAATGACCAATTTTTGAGTTGCTCCATTAGGCAAAACACCAACAGTCCAAACACCAGTACCCGGATTATACCTACCATAAGAATCATCTGACTGATAAACCAAGCCGTTAGGCAATTTATCAATCACACTAACATTATATGCACCATCAGGACCTTTATTAGTAACAATAATAGTCCATTCGATAACATCACCGAAATTAGGACTGGAATTGCTTACAATCTTTATAATAGATAAGTCAGCAACAGGATTAACATCAGTAGTATTATAAGCATTATTGTTAGATTCATTAGGGTCAAATGTAGTACTATTAACAGTAGCTGTATTGATAATAAATGCACTGGAAATGTTTACTAAAGTTTTGATGACTAATTTTGCAGTAGCTCCGTTAGCCAAATCACCAACATCCCAACGGCCACTAGTAGGATTATACTTACCCTGAGAATCATCAGACTGATAAACCAGCCCTACAGGTAGCTTATCACTGACATAAACATCTTTGGCAGCATCAGGACCGTTATTAACAACAACAATAGTCCACTCAATAACATCACCGAAATTAGGACTGGAATTACTTACAAATTTCTTAACAGCCAAATCAGCAGCAGGATTAACATCAGTAGTATTATTACCCACATTATTAGTCTCATTAGGATCATAAGTACTGCCATTAACAGTAGCCACATTAACAATACTTGAATTAGTAATGTTTACTAAAGTTTTAATGATTAATTTTGCAGTGGCTCCGTTAGCCAAATCACCAACATCCCAACGACCAGTAGTTGGATTATACATACCCTCTGAATCATCAGACTGATAAACCAAACCACTAGGCAACTTATCAATCACATAAACTCCTTTAGAAGCATCTGGACCGTTATTAGTAACAACAATAGTCCACTCAATAACATCACCGAAATTAGGACTGGAATTACTTACAAATTTCTCAACAACTAAATCAGCAGCAGGATTAACATCAGTAGTATTATTACCCACATTATTAGTCTCATTAGGATCATAAGTACTGCTATTAACAGTAGCCACATTAACAATACTTGAATTAGTAATGTTTACTAAAGTCTTAATTACTAAAGTAGCATTGGCACCGTTAGCCAAATCACCAACATCCCAACGACCATTAACAGGATTATACTTACCCTGAGAATCATCAGACTGATAAAGCAAACCAGCAGGTAACTTATCAATCACATAAACACCTTTTGAATCTGCAGGCCCATTATTTGTAACAATAATAGTCCATTCAATGACATCACCTAAATTAGGACTGGAATTGCTGACCAATTTCTCAATAGATAAATCAGCGCCTATTACACTTGTAGTATTGTTTGCATAAGTATCATTGGTATTATTACTCTTAGCTACAACAACATTAGTGAAATTACCCACATCTGTTGTATTGAAGACAACGAAGAAACTTGCAGTTTCTTTTAAAGCTAATTTTGAACTTAAAGTCCAGCTTAAATCATTATTTTTAATCCATAGACCAGTATTATCATACCATCCAGCATAGGTTAAACCATTGAATTCTAATTCACGAACAATAACGTCGTTTAACTCAGTCTCTCCAATATTTTCTACAATGATTTCAAATGTAACT
Organism: Methanobrevibacter sp.; assembly: GCF_045646205.1. Classification (GTDB taxonomy): domain Archaea; phylum Methanobacteriota; class Methanobacteria; order Methanobacteriales; family Methanobacteriaceae; genus Methanocatella. Next base: position 1,668 of record NZ_JAZRKF010000040.1, on the reverse strand, counting down.
TGCTGACCTGCAACTACAGTTTGATTAACAGTTACTTTTTTGACTTTTAATTCAGGTTTTAAAACTTTTACGGAATCATTAGAAGTTTTATTAGGAACTTCATCGGATTTAGCTACGATAACATTTGTGAAATTACCTGCTTCAGTAGTATTAAATACAACAAGGAAACCAAGATATTCGCCAGCCAATAAACTTGAACTCAAAGTCCAGCTTAAATCATTATTTTTAATCCATAACCCAGTATTATCTAACCATGAATCATAAGTTAAACCATCAAATGCAGATTCATAAACTGTTAAGTTATTTATTGCAACTTCACCAGTATTGTGAACAACAATTTCAAATGTAACTTGCTGACCAGTTATAACAGTTTTGTTTAAAGCGACTTTATTTACATCAAATTTAGGTTCAACGACTTTAATTGTATCATTGGATGTTTTATTTTCAGTTTCATTGGAAGTTACAGTAACAACATTGGTTAAAGATCCAACTTTTGTTGCATTGAATACAATGTAGAATTTAACAGTTTCGCCTATTAAAAGTTCACGGTTAAGAGTGAAGCTTAAATCATTATTATTAATCCATGAACTGGATGCATCAATAATGTGGTCAAATACTAAGCCTTCAGTGAATTTCTCATAAACTGTAATGTTATTTAATTTTCTATCACCAGTATTGTGAACAACAATTTCAAATGTAACTTGACTACCTACAAAAATAACTTTTTCTAAAGCGATTTTTTCAATAGTTATGTTAGAGTTGTTACCTTCAGGAACAACAGGAGGTTCTTCAACATAAACTGTAGTATTGTTATTAGCCGTTTTATTTTCAGTACCATTAGCACCTGCAGTAACTAAGTTAGTCCAATTACCTACCTTAGTTGCATTAAATATTACTCTTAATGTAGCAACTTCATTTGGTTGTAAAGATTTAATTAATTCCCATTTAGGTTTAACATCAAATGTGTAAGTCCATTCTTTTGTATCAATGAATGAATAATAAGTTAAACTATCATAATTTGTCTCTTCGATAAATACGCCAGTTAATGGGGTTTTACCAACATTTTTAATAACAATTTCAAAGGTTGTTAAGTTATTCAAATGAACAACTGGATTTAAAGAAATCTTTTCTACGGTAAATTCTGGATTAACAACTGTAGTTGTATTGTTGGTAGTTTTATTTTCTGTATTCTTACCTCCAGCAACAACTACATTGGTGAAGTTACCTTCTTTAGTAGTATTGAATACAACAAAGAAACCATGAACATTATTTACAACAAATACACCATTATAAGTCCATTTATGTTTACCGTTTTCATTTGATTCAATCCAATGATTACCCAAACCATAAGCATGGTCAAATACCAAACCATCATACTCAGATTCAATAACGTATACATTATTTAAATCAATATCTCCGATATTTTGAACGACAATTTCAAATGTAACTTGTCCGCCGACATTGACAACAGGAGTTAATGTAATCTTTTCTACTAATAATTCACCAATTGGATTAACATCTGTAGTGTTGTTACCTTCGTTATTAGTCTCATTAGGATCATAAGTACTACTATTAACAGTCGCAACATTCAAAACAGTAGCATTACTAATATTAACCAAAGTCTTAATCACCAAAGTAGCATTAGCACCATTAACCAAATCACCAACA
>NZ_JAZRKF010000039.1:0-128004 GCF_045646205.1 Methanobrevibacter sp. | reverse complement strand
GAGATATCTGCAGTAGCATTTTCAACTAAACCAGGAACAGTAATAGTAGCAACACCGTCAATAATAGGAGCAATGTAAACTCCATTACCAACTTTAGCAGAAACATTACCAGTAGCATCTTTCAAACCACTAACAACAATAGTAGCATTCTCACCAACAATAATCGGATCAGCAACTGCACTGATTGTTAGATTTTCCTTAGGAGGAACAGGTTTTTCATCCACAGTAACATTAACACTAGTTTCAATTGGGTTATACTTGTCATCACCAGAGTAAACAACAGGAACAGTATTGTTTCCAACAGGTAAATTAGTTAAAACAACACTAGCAGTACCATTTATAACATCAGCAACCTCATTACCGACAGTAATAGTACCAGTAGCATCTTCAGGTAAAGTTACAGTAACAGTAGCATTTTCACCTTCAGTGATTGCAGGAGCGTCAATACTAATAGTTGCATTTTCTTTAGGTGGAACAGGTTGTTCTTTAACAGTAACATTTACAGTAACATTTTCAGCAGCAGCATACTGCTCATTACCAGCAAATGAAACAGTAATAGTAGCATTACCAGCACCAACAGCAGTTACCTTACCATCAGCATCAACCTTAACAACACTATCATCACTAGAAGTGAATACAGGTACACCAGCCTCAGCAGGAGTCAAAGTAGCATTAATAGTAGCATTATCACCAACAGTCAACTCTAAAGAAGCAGGATCAACAGTAATAGTAGTATTAATAACTACAGGTTCTTCAGTGACATTTACAGTAACTTTAGTGAATGTGTAGTTATCACCATTGTAAAGTGCAACAGTTAATTTTTGGATATCCGGACCGAAGAATACTTCATGAATACCTGCATCCAATTCAATATTCCATAAATCTTTTAAGTTAAAGATAAATGAAGTAGCATTTGCTTTTACACCATCAATTTGTTCACGTTGATAGTTTTGAGTACCGTCAATGTAAACATACATAGGTTCACCATCAAGTGCTTCAATCCATCCTAATTTATAATCTGCAGTAACAGCAATAATACCATCTTTACCAATGACATATGTCATTTCAGTAATATTTGGAGTAGATACATAGTAGTATGGATTTACCCATGGCTCTTCAACATTAATAGTTACATTTACTGATTTTTTAGCGTAGTTTACACCATCACCAGCAGTAACAGTAATGATAGCAGTACCCTTACTTACACCAGTAACTTTACCGTCAGCATCAACAGTTGCAACAGATTCATTATTGGATTTGAAAGTAGGATTACCAGCAGATGAAGGAGTTACATAAGCAGTAATAGTGTAGTTTTCACCAATTTCAATATCTTTAGTTGTAGGATTGACATATATTGTTACATCAGCCATGTTAACGGTTACAGGAATAATTAATGATACGGCTTCGTATTCATCATTACCTGCAAATGAAGCATTAACAGTAGTATTACCTGCTTTTAAACTAGTAATTTGACCATTTTCAATTTTAATGATTGAAGAATCAGCAATGTCAAATGTTAAATTACCTGCTTCTTTAGGATCTAAGAATACATTCCAGTAAGTGGTCTTACCAACATCCATTTCTTTTCCGTCTTTATCATTACCTATGATTGATGTAGTTTTTTTGCTTACAGTTACAGTAACATTAGTTTCATTAATGGTGTAATATACACCGTCACCGGCAGTAACAGTAATTACAGCACTACCTGCGCCAATTGCTTTTACAACACCGTTTGCATCAACGGTCACAACAGACTTGTTGCTTGAACTAAATTTAGCAGGGCCTGCTGCAACAGGAGTAACATTAGCAACAATAGTAGCATTATCACCAACAGTTAAATCCAATTCAGTCGGATTAACAGTTAAATTAGTGTCAATAACATATTGTTTTGCAATTACGGTCAATTCATTGAATACACAATCATCTACAGTAATACCTGCTTCTTTCAATGAATAATCATTAGGACGGAATACAACAGTGTAATTATGTCCTGCAACGAAAGTGTAAACAAGCTCGTTTAAGTTAACGGTAAATGATTTATCCCATGATTGATAATCATCCAAATCATCTATTTTTACACCATTTACATATAAAGCAAGAACTGAATATGCATCGAAGTCCAAATTATCAAACTCAGCTGTTAACTCAATAATACAATCTTTTCCAACAAAGTACTCAGTACTGTTAGGAGAAGGAGTGATTATATAGAGTGGTCCTTTAGGAAGAACTTTGAAGGTTAAATCAGCTACAACATCACCATAACTAACATTAATAACTTCATTACCTGCATTGGTTGCAGTGTAAGTGGTAGTAGCCTTATTGTTAATCATTGTAATGGTTGAATTGCCTAAAGCATTTCCTAAATCGGAAGTTAGATCAAAGCTGATAGTAGGCATTACATCACTTAACTCAGTTAAAGTAGTTCCATCAGTAGTTGATTTGAATTCAAATGCTAAAGTGTAATTATTTTCAACATTTACAGTTTCATTATTAATTGATGCATCAACAACAACCCAATTAGTTAATTCAGGTGAATTTCCTACATCAGGTTTTTCTTCTGTACCCCAGAAGTTATAGTTAACATTTCCACCAGCTAAATTCTTACCGGATACCAATAAGTTTGCTTCTGGATTATTATTAACTATATTGTTATAATTCATTATCCAGGTTCCTTTATCAACGAAAATTAAGTTTGTTGCAGTATTATCTATAATATTAGTGTGAGTAATAGTTAAGTCACCATTATTAATAGCAATCATACGGGTAGCTTGAGTACCTGATCTTGTTCCAGTATTGTTTTTGAAAGTACAGTTATCAATTGTTACGGATGCTTTAGTATCATATGACCAGATAGCAAATCCATTACCTCTTAAATCAGATGTAGGTTGATGGATTTTAAGGTTTTCAATGATTACATTTGATAAATTAAATACACTTCCATATACTTCAAATAATTTGCCTTTAGTATTTCCGGTTAAAGAGACAACTCCCCTACCAACAATAGCAACATCTTTAGTGATTTGGTAAGGAGAAGTAGTATCATATGAACCTTCCAATACAATAATTTCATTTCTAGTATCAGTTACGTGTTTTAATGCTTCTGTAATTGTAGCATAAGGAGCACTTTCAGATCCATCACCAGAAGTATCGCTACCTGTTGAATTAGAAACAAATATTACATTACTTATTTCTTTTACATTAACATTAATGGTTTTATTTACAGCAGCAGCATACTTAACATTACCATCAAATGAAACAGTAATAACTGCAGAACCTTCACCTTTAGCAACAATCAAACCATTCTCAACAACAACAACAGAATCATCACTAGAATTATAAGTTAAATTACCTGCTTCAGCCGGATCTAAAGAAGCGCCAGTTGACTTTTTCTCACCAACAACTAAATCAGCAGTTGGATTATCAATACTAATAGCAGTGGCTATTTTAGAAACAGTTACAGTGAAATTCTTAGATAAACTATTATAATTAGCAGATTCAGCTAAAGTAACAGTAATGTTAACCACACCTTCACTTTCACCTTTAACGACACCATTTAAAACAGTAGCAATAGCATCATCATTACTTACATTAGTAAAGATAGGATTTGCATCTGAAACAATATCTGAAATTACAATATCTTTAGTTTCACCGACATTTACTGCAATATCTTTGACAGTGAAATCAGGAGTAGCCTTAGCAACAGTCACAGTAACATTCTTCTTAAGCTCAACAAAATTATCAGACTCAGCCAAAATAACAGTAACATTAGCAACACCAGCACCAACACCAGTCACAACACCACTAGCATCAACACCAACAACACCAACATCACAACTCACATAACCAAACACAGGACTATCAGGACCAACAACAATAACCGGAGCAATAACACCAGACTCATTATAAACAACACCAACAGCCTCAACAGTAAACTCAGGAGTAGCCTTATTAACTTTTACATTAACAATCTTATTACCTTTATATTGATTAGTGTTTACAGTAAGATTAATAGTGTAATTTCCTACATTCCATGTTTTTAAGTTAAGTATGGTAATTTGACCATCGATGGAAGTATTATTATATTCTTTTTCATCATTAATTTTTATAGCGACAGGAACTTCAACAGTTGAGCTGTCATAGGTAACAGTTGCAGTTAATGTGTTAACGTCACCATAATTCATGACAATATCCTCAGCATTAATATCAACCACTTTCTTAGCAACAGATACTTCTATAATTTTATCAGCAGATGCTTCGAAATAATCGTCTTCTGGATATGAAATAGTAATGATAGCACTACCTTCAGCTTTTGCAGTCACTTTACCATTTTCATCAACAGTTGCAACATTTACATCACTAGAAGTGAATTTGAGTTTACCTGCATGTACATCAGTAACATTTAACCTAGCATCAATTACTTTTTCTTCTGAAACTTTTAAATCAACAGGAGTTTGATCAGCAATAATTTCAGTTGGAAGTTTATTAACTGTTACATCAATAGTCGTTGAGTTTACACCATGAATTCCATCTTCTTTAGTTTTAATGACAATTTTAGTAGAACCAGATTTTACACCAGTTACATAACCTTCACTATCCACAGTAGCAATGCCAGTATTTAAACTTTCATATGTTACTTCAAGGCCACTAGGATTAGTAATTACATTTTCAATTTGTTTGGTCTGATTATAATCTAGAGATATGCTATCTGCAGTTACATTAGTTGGAACTAAAGCAACAGAAATGGTAATATTTCTGCTGGTTGCTGCAGCATATTTATAATCACCATCAAATGACACTGTAATATTTGCTGTACCTTTAGCTTTAGCATAAATTTTACCAGTAGTTTCATTATATATAGCAACATCAGGATTACTTGAAACATATTTTAAATCACCTGCTTCTGCAGGATCTAAAGAAGCACCAGTATCTTGACTTTCACCAACATTTAAAGATATGGCTGGATTAACAATATTGATATTAGTGGATTTTTTAGAAACAGTAACAATGATATTTTTACTTAAAGAGTTATAATTGTCAGATTCTTTTAATGTAACAGTAATATTTGCAACACCTTCTTTTTCAGCAATATTTCCAACACTAACAACACTAGTGTCATTACTTGCATATTCAAAAGTAGCATCAGCAGGAGTTACATCACCAGGAATTACAGTAAGAGTATCACCAACAAATAAAGCTAATGAATCAACCACAGTAAAACTAGGAGTAGCTTTACCAATAGTAACAGTAACAATTTTATTACCTTTATACTCATTAGTGTTTACAGTAAGATTAATAGCATAAGTATTAACATTCCAAGTGTTTAAATCATCAAAAGTAATTTGACCACCAGTAGAAGTCTTATTATCTTTTACATCATCATTAATCTTAACAGCAACAGGAACCTCAACATTTTCACCACCATAAGTAACAGTAGCAGTCAAAGTCCTATCTTCACCATAACTCATAGTAATATCATCAGCACTAATAGTAACCTCTTTTTTAGAAACAGAAACAGTGATATTTTTAGCTAAAGAATTATAATTATCAGATTCTTTTAATGTAACAGTAATATTAGCAACACCCTCTTTAACAGCAGAGACAGCATTACCACTAACACTAACAACACCAGTATCATTACTTACATACTCAAAAATAGCACCATCAGGAATCACATCACCAGGAACAATATCAGAAGTATCACCAACAAATAAAGCTAATGAATCAACCACAGTAAAAGCAGGAGTAGCTTTGGAAATATTAACATTTACAGACTTACTACCTTTATAATCAGCAGTGCTGACTGTAAGAGTAATTGTATAATTGTTAGCAGTCCAAGTTTTTAAATCATCGAAAGTGATTATACCATCAGTACCTGAAGATTTATTGTCTTTAGCATCACCATCAATATTAACAGCCACAGGAACTGCAATAGTATTTCCTTGACTATCTTTAATTTTAGCAGTTAAAGTATTATCTTCACCATAGGTCATTTCAAGATTATCCACTTCAATTACGACTGTATCAGGACGGACAATGAATTCCAAACTGGTAACATCAGCAGTGTGAGTAATACCAATTGTTTCCGGACCATTGTTTACAGCAGCATAAGAAACAGGACTTGCTTGATTATCAACCATTGTAATAGTTGATGCACCTAAGGTGTTTCCTAAAGCAGAAGCCAAATCAAAAGTGATTGTAGGCATTGAGTCAGCTAAATCTGTGTAAGTAGTTCCATCAGTTGTTGATTGGAATTTGAAGTTTAGATTGTAATTATTGTCTTTGTTAATTGTTTCATTATCAATTGTTGCATTGATAACTACCCAATTATTTACTTTATTTAAAACATAATTACTTATTAAATCACTGTTAGGTTTTTCATTGCTTCCCCAGAAGTTATTATTCGCATCATTAACTTTTGAAGATAATGAATAAATTAAATATTTACCAAGGTCATTATTTACAAAATTAGAATAAGTTACGCTTAATGTAGGATTAGAATTTCCCAAATATATAGCACCACTAGTTGAAGTGGATGCAGTGAATTTGGAATCAACAATACTAACCTTTTCAAGTACTATATTATGCCTATTTACATAAATCAATGATTTAGCATTAATATCTGTAAAAGTACAGTTAACTAATCTAATATTTTTTATGTCACCACTAGTTCCAGTATCATAAAATATTCCGTTTGAAGCTGAAGAACTTCCTGTGAATTTAATATTGGAAATATTCAAGTCATAATAATTATTATTATAACTTACTGACGTATACATATTAATTTGTTTCAAGTCTTTAATTACAACATTGTCCCCTCTTCCAATTATAGCCAAATCTTTATTCATGAAATAATTGCTTGAAGACAAATCATCGTAAATACCATCATATACAATAATTTGATTCGCATCTTTAGTTTTAGCATCATTTAAAGCAACTGTAATTGTAGTATAAGGTTTAGCTTTAGAACCATCACTATCTCCACCAGTGTATGATTTATTAACATACAATTTACCTGTTGGATCTTCTTCAACAGTGAATTCCAAAGTAGTCACTTCATTTCCAAATGCACTTACCGTAATTTTATCTGCACCTTCTTTGGAAGTTGAGTAAGTTGCAGTTCCAATATTATTGGTTAAAGTGACAGTTGGACTAACATCACCATTATCTGCAACCAAATCAAAAGTAGCTGCAGGCATTGACCTAGCAATATTGCCTTCATTTAATTTGAATTCTAAAGTTACAGTATTATCCTTATTAGCATATGTTGGTGTTTCAATTGAAGCATCGACAATTACCCATTTATCAGGCACATGTGCACCAGTAATCATTGGATAACCTTCACCATCTATAGGAACACCACTATTGTTACCCCAGAAGTTATAGTTTAAATCGAAACTTGTTGGAGAACCTTGGATATTAACATAATAACTTTCTACAGTATTTCCCATGAAATTATTATAATTAACAGCAATCTGGCCAGGACCATCTTGTTCAGTACGGATTAAGTAAGTTGCTGTGTTTTCAATAAAGTTAGTGTCCGTAATATTTAAGTTGAAATATCCTTCAGCATGAACTATTTTATTTCCGTTATTGTTTCTAACAGTACAGTTTTCCATTGTTAAGGTCATAATCCTAGTTGCTGTACCTTTATAATGAATAATACTTGAAGATGAAGTAATACCCTCAATAATTACATTTTTCAAAGTAATATCGAAAGGATAATAACCATCATAATCCCAACCTACTTTATCAAATAACGGACCATTACCTGTTCTTGTTAAAACAACATTTCCACGACCAGTAATATTTACAATATTATTAAATGTATAAGTTGAACTTACTGAATATGGATTATCATTTCCAATTACAATAATAGGTTTATCTTGACCTTTATCTAATGCATCCTGGATGTTTTTGAACGGTTTATCCTTAGAACCTTCACTTTCACCAGTATATGCTTGGTCAACATAATATTTGCTACCGTCATCTATTTCCTGAATGGTAACAGATGTAGAAGCTAGTGTATTAGTATCGTAATTTAAATTTACTGTTTCAGTGCCTTCTGTAGTAAAAGCAGTGAAAGTTGTTTGACCATTATTTTTACTAATGACTACTGAAGAAGGATTAACACTACCTAATGATTGTGTAGGTATAGCAGTTACAGTTAAATTAGGCATGTATCCGCCTGTTAAATCGGAATTATCATTTAATTTGAAATTAACAATAATATTGGATTCACCATTTATTGAAATAGGTGTAGTTTCAGTAGTTGCAGTAACAATAACATGATTATCTAATGTATATTTACCAACTGTTGCGACATTGCTTGGAGCACCACCATTTGAACCCCAGAAATTGTAATTCAAATCAATTCCATCAATTCCATTAGAATAAACAAGTACTCCACTTGAAGAGTATGTATTATCTATGAAATTACAATAATTTATTTTAAAAGTATAACCACTATTAGCAGCAGCATAACAGTCTATAATTCCTTTAGCCGTAGCCATAGTACCAATTGCTACATTATTAATGAAATTAGTACCTGTAATTATAGTATTGCCTTGTCCTTTTACTATAGAACCTGCAGAATTACCTATGAAAGAACAATTAATTATATTTAAATTTGTATTTTTACTACTTGTTTGTACAACAGACGTATAAGCGGATGATATGCTACAATCTTTAATTGTTAATCCGATTAAATTATGTGTAGATGTACCACCTAAACTGAATACATTACCTGCTCGAGTAATAATAACTTCACCATCGCCGATGAAAGTTAAACCTTTACCAGATACAGAAATTTGATTAGTGTTATAAGTTCCTTCTAAAATAACAATGGTTTGACCATCTGTAGCAAGACCTGCTGCTTTAGGAATTGTTTTAAATGCAGTTTCTCTAGTTTTTCCGTCATTATCATCATTACCAGTGCTGTCAGAAACATAATAATCACCAGTAATCTCTTTTTTAGTTACAGTTACAGTTACATTTTTTCTAGTTATTTTATAAGTTGTACCATCACCAACACTTACAGTAATATTGGCAACACCGACACCCTGAGCGGTTACAACACCATTTGCATCAACAGTAGCAACACTGCTGTCATTAGTATCATAACTAGGAGTTAAAGTATCCGGAGTAGGAGTAGCAGTAATAGTACCAGTTTCACCAACTTTCAAATCCATAGTTTCAGGACTGACAGATAAATCAGAATCAACCGGCTCTGAACTAATTACATCAACAGATAAATTGTTAAATAAATTATTAGTATAAAAATTAGGATAAGCAGCTAAAACATCAAGTGCAGGATGGAAAGTAATATTATGTTTTCCAGCAGTCAATAAATCAGAAATTTCCCTTAAATTAAAATTAAATGTTCTCTCACCAGCATCAATTGATGTTGTAAAAATTTTATTTTCTTCATCACCATCAAGGAAAACTTGAATATGATCACCATAACCAGCCAAATCACCCCATTGGTCATAATCAGCTGTTACCTCAATCAAACTATCAGTATCTTTAGTATAACTAACTGAAGAAGGACTAGGAGTAGTCACATAATCATAACTAGGTGCAGGAGCTGCACTAACAGTTACTTCAACATCTTTAGTACTGATAGCATATGTAGTTCCATCACCAACAGATACAGTAATAGTAGCAGTACCTGCACCGACAGGAGTAACAAGACCATTAGTATCTACAGTAGCAACAGTATCATCACTAGAACTATACGCAGGAGTTAAAGTACTAGGATTATAACTAGGATAAATATTACCTGTATCAACACCTACAGTTAAATCCAAAGTGTCAGGATATACAGTTAACTCAGGATCTATTGGCTGAGAACTTTTTACAACATTTACAGTTAACGGATGATAAAGAGTTGTTAAACCTTGAGTATCCAATCCAGTCTCATCAATATAGAAGTTTACAGTATTAGCACCATCATTCCAATATCTTGCATCGATTTCTTTTAAATCAAATGAAACAGAAGAGAAAGTATTTACAGATCTTGAAAATCCACCAAACTCATTAATAACATTACCATTTACATTTGCATATAAATATCGAGTTTTAGAACTAGGATTATAAGTATTATATTGATCACTTTTTACATAATTAACAGTTATACTTTGACTAGTTCCTGTTGTATAACTAACAGTATCAGGATTAGGAGTTAGTTCAAAATCAGGTGTAGAAGCTCCTCCAACCATCACAGTTAAAGGTTTAAATGTATGCCCATATCCATAATATGAAAATATTTGAGCACTAGTATCTACCTCAAAAGTTATGGTATTTTCACCTTGATTGAAATAAGAAGCATCTATGTTAGCCAAATCAAAATTAAAATAATTTGTCTGAGATCCACTATTAATTGTATTTCCAGTAGGCACATTATGCCCATTTATTGAAGCATAATACTGTAAAGATGCACCAGATTCAATATAATCTGAATTAAAATATGGATCTCTCGTAGTAGTTACTTTAATACTTTGACTCTCTCCAGGAGTATACGGATTAACAGCATCTGGATCAGGAGTAGTAACAAAATCATTTGCTCCTCCCAAAACATCTTTTGAATCTTCACTCACAGAAAGAGTATCGTTCACGCTATCCACCGAAGTTGCAATAATGCTATCCTCAGCAGATGTAGCCACATAACCATCATCATTTACATCGCTTGCAAATGATGTTGGAACAATTATAAGCATCAACAATACTAAAAATATAAGTATTACGTGCTTTCTAGATTTTAACGACATATTACATTTTCCTCCATCTTAAAAAAAATTTTAGAAATACGAAATGAAAATATTTTCATAACACTATAATTTATATTAAAAATTATATTTAATAGTTATGAAATTAATTTAAAAAAGTCATATAAAGATTACATAAATAAAATTAAGTTAAAAAAAAGTTATTTTTAGATTATTTATTAAAAAAACAAGATTAAAATTGTTTTTATTGATATGATAATATAACCATAATGAGCAAAAAAATAAAAAGAGAATAAGAATATTCTCTTAAGAAATAGTTATTGTATTTGCGATATTTAACTCATCATAAGTCGAGGTGATAATATATTTTCCAGGCTGTAGATTAATATTTAACTTGGCAACCCCATTATTATCAGTTTGGCGAGTATAAAACACACCATTTACATTAAATACTATATTCTGACCGCTGAAAAGTTTTCCTTGACCATCAAGTAATGTTGCCTTAAACTGTGTTCCATCACGATATGACATTGAAATATCGCTTGCGGATAAAACAGACTTTATGGTAATATTATTAGCTACCCTACATCCGCCATATTCAGCAGTGATTATATAGTCTCCGGTCTGCAGGTTTAAATTTAGCTTTGCCCAACCGGTTGCATTAGTCTGGCGAGTGTAAAATACTCCATTGATGTTAAATGTTACATTTTCACCGGCACCAACAGGATTTCCATCATCTCCAATCAATAACACCCAATATTGAGTTGCATTTCGATAATATTTTACGACATCCTTATTCTGAGCTATTTTAGGAAGTATCGTGATATTGCTTGCAACGCTTTCACGGGTTACCGGATTAAGTGCAGTAAGAATGTAATTGCCCTGTTCCAGATTCAGATTCAACCGTGCCACACCATTTGTAACTTTTCTGTTATACATTACCCCATTGATATTGAATGTGAGCATTTCACCATCGGCCAATGGCTTTCCATCAAATCCGTATGCTGCAGCATAATACTGCGTGTTGTTTCTGAATACTTTTACGACATCATTAGCCACAATTGTTGGCTTAATAACTATTTCATTTTCCAAATAGCTTGGTTTATAGTCTGTTGAATTAAATATTACCTGAGCCAAATATTTTCCACTATCAAGGTTTAAAGCAAGAGATGCTGATCCGTTTGCATCGGTTTTTCTTGAGTATTCAACATCATTTAATATTATCGTTAACTTTTCATCTGAAAGCGGATTTCCATCAACATCAGTCAATACCACCCTGTAACGTGTACCGTCATGATAATACATCGTGACATTGCTTGCGGTTAAAACACTTTCTTTTATCGGATCAACTGCATTGGTTAAAAGCTGTTTATCAACAGTCACATTAACAATCATGTCATCTGTTGCATTCAAGACAACGAAGTCATATTTACCCTTTTTCAATGTGAAGTTACTTTCCAAAACGCTTCCGTTAACAACTGCAATACTACCAGTCATGTTTGAAATCAGCGCATTTTCAGAAGTACCGTTCCAGTATAAATCTACATAGAAATGATTTGACTCATTTTTTAAGTCTAAAACAGCATAAACATCAGGTTCATAGCTGGAATCTGTCAATACACTATCCCAATCAGGATTGTTTTCACCCCACCAGTTATAGTTGATATCCTCTTCGTAGTTGTGAATCAGACTTGTTGGAGTGTCCAGTATTTTAGAGTAATTCATGATAAAGCTTGATCTGCTTGCATAGATTCCTCCCAAATCTCCTGCAGAGTTATTGGAAAAATAAGAACCCGTTACGCTTAACTCACACCAGTTGGCCTGACCGCCATATGAAAATATTGCTCCTCCGAAATTGGCAGCATAGTTATCTATAAAAACACAGTTTTCAATTATGCTTTTTGAAGCCCATGTATAGAAAGCTCCACCGTAAGAATCATCCCCCACTGCCTTATTGGCTATAAATACTGAATTGCGAACAGTCAGTTTTTCTCCCTGGCTTTTGATAGCACCTGCATTTCTGTATGCAATGTTTGAAATAAATGTGGAGTTTTCGATTGTTGCCTCACCGATGTTTGATAAGGCTCCGGCATCCCTTCCGTATGCTGAGTTATCTATAAATTCACAGTTGATTACCTTTAATTTACCGGTATTGTCAATGGCACCGCAATTGTAGGCCGTGTTATTGACAAATCTTACATTTTGAAGTGTTAATTTACCCTCATTTGCAATAGCTCCTCCGAAACTGTCAAAATCAGCATTCATAAAAGTCAGATTTGAAATTACAACATTGAAATTTTTTATAGACAGTATTTGTGTTTGACATCCGTCAATTATTGTCCTGTCAATTCCCTGACCAGTAATATTAACGTCTCTTGAGATTTTAACCGCATCAGCATTGCTTTTGAAATAGGTATCCTCATTTAAAACAATATTTGTATCTGTTGTATTTAATGCATCTTCCAGACTTGAATCAGCAAAAGAAATTGGTAAGATTAAAAAGATGATTAAAAACAGAAATAAGATTTTTTTCATGATAATCCTCCTAAAAAATAAAAAATTAGAGGTTTTTAAACCTCTATCTAATAGTGATTGTGTTTGCTACATTACATCCATTATAACTGGAAGTTATGATATATTGTCCGCTCATTAAATTAATGTTTAAGCGTGCAATACCATCAATGTCAGTAGTTCTTTGGTAGAATAATCCATTAATGTTGAATGTAATTTCCTGGTTGGCATATGGCTTACCCTGACCGTCAAGCAATTTAGCTTCAAATTTAGTTCCGTCACGATAGCTCATAGTAATATCCTGAGCAGACAATACAGGAAGTACCTTAATATTGTTAGCTACTCTACAGCCATTATATTCTGCCGTGATTATATAATCATTAGGAGGCAAGTTAATATTCAGTTTAGCTATTCCTGATGCGTTGGTTGTACGTGTATAGAACACACCGTTGATGTTGAAGGTCACATTTTCACCTGCACCTACTGATTTACCATCGTCACCTATTAGTTTTACGGTGTATTGTGAAGCGTTTCTGTAATATTTGGTTAAATCATTGTTTTCAATGATTCTTGAAATGACAGTAATGTTATTGGCCGTCATTTCACCGGTTTTAAGGTTCATTGCTGTTATTATGTATGTGCCCTGTTCCAGGTTAATGTTTAATTTTGCTAATCCTTCGTTTCCTCTAACATAACGGTCATAGAATACCCCATTAATGTTGAATCTGACCATGCTTCCGTCAGGCAGATAATTACCCATATTATCTTTGAATGTTGCATAGTAATGAGTTCCATTTCTAAATACTTTAACTACATCGCTACCGTTTACAGTAGGTAGAATAGTTACAACGGAATTAACAGTTTGATTGACTGCAATTACAGTTACATTATAAACTCCACTGTTTAATCCAAGAGCAATGCTTGTTGTTCCGTTTGCATTTGTAGTTCTGTCATAATCAACACCGTTGATGGTAATTTTAACGGCCTTATTGGCTAAAGGATTATCATCACAGTCAGTTACTTTTACTACAAATCTTTCAGAACCGCTGTAGTATTTAGTCACATCCAGAGCGGTGACTTTATCAGACATGTCCCTTGCAACATCAACATTAATGCTTTTTGCTGAAGGAGCATAGTTTTCATCTCCGGAATATGTAATGTCAACACTATGATTTCCAACATCCAAATCGGAAACTGTAATTGTAGCACTTCCATTGACAAGTTCTTTTGTGTAGTTTTTACCGTCAACACTAACAGTCACATTTCCTGTTGCATCAGAAGGTAAAGTTACATCAACAGTTAAATCTTCGCCTTCAGTGATATTGTCTGCTTTAATTTCCATTTTCGGATCTATTTGAGCTTCCTTGACTGTTAATTTTACAGTTTTTGAACTTTCAGGATATTTGTCATTACCTGAATATGTTACTTCAGCATCATATTGGCCTGCCTTTAAATCAGGTACAGTTACACTAGCCTTTCCGTTTTCAATATCGGAAGTATAAGTTTTTCCGTCCACATCAACGCTGACATTTCCTGTTGCATCAGAAGGTAAAGTTACATCAATTGTTAAATTTTCGCCTTCCCTGATTTCAGGAGCGGTAACGTTCATACTTGCAGGTTCAACCGCTTTTATTATTGCAGTCTGGATTGTAAGGTTTTCAAAACCGCTGTATGAGTAGTTCGCATCAATCAGATGTGTTCCTTCAGTGACTGTGTAATAGGCAGTGTAGAGATGATTTGCTAATGTAGCATTAATTTCAGCTCCATCAACAATGAATACCAAATCAGCTCCTTCAATAATGTTTCCGTTATCATCTAAAAATACTGCAGTTAATGTATATTCAGCACCAATAGCTACAGTGTAAGTTTCATTATCAAGGATAACAAGATATGTAGGTGTTGTAATATATACATCTGAGTATAAAGGATTGTCAAATGTATTGTTTTCAAGACCTAACTGACCGAAGTTGTTTATTACATATTTTGAAGGATTTCTGGAGTCTTTAATTTCCGTTGATGTTACATTCACAAATCCTCTGTTTAAAAGTACGGTCTGCTCACCGATGAATGTTGAGTCTACAATTTCACCAAAGGAGTACATGTTTGTAACTTCAATGTCCAAGTTTACATTGTTGTTTTCAAATGTACAGTTATTTGCAAAGATATATGAATCATATTCGTTGTAAAGGTCATCAGTTCCGTAAACATAAATCAGATTGTCCATTCCAGCAGTGTTTTTCCTGAATGTAGTGTTTTCCAAGGATAAAAATCCTGCAACATTTCCAATACCTGCAGAGTTATATTTAGCAGTGTTCTGTTCAAATAATGAATTTGAAATCAATACAAACGGACATCCGGAAACTCCCATGTAGATTGCTCCACCATCGTCTGCAGTGTTATTTATGAATGTACAGTTGTCTATTCCCGTGAAATAAATTGTAATTGTAGGGTCTATGTACGGCCCGATGGAAGTTACTGTGTTATCAAGTTCCATCGCTCCTCCGCAGTCCTGTGCAACGTTGTTTATGAAGTTTGAATCATAGAAGAATGCATTTGCATAGTAGTTGTAGAATGCTCCACCAATTGCTTCTTCATCTTCATAATCAGTGTGGACCCTTAATGCTTTGTTTGATGTGAAATTAGATCCAATAACTGTTAGATTTGCACTTCCGGCATATACAGCTCCGCCTCTAAATCCAGTGTTGGAATCAAAGAGACAGTTAATAATGTAGTTGTCAGTGTCATTATCCCCAAGGAGGTGTATTGCTCCACCGAATGATGATGCGAAACTGTTGGTAAATGTTGTGTTTTCAATTACCAAGTCACCTGTGAAGTCCTTAAATATTGCTCCACCGATTAAACCTGCTACATTATTGTTAAATTTGGAGTTGACAATATTCACTCCACCGATAGCATAGATTGCTCCACCCTGATCTGCGGAGTTATTTTCCAATGTACAATTGTCAATATTTAACTGAGCATCGAAGAATACGTCAATAGCTCCTCCAAATCCAACATCACCTTCTTTGTGACAATTTGCCAAAATCAGATTTTTCAATGTTAATTCAGAGCCTGTATCAACGAAGAATAATCTTCCGCCATTTCCTTCAAGGGTAATAGGTGTTTCATTCAGGGAAGTTATTGTTATGTTTTTAGTTATTGTCCATGGTTCAGGGGCACGGTATCTGTGTCCGACTTCGATTTCATTAATTATATAATCTCCAGGAACACCTTTTATTACATCACCGTCAACTGCTGCTTCAACTGCTTCGGCCAATGTTTCATAACCGACTTCATTGATGAACCAGTAGTTTACAATGTTCACTCTCAATACTGCAGGAGTGACTTTGGCTTTAGGGAAGTCAGATGAAGCACCTGAAATTGTATATTCGCCTGATTCAAATCTCCAGTTGAATGTTGCACTTCCATTAGTTACATTAGCTTCACCGACTTTAATTCCATTTACAGTAAATTCAAGGTTTCCGCCACCAATAATATTACCCATATCATCGGTTACGGTTGCATTTAAAGCTACAAGACCTCCATCAACTTTTATGGTCTTACCGTCCAGATATGTGATGATTGCATTGGAAATGCTTCCATCGCTTAATTCATATTTGACATCGGTGTTGTTTTTGGAGTTGAGTGAATCTGCAACTTTGACCGTTTCACCGCTGAACTGGTTATTTGTTAATTCGGATGAAGCAAAAATGTAAATTACACCCTGATTATCTTCAAATTTATTATTATTGATTGATGTTTTACTATCAGCATTGATTATATCATTATTTTTAATAAATTCGTTTCCAATGACATCAACATCACCTTCAGCCACATCGATAGCCAAGTTATTATTTTCAAATTTGGAGTTTGATATTATTGCATCGTTTTTGATTTCCAATGCTTTGGAAGAAATGTTTGCAAATGTTGTATCATCAATTAATGTTTCTGCTGAAGTTGAAATTCCTTCACCGATGAATTCGGATGAATAAACCTCAAGATTATCTCCTGAGGATGTTAGTTTAGTGTTTTCGAATGCAGAATTATAAATAGATAAATCACCGGAATTATGATTAATTTTACTGTCAGCGAAGTTTAAACTGGTTATGGAAGTATTCGCATTAATTGTAAGGGAATTTGTTTTAATAGTTGAGCTTCCATTACCGATAATATT
Organism: Methanobrevibacter sp.; assembly: GCF_045646205.1. Classification (GTDB taxonomy): domain Archaea; phylum Methanobacteriota; class Methanobacteria; order Methanobacteriales; family Methanobacteriaceae; genus Methanocatella. The sequence goes on along the minus strand of NZ_JAZRKF010000039.1, from coordinate 110,595 downwards.
TACAATATCATCAATGATTAAATCGCCTTCAGTGAAAAGTCCGTCTCCAACTACAATTGTTTTATTGCCGCCTGCCAATTTATTCTGATTGATTGCTGCAGCGATTGTTTTTAAAGGACTGTCATAAGTACCGTAATTTGAATCATTACCTTCTACATCGACATAAATCTTATCCTCTTCAGGAATATAAACTTCAATTGTTAAGTTTGCAACATTAACATCCGCAACATAAACACTTACCAAATCATTATTAAGAACATAAACATTATATTTGGACTCACCGATGTTTTCAGCGATTGTAATGTCTTCAGGTGATAGCTGACCGACTTCAGCAGTCAAACTGACATCGACATCCGGCATGAACTCATCCAAATCATTTAATGTTTTACCGTCACTGGTTGATTTAAATTCAACAGATATTGTGAAATCATGTTTTAAAACAATTTCAGTATCATTAATTGAAGGAGATAAAATTACCCAGGCGTCTTTATTTAATAATGAGGATACTGCATCATCACCAGGTTTTGTGTTATTTCCCCAGAAATTATATTTTGCATTACCTTCAACGGTTGAGTATATCATCAGATTATTAGCCATTTTATTTCCAATAAAGTTAGAATAGCTAATGTCAGCAGTATTGTCCCTGATATTTATAATACCTTGAACAGAACCTGAGTTTCCGGTTGCAGTGTTATTGATGAAGTTTGTTTGAGTTATTTTTGTGTTTGCATATGAAACTATTGCACCGATTGGTCCTTTATTGGCAATGAAATTACATTTGTTTATGGTTAAGTTCTTTGCGGAGTTATTTGCTGATGAACCCATGTCAATGGATCCTGCAGTGAAACCGTTTCCTCCAGCAAATGTTAGACCTTCCAAGGTCACGTCAACGTCCCCACCAATGTATAAATGGTTTGTATTTGCATCGGAATAAACTAATACATCCCCATTAGCTAAAATGTATACGCTATCAACCAAGCTATATCTGTTAAGGACATAATTACCTTCATCGACGATGATTGTTTTATTTCCGCCCAATGCGTTATTCCTGTCTAAAGCTTTTGAAATTGTTGCATATGGATTTTCCTGAGAACCATCACCTGAAGTGTCATTTCCTTTTGTTGATACATAAATTGTAGTTATAGGAATTACTTCAGCAACACTGAATGTTGTATTGGCAATGCTTGATTTGAAGTAACTGTCTCCAGTATAATTAGCATATGCAGTATGATTGCCTGCTTCAATGTTTGGAATAGCTTTTGAGCCTTTAGAGTTATTTAACTCAATGACATAATCTTTTTTATTAATAGTTACGACAACACTTCCTGTTGCTCCTTCAGTTACATTTACATTAACTATTAGCAAGTCACCGAATGTAATGTTTTCAATATTGATAAATACTTCAGAAGCATCCTTATCAAGGAAAAATGAACTTTCATTTACAAATCCTTTGTATTTATCATCACCAACATATGATACGACAAGGCTGTGATTTCCAGGAATTACATCTAAAGACATGATTGCATGGCCGTTTTGAGCCTTAATGGAATTATCGGCACCATCAACGTTAATAGTGACATTGTTTTCTAAATCATTTGGAACCTCAACATCAATGGTAGTGGTTTTTCCAGGACTGACGGTAATATTCGCATTAACATCTATTTTTTCAGAGTCGATTACCTTAAATGAGTAAACATAATGTCTTGCATAGTCACTTGTAAAGTTAATGTATTCAGAACCGATTTCATTTGCATAATATTTAAATTCGGCAAGATTTTTATGAAGAACAATAGTTTTAGGATTAACCTCACCTATATCTGGTGAGAGGTAAATGAGTAAATCGTGTACTGATTCATCTAAATTATATATTGTTCCATTTATATCGGTACTTACAAACTTAGCAGTTATGTTAATGACATCTCCCTTGTGAATAACACTAGTGTCTCTATCAGCGTCCATGATGACCCATTTTTCAACAGCCTTATTGACACTTACAAAGCCTTTTTGCTGACCACCCCAATAATTGTTTTCAAATGAGAAACTACTTTCATTGTCATCTTCAATTTCTTCAACATAAATTACTTTATTATAATCATCCTCAGTGAATAAAATAGAATAATCAATATTGAATGTAATCGGACTTGCAAGAGGTAAAAGATGTATAGTACTTCCTTTATCTGTTCCAAATCCTACATTATTGTCATAGAAATAACTTCCGGTAATGTCGGTTAAACCGCCGTAAACATAAATTGCTCCACCGTCAATTTCAGCATAATTGCCTATGAATGAAGAGTTTTCGATGACTGTTCCAATGCTTGATTGGGAAAATATAGCCCCTCCACCACCATAGGTTAAAGTAGTTGCAACAGCAGTGTTATTTATGAATGTACAGTTTGAAATATAGGTATCAGCATCATAACTTACATAAATAGCCCCACCTAAAGTAGCTTCATTATCTTCAAATACGGTATTTGTAATCTGCAAAACACCAGAAGTAGCCCAGATAGCTCCACCTTGGGAAGCTTGAAGTCTTGCAGTATTGTTATGGAAATTTGAATTAGTTACATATACATTTGAGCTGTCTATAGCTATTGCTCCGCCCCTAATTGCAACATTATCATAGAATTCACATCCGTCAATATAAACTGTAGAATGTTCAGTTGCAGTTATTAGGGAACCCGGAACAGGAGTTGCATAACCATTTGTGAATGTTAAATTAATAAATCTGGCAGTATTTGCCTTTTCAATTGAAAACATTCCTAATCTACCATTGTCCTGTCTTAAAATGGTTTTTGAACCTTCACCAACAATAGTTACTTTATCCGTGAGAGTGTAAATGGATATATCATATACTCCTTCTTTTACATGGATTGTTTTTCCTCCGCCAAGCATGGTATTAACATATAATCCCATCTGAACTGATTTGATAGGATTGCTTTCGGTTCCGTCACCTGTTTCATCACTACCGTCTACAGATACCCAAATTACATCAATTCCAGGATCTATTGGAGGCATGTCTCTTGATAAATCAACAGGAAGAGAACCTGTAACTGTTACAGTATAGTCATAATCCGCCCTGGTGATTGTAAAGTTGACATAATAGAGTTCATTTTGTGTTACCAAATGACACCTGCTCAAATCAAAAACAAATTCATAACCTACAACCTTATAGGCATTACCATTGATTACACTGATATTACCATTATGATTTAACCATCGGATTTCATAAGAGTAACCATCCAGAATTTTTTCAGGTTCTCCATAATTATCCGTAATTATTCCAGTTACATTAAAGGATGAACCCTCAACCATTTTAACATAATCTGGATTGAAAATCATATTGTAATCAGCTTCAGTTGAAATAGCTATTGTATTGGTGATATTGCAAGAATCATATTTGCCATCCCCGTTAAAAACACTTACAGTTCTATATTTACCGAACTTTTGGTTTTTAAGGTTTACAGTAGCAATACCTGATGCGTTAGTTACCGGATTGAAAGTAAATACTTCATTATAATAATTAGTTAAAGTGATGATAATTTCCTTATCCGCAATAGGATTTCCTTCATCATCAATCAATTTAACAGTGAATGATTTATCCTGACCCTCAAGCATGCTAACATCATTTGCTTCAAGTCTGGCATTATTTTCCAAATAAATGACATTAATATTATCTGAAGTATAGATTGTATTAGGAGTGTTATTTTCTATAATATTATTTCCTAATGTGAGATTAAATTTTTTATAGCTAGAAGCGGAATCATAAATCAAATAACCTTCTTCATCATTTATGACATTTCCCCTAAATTCAGAATTGATAATAGTCATATGGCCGGCATCATGCGCATAGATAGCAGAATAATCATCCGCCTTATTTCTTATAAATTTACAATTATCAAATACTGCTGAAGGAGCATTATTATATAAATGAATTGGAGCAGCAGTATTATCTTCAAAAGTTGTATTAATTACATTTAAATTAAATGAACGGCCAATGGATATTGCTGAACCTTGATCCCAACTTCTATGAGTTTTTTCATTTCCGGAAAATACTGAATTTTGAATTGTGATTTCTCCAGAAGTTAACCAGCTTGAATAAACGGCAACAGTACCGTTTTTATTATTCTTAAAAATACAATCATCAATGAGCAAACCATTTACAGAACTTTCCACAAATATTGCAGAACCAGAATATTGTGTTGCTGATTTATCATAAGCATTTGCAAAAGTCAATGACTTTAAAAGAATATCAGACTTTCCATCGATTTTAAAGATGGTGCTTTGACCATTAGCATTCAATATAACCCCATCACTGGATTCACCAATGATTGTAATATCTTTATTTATAACAATCTGATTTGTAATGTTATAATTACCATTTTCTATATAAATATTCGAATAAACAGTAGAATCAAAAGCATCTACTGCAGCAGAGACGGAGTTAAACGGATTTGATTGTGACCCGTTACCCCCATCATTTCCAGTCGTTGAAACATAGACAACATTTCCATCAGCAGTTAAAGTATTATCAGCATCATTAACAGACAAATCCTGAGCAAAAGAGCTAGGAATTAATAATAATGTGATAAAAACTACTAAAAGAAATAATATCTTTTTATTTTTACTATTAAACATTTTATTCCCCATTATTTTTTGAAACGAATTTTAATTCATAACGATATTATCTTTGTTTCTCAAAGTATATAATTATTTTTTGAAAAATCAAAAATGAATAAAATAAGTAAAAATAGAAAAAAGAGAAATTCAGTCTTAAATAAAAAAATTAATGGATGATAATAGTGTTTGCACTATTAAGACCATTATATGAAGTAGTAATGATATATTTACCACGCATTAAGTTTATATTCAAATTAGCAAATCCAGTACTGTTGGTAAATCTATTATAGAATACACCATTAATATTGAAGATCACTTCCTGATTCGGATAAGGATTGCCCTGACCATCCAATATCAATGCCTTAAATCTTGATCCGTCACCATGATTCATCTCCATATCCTCTGTTTCAATAACAGATAAAACAGTTATATTATTTGAAACCCTGCAATCACCATATTCAGCAGTTATAATATAATTTCCAGGATTTAAATTAATGTTTAATTTGGCAAAACCGCTTTCATTAGTTACACGATAATAGAACACACCATTGATATTGAATTTGACCGTTCTTCCGGCTAATGGCTCACCTTCATCACCTACAACTTTAAGAGTGTATTGGGTTGCGTTACGGAAGTACTTGACAATATCATAATTTTCAGTAAATTTTGATAAAACAGTGATTTTACTGGATTGCATCTCATTAGTTAACGGATTGGTTACAGTTAAAATATATTCTCCAGCATGAAGATTAATATTTAATTTAACTATTCCACTTTCATTAGTTGTTCTATTATAAAATACACCATTGATATTCATTAAAACACTTGTTTTTGAAAGAGGATTTCCTTGACTGTCCAGAATTAACGCATAAAACTGAGTTCCATTACGGAAGTATTTAACAACATCTTTTGCAACAATAGTGGATAAAATAGTGACATTGCGAGTGATATTTGACGGATTGTATTTTTTCTCACCTAAATAGAACACATTTACAGTATAATTGCCGCTGTCGAGATTTATCGCAATTGAAGCGGAAGCATTGGCATTTGTGGTAACAGTATAATTTACATTATTGATATTGATTATGAGAGTTCTGTTAGTCAATGGATTACCGTCAATATCAGTTAAATTAACCCTGAACCGGGTTCCATCCTTATAAAACATTAAAACATCAGATGCATTTATTGAAGTGTCGATTGAAGATACATTGAATGAATCAGTGATACTTACAGGATAGTGATTATCCAACTCAATAGTAATATTTACCAAATAATTGCCTAAATCCAAATCAGTTAAGTTTAAAATACCCACGTCAGAACAGTTTACTTCAAATGTCTCATTATTGATTTTTACAGGAACAATTAACGGTTCGGATGAATTTATAATCAATAAAACATTGTCAAAGTCCTGAATAATGTCCAAACTAATATCAAGTTCAATCGGTAAAATCGTGAAGCTACAAGATGCATTTGATGCAATAAATCTGTTTGAACCATTGAATAAAACTAAAGCACTATAATCTCCAGTATCCAACTTATCAGTAATGTTGAATATCTGATTTGAATTGACAGCATAAGTTTTATTGTTTATGATTAAAAGCAACTCATCATCAATCAACTCTCCATTAAGGGATGTTAAAGTAATATTTGCAATCAAATCCTGTGAATATGTAATATTATTTATTGAAATATCTAAAATTACATCTGATTTGACAATTGAAATATTGAAAGTCTTATTTGATGAAATATAATAATCTGAAGTGAAAGTTAAACAAACACTATGATTACCTATTGAATTAAAAGAAATAGTAGTATTTATCAATCCGTTATTTACATTTAAAGTCTTTGTTGTGTTTTCATAGACAATAGTTAAAATTCCGTCACTTACAAGATTACCATATTGGTCAGTGATATTTCCGATTAAATCAATGTCTTTTAGAACCTCACTTGAATTTACCGCATTATTTAAATTGATAGTTGAAGAAAGCTCCCCAAGGGTTGTAAAGGCTTTAATACATGCTACCTGTGATTCATAAATATGATCATAACCTGACATTTTATAATCATATAAGTCATACCAGGTTTTTCCATCATATGAGAAAAATGAAACACCCGGATAATAGGATATTCTGTTTTGACGTATACATTCGGATACAGGGAATGAAGCAAACTTTGATGCGTTAATCCTAATAGCTATCTTAAACTCATCACCCTCTTTAAGAGGTATGAATTCATCCAGATTAAATGTATAATAACCGCACTCAGATAAACCGGATTGAGTAAGCTTCAATACATCATTGACATAAATATAAGCTTCCCAGCTTGTTGTGATATTGAAATAAGTTGAAAATGCGGTTAATAATTCATTTCCGGTAGCATTAAACAGATTTTCATACCAAATAGTATCCTTTCCGGTTACAAAGAAATCAGTAGCACCAATAATATCATACTGATAGTTTTTATCAAATCTTTGAGTATCATTTAAAATAAACGTATAACCACCTATTGGGTCACCGACTTCAGCAAATTTTGCATCATAATATGATACATAGAAATATCCGTCATTACCCCAACTACTACCCCAACTGTTTTTAACAATCCATGCACCGTTTCCAGGAGCGGTATATTTATAATTGTATCTGGAATAGCCATCATCCCATCCAACAATGGTTACTGCATGGTTTGCATATTCGCCATCACTTCCGTCATAATAATAACCTTTTGTACGGGAATTCAGATATGTGCTTGAATAATACAATGCTGTTGAAACTGCACCATATTTCATTAAAGCCTCTTTTATCCCATCATTGTCAGTATAGGAACTTCTTGGAAGGCAAACAATATTTTGAACATGTATCATACTATTTAAAAGAGGAGATACCAAAGTATAATCATCGGTTAAATCATCATCTTCAAATACTGGACCCATCCAACTGACCAGATAACCGAAGGACATGTACTCATTTCCACCCCCATTAGTCTCACTGGCCCATCCATAGTCAGAATACCATTCAATTAAATTCTTAACGTTTTCTTCAGACAAGTCCAATGTAGTATTTGATGCCTTTAAAATACATGATTCCAAGGCGGCAAGTGCAGAAAATGCCCAACAGTTACCACTGGTTTCCTGATCTTTAACTGATGTTATCCAACCATAATCTCTTAAATCAAATTTTTCAGGCAATGTTCCATTAAAATTGGAATCATCATACACATACATCGTATAATTACCGTTTCCAATGTTTAAATTCAATTTGTCTGTTTCATAAGTGTTTGGATGAGATCTTGCACTATTCTTAATAATGTTATTTGAACTGATAACTGTTTTATTATTTGAAAATGAATAAAGAGCTCCTCCACATGTATAAGCAATATTGGACGTGAGAGTTGAATGGGTTAAGGTAAATGAAGTGGAATTATCAATAAACAACGCTCCACCATCCTGAGCCACATTGGAATTGAAGTAGGAATTGGTAATGGATATGGAACCATACATCTTATAAATGGCTCCTCCCTGGTATTTAGCTCTATTGGATGAAGCGGTAATGTTAACAAAAGTTGATTTTGATGTTAAATCACAAATTGCACCACCGAATGTTGCATTACAATTAATGAACTGGCTGTCCTTAATGTTTAATAAAGAATCAACACCATAAATTGCTCCACCAGCATTATGAATTGAATAATCACTGTCAAAAATGGAATTAGTGACTGTAAGCGTTGATGTTTGTTCACAGGCAATAGCTCCACCATACATGAAAGCAGCATTATTTACAAATCGGGAATCAGTGATTGTTGCACTTCCCCCACCCATATATATGGCTCCACCATATACAGCATAGCTATTTCTAATCGTACAGTTAGTCAGATAAAGATATGGATAATAATAATCGCCGTCATTAAAAATTGTTCCGCCAAACGAATTGTCATATTCATCTACAGAATCGGCAACACCACCAGAAAAAATAACGTTTGTTGCACGGATTGTTCCATGATTAGTTAAAGTGGAATTTATAAAAGTCATATTTTGAAGAGTTAATGTCCCTGAAACTGAAAATAAATCACCATTTCCAGTGAATATTGTTTTTTCAGCATCTTCACCAATCATAGTCATAGAAAAAATACTTTTAGAAGTAGACAATGAATATTCACCGTTTGCAAAATACAAAATTGAATTACTTGTTATTCTTGATGGAGTAACATACTTATACGGATTATTATGAGACCCGTCACCATCATTTTCGACTGTTGAGTTAAAATAAACTTCATTGGCACTTAAAACATCTGATGAATCATAATCAATTGCAATTTCATCAGAAGTTTCATTTAAATCCAAAGCAAAACCAGTTGGAATTAAAAGCGTCAATAAAATTAATAAAATTAAAGTAAAATGTAATTTTCTTATCAATTTCCCCCACTCCAATATTAAAATAATCGATGTGAAACTAAAAACATCTCATCATATTATAAATATAAATCGTTAATAATATAAAAATCTATTATCAAAATGGAAAAAAAGAAGAAAAAATAACTAATGAATAGTTATTTTATTTGCGATATTAAGCCCATTATATGTTGAAGTAATAATGTAGACTCCAGGCTGCAAGTTAATGTTTAGTCTAGAAGTACCGTTAACATCGGTTAAACGATTATAAAAGACACCATTAATATTGAATGTTATGTTTTGACCACTGAGGGGTTTTCCCTGACCGTTTAAAAGATTTGCCTTAAACTGTGTTCCGTCACGATATGACATTGAAATATCGCTTGCAGACAATACAGGCAAAACTGTGATATTGTTTGCTACCCTGCATCCGGCATATTCTGCAGTGATTATATAGTTACCCGGCTCCAGATTAATGTTTAATTTAGCAATTCCTGAAGCGTTTGTTGTACGTGTATAGAATACTCCATTGATATTGAAAGTAACATTTTCACCGGCGCCTACAGCTTTTCCATCATTTCCAATGAGTTTTACAGTGTACTGAGAGTCATTTCTGTAGTATTTGATTATGTCATTATTTTCACTGAATTTGGACAATATCGTGATGTTATTGGAAGATTGCTCTCCGGTTACTGTATTCAGTGCAGTCAGGATATATTCACCGGCCTCCAGGTTAAGGTTGAGCTTTGCAACACCGTTTTCCCTGACAATACGGTCATATAAAACACCGTTGATGTTGAACTGAATGACTTCTCCGTTAGCCAGATAAGTTCCATTGAAATTTCTGAATGTTGCATAATACTGAGTATCATTTCTAAATACTTTTACCACATTATTTCCTTTAACGGTAGGTAAAATATTAACGCTTGAAGTCGTGTTGCAGCTTAAATAGTTTTCAAGCTGTGAAAGATATACCACGTCCACTGCATAAGTGGCGGAATCGAGATTGAGCCCTATTGAAGCACCGCCGCTAACATTTGTTGTTCTGTTGTATTCAACCCCATTGATTCTTATCATCACTGACTGGTTGGCCAGAGGATTTCCATCAATATCGGTTAATACAACCCTGAAACGTGTACCGTCATGATAATACATCTCAACATCATCAGCCGTTAAAAGTGTTTTGATTTGAGGGCTAACAGTGAGATTTTGAACTTCACGATCAAGACAAACACTGACAGTTGAATTTTCACTTAAATTGAACTCATATTCCCTTGAAAAATCAACATCATCAATTACTGTAGAGTTTATAGTGATGTTACCAATCATTTTAGGTATTTCACTTACGATTTGAGAGGTGTTGACCCAATAAACTCCTGTTTTAACAGTATTTTTATTATTTGTCACTTTTAAAGTCGCATAAATGTCCGGTTTTGGTGAAGTTACTATTTCAGTGAAGATAGGGTCATTTACACCCCACCAGTTATAGTTAAGGTTGACCTGTGAGGTTTTTAAAACGGCCACACCATCCAATATCTTTGAATAAGTGACATTTACGACTCCTTCATCAATTTCCAAATCACTGCCGTTTCTTGCATAATTGTCTTCAAATACACATCCAGTAACGTTTAGTGCAGTGCTTTCCAGATTTCCTCCGCCGATAAATATTGCACCGCCGTAACCTCCCCAGTTACTTTTGAATGTTGAATTGTATATTTCAGCTTTAGAAGCCCAGATATATACTGCGCCACCATAATCATCCAATCCATATGCATTGTTTCCAATGAACGTTGAATTTATTAACTTGAACTTATTTCCCTGATGTTTTATGGCTCCGCCATTTCTTGTTGCATCATTATTTATGAATGTTGAGTTGATAACTGTCATATTTGCCATATTTGATATTGCACCACCATCAAGACTAAGTGCCCTATTTCCTTCAAAATAAGAGTTTATGACAAGCAAATTACCGCTATTATCTATAGCGGATGAAGAACGTGCCATGTTATTTATGAACCTTACATTATCCACAGATAGATTTCCATTATTTATTACCGCAGCGCCGACAGAGTTTGAAAATGCATTTGTTAATGTCAGATTAGCCAGTATGACTGTTGAGGCATTGCTGATTTTAAATAAGATTGCACGATTTCCTGCATCCAAAACTGCATCATCTTCACCTATTATATTTACCGATTTTACTATATTGATATTGGTCTCAGAATATGTTCCGTTTTCCAAAATGATAGTGTTTTTATCTTCACTGACATCACCTAAAGCCTTTGAAATGCTGTTGTAGGGATTTGAAATACTTCCGTCCCCGTCATCACTGGCATCAGGAGAAACGTAAATAGTACTGTTGTTTGCACTAACAACAGGCATCAGCATACATATTGTAAAAACAAATATGAAAAACAGAAGAAACTTTTTATTTTTAATCATGATTTCCTCCAAAAGCAATATGAAAATGCTTTCCTTATAAAAATCTTTAAGATTAATAATATTTAAAATTAGTCAAAAACAGATAGAAAAAAAGAAAAAAAGGTTAAGGTTTAAATTTCAGAATATAATAAACCCATAGCCCTGTTTGAAAATAGTAACATAAATGGTCTAAGGACTAAAGTTGCAACAATAACTCCAACAAATGGAATTATAGAAACAAATCCTATAACAAGTCCTATTAAAGAACAAATTACTGAAACGACAATGATAAATCCTAAGACTTTTAAAATACCGATTTCTTTTAAATCTGACCAAATTTGGCCAAAGCTGAAAGCCTCTCCGATACTGCCGTATTTTGCTAATCTGCAGATTCCGATTTCAAGGAAAAGACCGAATATGACAAATAAGATAATAGCAACAATAGAGGATACAGCAATAGCTGTGAATAAACCACTCCAAGCTTCTTGAGGGATTGAATTCAATACTAAATTAAGTTGAGTGCTGTTTCCAGAAGCTGCAGCAGCCAATGTATCTTGAGTCAATATTTTTGAAAGAGGACCTGAACCGAGTGCAAAAGCGACAACAGTAGTGACGAGTGTAGGAACCAATAAGTAAACAATTGAAACTAAAATATATTTAAGTCCATCCACGAAATTAGTTGCCCAATCGAAATCAGGTATTACATCATCCATTTCAATACCATGTTTCATTACGCTAAGTCCATAACCTAAGAGTAGGATATTTGCAACTAGAGCAATGATACCGAAAATTAAGCCTAATGTTCTATTATAAATTCCAAATTGAACAAATATGGCTGATAAACTAGTTAATACACATACTACCCCTACAATTAGTAGTTTCGTATAATCAGAAATAGGGTATTTTAATGAATTACTGAAAATTTCACCAAATTGCATAAATTTCACCTTTTAAAAGTTATTACTCAAATGAGTATATAATTATTATCAAAAAAGAAGTATATAAAGATTTAGCAAAAAAATGAATAAATCATCAAAATTTTTCAAAAAAATTATCGGATATGACAATATTAAAAAAAAAGTAAAAAAAAGAGCTATCGAAAGATAGCCACTTAAATCTATTCGTCTACACCAAAGGATTTTTTGAGTAAATCAGCGTTTACAAATCCTTCTTTATAGATTTTTCCAGTAGTTAAATCATTGATAACAACTTCTGCTGGAGCAAACATTCCTTTATCGATTTTATAGAAGTCAAATTCAGCTTCTTTAAATACATCGAAGAATGGTTTTCCATATCCATCAGCTGCGGATGATGGTAATTTTGCAGCAACATCAGCAATATCATCATTTTCATCAGATTCAACATAGTAATAGGTTCTTCCACCGAATAAAACAGCGTCGTTGGTTTTACCCATAGCTTTTAATCCGTCAGGATCAATCGGTGCGATTGGAGCAATACCTGCAGCGTGTTTTACTTTTGTCACATCAAACTTAATTGCTTCCAACATTTTGTAGGTACCGTTTTCAACAACTCTTCCTGAGATTTGGATTGAACCAACTAAGGAAGATGTAGGGGCTACAAGTAAATAAACGTTTTTAACGTCTACATTACATTCATCAGCAATGTATTGTGCAACATCTTCACCAGGCAATACATCAGCTTCTAAAGTTAAAATAGCTAAATCAGCATCTTTGTCTTCGTAATCAATTTCTTCATAGGTTTCAGCTGGTTTTAATGCAATTGCACGAGCTGGACCTGAACCTAAAGCAAAGAAATCTCCAACACTAACAGACCAACCTGCTTTTTGAGAACCTAAAGTTGAAATGGAAGGAGAGTCAGTTTTGATTTTTACAGAAGGAAGAGCGAATTTTTCAGACAAGTCACCAGGAATTGAAATTCCAACATCTGCAAGTCCACCGAGACAAACTTTAGTATAAAGTTCACCTGCTTTAAAACTTCCATCTACATTTACACCACAATCTAAAACAGTAGCACCATTATCTAAGGTTGATACTGCGATGTTTAATGCATCTGCTTTTTCTATCATTACATCTACGGTTTTTTTAGCTTCTAAGTTTACACTTACCATCATTTAACCTCGAATAAATATTAAACTTACGAATAATGTAAGTTATTATTTAAAAATATTGTTTTATTATTATTTATACTTGCCTAAATTATTTTTTAAAAATTTCAAAGTTCAAGAATTTCATTACAAGAAATCAGCATATTCCAAACAAAAATTGTCAAAATAGAAGATGACAAATAATTTGTGTTAAAATAGATACAAAAAAGTATAATTAACGGATAATTAGTATATAAGAATTTTAATTAAATTATAAAACTATATAATATGGAAGAAAAAGAGCTGTACCAGAAATTGGGATATGTAAAAATTTCACCATACAGAAGCAAAACATTAAAAAGCATCGGTTCAGAAGTTAAAATGCCTTCTGAAATAGCTAAAGAAATTGGAATCAAAACAAGCCAGGTATCAGCATCACTTTCCGATTTGAAAAAAGAAAAATTAGTAGTTTGTGTAAACGAAGAAGTCAGAAAAGGACGTTTATACAAATGTACCGAAAAGGGATTGGAAGTGCAAAAATATATCTAATACCTGCCATAATGAATTTTTGACTCGTCAAACCTTACCTGAATCTTTCCATCAACAGCAGGATGTCCTACACAGATTACCGCAAATGGAATGCAATAATCAGGAATATTCAGATATTCTACAATCTTTTTACACCGATCCTCTATCGGATGAAAACCTAACCAGACCGCACCAAGACCATCATAGGTTGCCTGAAGCAGGATGTTTTCACAGCACGCTCCAAGATCCTGTTCAATCATCGATTTGATTTTGGCTTTTTTAAGATTTCCCAAAACGACTATCAGTTTTGATGCTTCAGCTGCAGGTTTGGCAAACTTATGCATCTTTGAAATAGCTAATTTATCTTCCTTATTATCAATGACAATAAACTCCCAGGCCTGCTGATTGCATGCTGACGGCGCCTGCATTGCGGCTCTCAGGAGCATAATAATGTGTTGTGATGAAACTTCCTCATCAAGGTATTTTCTAATGCTTTGTCTTTCAAAAATCGGATTCATATTAATCACTTATTCGAATATTAAAATCATAATTTCTTTTACAAAATTAAAGAGTTAATATTTAAAATTAACTCAAAAAAACTATTTAGTATTTTTTAACTCATTTTTTACATCATCTGGAGCATATTGAAGTAATTTTTCAATGGTTTCCATCTTCAGATTTAACTCCTCATCCTTTTGACTTAACTCCTCATCCTTTTGACTTAATGCATCTGCTTGTTGGGAAATAGTTTCGTCCTTTTGGAGTAACTCCTCATCTTTGAGCTCAATGAGCCCCATAAATCTCCCATACTGAATATGATTCCACATTTCTTTAAATCCAATATCACCCATCATCTCTAAATCTCCTATTATTTTATCAATTTTTTTCTTATCTTTCAACAAATATCTAACCCAAGCACTTACACATACTATCAAAATTTCAAATAGAAAGTCTGTTGTTTTACAATTTTTGGTGATGTGAAGTAAAATATCAATTAATTCTTCATTAGTTTTTCCATGGTTATATACAGGCAATATACATGCATCACATATGTCATATGCATTTAATTCTTGGTTATTATTAAATTTGAAGTAAATATTATTTAATCTTATGGATGCATCTATTTTTCTTGTTTCAACCCAACCTGTTTTAACAAATATATCAGTACTTGCAAGATATTTCTTTATATCGGAATCTCCCGTGTAAAATTATTTTCCGTTAATAATCTCTTCAATTTCACGGTTTGCATATGGAAAATCATTGACATCAGTCAAAATGTGAATCTGATCACCATAATTAATCTTGAAATCACTCTGTGCAATGACATAACTGCCATTTCTAATGACGCTTACAACTATTGAGTTTTTCGGAAAAGGAATGTTTTCAATTTCAACGCCGATGTATTTGCACTCCAAAGGAACCATATATTCTGAGAGTACATGGCGTGAAGGCTCAGGAGTGAACTCTTTCTCTCGTCTTTTAAGCAGCCTGTCGAGAAGAGCTTCATAAATCGGTTCATTTCCAAGTAATGTCGGTACAACATAAGCTATTAAACAGACTATAAGCATTGCAACCAATGATTCTGTCGAACCGCTCATTTCAGATAAAAGCACGATTCCGGTAATAGGAGATCTCACCGTTGCAGTGAAAAATCCTGCCATTGAAATGATGACGAATTTATAAATCAGGGCATTTTCAAGCCCGCAGATTGGAATGAAAAATGATGCGAAAATTGCTCCAATATATGCTCCTAAAACCAGAATAGGTAAAAATATTCCTCCCGGAGC
Source organism: Methanobrevibacter sp. (assembly GCF_045646205.1). Classification (GTDB taxonomy): domain Archaea; phylum Methanobacteriota; class Methanobacteria; order Methanobacteriales; family Methanobacteriaceae; genus Methanocatella. Next base: position 94,793 of record NZ_JAZRKF010000039.1, on the reverse strand, counting down.
ACCGGATGAAAATGAAAATATTGAAAAAATGTATTTTAAAGCAAAATAAAGTATTAAAAGACCTAAAGACGGAACAGCAACATCAAGCATTCCCATCATGTAATGTCCGCCGCAGCTTATCTCAGGTATAATGAGTGCAATTACGCCGGATACCAGAAATACAGAAACGAACTTGACTTCAAGGCTTAACTTAGGTATTTTTGCCCACAAGTCCTCTGCCTTAAGCATTCCCACATTATATGCATATCCCAACAGTCCCAAAATCAAACCAAGGAGAATCAAAAGCCAGTATGATGAAAGTGGAATGTTTGAAACCGGAAATGAGAGTATGGTAGACTGACCAAAGATAATCTGGGAAATAAAGTCAGATACGATTGCAGACACTAGTGCAATAAATACTAGAGTCTTGTCAAATCCGTGATTGATTTCCTCAAGAATAAACACTACCCCTGCAAGAGGCGCATTGAAAGCTGCAGTAATACCGACGGCCGAACCTACAAGAATCAGTCTTAATTCATCGGTTTTTGATTCCTTAAATAATTTGGAAACTCCTTTACCTGCCATTGCACCAATCTGAACGGAAGGACCTTCAGGACCCAAGGACAAACCGCCCAAAGCAGTGAAGACTCCACCGACGATTTTTGCAAAAAGCGTCTTGTACCAGTTGACGTCCAAAAACCCTTTGGTCTCTGCATTTACCTGAGGTATACCGCTCCCCATGGCATCCTTTTCCCAGCGCATTAGATAAGCCGTCAAAAGACCTAAAACAATCAAGAATATGAAAAATAGTGCAATATAAAATATATTGCCATTAATTATTTTCAAATATCCTCTCAGGACATCTTCAGATTCGTTTAAAAGAAATCTGTATAAGCATACCATCAGACCGGAGAAAATACCGACTAGAACTCCCTGTACTGTCAGTTTAAAAATATGTCTTGGATTTTCCACAATCGATTTTAAGGTATTCTGTACTTCTTTCATTGAATATAATATTTAACTTTTATAAATAAATAATTTGTTTATGGATAGATTACAGAACTGAAAAGTTAGGTATTAATATTCCTCTTTAATTATATTAAATATACAATTAATTAAAAGCAAGTTTGTTAATGAAAATATATTAATAAATTAGCGTTGATGTTAAAAAAAGAAAAGAAAAAAAGTTTCTAGATATAACTTTCATCTTTTTTTCTAAAGTGTGCCTGTGGGTGGTCACATAACGGACAAACTTCAGGAGCTTCTTTTCCATAATGGATGTATCCACAGTTGTTACATTTCCATGCAATCTCTTCATCTTTTACAAATACTTTTCCAGCAGCAATCTTATCAGACAATGCATTATACCTTTCTTCATGAGCTTTTTCAGTAGCTGCTGCTGCATCAAACAACTCTGCAATGTCGTCTAAGCCTTCTTCACGAGCGGTTTCAGCAAATTCCTTATACATTACTGTCCATTCTTCATGTTCACCGGCTGCTGCATCTGCAAGGTTATCTGTGGTAGGCGGTACTTTTCCACCATTCAATAATTTAAACCATACTTTTGCATGTTCTTTTTCATTGTCAGATGATTCTTGGAAAATTTCCTTGATTTCAACATAACCATCTTTTTTTGCCTGGGATGCGTAAAATTCATATTTTACACGTGCCTGAGATTCTCCTGCTAGTGCAGTTTTCAAATTTTCTTCGGTTTTTGTACCTTTTAAATCTGCCATTTTTACAACCTCCAATATGTTGTTACTATCAATTTAAAATTAATAGCTTATTAACTTTTTGCTATATCTTGAATATTCAATATTATCTCAAAAATATATTTAACTGTAGAGACGAACTATGCTTAATTAAGCTATTTTTATAATAATTTTAGTGTTTTGTGACAATATAATCTATTTAGACCATTTGAAAAAGACATAAATAGTAATCACTTCAAATATTACATTAAAGAGAGTGATTATATGTCTGAAGAAAAATTATATCGAAAAGCAGAAAAAAGAGTTGATGAAAAAATTGGCTTTTACCGCCATTTATACAGTTTTATAGCAGTTAATATAGCATTTTTTATAATGAATCTTGTTTTTTCTCCAGGTGAATGGTGGTTTTTAGGAATAACAGGCTTGTGGGCAATTGGTTTAATATTTCATTTTCTAAAAGTATTCGTACTTTCAAGAAAGCTTGATGAAGACACAAGAGACAGAATGATTGAAAAAGAAATGGAAAAAATGAAAAAATAATTAATTTAGTCTTTAATTTGAACTTCTCCAGGTGTTTCCACACTTTGCACATCTAATAAAATTGGTTGGAGCTTCATCGGCTGATCTTGTTTGGACTGTCCACCAATAGCCTTTGGTTCCGCCGCATTTATAACAGGTTATTCTTGTTGTAGGTAGAGCCACATTATTGTTATCGGTGACAATTACCTCCATGTCCTTATTTTTTTCACCTTCAAATTTATACTGCTCATCCAAATCATCTTCTGTAAGTGATTTTTCATAACCGCATATACATTTGATTACACCGTCTTTCGGCATTAACATTGAACCACATTCAGGACAGAATTCCATTTAATTAACACACCTAAAAATTCGTAAATATTAATTTAATCAGTTGTCCTATATAAAATAATCGATTCAAAAAAAGTATTGGAAAAAAAGTTAAAAAAATATTTGAAGTAGAGGCTCAACCCTCTACCATAATCAGCTTACCTGTCGATGGGTCCTTATAGACTTTACCCATTTCAGTATAACCTTGACCGGAACTATTTGAAGTGTCTGGAGTTTCGTTCAATTCTTGACCTTGATTAACCTCTGAAACACTCTTAATAGTCTGCATAACCTGTTGTTTTTGTTCTGGAGTCATATCTTCATTGAAAACAATAGCCTGCATATTCCAGCTAATGATTACAAAAACAAGAAAACCTACAGCAATAACAAGCATAGCATCAACAAGGTTAGATGTACCCGCCATTGGGTCTTCTTCAACACGATTTGATCGTCTTCTTTGTTTTTTACGAACCATTTAAATCACTGATTATTCATATAATCTAAAACTGCATCTGATAAAGCATCCAAATCTGATAAATAACGGTCATACCAGCCGGATCTGATTTTACCCACAACATAACATAAAGCACCTGAACCGATACCGACAATTGTTGTGTTAAATGCAACTGTTAATGATTCTGCAAGAGTATTAACGTCACCTGCACCTAAAGCTGCAAGACCAGGACCCATAGGAATTAAAGTACCCATTAACCCTAATGTAGGACCGATACGTGTAATAATATCAGTTTTCTGCAATGACTTATCAATTTTTTCTTCTTCATGTTCTACCAGTTTACGAGCTAAAGCTTCTCTAGTATTTTCATCTAAACTGGAAGAACTAGCAATTTCACTTAATACCTTTTTCTGAGATTTTGGAATAGCTGCACCTTCAATGATGCCTTTTAAAGCGTCAACAGAAGCAGCTGAATTAATATCATAAATCAAATCCCTGACCGTTCCAACAGGAACCTTTTTTCTTGAAGTATATTCAGAAATTAATCCACCTAATGTTATAATGGAAATTACAACGATGATTAAAAGAATAACCAATACAGGAATGGTTAAACTTTGTGAAATAACATCCAAAGAACCTGTTAAATATTCTCCACCAGGTATACTTACACTCATTATATATCACCTTAATTAATCTAATAGACTTTTACTTTTCTTATTTAAAAATATTCCAACAGCGACTAAAACAATTAACATCACAACAATTGCAATTACAGATTCCGGAGAACTCATTGTAAGACTACTGAAATCTTTACTTAAAGAACCAGCAATATTCGGAATTACAATTGCTGAAAGTAAAAAGTAAGCACCTAAAAGCAACATGAAGTTTCCTAAAATGATAGGATAAGGCTTACTTGTGTATTTAACTACAATATTGGATGCGAAGTATGCAACAAGTATTACCGCTACCAAAGCAGCTGCTGCAAACCAGCTTAGGTAAAAAGCACCTACTCCAATGGTTGGAGCAACAATCAAGATACTTGCAACAATTGAACCGAAACAGCATGGACAAGGAGCAATAACCGCCAGAGATGTTGCGGTACTTGTATTGTGGTCATGTACTTTATATTCTCTTATTGTAATTAAACCAGCTATAATCATTATTAAAGCCATGATTATGTAGAATATTGAATTGTAACTATAAATAGCTTGAGTGAGTTGCTCTGCATATAAAGATGCGACAGCAGAAATCAATAGAACTCCACCACCATATCCAATACAGATTAATGCCAGTAATTTTTTTGACAAATTAGCCAAACCTGATGCTAAACCTACTTTTATACCGAAAACAAGTATAGCAGCAAGAATACCGAATTGCCATAAAACACTCATCATATCCATAATAAAATCTCTCCATAATTAATTTAAAATCAATTACATTTTATATTATATTTTTTTAAATATATAAATTAATTCACATTGACTTAAAAAAATAAATGAATAACTTTAAAAGTTATTCATAAAATTAAAATTCGTCTTCTTTATTCTTATTTCTAAAGTAACCTATAGCAAAAATTCCTACTAATACAATTATACAGATAATCAACTGTATAGACATTGATTTTTCTGTGGTCGTACTGCTGCTTGAAACAGACTTTTCAACTTCATAACTCCTTGATGATGAATCAGCACCACTGTCTCCAGCATTATCCAAATCATTAATTTCAGATGAGCTTGAAGAGGTAGCTGACTCAGATGAAGTTTCACCAACACCTCTTGCTGCATTTCCATTGGTTGAACCTGATGTTGCACTGTCAGACTGTAAGGTTGAAGAGGATGAATTGGTTAAAACAGCATCACTTGAGTTTAAGCCTGCATTTTCATCCATTTCACTATCTGCAGAATCCGCATCAGGATTATTTTGGAAATTGGCCGGATTGAAGAAATTATGATTCGTTGCCTGGAAAACTTGATCTGCAAACCTTGCAAGCAAGTCAGGATTGATGAAATCAACTGCCCATTGCATCATAGCTATGTTACCGCAGCTGCAGTCACAGCAAGCAACACCATTAGTGATAACAGCCTGTGCCCATTGATTTGCAACGCTGGATAAAGTTGCAGAATCGGTTTGCCAGTATCCTTCATATGCAGCGGTCAATAATGTACCTGCAGAGGATATGAACGCATAGTTATTATTTCCTGTTTTTAACCAGTCGGTAACTCCAACTCCATATTTGTCATTAAAGTAAACGTCATATGCATCATCCCACATATAATTTGAAACTGCTTCAGGCCTTGTTACAGACCATCCAAGCAGATCAGTTAAAAACTTATTGGAAATATATCTGGCACCGCTGTAACCTTCCTGCATCATTCCGCTAATCCATTCAGGGTTTGAATATCGAGTTAGGATTTCTTTTGCAATAGCCTGTTCAATTGATGTAGTATATGGAGTGTTTTTATTTCCATACATCAATACATTCATTTTTGGTGTATTTCCATTAACATAAGCCATTGTCATTGAAAGTCCACCCCAATAATCAAAGAAATCATCATTGTCCAGAACACCATAAACATTGGTGTTACGGCTGACAATCAAATCATTAGTATTGTTTAAAGCTTTTGCAAACACTAACGGATTGGTTTCACCCCAATAATATTTGGAGTACATGTTACCCATTCTGCCCAAATAGAAATCGGACAATTCATCAGTGTCATTCCAAGTCCAACTCAAAGATACTGATTTTGCTATTCCTGCACCATAATCACCATTAGGCGGTGCAAAGATACGGGTTATTGCACATTCAGCTGCATAAGTGGTATTATAACCTAACTCCTTATAGTAAATGAAATCACTAACCCAATGCTTAGCAACATTGTTCTCTTCAAAAGTTTCTTTTCCAATACCATAATAATCCACACTGGCCACAACATGTTCCAATCCCTCTTTAATATCATCGAACCATGGATTTTCTTTTAAATCATTGTTGTTTAATATAAAGAAATATGATCTGGCCAATGCTACTCTGAATGCATTATCCATCAGAATGGCCTGTGTTGAATATAAATCTCTAAAGTTACCGCTGGTAATGACAGTCACATCAATTCTTTTTTTATCCCATCCGTCAGGACGGACCAAATCATCTAATTTGATATAACTTGGCATCAGATTTGTTTTAGTACCAACACTGACCTCTTCATCATGTTCATGATCATCATGGTCTTCATCATTTCCTACCTGGACATAACCTCCAGCACTTGGTGAAGATGAATAGACCGGTTCCATTCCGAGCAAATACAATACAACGGAAATCAATGCACCGTCATCCCTTGCTGTTTCAACACACCAAATACCCATTACCAGCTTTTCAGTGTCATCTGTCAAGCCATCTAAAGCAAGCAATGTTAGAACTCTTCCATATTCATAAGCGTCTTTAGTTGGAAGTTCCTGAGATTGGTCGTGGAAGAAATTGCCTCCTGTTGGAAGTGAATTTACATCCAATACGTCACCGGCAGGACCTGGAGCAATATATTTTCCGTTCAATGCATCGATAAATGAATCAATTTCTTTTAAAACAGATGCCTGAATTAATGAAATGTATAATTTCGCATAGTCAAATGCCGCAATCAAAGTTGTTGAATTTACTCCGATTACCTGAGCTACCTCTTCACTTGAATAATAGATTAAGGATATTACAACATTGGATGATAGATTCATCACAACATCCCTTTCAAGAGAATTGAGTTCATCATATTTTTTGGAATATTTTATTTGAGCTATTTCATCATACAATGATGTTGTAACTCCATTATATGTGAACTGTTGTGATAAAGCCGTAGATACGGAAAGTCCAATATCCTTATCCGTCCAATTCTGTCCAAGTGCATGCAGACCCCACGTGTACAATTCATTCTGTACCGTTTTAATGAAAGAGTCGACAGCGGAAACTAACTCATCAGCAGTAAACTTATTGAATGTTTCATTGCTTATGCCCATAGAATGAACATAGTTGTTGGTATCCACAATATATCTGATTTCAGATATGAGTGCATCCTTTGAACTTTGATTTAATGCATTTTCATATTCATTTATCAGGTTAGCAAGAACAGTAAGATTTCCATAAAGTTGAGTATAAGCTAAAGGGGAAGTTAAATGAGAAATCATTACTGCAAAACCTCTTCTTTTAGCCTGAATACCTTCACCTAAACCGTCTGAAATGTAGAAATAAATTTGAGGAGTGTCACCAACTACAATTGAACCATAATCTGTTGAGGAAAGCAAGACTTCCTTACCAGGTAACCATTCATGGGTTGCGTGTCTTCCAACAAATACCATGGCAGAGGAATAATATTCCTGGAAATAATAATATGCTGCAAGGTATTGGTGTGTTGGACTGACTGCAGTACTGTGATACAAAGCGTCAGAATCTGCTTCCCATCCCCTTTGAGGTTCTGGAGCAACAAAAACATTACCAAAGGTTAAACCCGGAATAACAAAGTATTGAGTTCCATTTCTCCAAACTGTCATAATATTACCCGGAGCTTCCCCCCAACCATTTAAACCAGGCACATCCAAATCTGACCATTCCTGTTTGTATTTTAAAAATACGTCATAGTCAGACTCAAGACCTGTGATTAAATATTTTTTAAGAGCTGAGACAATATTGTCCAAAATAGGGATAGCTCTGGAAGTGTAATTGTCCGGCAACAGTGCCACCATCTCGCCATACCAGTCGGATAACCTTTCATCCATTGGAGAGGTATAGTTAATTGCTATTGCACTTCTTGACAATTCGCCAATGTATGCAACAGGCCCTTCAACTACCTGCAATTTGGAAATAGGCTCTAAACTTTCGAACCATTCCATGTATTCGCTAACAGGAAGCAAAACCACATTGGATCTGTTAGCCAGTTTTTCCAATTCGCCTGGAGCCCATGTAGCTACATTGATACCGCACTTGATAATCATGTCTTCCAATTGACTTGCATTATCCGGCAATTGACCAACATCATAACCTTCTGATTGTAAAGTTAACAAAAGATTATAGATACTGGTTATTGAGTCAAGATAACTTGAACCGATGTTTTGTTTTCCCGGAGGATAGTTATAATAAATCAATGAAATTTTTTTATCTTCATTTTCAGCATAACTCAAATCAATCCAAGAAATAATCCTGTCGGTAAATAAGTCAATATTGGTTTCATGAGACTTGTATCCGGTTAATTTAGCGCCGGTAGTCTCTGATATCTTATTGGTAACCCCACCTACAAAAGTGGCTTCAATAATACCTTGCGCTTCACCAATAGCTACATGCCACCATTTGTCACTTCTGTTTCCTGGAAGGCCTGTAGTACTTAATTCCCATTCCTCATTACTTACGTAATCTGAATGGACTGCTCTGAATACCGGTACGCCAGCAGTTTCAAAATACTCAGTTACTCTGTCAAACAATGTTCCTCCAATACCGTATGCAGGCATTGAAATTATAGCATCGACATAGCTTTCGTATTTTGACGGATCGTTTAAAAATGATTCATAATCCGGAGCATTAGTAAAGTACTCAATCATTACCTTATACTGATCATCTGAACCTCCTGCTGCAACAACAGGAATGACATTAACCCCTTTGGATTCCAAAGAGTTGATTAATGCATAATAAGGTTCCAATGATGCACTGGACACATACATTGTACTTTCAAGCAAACCTACAGTGTAATTTCTTGAAGAATCAAAATACTGTTTTACGTATTCCTCCAAAGACATGTACCTATCACGATACAATCCATACTGATAGGACTGATGGAAAACAGGCGCATTATATTCACAGTTAAAACCGCAGGTACTTAATGCCCATAATATTTGATTAATCTGATTTTCTTTATCATTGCAGTCTTTATATAAAACTGCCTGGTTAAATTTAGAATCAACTTTATTACCTTTTCCATTTGTGAGATAATCATTTACCGTAGTATATGATTGACCTCTTTTTGTAGTCTGGAAATAACTATTTAAAAAGTCAACTGTATATTCATCACCATTGAAGATTTTATGATAGTTTATAGTAGAATTTTTAACTAAATTGAATGTTTTAAGTTGTGAAGAGGAGGATGTTTCCAATATTAAAAACATTTCCTTATTGGACAAATCAGGATATTTAATTAATAGATTTGTAAATACTGCATCCGCATCAGTTGTTAGCCAATTCGCAATGACAATATCACTTCTATTAACCAATTGATATAATTCATCCTCATTCATTGTAGAAATCTGAGCTGAACTTCTAACTTGGATATCTACATTTGAATAATTTTTTAATACTTCATTTGCTGCTGAATCCAGGATATTCGTTCCACTATTATCACTAATAAGGAGCATTGATTTTTCATATCCCTGATTCAATACATTTGAATCATCTAATTGGACATTTGTATTATTATCCATAGCAAATGTAATATTTAAACTACACATAAATAAAACACAAATGATAGCTAAAACTGCTATATTCTTTAAATTAAAAGTATTTTTTTTACTCTTAATTATATTAAAACCTCCTTTGAAAAGAATTTTAAAAATATCCCTTTCAAATAATATATTGAAAGATTATTATTAATATAATTAATCAAAGTATTACTAAATAGGTAAAAAATAGAGAAAAAGTATTACTAAAAAAAGAATGTGGATGAAAAAATCATCCAGTAACTTTAATTGTATTTGCAATATTGCATCCCTCATAAGTAGAGGTTATAATGTATTCTCCAGGCTGTAAGTTAATGTTTAACTTGGCTTGACCATCACCATTAGTTGTACGGGTATAGAATACACCATGAACGTTGAATGTAATATTTTGGTTTGCATAAGGTTTACCTTGACCGTCAACCAATGTAGCGACAAACTGATCAGGAGTACCGTATTTCTTGGTTAAATCCTCTGCAGTCAATACAGGTAACACAGTAATGTTATTAGCTACACTGCATCCATTGTATACTGCAGTGATAATGTAATTTCCAGATCCTAAGTTAATGTTTAACTTAGCTTGGCCTGAGGCATTGGTTGTACGTGTGTAGAATACACCGTTAATGTTGAATGTAACATTTTCACCAGCACCGACAGCTTTACCGTCCTCACCTAAAACAGTAACAACATATTGAGAAGCATTTCTATAATATTTTACCAAATCATTGCTTACAATATTAGGCAATACAGTAACAACATTAGATTGCATTTCACCGTTTGCCGGATTAATTGCAGTAAGTATGTATGTTCCAGGTCCCAAGTTAATGTTTAACTTAGCAGTACCCTTTTCGTTGGTCTTACGATTGTACATTACACCGTTAATATTGAATGTCACTTCAGTACCGCTTGCCAATGGATTGCCTTCACTATCCAGGAATGTTGCATAGTATTGAGTAGCGTTTCTAAAGATTTTAACAAGGTCATTACCGTTTATTGTTGATAATATCGTTGCGCTAGATTGGACTGTAGTATTATCAATGGAAGCGGTTACGTTGTATACTCCGCTGTTAAGTCCAAGAGGAATGCTTGCAGTACCATTTTCATTAGTGGTTCTGGTGTAAGTTTCGCCATTAATAGTAATGTTTACAGTTTGATTTGCTACAGGATAACCTTTGGAAGTTGTAATGTTTACAACAAATCTTTCAGGCCCTTTGAAATATTTGGTTACTTCAGGAGCGTTAATCACTAAAGAACCCTCCTGTTCAACGATAACCATTTGGTGCAGGCCCAAAATTGTAGAGCCTGTTGATTCAAAGTAAACATTAATCTTTTCAGAATCAATGCTTGAAATAAACATGTCAAATGATTGGCTGGTTCCACTCCAAACGTCACTGTAAGTTTTATCGTTGATAATTAAGTTGCCTTCACCTTTTTGAGCACCGGCAGCAAATACATATAAAGTTGCATCACCGCCCACTATTTCAAAAGTGGTGTTGAATCCTGCAGGCAGATTCTTATTATTGGTTTTAGACAATAAATCCGCTTCCTCCAAAATATAAACCGTTTTATTAACGACACTTCCATCATTATTTGTTAATAATATTAAATTGCTTGGATATACTGCAGCATTATTGGCAATCTTATTTAATTCAAAGGTATTTGCTCCATTGGAAAGCAATTCTGTTACATCATAAACTATTAAACCATAACCATACTTTCCATAAGTGCCCAAGTTAGATTGGTCACGATAGAATGCGACAGGAACAATTGTCTGATTATTGAATGTAGTGTTCCAGGTGTTGAAGTCACCGCTTACAACTTTATCCCAATTATAAGAAACATATAACAATGCTTTACTAACATCACCATCAGCCAAATCAACATTAAAGATATCATTTCTGGTGGTGGCCCCACTACCACCATATTCACTTGTATTTAAAACAATCACATCACCGGTAATATTAAATTCCCTTAAAGTAGGATTGGCTGCAGGATATTCATAATCTTTACCCAAATTACCGTTATACAAAACGACATATGAAACATTAGTTGAATTTAAAACATTACCTTCCAAATCTTCTATTACAAGAGAATAATTTTCATATTTATTGTTTTCTCCATAGGCCGTGTTGGAAGTTACTGGTCTTATTGTAGAGTCAACGAAATATAGCTTTTTAGTGCTCCCACCTGTTAAAATAACATTATCTGAAAAGACAAGATTTTTATTATTATATAATTTTACAACTGCATTAATGTCCTTTTTGGATGAAATTTCCATAGTTAAATTATTTGAAACACCAGCATATATTGTGTTTTTATATTCCGGAGTTATGGTGGATATTATTTTATTATATGATTTATCTACTTTTAATAGTTGAACTACAGATTTGAAAGAGCCATAACCGCTTGATGATGGTTTATATGAGTAATTCGTATCTATACCTATTTCAAAATTATCAGTAATATCCCATTTGTCATATATGAAATAACTTCCTTGCTTTTCAACAATCGGATCATATAACAACTCATTATTAATTCTACCAACTGAATTATAGGAAGACAAAGCAATATTCTCAAATGTTACTTCATCATATTCACCATTGAAACCTTTTGTATTAATTAAATTTGAACGGGAAGATTGTGTCCAGGACTGTCCGACATTCAGCCAGTAGGTAATCTTATCATTATCCCCATCATCATATGCGAATACCAAAGCTATTAACTTAATTCTACCATCAAAATTATAACCTTCTTTTTGGGTATTTTTAACAGATATCTTTATAGTATCTCCAGAAGATAGATTTTTCACTTTATCCGTAATATCAAAAGTGGATTGATAGTCAGAAAACTGTTTTGTAGTGTGATCATTGATTTTATAAACCGTAGGATCATTGGTCATGCTTATATCACAATATAAATCTTCATAACCCAATATTTCCAATCCATTAACTGTATTCAATGTAATGTTAGAATATAATGCATAAGTAGGAGCACCGCTACCTGAATAAGAACTGACAATTACATCAACTGATTGAATCTGGCTAACATCCACAGGAATTGTATATTCCAGACTTCCAGAATCTGTAAACGGATTTGAAGAATAGATAACTACATCTCCAGATACCGTTCCATTATCAACTAAACTCATAGCCGGCGCCTCATCAGCAACAACAGTACCGGAAGTCATTATGATTAAAAATAAAAGAAAAAAACATGAAATGAAAAATTTAAAATTCATTTGAAAACCCCCATATTATTATTACAATAGAAATTTTTCAAAAAAATAATATATAAATATAATTAATGTATTACTAAAATGGTAGAAAATCTAAAAAAAGTATTACTAAAAAAAATAAGATGGATGATAAAAATCATCCAGTAACTTTAATTGTATTTGCAATATTACATTCCTCATAAGTAGAGGTTATAATGTATTCACCAGGCTGCAAGTTAATGTTTAACTTAGCCTGACCATCACTATTAGTTGTACGGTTATAGAATACACCATGAACGTTGAATGTAACATTTTGGTTTGCATAAGGTTTACCTTGACCGTCAACGAGTGTTGCTACGAATTGATCAGGAGTACCGTATTTTTTGGTTAAATCCTCTGCAGTCAATACAGGTAACACAGTAATGTTATTAGCCACACTGCATCCATTGTATACAGCAGTGATAATGTAATTTCCAGGTTCCAAGTTAATATTTAACTTAGCCTGACCTGAAGCATTGGTTGTACGTGTGTAGAATACACCGTTAATGTTGAATGTAACATTTTCACCAGCACCAACAGGATTACCGTCCTCACCTAAAACAGTAACAACATATTGGGAAGCATTTCTATAATATTTTACCAAATCATTGCTTACAATATTTGGCAATACAGTAACATTATTAGATTGCATTTCACCAGTTGCAGGGTTAATTGCAGTAAGTATGTATGTTCCTGGTTCTAAATTAATATTTAATTTAGCAGTACCGTTTTCATTGGTCTTACGATTGTACATTACACCATTGATATTAAATGTTACTTCAGTACCGGCTGCTAATGGATTACCTTCACTGTCGGTGAATGTTGCATAGTATTGGGTTGCGTTTCTAAAGATTTTAACAAGGTCATCACCGTTTATAGTTGGCAAGATAGTTACAACATTATCAAATGTCTTATTTTCAACAGCAGTAATTACATCGTATACTCCACTGTTAAGACCAAGAGGAATGCTTGTAGTACCATTTTCATTAGTGGTTCTGGTGTAAGTTACACCATTGATAGTAATGTTTACGGATTGATTAACTACAGGAATGCCTAGGAAAGTTGTAACAGTTACATAAAATCTTTCAGGCCCTTTATAGTATTTTTCAACATCAGAAGCATCAACCACCAAAATATCACCATGTTCGACGACAATCATTTGGTGTAAGCCTAAAATGGTAGCGCCGGTTGCTTCAAAGTAAACAGAAACATCAGTTCCGTTTATAGGAGTACTGAAGGTTTCAAGTGAGTTACTTGTTCCGCTCCAAACATTAGTGTAGTTTTCATCGTTGATAATTAAGTTACCTTCACCTTTTTGAGCACTAGCGGCAAATACATATAAAGTTGCATTTCCTTCTTCTATCTCAAATTCAGTGTAGAAACCAGCATCCAAATTCTTATTGTAAGACTTGGATAATAAATCAGCTTCTTCATAAAGATAAACTGTTTTGAAAACTGTTGCATTCTCTTTATCTGTTAAAACTATTAAGTTACTTGGATAAACAGCAGCATTACCTTTGATTTTATTGAGTTCAAAGGTATTTGTACCGTCAACAATCAAATCAGTCACATCATAAACAACTAAACCGTATCCATACTTAGCATAGGTAGTTCCTAAATTGGATTGGTCACGGTAAGAAGATGTAGGAGTGATTGTCTGGCCATTGAATGTGGTGTTCCATGAGTTGAAGTCACCGTCAATAGCTTTATCCCAATTATATGAAACATATAATAAAGCAGTGTTAACAGTTCCATTAGCTAAATCAACTTCAAATTCGTCAGTTCTGTTAGTAGCACCACCAGCACTATAAGCAGTAGTGTTTAAAATAATAACATCACCAGTGATAGGAATTTCTATTAAAAGTGGTTCAGCATTAGGATACTCAAAGTCTTTACCTAAATAACCATTATACAATATAACGAAAGTATAATTAGCTTCATCAATTATATTGCCTTCAGCATCTTTAATTATTACAGTATAATTAGCTTTTTCATTGTCATTTCCATTTACGGTTTGTGCAGTGACTGGTCTGATAGTAGGATCAACTACAACAGTAACGTTACTTTCACCAATAGCCAATGAGTCAATAACAAAACTATCTAATTCCTCTTCATCAAGATAAACTTCAACAGTAACATTTTCAAGTGGTTTACCTTCATTTGCAACAGTTAAAGTTAATGTGTTTTCCACACCAGCATAAACAGTACCGGAATATTCAGGTTTTAAATCACTGCTTGCTGAAATTAAATCAGATTCAACGACAATCATTTGGTGTAAGCCTAAAATGGTAGCGCCGGTTGCTTCAAAGTAAACAGAAACATCAGTTCCATTGATAGGAGCACTAAATATTTCAAGTGAATTACTTGTTCCGCTCCAAACATCAGTATAGTTTACATCGTTGACAATTAAGTTACCTTCACCAGCTTGAGCACTAGCAGCAAATACAAATAAAGTTGCATTTCCTTCTTCTATATTAAATTCTGTGTAGAAACCAGCATCCAAATCCTTATTGTAAGATTTAGATAATAAATCAGCTTCTTCATAAAGATAAACTATTTTGAAACTATCTGATTCATCGTCATCGGTTAAAATAATTAAGTTACTTGGATAAACAGCAGCATTACCTTTGGTTTTATTGAATTCAAAGGTATTTGTACCATCAATAACCAAATCAGTTACATCATAAACAACTAAACCGTATCCATACTTAGCATAGGTAGTTCCTAAATTGGATTGATCACGGTAAGAAGCTATAGGAGTGATTGTTTGACCATTGAAAGTAGTGTTCCATGAGTTGAAGTCACTGTCAAGAACTTTATCCCAATTATATGAAACATATAATAAAGCAGTGTTAACAGTTCCATTAGCTAAATCAACTTCAAATTCGTCAGTTCTGTTAGTAGCACCACCAGCACTATAAGCAGTAGTGTTTAAAACAATAACATCACCAGTGATAGGAATTTCTATTAAAAGTGGTTCAGCTTTAGGATACTCAAAGTCTTTACCTAAATAACCATTATACAATACAACAAAGCTATAATTAGCTTCATCAATTATATTGCCTTCAGCATCTTTAATTATTACAGTATAATTAGCTTTTTCATTGTCATTTCCATTTACGGTTTGTGCAGTAACTGGTCTGATGGTTGGATCAACTACATCTAATGTTACACTATTACCAGTACTTAATGAATCAATGACAAAACTGTCTAATTCTTCATCATCAAGTAAAACATCAACAGTAACATTTTCAAGATTAGAAGCCTCATTTGTAACGGTTAAAGTTAATGTGTTTTCCACACCAGCATAAACAGTACCGGAATATTCAGGTTTTAAATTGTTAGTTACTTTAACTAAGTCGGATTCAATGACAATCATTTTGTGTAAAGCTAAAATAGTTGAGCCGGTTGCTTCAAAGTAAATTAAACCCTCAGTTTCATTGATAGGAGCACTAAAGGTATCAAATGAATTACTTGTTCCGCTCCAAACATCAGTATAGTTTACATCATTGATAATTAAGTTACCTTCACCCTTTTGAGCACTAGCAGCAAATACATATAATGTTGCATTTCCTTCTTCTATATTAAATTCAGAGTAGAAACCAGCATCCAAATTCTTATTGTAAGATTTAGATAATAAATCGGCTTCTTCTAAGATATATACAATTTTAAAAGTACTATCATCATTGTCTGTTAAAATAATTAAGTTAGTTGGATAAACAGCAGCATTACCTGCAGTTTTATTAAATTCAAAGGTGTTTATACCATCAACAACCAAATCAGTTACTTCATAAACAACTAAACCATAACCGTATTTACCTGAACTTCCTAAGTTAGACTGATCACGGTAGGAAGATGCAGGAGTGATAATTTGATTATTGAATGTGGTGTTCCATGTGTTGAAGTCATCATTTATATTTTTATCCCAGTTATATGGAACATATAAAAAAGCAGTGTTAACAGTTCCATCAGCTAAATCAACATCATATTCGTCGATTCTGTTAGTAGCACCACCAGCACTATAAGCAGTAGTGTTTAAAACAATAACATCACCAGTGAAAGGTATTTCTACTGAAAGTGAAACAGGACCAGGATACTCAAAGTCTTTACCTAAATAACCATCATATAAAACTTTAAATGAAACATTTGTAGAATTTAAAACATTACCTTCATCATCTACAATGATTAAAGTATAATTTGCAAGAGTATTATTAGCTCCATTGACAGTAGTTTCATCAATAGGTCTAATAGTAGGATCGATTAATTCAATTGTAGCAGATTCTCCAGCACCAATAGTTAAATCACTTGAATCAACCTCTTCATCTTCACTCAATAATATAACACTACCATTAAAGTCTTCGTTACCATTTTTAACATTAATCGTTAAGGTGTTTTCAACACCAGCATATATTGCAGTATCATATTTATACTCAAGAGCTATGCTAGCTGATATATAGTACTCTTCTTGAGTATATATTTTTAATAATTGGATTGATCCTTTATATGAAGAACCATTACCATCATATGTGAAGTTTGTATCTTTTCCTAATTCAAAATTTTCAGTAATATCCCAAACATCGTAAATATACATACTGTCTTTAGTTTGATCAGGATCAGATAATAATTCATCATTTAATGTATAAACTGCATCTTTACTAGAAAGAGCAATGGAATCTAATGTAACTTCATCATAATCATCATCGAAATCTTTTGTATTAAACATTGTAGTTAATGTTCCTTTTGTCCATGCTTGACCAATATTAAGCCAATAGGACATCTTATCATTATCATCGTCATCATAAGCAAGAACTAAAGCAATTACTTTTATTCTTCCATCAAATACATAACCTTCCAATTCAGTATTATTTACTGAAATTGTAATGGTATCTCCAGCAGATAAACCTTTAATATTATCAGTTATATCTACCAAAGTCTGATAGTCAGAATATTGTTTTGTAGTAAAATCAGTTATCTGATAAACAACAGGATCATTTGCGGTATTATTAACGAATGTTAAATTCGCATATTCCAATACTTCAGTTGTATTGCCTGCTGTTAAAGAAATGTTTGTTGTTAATCCTCTATCTGGTGCCCCACTTCCGGAATAAGTATTGACAACAGCATATGCGGATTTTATCTCACTTACATTTTCAGGAATTACATAAACAAGTTCCTCACTAGTAACCTTAGAAGCGAAAGGATGGGCTGTTGCTATATCAACATCACCAGACACTTCTCCAGTTTCAATCTGAGGTATTGCAGGATTTGCATCTTCTGCAAAAACAATTCCTGAAGAAATTATTATTAAGAATACAAATATTGTAAAAAATAATAAATTATTCCTAAATTTCATTATTTACCCCCATTAAATATTAAACATACCTTTAAATCGGTATAATATAAATTAAATATTTTGTAATATATAAATATACTTAAAGTATTACTTAATAAATAAAAATTAGTTTAAAAGTATTACTATTGATTAAATTTAAAGATAGAAAAAACAAAATATAATAATATTAAATAAAAATGAGGCAAAATCCATGATGTGGAATGAAGAAATAGAAACAATGTCAAGGCAAGACCTTGAAGAACTGCAATTAAAGAAACTTCAATCAACAGTAAAAAGAGCATTTGACAAAATACCTTACTACAACAAGAAATACAGTGAAGCTGAAGTTTTTCCAGAAGATATAGAAACATTAAAAGATATTGAAAAGTTACCGTTCATCACTAAAGATGACCTGCGTGAAAGCTATCCCTTCGGACTCTTTGCAGTGGACATATCCGAAATAAAGGAATTACACTCCTCATCCGGAACCACTGGAAAACCTGTCGTTTCAGGTTACACCAAAAAGGATTTGGATACATGGGCAGAAACAATCGCCCGTGGTTTAACGATGATGGGAATCGGTGAAGATGATATCCTTCAAAATACACACGGATACGGTATGTTTACCGGAGGATTCGGTGTTCACTACGGTTCACACAAAGTCGGAGCAGCAATCATTCCTATTTCAACCGGCCAAACCAGAAGACAGATTGAAATAATGCAGGATTTTGGAACTACAGGTTTAATATTTACACCATCCTACGGAATTCACATTGGAGAAGTGGCAATGGAAGACGGAATCGATCCAAAAGAGTTAGGAATTAAAGCTATCGGTTTTGGAGCTGAAATGTGGACTGAAGAAATAAGGCAAAGAGTGGAAGAAATCTTCGGTGCCAAAGCATATAACATTTACGGATTGACCGAACTTACAGGTCCAGGTGTCGGCGTTGAATGTGAAGCACAGAACGGTCTTCACATTGCAGAAGACATTTACTATCCTGAAATCATTGACCCAAATACACTTGAAACTTTAGGGGAAAACCAGAAAGGAGAACTAGTATTAACCAACCTCGAAAGGGAAGGAATGCCTGTAATCAGATTCAGAACAAAAGACCTGACCAAACTTACCTATGAAAAATGTGAATGTGGAAGAACCCATGCAAGAATGAGCAGAATTACCGGCAGATCAGATGATATGATTAAAGTTAAAGGAGTAGCTATTTTCCCATCACAAATTGAAAAAGCATTGCTTAGGGCAGGTGATGTAGAGCCTCATTATTTAATTATAGTTACAAGACCTGGAACTTTAGATGAAATCGAAGTTAAAGTGGAAGTTTCACAGGACATTTTCTTTGACGGAGTTAAAGAGATGGTTTCAATCCAGAACAGAATCGGAAAATCAATTGAAAATGAAACCGGTATCAGAGTAAAGGTAACATTAGTTGAACCTAAGACATTACCTAGATTTGAAGGAAAAGCCAAAAGAGTTATTGATGAGAGGAATTTACATTAGGGGGAATTAATTTATGAAAATCAAACAGCTATCAATATTTTTGCAAAATAAGATGGGCAGCTTAGCAAAACCTTTAGAGGTTTTAACAGTCGCTGATGTCAATATCAGAGCAATGTGTATGGCAGATACATCAGAATTCGGTATTTTAAGGCTGGTCGTTGATGACCCTGAAAAGGGAAAAGAGGCACTGGAACAGAATAATTTCCTTGTAAAGATAACCGAAATCATCGGCGTTGAAATGAATGATGCACCAGGCGGCCTTACAAGCGTGTTAAATATAATTAAAGATAATAATATCGATTTAGAATATCTTTATGCATTTTCCCATGACAAAGAAGGAAAAGCAATATTATTGCTTCATGCAGACGATATTGATAACTTAATAGAAGTTATGCAAAAAAACAATATAACCGTCACACCCGCTGAAGAAGTTTATAATTTATAAGCTTCATTTTGGGAGCGTCTAAAAAACTCCCAATTCATTCTTTTTTTAGTTCATCAATCTTTTCATTTAACCTTTCAATTTCAGATGTTAAATCTTCTATTTTTGATTCCACATCCTCATGATGATCCCTACTGATTTTAGAAACATATATTGATGAAATTACAGCAGTAATGGTTGCAAAAATAATTATTCCCCCAACCATAGCAATAATTCCAATTAACCTGCCGGATAATGTGGCGGGAACAACATCACCATAACCTGTGCTTGTCATACTAACAAAAGTATACCACAATGCAGTTGGAAAATCATTGATATTGCTGTCAAGCCTTATCAATATTGCAACGACAAAAATAAATATTATTGCAATTGAAAGAATCTTATCCAAAAGTGTTCTTTTAAGGAATTTTTCAATAGCTTCGCTTTCATGGGTAAGGGCAAATTTCTTAATGAAATTGACAAGCTTAATCAGCCTCAATCCCCGTAAAAACATGAAGTCCAATGGAAGCATCCCTGCAATACTTAAATAATTATCACCGATGTATTGTTTTTTGTTTTGGGAATGCTTATAGCTGTATATGAACTCTGCCCACATGATAATACATATTATAACATCAAAAGTATATATTGTACTTTTAAAAGACGGATCAACGGGATAAAACATTACGTAAATCAATAGACTAAAGTCAATTATTATTGAAATAATTATAGCCAAATAGAACCATTGTTTTCTAGAAAAATTCATAATTATCAATACAGTCAATTAGTTTAGAAGCCAGATTGCGCGTAACATCCATCGGCTCATAAGTGTAACATTCATAAACAATTGTAGGTATTCCTGCCTTTGCTGTAGGCTCTGTGATAAATGGAGGACTTGATCTGAATTCCGGAGCATAGTAAACCAATTCATCAACAGAATCTATGATAAAATTCACATATCTGATTGAATCATCATCAAAACCCGGAGCAAAAACGAAATTGGTTATCTTATAATCACCGGGACCTCTAGGACCCCTGTTTGAGTGAATGTCCAAAAACAAGTCGTATTTCTTTTCAATTATATCATCTTTAATGAATTCACGAGCCAATAGCTGGCCTTCAAGACGGCCTTCAGTCTCGCTATCCGGATTTTTAACCTGAATATTATATAAAAAATAGCAATGCTTCAAATCTTTTCTTGAGATTAACTCATCAAAGAGTGCCCTGTGGGATTTGCTTTCAAGAGGATGCATCCCAATTACATAGGCTATTTTAACGTCTGAACTCTCATCTCCAAAAGGGCCGTGAATATATACGCTTCCCAAATCATTTTCACCAATTAATATAGCATCATATTGGCTTGAATCGACTTGTGCTTCATGAGTGGGGCCTTCAGGATAGTTCATTTTAACACCAAAAAAAATAAGATGGACTAGAAGTTAATCTAGTCTTCGGAAGGTGCACGAGCACCTAATTCTTTGTTTAATTCATAAATTAATCTGTTGTCACCGTCAGCTAATTTAGCTTTAGCGAGTAATTCCATTGCGTTTTCTTCTTCTTCGACTTGTTCTTCAACAAACCATTGCAAGAAGTTGTTGGTTGCATGGTCTTTTTCTTCAATAGCCAAGTTTACTAAATCATTGATTAAACCGGTTACCATTTGTTCATGGCTTAATACATGTTCAAATGCTGCTAATGGTGAATTCCATTCGGTTTGAGGTCCTTCAATAGCAGTTAAAGTTACAGAAGCTCCTCTTCTGATAATGTAATCGTAAAATTTCATACCATGTTCTAATTCTTCTGCTGCCTGTACTCTCATCCAGTTAGCAAATCCTGCTAAGTCTTCATCTTCAAAGTAAGCTGCCATGGATAAATATAAATATCCTGAGTATACTTCAGCGTTTAATTGAGCATTTAATGCTTTTTCCATATTTTCTGATACCATTTAATATCACCATTATAATTTTTGTATGTTCTTTAATATATAATTTAAAACAAATAATATAAACATGATTGAAAAGTCCATTTATGAAGATTATGAAATCGATTTCAGCGATACATACACAAGCGATGACGCTTATTATTTCATTTTTAACGAAAATAGAGAGTTATTGTTAGAAAATAAAGAATTGATTACAGATATTTCTGATTTAAAAGTTAATTTTTCATTATACATAGGAAAATACAAATCCAAGGACTGTTTTGTGGTGAATGCTGATTTTGAAGAAGGTTTTGATTTAAGAGAAGTCTATGAATTTGATCATGACTTTTATCTGATGGGTGCGAAAGCTGTTTTAGTCAACGATTGGTATATATCACACAAATTTTGCGGAAGATGTGGAGCAATGACTCAAGTAGATGAAAAGGACATGATGTTAAAATGCCCTGAATGCGGTCAGGTGCACTATCCACGAATCGCTCCTGCAATTATTGTGGCAATTGAAAATGAGGACAAACTTCTTATGGCACAGCATTCATATCACGACACCATCAGATATGCCCTGATTGCAGGTTTTGTAGAACCTGGCGAGTCAATAGAGGAAGCCGTTCACAGAGAAGTTTTAGAAGAGGTAGGAATCAAAATTAAAAATTTAAATTATAAAAAAAGCCAGTCCTGGCCATTTCCAAATTCCCTGATGCTTGCCTTTGAAGCCGAATATGAATCCGGAGACATCAAGGTTGACGGGGACGAAATAGTTAAGGCCAAATGGTTTAAAAAAGATGAAATAATCAGATATAGCTCTGATATAAGCATATCTGATTGGCTGATTCAGGAATTTATTGACAATCATTAATTATTGTCCTTAAGAATCAATCGGGATTGTTCATCAAACCTATTGAAATCTAAAATATATCATAACACTTGTAGCCCATATTCTGAGGCGTGTTATATTTTTAGAATTAACTCTATAAGCCACAGGGATAATGGCATCCAAATTATAGAAATTAGTATTATATTTTTTCCATCGATGCAGTTGTTTCCATTTTGGAAATAACTGAATTTTTTTGTAATTCGCCTTCTTCAAATATATTTTTCAAATGTTTACTAATTGCAGGCATGTTCACATTAAACAAATCAGCCATCGTTTTTTGTAGCCCACATAGTTTCCCTTTAATGATCAATGATAAAATCTATTGACTGAACTCTTTTAAAACACTTGTAGCCCATATCTGAAGCGTGTTGCATTTTTAGAATTAACTCTAACCTACAGATATAATAGCATCCAAATTGTAAAAAGTTTGATTACGTTTTACTTGACGATTTCATTCAGTTTGAACACGTGCAATTTTTGCACAAGTTGAATTTTTCTTAAATCCATTAATTGAGAAAAAGAGTATAAGTGATAGATAAAAATTTTAAAAAAAAAATAAAAAGAGGTTATATAACCTCTTAAGCTTCTACTTTTACAATATTTGCTATTGTAGCTCCGTTTGAATACATTGATGTAATAATGTATTCGCCTGGCATTAATCTGATGTTTAATGCAGCCTGACCAGTACTGTTAGTGTGTCTAATGTAGAATACACCGTTTATATTGAATGTAATGTTTTGACCATCATATGGATTACCTTGACCGTCAACTAAAGTTGCAACAAATTGATCAGGAGTACCATATTTCTTGGTTAAATTGTTTGCAGTCAATACAGGCAATACTGTAATATTATTAGCTACTCTACATCCGTTGTATTCTGCAGTGATTATGTAAGTTCCAGGATTTAAGTTAATGTTTAACTTAGCCTGACCGGTTGCATTGGTTGTACGTGTGTAGAATACACCGTTAATGTTGAAGGTTACGTTTTCACCAGCGCCAACTGCTTTACCGTCTTCACCATATATGGTTACAACATATTGAGATTCGTTTTTATAGTATTTCACTAAGTCACTGCTTTCAATAGTTGATAAGACAGTAATGTTATTAGCGTGCATTTCGCCGTTAGGAGCCATAGCGGTAAGGACGTAAGTACCTTGTTCTAAGTTAATGTTTAACTTAGCAGTACCGTTTTCATTGGTCTTACGGGTATACATTACACCGTTGATGTTGAAAGTTACTTCAGTACCACTTGCTAATGGTTTACCTTGACCGTCAAGGAAAGTAGCGTAGTATTGGGTTCCGTTTCTGAACATTTTAACTACATCGTCACCGTAAATGGTTGTCAATACAGTTACGCTGTTTTCAATGCTTGCGTTAGTGTAGTTTCCAGTTCCAACATATGATGCGGCAAATGTGTAATTACCAGCGTCTAGGTTTATGGCTATGGAAGCTGTACCATTTGCATTAGTGGTTCTTTTGTATACTTCACCATTGATTGTTATATTAACAGTCTGGTTAGCTAAAGGATTGCCGTTAACATCGGTTAATTTTACAACATAACGGGTACCGTTTTTATAATACATTACAATATCATCAGCTGAAATAACAGCTTTATACATTGTAGGAGTGTTATTTTCTACGGTAGCATTTTCTGAAACATAGTTAACACTTGCATCACCGGTTAATTGGGAAGCGACTAAATAGTTATTAACGACATTAACATTACCGTCGGTTGTTAAGTTAAGAGCATAATCACCAGTGGTTGTAATGTTGTTGTTTTCAGCATTTACGTTTCCAGCAATAGCTTTAATACCAGTGGTTTCATATTTGATTGAATCCCATATTGAAGGAGATCCAACATTGGAACCGGATGCAATAATAGTATTATTTTTCACATCAAGTTGTGCTGCTTTTGAACCGATAGCCATTGTATAATTACCTTCCAATACGAAATTATTACCAATAACGGTTTCTTTTGCACCGCCTAAGGACATACCGTAAACTACAGTAGCGTTAGCTGTAATGTTGTTTTCAATGTGTTCAACTTCCACATTTCCATTAGACATTGCGGAATAGATTGGGTAAGCTGAAACCGGGGAGCTAACATCAATATTATTTCCTTGGACAACACCGGTAGCAGGACCTTCGATATCAATACCGTTTGCATAGTATGAGTCTGAAACTGAGACAATATCATTGTTGGCAACAGTGAAGTTTTCACCGCTGACTAATAATCCGTAGATGTATGAGTGACCGTTTGCTTCAATATAATTTGATTCAACATTTACATTATCGGAATCTGCAATATCTACTGCATAAATGGTATCATAACTACCTATAACACTATTATAATCAAGTTCAATTATATTATCGGATAATTCTAAATCATCACAGTTACTGAATACTAATCCTTCAGAAATAGGTGATTTTACCCAATTTCCAGATCCAGGTGGGATTTCAGCCCAGGAAACACTGCAGGAAGGAACAGTAATATCAAACTCATTGTCAGCTACAACAACAGAATCTGAGTTAGAAACACGAACAGCATTAGTTGTTGCAGTTCCGTTTCCATCACCTTCATAAACGATTTCATTGCCCACTATAATTAAATTATCTGCGGTATCAGCAATAATTGCATATGCATTTTCACCGACTTTACCTGAGACATTTAAAGCGGTATCAATGATTTCAACATCAGATGCGTTTTCAACGTTAATTGCATATTCCATGTCCTCTGCATTGATAGTGAATCCGAGAACAGTTACATTATCAGCAGTTACATTAATAGCAATGTTTTCTAATGTAGCGTTTTCACCAAGTAAGTTAATGGAACGGTCAATATTGATTTTGTTAGTGCTTTTATTGGAAATAACACCATCAAATATTAAATCATCACATTTTACTCCAGCTTTTAAATTACCGTCTTCATCGAAGAATCTTTCAAATGTGTCGTTTGTAACGATATTTGATACTTCAAATGAAACAGTGGTTGAAGCGTTGGTGTATTTATCATCACCAGAATAGATTACATCAACTTCATAATCACCATTATCTAAATCAGGAATGGTAATTGTTGCAGTTCCATTAGAAACATTAGATTCATAGTCTTCACCACCGATGTTGACTGAAACAGTACCTGTAGCATTAGCTGGAATGCCACTAACATCGATGATTACATCATTACCTAAAATAATGAAATCACTGACAGATGCATTTAATTCAAAGTCACTGATTTTAGATACTTCAAATGAAACAGTGGTTGAAGCATTGGCGTATTTATCATCACCGGAATAGATTACATCTAAAGTGTAATTACCTACAGCTAAATCAGGAATAATTACTACAGCTGTTCCGTTTATAACTTCTCCAGTTACATTATTAACAGTTACGGTACCTGATGCATCATCATTTAGAGTAACTGTAACAGTTGCAACTTCACCGACTACAATATCGCTAGCATTAGCGGAAATTTCAGGTTCAAATGGAGTAACAGTTAAACTGGATGAATTGGAAACAGGATGATAAACTTTTTCCATATTCATTGAATAGTCTAAAGTGTAGTTTCCTTTTGGAAGTACATCAATGTCAAAAGTAGCTTTACTGTCAATAATATCGGCAGTGTAGGTTTCATTATTTACTTTTAAAGTAATAGTTCCTTCAGGTATTAGTTTGCCGTTATCTTCCATAACAGTTACATTTATTTGAGTTTCACCATATGGGAAAGTAATATCTTCAGCAAAGATAGTTGCATTGCCAATATACAATTTATCCTCAACAGTTAAGTTAACGGTTTGGTTGTCAACAGTTGCTTCAACATAATAACCGCTGTTTTCAATACCTTCAAACGGAATATCAATAGCACCATCAAAAGTGCCGTTTTCTTGAGCTAAAGTACCGTTTACAGCAGAGATTGTGAAATCACGAGGAACTAAAATACCTTCATAATCAGATACGTTTTCACCATCGAATGATTTGAATGCTAAAGTTACATCCTGTAATAATCCTGTTTTATTGGTTGCATTTAATGTTACGATTAAATAGTTTTCAGGATTAACGATTTCAGAAGAAATTTCTCTGAGTTTTAAAACAGAATTGGAAATGTAGTTAGTGGTTCCGATAGTAGCATTTTTATAGGTTGCGTTGTTGCTCATCCACCAGTTGTCTGAAATGTCCATTTCAAGGGTTTTACCTGATGCAATTCCTATTTTAGCAATGTCATCTGATGAAATAACTGAATTGTGTATTGCAATTGAGAAATTACCGTTGTTTAATCCAGCTATTAAGTATTCAACATTGTCAAATAAACATCCGTCAAATACTCTTTGGGAATGGAATGATGTACCGTCAGTTCTTGAGTAGAAAACACTTACTGCTTGCACGTTTCTGAATGTTGAGTTGTAAACGTTCACATCTCCAGGAACCATGGTGTAACCTCCACTTGCAAGGTTCCATGAGTTGATTCCACCGAATACATAAGGACTGAATTTAGCACCTTCATCAACGAAAGTACAGTTAATGATTGTTGCTTGCTGACATGAACCGATTGCTAAACAGGTTAATGATCTAGCAGGGTCATATACACGGTCAGATAACTCGTCAACAGTTCTGTTGGTAACCATGAAAAGAGTGTTTTCAATAGTGATGTTACCTTTTTGACCTCCGAAAGCACCTATAGCTACTAAATCCATATTCATGGAATAAGCATTGATACTGTCAATTATTCTTGAATTGTACATATATAAAGTACCTTGAGTAGAAATTTCAGAAAGTCTGCCTGCATGGTCTGCTTCAAAGGTAGTGTTATCAATTATTAACACACCATCATTATAAATAGCTCCACCATAATAAGCATTTGCACGTTTAGCTCTGTCTGCATAACCGTTGCCGTTGAAATATGAATTCTTAATGACTAAAGTACCTGCAGTATTGATTGCTCCACCATAATTACCTTGTCCGTTGAGGAATTCTACATTATCAATTTCAACATTGGCGCCTTCTTCAACATAGATTGCAGATTGGGTATCACGGGCTGCTCTGTTTAAGGTCATGTCAGCTAAAGTGAGTTTTTTATTACCTGCCAATGCAGTAATGAAGTAATCAGCTTCAATATCTGATACAACAGTTTTATTTAAACCTTCACCTTTGATTGTTACATCAACTGTAGTTGGAATTCTTAGATTGGTGTTTAAAGTACCTGAGTAGTTACCTTCTAAAACGTGAACAGTGATATTGGTTGATTTGGTATAACCTTCACTTAATGCTTTAGAAATTGATTTGAATGGTTTATCTTTAGTACCAGTACCGTTTTCATCACTTCCTAAAGAATCAGATACGTATAATTCAATGCTGTCTAAAGCAGAGGTGATGTTGGTTCTTACAGTACCGTTTACATAGGTGTCATTTTCAGTTGCATATTCATAAACAGCTGAGAAATTATATACAGTATTATTTTCAAATCCGACATATTCTAAGGTTGCATTTCCATTAATTAATGAAGATTTACCTATAACGTTACCGTCGAAGTAGAAAGTTACTTGACCTCCACCGATAATAGCACCGGATGGGTGTGATACAGTAACGGTTAAGATATCGGACAATTCAGTTACGTTTAAGTCGTTTGCAGTGATAGTCAAATCAGTTAAATTTGCAAATACATTGTTTCCAGCACCAGGAGCAATGAAAATATCGTTTCCGGAATCTGCAGTGTTATTTTCAAAAGTAACATCTTCAAGACTAATTTCACAAACCTGGCTTGTTTTACCGTGGTTTAAAAGGTATATTGCACCACCATTACCTGAAGCGGTGTTGTTGATAAATTTAGCGCCTTTGATTTTAGCACCTGTAGTTACTAAACCTGCACCATTACCAGAAGCTCTATTGTTAATGAAAGTAACATTTTCCACAACAATTTCAGTTGGGTTACTTCCACTGCTTCTGTATTGAGCAATATAACTAGGAACATCGTTGTCGATGAATTTATCACAGATAGAAACGATATTGTTACCGCTTGCATAAGCAATGTTTGATGTGGTACCGGTTACGGTATTTGATTCAAAGGTGTTGTTGATACTTACCAAATCACCTTGAGCATAGTATGCTGCACCACCTGAGTATCCGGCAATGGTATTGCCTCTGAATGTATTGTTTTCCAAATACATTACATTACCATTATTAGAAGCAATCCATAATAAACCGGTAGAAGTTTTACCGTCACAGTTTTCAAATAAGGAATTGGTTAATACCAAATTATAAGCATTAATTGCTTGTGTAGTACCATTGATTACTTTTAAATTATCAATAACTGCACCGTCACCACCTGATTGGACACGGATAGTGCCTGAATTGAGTACAACATTATCTTTCATATTTAATGTGTATGCACTTACAGGATTACCATCACAGTTAATGAAAGTTAAATTAATTAAAGTAGCTTCCATATATTGGCCAAAAGTAAATATACCTGCTCCAGACCAACCTGATTTAGCATGTTCTGCGTCAATCACGACATTGCCATATGATTCACCGACGATAGTAACTTTACCGACATTGGAATAAGATAAATCTCTGTTTAAAGTTCCATTGTATAAACCGTTCATTACATGAACTGTTAAATCAACAGTGGAAGCAGTTCCAACATCTAAAGCATGTTTTAATGTTAAGAATGGATTGGATTGACTACCATCACCATTATCATCATCACCGTTAGGTGAAACCCATACTTCAGCAGGAGTGTGGTCAAAATCAACAGTTGCAGTTCCATTTACAACAGTTACATCAAAGACATTTTGAGTGGAGTATGTCTGAGTACCGGAAATGGTATATTTTCCGTTGTCTAATAATTTTTTAACATTAGCGGTTGCAACACCATCATTTCCTGTGCTGGCTGAACCTACATTTTTTCCATCTAACTCAAATACTACTTTAGCATTTTTGACTAAATTACCCATATCATCAGTCACTTTTGCTTTTAAATTAAAGCTGGTGCCAGTGATATTAGCATCTTCAAAAGCAACAAATGAATTGAAATCAGTGTTAGCGTAAAGGAATGCAGTAGTTGATGAACAGTTGACGAAATTGTTGTTTTTCAAATATGCATTTTGGAAAAACAAGACCCCACCATTAGTACCTGTATAAGTACAGTCAATGAAGGTATTGTCAGTTATATTAGCAATATTGTCTCCATTATTATAAGCAACATGTAATGCAGCAGCATAATAAGATCCAGTCAAATTTTTAAAGGTATTTCCTTTAATTATGGATTTACCTGTTTGAATAGAACATGATGGAGAATATGAATAACTACTTGTTGTTTTTGCACCCTCAAATACATTGTTTACAAGAGTGATTAATGCATTTTGAGAATAATATAAATCTGCCATTTGATTAGCTTTATTATTTAAAAATTTAGAGTTTACAATAGTTAAATTATTAGCTTTATCCTGGTAAACTGTAGCCAAATTGGTTGCTTCGTTTTCTGTAAATACACAACCGTCAATGGTTAAAGTACCGGATGACCTAATGGCTGAACCCATATCAAGTTTACCATGAGTAAAAGTGATATTTATTAAAGTCACCAATGAATCAGCACTGATTGCTTTAATAATAGGAGCTGAGTCATCACCATCAAAAATTGTTCCGCCTTTTGAATCTCCAATTATGGTAAGAGATCCATTATAATTGTTATGAGCTAAGTTAATTTGTAAGTTTGTATTGTTTTCACCAGTAAAAGTACCAGGACCGACATAAATAACAGCAACATCAGAGGAGTTAACTTCTGAAATAGCTTTATTTAATGTAGCATAAGGACTTGCCTGACTACCAGATCCTGAATCACTACCAGTGTCACTCACATATATACTTTTATCAAAGCTTACTGCAGAAAGAGTGTCTGCAGAATTTCCAGCTGAAAGTGCGTCATCATTACTTGCTGCACTAACAGCACCTATAGATAAAATAGTTAATAAGACTAAACTTATTAACATGAGTTTACTTAATTTCAATTAATTTTCCCCACGTAAATTATTTTTTTCTCCCATAAGAGAATAAAATATCAAAAAAATATTTATCAATTATATATTATAAATTAACAAATACATTTGATTAGATATTCTAATAAATATCCCAAGAACAATGAAATGTGAATTGAAAATGAGATACGATTAATATATATTAATAAAATAATATTTATAATTTATCAAATGAGAAATATAAAAATCATACAAAATTTATTGATTTTATAATTCATTTAAACTAAAAATTAAAAAAAGAATGAATAATGTCTTTTAATTTAATTTAAAAGACACAATATATTCAAAAAATAATTTCCTAATTAATAATGATTGTATTGGATATAGTGCAATCACCATAACTGGAAGAAATTATATATTTACCGGGCATCAGGTTAATATTCAGATAGGCAAAACCGTTAGCGTCAGTGATACGATTATAAAATACTCCATTAATATTGAAAGTAACTGATTTATTTGCTGAAGGCAGACCCATGCCATCCAAAAGAAGAGCTTTAAATCTGCTTCCATCCTTGTATTTCATTACCAAATCATCAGCTTTCAATATTGGAAGAACAGTAATTTTATTACTGCATGCAAGGCCATTCGGATGATATGCAGTTAAGATATACTCTCCAGGATTCAAATTGATATTTAATTTTGCAAGGCCCAAATCATTGGTTTTACGGGTGTAAAAGACTCCGTTAATGTTCATTGTAACATCTGCATCAGTTAAAGGATTTCCAGTATCATCCAATAGCTGAACGTAATATTGCGTATCGTTTTTATAGTATTTTACAATATCCTCACCCATGATTGTAGGTAAAACCGTTATTGTAAATGACTCTGCAAAATTACCGTATGGATTATATGCAGTCAGAATATATTTGCCCGGTTCCAGATTAATATTCAGTTTGGCGATTCCATCACTATTGGTCAGTCTATTGTAGAATACCCCATTTATGTTCATGGTAACGTTTTTACCGACAATAGGTGAACCTGTACCGTCAATGACTTTAACATAAAACTGTGAAGCATTTCTGTAGTATTTAACCAGGTCCTCACCATAAGTAACTGAGAGAACTGTTATTTTTGAAACTACAAATGAATCCTCAAGTGAACTTTCACCATAATATGCGCATGAAATAGTATAAACGCCCGGATCCAGGTTTATAGCAAAGGTAATCAATCCGTTTGAATCAGTTACACGGGAATATTCACATCCGTTAATGGTTATATTAATCTTTTTACCGGATAAAGGATTTCCAAGAGCATCAACCAGTAATGCATTGAACTGGGTTCCGTTTCTATAGTATTTTACAACATCATTTGCAAAAAGATGTGTCAAATTGCCTGAAATAATGACTGTATCATTGAAAGAGGATTCTTTAAATGCAGGATTTCCATAGAATTCGGATTCTATTTCATATATTCCTGTGCCTGAACCTAATTTGATAAATACACATCCGCAATCATCAGTTCTCACCGTGTAATTTTTATCATTGACCCTTACAAAGACATCAACGTCACTTATTCCATCATCAGAATCATCAAGTAAAGAAAGAACATAGGTACCGTTAATTAATGAGCCTTCAAAATGGGAATTCCTTAACTGTGAATACGGCAAAACAGTTATCTTAAATGACATTAGCAATCCGTCATAAGGATTTTGAACAGTTAAATTATATGTTCCAGGTTCTGAATTAATATTTAAAACTGCAAAACCGTTTTCATCACTGCAAACCTTATAAAATACTCCGCTTAAGTTCATGGAAACGTTAGTGTTAACAATAGGACTGCCGTCACCTTTCAACAGCTGAGCCTTGAACTGGTTGGAATCTCGATAATATTTAACCAAATCATGTCCAATGACTGTAGGAAGTACAGTAATTGTAGAAGTCCTTACAGCGCTTTCACTCACATTTTCCGGCAGGTAATAGGTGACTGCATTATAAAATCCTGGGTTTAAATCAATCTTTAGGAAAACCCAACCTTCATTATCGGTTTTATTGGTATAGTTTGTATTATTTATGGATATTATAATCTCCTTATCAGACAATGGAAGTCCCACTGAATTCAATAGCTGAGCGTAGAACTGTGTTCCGTTTTTATAATACTTGACCAGGTCAAAGACAAAGAGATATGTTGCATTTCCTGAAATGACTGTGGAATCTGCAATTTCAGACCTTTCATATGAATCATCACCAGCAAATGTTGTCTGGATATTATAGACCCCTGGAGCATATCCCAGGAAAATAAATGCTTCACCATTCTCATCAGTCAATTTGGAATAGCTGTTATTGTTGATTTTGAAAATGATCTGTTTATCTGAAAGGAGATTTGCATTTTCATCAATTAGAACAATTTTATAAGTGCAGTTTTCTTCAAAATAACCTTTAAGAACTGTTTTCGTTAAGTTTTCAGATGCTAAAACCTTTATATAATTAATGTTAAAGCTTTCAAGATATTTTTGTGAACCAGAATAGCTTGATTTTACCAGATAATCGCCGTAAGGCAATTTGAATCTGAATATCGCTTCACCGAGATTGTTTGTATTCATCTGATAAACGGAAAGAGGATTTCCATTGACTGTTGAAATATTAATCAGAATATTAGCGCCTGAAATAGGATTATCCAACATATCCTTTAAGAGGACATTAAATTCGACACTTTCATTGTCAAAGAGAGTTTTGTCCTGGGAATCAATGGAAGTTAATGTTTTATCTGAGTCCACTACAAGAATGCGTGCAGTTGACTTTGATGAAATGTAGTTTGTATTCGTCATTGAAAATGATGCCAAATAACTTCCTACGCCGTTAGTTATCAATAATCTTGCAATTCCGTCATTGTTTGTTGTTGAATTGAATTTAGTGCAGTTAATGTCAATATTTATTAGCATGTTTTTTAAAGGATTGTTGTTTGCATCTTTTAGATGTATTTCAAGATGCTTAACGTCTCCGACTTTCATTATGACATCTGAAGCATAAATTGAGGTAGGCATTTCATAAACAATTATCTTATTGCTGTTTTCGGCAAATATTCCATAATATCTATTTGTATATGTGTATGTGATATTATAGAGTCCAGGATCCAGTTTTATCTGCAGACGGGCCTGTCCAAATGCGTCAGTATATAATTTATAAGTCTCTACGCCTTTGGATGAGGAAATTGTTGCAGTGATTGTTTTACCATACTGGCTGAAAGCGTTCGGATCGTTGAAATAAATTACAAAGAATTTGTTTTCACCATAATACTGGACCAAATCACTTGCGTTCATGGATACCTTTTCAATGACAGTATTATTATTTACAATTATCGTTGCAGCAGCAGTTGAATCCTCATACCAGATGTTTCCTGCATAATCCAATGTAGCCAGGTAAGATCCTTCATTTTCATTTATAACGAATGTTGCAAGACCGTTACCGTCAGTTACCTGAGTTAAGGTTCTTATTAACTTGCCCTGATAGAGATTTAAGGTAATTGTCTGATTTGGTATGAATCTTCCATACATATCAGTTAAAACCGCTTCATATACTCCATTTATAGGTATTGAAACATGATGGAATCCTGAAATCATTGAAATTACCTTTTCAACTGTTATGACACCGGACGCTTCGGCAGGTCCGTAAATGTCATCTCCAGCATATGTGGCTTTAATATTGTATATTCCCGGAAGGTAATTTATTGTAAGCTGCGCGATTCCGTAATCATTGGTTTTTAAGTCGAATATGTCTGTTAAATTTCCCTGAGTAATCACAACATGAATGTTTTCTCCAAGGATGCGTGTTCCGTGTTCATCTTTCAGGGTTATATTATAGACGTTTCCTATTCCATAAAGGACAACACTAGGAACATCGATTGTTGAATTTACAGGAAGGATTGTAATTTCTGACTTTGATTTTGAACTCAAATACCATGAATCCCCATCGAAGCTTGTTTCGATAGTGTATTGTCCAACATCCAAATTTAAAATCAGGTCTGAACGGCCAAACTCATTGGTAACGCCATCAATACTCCTTACATCACCCTTTGAATCGATTATTCTGAAATGGAGTGTTCTATTTATAATACCGAATCCGTTTACATCAGTTAAAACAGCATCGAAATCATTGTTTTTTCCATAGTATGTTTTATTATGGGTAATCAGATAAGTCTGTGAAGGCAAAACGTTGATTGAGGCACTGTTATTTGATGGTTCGAAATAACCGTTTCCGTCATAACGGACATTAACGGTATACAGTCCTACAGGATAATAAAAATTGAATTCACAGTATCCGTTTTCATCACTGATTATATCAAATGTTTCGATTTCCTTATTCGGTTTTATTATTTCAACCGCAAGTGTCTGATTTGAGAGTTTATATGAATTAACATTTATTAAATTGAAGCCATATTTATTATTTCCGCCGTAGAATACCTTATTTTCCATCACTATTTTTGTACTTGTGTTATGCAATGTCAAGTCCAATAGCTGATTGTCGATTCTTGCAAATACGTTGATATCCCTGGAACTTCCATCACCAGTTACGTTTGCATATAAAATATTATTTTTTAGTGTGGAATTAAGTGGTTGAATAATTCCATTTACGCATGATAAAAATACAGGTCTTTGATTAATTGTATAATTTAATTCACTGACTTTTTCATTTAAATCAATTAATGAATTTAAACTAACTTTAACACTGTCTTCAGTTAGATTAACCAAACTCATTATAATCCAGTCGTCCAATTTCAGATTTCCAAGGAAGATATATACCTTTTTGGAATTAGGTTTCTGATTTTCTCCCCACCAGTTGGATGAATAGTCCACATCTCCAGAATATGAAAAAATGTCATTTCCCTCATAGGCTGCTGTGTTATTTACAAAGACTGAATAGTGAACCACTTTAGGATTGTATAATGCACCGCCGTATGCGGCCCTGTTTGAAATGAAGGTCGTATTGATGACTGTGTTTGCGTTTACAAGCCCATCACCCTTATATGCGCTTCCTTCCTTTAAGATATTTGAATTTTTTTCAAAGTAGGAATTGTTAACTTCCAAAGCGTTTATTGCGGCCAGTTCATTACCTATGAAAACGGATGAATTGATAAAGTTGACATTACCAATCGGACCATAATTGTTGATGAAGGTTGAATTGTTTATAAAACCCCCAAAAGACCCGTGGCTTTCATAAATATAGAACCCATAGGTGTCAGAATAGAAGTTTTGAGGATTGAACTTGAAAGTATTGTCAATGAATGATGAATTTTCAACATATGCATATGACTGGAACAGCAGGATATCATCCAATGAAGCTGAAAGCAGGAGTATCGGATGCAAATAAATGATTCCCACAGTGTTTTTTCTGAATATGGAATTGTATATTTCAATTGATCCGTCAATAGGGAATAGATAATTGTAATTTTTATACATCTGGTTTGTATAGAACCTTGAAGTTGACTCGACTATAATGTCATCAATATAACATTTAGGATTACCGGTAATTATTGCGCCCTTATTTTTATAAAATGAGGAATTGCTGATTTTAACCTCACCGCTTCCGTCAATTATTGCTGAAGCTCCAATATTGGTGAATGTTGAGTTTTCAATAGCTAATTTACCTTTGTTTACTATAAATAATGCATTTTCAAAGTCCGCTGACATTACTGTAAAAGTAACATTTTTTATTAAAAGGCTTCCCCAAGGCTGAATTTTAAAGATATTACGTCCGTTGTCACGGCTCATGAGAGCAGATTCCAAACCGATAATTGTCAGATTCCTGTTAATTTCCAGATTTGAATTGAATCCATAGGAATAAGTTCCATTCAATAGATAAATCGTATTTCCATTTAATGCTTTACCTATTGTAAATTCCAGAGTCTGATAAGGAGATTCGTAACTTCCGTCCCCATAGCCGTTATTTCCTTTTGTTGGAGAAACATACCATTCATAATCAGTCAACCCGGTACCTATGACCAGTCTGAGTCTTTGTGAATCGATTATTGCATAAACCAAAGAGCTTTCGGTATTGTTAAAAAGATAATTGTCGAAAAATCCTTCAGATAGAATTACGCTTGAGTTTTGGAATTTTCCGTTTTGAGCTTCGAATTCAGCTTCCCTTGAAGGGAGCAAATCCACATTGTCCAAATTATAGATGGTTCTGCCGTTAGTATATTTGTTTAAGCTGACAGTGAAAGGATCAGTGGTGCCTACAGGAATAGGTGAGTTTTTATTTTCAAATGTCATGACAATCCAGTAATCTGCAGAGGTTATTGCGTATTTGATTTTAGGACCGGTGTTGCTTCCCCACCAATTGAATGGTGCATAAACTTCTGAAACTCCACCATTACCAGTTATTTCATCCAAAATGACTGAATATGTAACGTTAATCTTGGATGAGAATGAGTTAATGCCTCTGTAAAAAATAGAGGATTTAGCAATCAATGTGGAATTGTAAATGAAGAATGGATTGGAGAATCTGTCCGGATCAAATACTATTACCCTATTGAAGTTAACGTCTGAATCATGTATCTTCAGCCCATTGGTAAAATTAACATTTGAAGCCTTTAAAACACCGTTCAGCTGTTCCATATGATGAATTTTGGAGTTTTCTATG
Source organism: Methanobrevibacter sp. (assembly GCF_045646205.1). GTDB lineage: Archaea > Methanobacteriota > Methanobacteria > Methanobacteriales > Methanobacteriaceae > Methanocatella. Next base: position 57,412 of record NZ_JAZRKF010000039.1, on the reverse strand, counting down.
CTTACATTAAAAGCAGGTCCTTTACTGTCATAATCATCATTGGACATTAACTCTCCGACTGTTGAATTGATTATCTGGATTGAATCATAGTTATATACCGTTGTACTTATTCCTCTTTCAACTGATCTGAAAGGAAGATTGGAATTTGAAATTCTGGCATTTCCAAGATTGATGATAATTTGAGCCAAAGCTGAAGAAAGAATATTATTGAAGTGTGAATTATCAATTTTGAGGTTATTATAATTAAATATAACTGACATGAAAGTATTCATCTTGCTGAATGAAATGTTATTTAACGTTAAATCACCATTGTTTACGATGAGGGCATTATATCTTGAATTGACATCACAATATCCGTTGATGAAATTTATATTGTTGATTGTCAGCGAATTCGAGCTTAAAATATTGAAAAATCCGTATTTATTTTCCCCGTCTATTGTGACATTTCTGGATAATGACTGTATTGTCAGATTCTTATTAATCGTCAACCCGGTGTTCAAGACACCTGAATACCTACCGTCCATCAGAATAATCGTTGAATTGTCCTCACTCTGCTCAATAGCTTCCTTTAAACTGGAATATGGTGCATCATAGCTGCCGTTGGCATATCCCATGTTTGTTGTATTTACATATATTTCATTCTGATTTATTCCGTAAGCATTATCAAAAGAATTTGAAATTAAATCATCTGACATTGCTGAATTATCCTCATTTGCACTAACAAAGGATAGAGAAAGAATAAAAATTAATAATAATGAAAAATATACGAGAATTTTATTATATTTAATTTTTAACACCTCTAATATAACCATTCTTTTAAAAAAATGGTCTTTAATGTTATAAGTTTTTGTTAAAGATGTATATAAAAATTATTAAAAAAAAGAAGATAAGAGAAATGTTTAATATTCTTCATCTCTCTTGCGTTTATAACCAAATATTAACAATAAAAACATTGCGATAACGGCAATTAAACTCATTATAATTGTCTTATTATCATCAATTTTTTTATCTACAGATTTTTCTTCAAGTTCGTATGATTTTCCTCCATCACTGGAGCTTGAAGCCTGCTGAGATTCACCGCTGGAAGATTCACCTGCAGATGAAGAAGCAGCTGACATCGCATTAGCCACTAAACCGTAAGTGTCTAAAGATTCATCGAACTGTGAACTGTTTACTCTGCTTACACTGTTGCCTTCAGCACTTCCATTTTGGGTATTGACATTAGCGTTTTCACCATCATAGGAAGGAATATCCTGATATATGAACTCCGGATTTCCGGTATTCGCATTAGGAATTACAGGAACAGGAATATTAATGCCCCTTGCAACTGCATCATCGATGATGTTTCCTATTGGATTTAAAGCGCCAGGTCCATCATATTGTCCTCCTTCACCATAACCCATATTGGATCCAGGTTTATTGGAATTGCCGGACGGACCAATGACATTACCACCATATCCTGCAGAATTACCACCATTTCCACCGATACTGGTACCGGTTGATGAATGAGTATTTGTACTGGTAGGAATGACACTTCCAGGAACGTTGTCTCCATCATCAGGATTTACTGGAGCTGGCGGATTATCATTATCCTCTTTTTGAACAATCCATGTTACATATTCACTTAATCTGGAGCCCATTCTGATATTAGGGAAATTATAAACAGAATTGTCTGCATTGGCAGGACGTCCGTTTAATTGGGTCGGACCCCAATAGTTGTATCTCATATCAGCCAGGACTCTTGAACTGTCAGAAGTGATATATGAAGAGGATATAGTGCTTGATTCGGGAGCAAAATTATCATATATGTTGGAGTAATGTATTGTAATGTTTGCCTGGCCAACGCGCATAGCTCCGCCTGCAATCAATGCCATATTGTTAGTTATGGTTGAATTATATATGTTGAGATTGTTTTGAACATGACCATAATAGAAATATGAATCATATGTCAAAGCCCCACCATATCTTGCGGAATTATTGCTGATGACCGTTCTTGTAATGAGGAAATTGTTTGAAATGAATAAAGCTCCTGCAGAGCTTCCTGCACGATTTCCAATGAAATTACATAAATCAATTAATGCATCTCCGGACTGTGCATAAACTGCACCGGCATCACTTGCAGCCTGATTGTCTCTAAACTCAGAGTTATAAAGCCTAAATTTATTGAATGCACCATAAATAGCTCCACCATCATAATTATTGTTATAACTGTAGGTATCAACCAAATCATTATTCTTATAGATTTTAGTGTTATTTGCACGGTTATTGATAAATGAAGAATTCGTTATTGTCAAATCAACATCTGATTTTGAACGGACAGATGCAGAAACATATTTGGCAGCTATTGCACCACCCTTATAAGCGGAATTCCTGTTAAATACTGAATTATCAATAATCAGATCCGTTCTATTACTGTAGATTGCCCCTCCTTCACCAACAGGAAGACTGCATCTGGAAGTATATGAATAGGTAACTCCGGTAACAGACCATGAAGAGACAGCTTTTCTAACCATACAGTAATTGAATGTTACAATTGCGGAGTTGTCATAGAATAATGTATTGTTTACAGTCATTAATGAATCTGAATCTGTATAAATTGCTCCTCCGTGAACACCATGATTTGCATAGAAAACTGAAGAGTTTATTGAAGTTTTACCATAATCAGCTATTGCTCCACCGATATGTGCTAAATTTCCATAAATAAATGAATTGTCTATTACCAGATTGCCGTAATTTAAAATGGCACCGCCTTTACCGTCATCTCTACAGTCAATTGTATAAGCTTCGTTTTCACTTACATTATTGTCGAAAATCGGATTTGAATTGTCGTAGTATGATGAGGAATTGCATAATGTTGAATTCCTGATTATCAGAGCTCCGTTATTTATAAACAATGCTCCTCCGTCAACATTATGGGCGTTTGTGAATGTAATGCCATTAACGGTTAAAATACCTTTTTTGGATATGGAGAATAACTGATTTAAATCAGCATCGATTATAACTCCATCTTCAAGGCTGGACAATGTGATATTCTTATTGATATTCAAATCATGCTCAAAGTAAATTCCTTTTGATATATAGATTATTGCATGGTTCAATGCATGTTCTAAAGCATGGGAAATGCTTGCAAAAGGATTTGACTGACTTCCATCACCATAGACATCACTTCCGTTTATGGATACATAGATATTGGATGGAGAGTTATCAGCAACAGTATCGTATTTTGAATAAACCGCATCATTTGAACGTCTGGTACCGTTTCCACTAATCAGATAATTATCTGTGACCCTGTTTGAAATGTTTCTGTCTGAGATTATCATAACGGCATAATCGTCAGCATTTAATGAAGTGGAAAATATTTTATTGTCCCAGACACAGTTATTTGATGATTCATCAGTTAAATATACACCGGACTGATTTGTAAGTGGAGATTTACCATTAATTCTAAACTCATTACTCATTATCATATTATTGCTTGAATTTAATCCGTAATATCCGAATATTGAAGAAGCATTTCCAGCAAGAATATTGTTCTCAACAAGTGAATCACATGAATTTAGGGAATAGATAAAAATCACGTCATCACAGATGCCTGTGAAATTATTGTTTGAAATAAAGACATCATGTGAATTAACGGCAGATATTACCTTTGATGAGCCATTTATATTAAATAAATTATTGTTCAATGTAATCAGTTCAGTATTTTCCAGTCTGATTACATCACTGTCGCTGTTAAAGGTATTGTCCACGAGATAATTATCATGTCCTCCATCAATGCAAATTACAGTATCATTGAAAACACTGTTTGAAATTGATACTTCTGAAACATTGTTTAAACGGACTGTAGAGTTTTTAAGCAAAATATCTGTAATATTTAAAGACGAATTAATGATTAACTCAATAGTATTTGCCAAATTCGCTTTATAACCTGAAATATTAACAGGAATATTAACGATTAGCTTCTGATTAGCTGACAAATTAAGCAATATGGTATCATTGGCCTTGACAATAGAGGAATCCAATAGCGGTTTGAAGTAAATATCGTAATTGATATCGCTTATAACATGAACATTAGTTTCCAAATCTATGAGGGACTCGTTACCGTCAATTTTAATAGGATTGGTAGCGTTTGAATATATTGTGTTATTTATAACAGAAACGTTTTCACAATCTGAAATAAAGACTGCCCCATCACCATCACCGATAACATCAAATACATAATCCATTGAAATGTTTTTACCGAAAATATTCAATTCATTATTAATTATTGAAATGTTATTGGAAAGATAAGCCGCTACACCATAGCTTCCTCCACTATTGGAGAAAAGATAATTCTTTTCTATATCCATTGAATCGGACATGTGCAATTCGATTAGATAAGCCATCTTATCCGCATGAATTATAATTTCATTGTCTGAAATGTTCCATCCGTAAAGCCTGCCGATAACGTTAACTGCTGCAATTCCATATCCGCAGTCCTTGGAAATGATATTGATCTTATTTCCAATCACTTCACTTTCAACAATGGCATCGGAAAATATTGCTTCACCCATTTTTGAAGTAATCATTATAATGGTATTGTCATTAATCTTGAAGTTTCTGGAAAACTCTTTATTATACTCATATGAATCCGGATTATATGATGAAACACTTATTCCGTAGGCATAATCTAGTTTGGAGTTGACATAAATGTTATTTCCTGAAATGATATTGTCATCACCAACACCGCAAACAAAGATAGCTGAATCAGAGCCAGTTTTCTTATTCAGTATTAATGTGATATTGTTTTTAGCCACGTTTATATCATTCACATTATCTAAAACAATCGCATTTTTGTTATAATTCATGAAGTTGAAATCCCTGATTAAAGATCCGGTTGAATCCTCTTCAAAGGTTATTGTAACATTGAATAACAAATTGTTTTGCTTATTGCTAATTACATTAATCTTTTCATTAAAGAATATATCCTTATTTGAAATGAAAGTAAAAAAGATTGATTTAGTGCGGTTTTCCTTAAACGTGTAGTTCAAATAACCGTTTTCATCGAAATAATCATAGAAATTATCATCATTAATGACCAGGGCCGTCGCATCATAAATGACACCGTTAATCATGTTATCTGAATCGTCATCTGCAACAGCATCGGTTATTTCCTTGTAGATACCTACACTGGCATTAGTTTCAATGACATTGGATGTGATTGTAGTATAATAAACCAATCCCTTAAGATATATTCCGTAGCTGTCACTGGTAATCTTGTTGTTGGATATTGTATTGTTATAATATCTGTTCAAACCGGATGTGGTTATGGAGATACCTCTGGCGTTAGTAACGATAATATTCCTGTCAATGGTATTTTCATTACCTAAAAAGGTGACTGCATCATCATAACTTGATCTGGCTTTATTGTCATGAACATTTGAATAGTTACCGACAAGGGCAATGGCATGACCATAACTTCCTATATTAATAATATTATTATAGACATTAAGTTTGCTGCCCACAATTAAACCGTTTTCAAGATCTTCAAATGAAATAACGTTTCCTGATACAACACCTGTTGAATCTCCCTTACCATAAACGGAAAGACCGGTTTTTTGGCTTTTACCGTGAATGCTATTGTCGCAGACAGAAATGTTAGCACCATTAACGGCAATACCTATTGCACTGCCATCGACGTCATTACCATAGACCTGAGCATTATCCCCTATCAGATTAATACCGTATGAGCCTTTATAGATAGTATTGTTTGCAATAATCGTGTTTTCATGATTTGCATAAACTGCCTGGATAATAATGGACATAGGCAATGTTGAAAAACCAATCAGCTCATTATAGGTTATTGTACATCCTTCACATAATGCAGATTCAAGACGACCTGCAAATGCAAAAGGTGAGAAATAAATCAGGTTAGTAACGGAAAAATCTGAATAGCTTAACACTTCAACCTTATTTCTTGAAATAAAGTTCCTGTGACTGTTTCCCATGATAATATTAGATGAAACATAAGTTTTCATATCATTATAAACAATAATATTATCGCTTGAAGAATGCATTGGAATGGCGTAAACGCCTCCTGAATTTGCAATTCTGATTATGTTATGGGAAATTGTGTTATTTGAAGTATCAGATAACCATATACCATGCAGATTACCTACCTCTTTAGAATTGATTGACAATATGGCCTCAGTGTTATTGATTGTAAGACCTGTCACCACTGAACCGTCACTGCCCTTAACCAAATGAATAAACCCGTTTCGAATTTGATCAGATGAGCTGTTAGGCATTAATGTTAACTGACGGTCTATAACAAAACCTCTGTCAGTTATATTGGCAATCTTTAATATATCTCCTGAATTAATATTTGCATCCCGTCTGATTTCACCAGTGTATTTATTAAAATAATTATCATATGAATCCTGATTAATCTCTATTGTTTTTCCAGATATGTTATCCCCGAGTAATTCATCAATAACTATTGAATCATCTAAACTGTTAGCAATGCATGCTTCATCTGTCTGATTTGCTGCAAAAGCCGCATTAAATGATAAACTTAATAAACAAATTAATATTAATGAAATCAAAATATCCTGTTTTCTTATTTTTTCACCTCCCTTTAAACCAATTTAAATAAAACCATAGCATCAATATAAAAAATATATTACTATAAGTGTACTCTATATATAAAATAATATTTAAATATTTACAAATAAAATTTAAATAGAATGATTTATTTGGACTTTTTTTGTTATAATTCAGCAATTATATCTACCAAAATATAATCAAAAATTAATTCAAGCCAATCAGCATGAATCTAATTTTCCCCAGATGCAGATGTTGGGTATTTTCGAACAACTGAAATTAATCTTAAGATATAAATAAGTTAAATTATATAGATTATTTGGGTTATTAAAATTTAATCCGACTTACTGCTTAGGAGTAAAAAAAATGAGATGTGTTGGTACTGTAGTACGTGGTATAAGGACACCTATTATTAAAGAAAATGATGATTTAGCTACAATTGTTGTAGATTCAGTTATGGCTGCAAAAGAAAGCGAAGGATTTGAATTCAGGGACAAAGATATTGTTGCAATTACCGAAGCGGTCGTAGGAATTTCAGAAGGAAATTACGTAACCGTTGATGATGTTGCCCAAGACGTTCAAAACAAGTTTCCATCCAAAAACATAGGAGTTGTAAATCCTATTTTAAGTAGAAACAGATTTTCAATCATCCTAAAAGGAATTGCAAGAGGAATGGACAAAATAACATTATTAACATCTTTCCCTGCAGACGAAGTAGGAAACGGTATTTTAGACGAAGAAGTATTAGACAAAAGCGAATTCCATTTAGGAAGCGTCATTTCCGAAGACGAATACAAAGAAACTTTCGGATCATGGATTCACCCATTCACAGGAATAAACATGATCGATTTCTACAGAGAACTAATCGAAAGCGAAGACTGTGAAGTCGAATTCGTATTCTCCAACGACATAAAAACAATTCTCGATTACAACAAAGACATTTTAACCTGTGACATACACACAAGAGAAAAAACCGTAAAATTACTCAAAGACCTTGGAGCAAACGTATACGGATTACACCAAATCCTAACCGAACCAATTGGAGATTCAGGATCCAATCCAGATTACGGATTACTAGGATCCAACAAAGCAACAGAAGAAAAATTAAAATTATTCCCAAAAACAGGAGACAAATTAGTCAGAGAAGTTCAAAAAAGATTAATCGACCTAACCGGCAAACAAATCGAAGTAATGGTTTACGGAGACGGAGCATTCAAAGACCCTGTTGGAAAAATCTGGGAACTAGCAGACCCTGTTGTATCACCAGCACATACTGACGGATTAATAGGAACTCCAAACGAAATCAAATTAAAATACGTTTCAGATAACAAATTCGCCGATTTAAAAGGCGATGAATTAAAAGAAGCCATCAAAGAAGAAATCAGAACCAAAGATAAAGACTTAACTGGACAAATGATTACCGAAGGAACCACCCCAAGAGTATTAACCGATTTAATCGGTTCATTATGTGACTTGACCAGCGGTTCCGGAGATAAAGGAACTCCAGTTATATTCATCCAAGGATATTTCGATAATTTAGCAAATGACTAAATTACGAAACCCCTTTTCTTTTTTTAAAATTGTTTAATATTGTTTAAACTGATTATTCCGCCTTTTAACCTTCGAAGACCATCAATCAACAATTCTTCAGGACATGCTATATTCATCCTTAGGAAGTTGTCTCCACATTCTCCAAAGTCTATTCCGGCAGATAAGAAGAGTCCCTGGTTGGACCTTAAGAATTCAGACAATATTTTTGATTTAAAACCGATTGCTGAGCAGTCAAGCCACAACAGATATGTTGCATCACATTCAACAAGTTTTATGACAGGAAGTTCCTCAGCTAAAAACTCCTTAACGGTTTGCTTATTTTTGTATAAAACACCTTTAAGTTCATCCAGCCATTCTCCGGATTCATTATAAGCGGCAATAACGGCAGATGCTGCAAATACATTGCATGAATCGGAACTGTCAATATGCATTTGGGTTTTAACTTTTTCCAGAAGTTCATTGTTTGTTGTGTGAACAACAGAGCTTTGAAAACCAGCAATATTAAATGATTTGGATGGAGAAAGACATCTTATCACATTGTCACCAGCATCAAATGGGTTGTATTTGACTCCGGGATCTGTCAAATCACAGTGGATTTCATCAGCTATCAAAATGACGTCATGCTTTCGGCACAGCTCAGAAATTCTTGATAAATCATCTCTAGACCAGATTTTACCGATAGGATTGTGAGGATTGCAAAGTATCATCATCTTAACTCTTGAGAGCTTTTCATCCAGGTCATCAAAATCTATTCTGTACTTGCCGTCTTCATAAATCAGCTCATTTTCAAGGACTTTACGGTTGTTGTCCTCTATTACATAGTAGAATACATGATAAACTGGTGATTGAATTAATATCTCATCATTTTCATCAGTCAGACATCTTATCATTGATGAAATTGAGGGCATTACACCAGTGGAATATGCCATATCCTCTCTTGACATTTCAAGACCATAATTTGAATCCCACCAGTTAATGTATGCTTCAAATAGCTCGTCTGGAACTATAGTATATCCATAGATTGGATGTTCTGCTCTTTTTTGAATTGCATTTTGGATTTGCGGTGCTACCTTGAAATCCATATCCGCTACCCACATCGGGACATCATCATCAAAGAGATCCCATTTAAGGCAGTTTGTCCCGTTTCTATCAATAACACTTTCAAAATCGTATTCAGTATTTTTCATAATGGATTCTTCCCTCATCGAATTTATCCATGAACTTGTTTTCCCAGCCTTCAGCAGGATAACCTAGAGTTATTACACAGAATGGTTTCTGATTTTCATTATCCAATTCAAACAAATCAGCAACTTTCTCCATTGTTTCTTCAGTTGGAGCCACACCATTCCAAAGACCTCCCAATCCAAGGTTAACTGCTTCAAGGAGCATGTTTTCAGCTGCAGCTGCCATGTCCTGTTGCCAGTGGAGTTTGTAAAATGCCCTTTCAATGTTTGCAACAAGCAATATTGCAACAGGTGCAGTTTTTACACGAGGCTTGATTTCAGCAAGTTTTTCCAATGTTTCCTTGTTTTTAATGACAACGAATTCCCATGGCTCAGCTCCCAATCTGGAACCTGGTGCCTGCATTCCAGCTTTCAGAATCTTTAAAATATCTTCATCACTAACATCCTTATCCTGATATTCACGGATACTTCTTCTTGTTTTAATAATTTCTTCAAAATCTGTCATATTAATTAATAGTTTGTCAAAATATTTAAATTTTAAATAATATAAGTGATTATAATTTGAATTAAAATATAAAATATTTTATAAAAAAGAAAAAAGAAGAACTGATTTTAATTTATAGAGAAAAACCAGCGAAATCATCTAAAGAATAATTTACATGCATTTTAGAAGGAATTAATTACCCACCACTCAAATCATTTTCTGCCCAGATCTTTAAATTTTACTTAGTTCAGCACCGATTTTAAAGGCGTTTTCAATATCTTTTGGATATTGTAAAATAAGCTGTTTTTCCTTCAGTTCCTGTGAAAAACCTGCCATATTATATTTTGAATAATCATGAACCTGAAGAGTATCACAAACAGGATATGATTTGACTTCCCCATTTAAAAATGAAAAGAGATATTCAACCGTTGAAAGGCTTGCCTCCATAGACTGCTTATAGTAATCAAATGGTGCATTCATGGTGTAGAAAATTCCTACATTGACTTTTCCAGTATAATAGCTTGATCCGTCATCATAAGACATTACACAAAAGATTAACCTTTCAATTAATGCCCTGAATTCACTTGTAGGCTCTCCAAAGTAAATCGGTGTACCTATAAGCAGAGTATCTGCTTCAAGGATTTTTTCAATTAATGGTGAAAGTTCATCGTTCCAGTAGCATTTTCCCTTAGGCTTATCTTTTAATTTACAGACCAGACAGCTTCTGCATCCCTTAAAAACCAAATCATATAAATTAACGTATTCTGTTTCAGCACCAACAGATTCAGCTCCCTTTAAAGCGGACTCCATTACCTCAGCAGTATTCCATTTCTTACGAGGACTTGCATTAATAACAATAGTTTTCATAAGATTTATTCTATATATTCTGATTAAAAAATTATTTGGATTTCGGCGACTCTGAATTTAGATAATATTCTCAATTAACCTTAATGCAGATTCTCTATACGAAAACTTTGTGCATTTACAAACTGACCATTTATAGAAACCGTTTCAGGACCAATCTTATCATTCACGAAATATCCATCAACAGTTACAGTTTGTCCTTCCAATCCTTTAAGTTTAGCAGTACTGACAATCACATAAGCATTACCCACCTGAATAACACCGGAATCACCACCCGCATTATAAATACTGTCATAAGGACCAAGATATGTTCCGGAAAATTGAACATGTTCATTAGCGGTAGGAAGCATACAATAACTTGCATCAACAGTTTTTGGAGGTAAAACATACACCAAACCAATGCATAACACTACAATAATTATCAATAATCCAATAATTATTTTTAAATTCATTTCCATTATATTAACTCCCCTTTATACAAATCTGTGGAATTTAAAATTTATAATTAAATAAAAATAGTTGTAGTGTGTAAAAACACACTTAAAATTTGATAATTTATTTTTTAGCTTCAATGACAGTTTTTCCATTCATGTAAGGGACTAACACTTCAGGAACTTTTACACTGCCGTCAGGCTGTTGATAGTTTTCCAAAATACAGCACATTGTCCTTTCAGTTGCAATAGCTGTACTGTTTAAGGTGTGCAGGGTTTGAGCGTCTCCGGAACCTGCTCTTCCATAACGGGTTTTGGTTTTTCTTGCCTGATAATCCTTACAGTTGGTACATGAAACCAGTTCCCTGAATGCTCCGGAACCTGGGAACCATGCTTCAAGATCATATTTAATAGCTGCATTATCGTTTAAAGCAGAAGATACAATAGCTATGACCTGATATGGGAGGCCTAATTTCTGATAGATTCTTTCGGTTACTTCCATCAGGTGATCATGCTGATTTCTTGAATCTTCAGGAGCGGAATAGATGAACTGTTCAATCTTTTCAAATTGGTGAACTCTGAATATTCCTAAAGTATCTTTTCCGTGTGAACCTGCTTCTTTTCTAAAACAAGTTGATAGTGCACAGTATCTTAACGGCAAATCATCAGGTGAGATGATTTCGTTTCTGTGAAGTGCTGCCAATGTCTGTTCAGCGGTTGCGATAAGGTACATGTCCTCATTTTCCACTTTGTATAGAGTTTCGTAGAATTCACCGAGTTCAGAGGTTTCAGCTGCAACTTCTCCTTTTACAAAGAATGGAGTTTGCATTGGAATGTAGCCTTCAGCTTCAAGCTCTGAAAGCGCAAATTGAATTAACGCCAAGTTTAAATGTAGGATGTCTCTTTTCAGGTAGTAGAAACGTGCACCTGCAATGCTTGCTGCAGTTTCCAAATCAGCACCGTCAATTTTATTAATTAAATCTACGTGGTTTAACAATTCGAAATCATATTCCGGGATTTCACCATAGGTTCTAACCACTACGTTATCGTCTTCTGTATCTGAAATCGGCACATCTTCATCTATGATGTTTCCGACTTTATATCTGTAATCATCCCTGAGTTTAAGATATTCTTCGTTTTTAGCACTCAATTCCTTAATCTCTGCTGCTACTTCTTTTGAACGGTTGATAACTTCTTCCAAATTACCTTCTTCTTTAGCTTTTTTGAATGATTTGGATAATTTATTTTTTTCAGATCTTAAAGAATTTAATTTTCTTTCACCTTCTCTCCATAAGGTGTCATATTCTATTACTTTTTCAACGTTTTCAGTGCTTCTAAATCTTTTCTTCTCAGAGTCAATGATAATTTCCGGACTTTCTCTGAATAATTTTATATCTAACACTTTTTGTCCCCATCAATTTTTTATCACTATATAATTATGAATCTTCTGTTTTTTAAAGTTAATCCTTAACTTCCTTGTTTATTAACATTCTTCTCATTTTTGTATTGTCCAAAATCTTCAAGTTATCGTCAATGTCATATTTCAGGTCAGCTATGAGATTAATTTCTTCGTCCCATCCTTCCCTTTCACGGGTTCTGATTTTTTCCCAGCGTTCATAATCCTCATCGACCGGAATGCCGTTGTTTTTAATGTTATCCAGTGCATTGAAAAATTTGAACTGGATATTTCCTCTTATTTCCATTAGCTTATCGTACTGTTCAAGCAAATCGTCAAGCTGATAAGACATTAATTTGAACTTTTCACATTCAAGTTCCAGTTTTACCATATCCAAATCATCGTTAGTCATGTTAATTAATTTAGATTTAAAATATAAAAAAGTTATCCTGGCTAAAAAAATAATAAGTGATGGTGAGTGGATTTAAAGAAGTTTTTCTTCCCATTCCTTAACTCTAAAACCGGTTAAAACAAAGTCATCCCCAACAATTACAGGCCTTTTTACAAGCATGCCGTCAGTTGAAAGCAGTTTTAACTGTTCGTCTTCTGACATGCCCGGACGTTTATCCTTCAGTTTTAGCTCACGGTATTTCATTCCGCTGGTGTTAAAGAATTTGTTTAAGGTCAAATCACTTTTTTCATACCATTCCTTCAGTTCATCATATGTGGGATTTTCATCAATGATATGTCTTTCTTCGAATTCTATATTGTTTTCTTCAAGCCATTTTTTGGCTTTTCTGCATGTTGAACATTTAGGATATTGAACGAATAACATGATTATTAATTTGATTTTTCATCTAAAAATATTTAGTGCTTAATTGATAACATAATTAACTTATGGTAATCCAATTTGCAACGTTTAAAGAATTGTAAGATGAGGTAATGATGTATTTGCCGGACATCAGATTTATATTCAATCGGGCTACACCATTTAAATCTGTTGTTCTTGTGTAAAAAACACCATTAACATTGAATGTAACATTCTGACCTGCATAGGGATTGCCTTCACCATCCAGAACTTTAGCTTCAAATTTAGATCCATCCCTATAGTGCATATTCAAGTCATTTGTTTCTAAAACGGACAATACCTTAATTTTATTTGATGTCATCAAGCCTTTATATTGGGCAGTAATGATATAATCCCCAGGACCTAAATTAATATTGAGTTTGGCAATTCCTGATGCATTGCTTTGACGATTATAGAATACGCCATTAATGTTGAACGTGACGCTTTCGCCTGCACCGACAGGCTTTCCGTCGTCTCCCAGAAGCCTGACAGAATACTGGGAAGCGTTTCTATAATATTTGGTCAAATCATTGTTCATGTCCATATTGGATAAGACTGTAACAGTATTGGAATAAAGCTCTCCTGAAGAAGGATTTCTGGCAGTAATGATATAAGTTTCAGGATTGAGATTTATATTCAGTTTGGCTCTACCTTCATCATTGGTTTTTCTTGTATAGAAGACTCCGTTAATGTTAAATTCAACATCACTGTTTTTTAAGATATTTCCATTGGAGTCTAAGAAAGTGGCATAGTACTGTGTTGCATTCCTGAATGTTTTGGTGATATTTTTTCCTGAAACTGTTGATTTAACAGTCACTGTGGCATTTACCTCTTCATCGTCATAATCAACAAATACTGTATAGACCCCACTGTTTAAATTGATTGCAATGCTTGACTGGCCTTTATCATTTGTTAGCCTATCATATCTCTGCCCGTTAATGACAATACCTAATGCCTGATTAGCTAAAGGAACATCATTTTTATCAGTTAAGGTTACAACAAATCTTTCAGGACCATTATAGTATTTTGTTAAGTCAGGAGCCGTAATCTTAACGTTTGAGGGTCCTATGATGAAACTTACGGCATTGGCGCTGGTCCGGTTATAGAGATTATCGCCTGAGTATAGTGTTTTGACGGTGTATGTTCCATTTTCCAAATCATTTAATGTTAGACTGGCCATTCCATCATTAACTGTTGAGGTGTAATTTTTACCACCAACATCATATATTATGCTTCCCGTTGCAGATGCAGGATTTATTATTGTGGTTAAAATCACGTTTCGACCGTTTTTCTTATAGCCGGTTTTAACATCAGGGATGAATTTTTCGTCCACATCACCCACATTCAATATTCCTTCAATGACTGTGCAGTCCTTTGAAATTGATTCACTCAAGATTCCTGAAAGTCTGTAAATTCCATTTTTTAAATTGACCGCATAGGTGTATCCTGAACTTTCATCAAGATATAATGTAGGCTTATCCACAAGTTTATTTGTTTTGTCATAGACTTCTAGAGTTATGGTATTGTAGACATCTGCAGGATATGAATCCAGTTTAATCCTGTTTTTATTGTCATCATAGACATTTCCAACCAATACAGTATCTCCGGAATTGACAGTCTGATTTAAGAATTCAAGATAAATCGGAGAAGCTATTGGAGTATCTCCACGATAGGAAATGTCCCACAGATAAGAAGAGGCCATTATATTATTTCTTAGGTATAGTGATCCGTCACGTCCGTCCCAATCATCAAAGTATTCAATGAAATTCGTATTGCCTCTGCTTGATGTGAAATTGGAATTGATGATATTAATCTCATTATTTGCACAAATGGCTGAAGCGTATTCATTAGCCATATTATCTATAAAAATACAGCTGTCAACAGTAGTGTTTGACTCATAAAGAGATGTTAATGCACCTGAAGCCCAATTGGCACTGTTTTCTATAAATTTATCATTATATAAGTAGGCTTTTGAACTTTCCAAAAATATTGCACCATCATTTTCAGCACTGTTTTTAGTAAAAATTGAATTGATAATGTCAATGGAGGTAAATGAATATATTGCTCCACCGGCAAATGAAGCATGGTTATTTGTAAATTCACAGCCGTCAATTTTTAAAGGATGTTCACTGTAAATCGCTCCACCCCAACCATCAGCGTTTCCATTAAGGAATTTTATATTATTTAAAACAACATTATCCGCATCGATTTTAAAGATTCTTGATGCGTGTGATGCATCAATGCTGTGACCATTACCATAAATGCTTATCTGCTTATTGATACTTATTTCACCGCTTCCAACATAATCTGTGGTTAAAAAGATGCTGTCACCATCATTGGCACCGTTAATTAAATTCAGTAACTGATTAAAGTCCTGTGAAGCCAAAATTTCCCCACCATCTTCAGTGGCATTGATATCTTCGTTTGCAGATACACAAGCAATCGAAACAAAAAACAGCAATAACAAAACAAATATTCTTTTCATTTATTCACCATAATTTAACTTATAATATAATATATGTTTTTATAGTATTTTTACTTAAATTATTACTATGAAAGATTTGTTTGACTGTTGTAAATTTGGAGAGTTTGACCTCAATAGCCGTATTGTAAGAACCGGTTTATGGGAGTCTGAAAGGGAAAAATCAGGAAATCTTACTCCTGAAATATATAATCGTTACGAAAACATTGCTGCAAGCGGCGTTGGATTGATAATAACTGAACTGATATCACTCTATCCGAGAGATGCATTTTCAAAGTATTCTCATACCCCTCATTTTAAGCGTTTTGTTCGTGAAATGAAAGATTTGACTGACCTGGTCCATCTTTATGATGTTCCAATTTTTGCACAACTCGGTTTTGTACAGTTCAACAAGCATGCTGAGCATAACGTGCCTATTGATGAGGTGTCCAT
This sequence comes from Methanobrevibacter sp., assembly GCF_045646205.1. GTDB lineage: Archaea > Methanobacteriota > Methanobacteria > Methanobacteriales > Methanobacteriaceae > Methanocatella. The sequence continues at coordinate 41,159 of NZ_JAZRKF010000039.1, read as the reverse complement.
TGATGACATTAGAAAAATACAGGCAGATTTTATCAAGACCTGTCAAAAAATCGACTATGCAGGCTTTGATGGGGTTCAGATTGCATTGGGCAATTACTATTTCCTCACCCGATTCATCAGCCCATACTTCAACAAAAGGAATGATAAATACGGGGGAAGCACACTTAACCGTTTGAGAATCGTATTGGAAATGATTAAGGTAATTAAAGAAACCACAAATTTACATATCAACTGCAGATTAAACGCATTTGACATTCAGGCCGGCGGAATGACAATAGACGATACCGTTGAAATAGCCAAACTTCTTGAAAAATTCGGCGCTGACAGTCTTCAAATAACAAGACCACGCTCACCACAGTACTTTTCAAAGGAACACAAGGACAGGACAAATCCCGAAATCCATTCAATGAATGTGGAAGAAATACACTTATTGACAAAAGAATCTGAAAAGATTATAGATAACGTCAATATTCCTGTAATTATGGGTGGTGGAGTCAACAGCAAGTCTCAGATAAATGAAATCCTTAAAAAAAGCAAAATAGATTTTATTTCAATGCAAAGACCATTCGTATACGATCCTAGCTTCCTGGTTGAATGGCAAATGGAAGATGAAGGCATTAATGAATGTAAAATGTGCAATAACTGCTACTGGAAAAAAACAAGTACCTGCTTTATCAACAGACCCCCAACATGGAATGTTGAAAAATAGCTAGTATGAATCTTTAATGTCATTCATTAATTTTAATTTTTTAAAGGCAACGTCCATTGGTGCTCTTCTAAGCCCGCAGTCAGGATCAAGCAGGATATTGTCCTTGCCGATAATATCCACTCCTTTTGAAATCAGTTCCTGAGTAACATCTTTTGAGTCAACCTCATTTTTAGCTGAATCTATACAGCCGAATCCTATTTTTTTGCCTTCAAAGAGTTTGATATTCTTTTCCAATAAATCCAAATTGACATTGTTTCCTGCAAATTCAAAGTCAAGAATATCAACATCAAAATTGGCAATGTCTTTATATGCACCTTCAAGGGTACCGCAGACATGCATAGCCAAAGGAATAGTTAAACCGTCGTGCAATATTTCAATAGCTTCACGGGCAACTTTCATGTTTACCATACCGGTTGATAAAAATGGTTCATCGACCTGAATATAAACAGGTTTTACTTTCTTTTCAATAGCATCAACTTCCTTTTTTAGGCTGTGTGCCAAGTCAATAATGGCATCATCCTTGTTTTTATAAAAGGAAGTGATTCTTGATGAATGGATAATAGTGGACGGACCGGTGATAATTCCCTTGATTCCTTTTCCTTCAGGAATATTTCCATTGTAATACTCTTTGATTAATTTTTTAGCATAAAGCAAATCTTTTACAGAGATTTCACCAGTAGGATTTCTGATTTTAGAAACAATATAAGTATTTCCATCCTCGATTTTAAATCCAGGAATGAATTTTGAAAAACTTGAAACCATATCTCCCCTTACCTGACCATCGGATATGATATCAACGCCGGCATCAAGCTGGGAAAATACAGCCTGTTTAATTGACTCCTTAAATGGGTCATATGCTCCAACAGATTTGAGCAATTTATCTTTAAAGCCAGTTGCCTCTTTCAATTCAACAGGGTAACTGCCTACAACTGTGGAACGCATAAAAATCACTTATTGAGTATTTAATTTTCTAATATTATCAATTTCTTCAGCATCTATTGGCAATTCAACAACGGAAGTACCGTGACAAGGTTTTGTGTACGGAATAAAGACCGTTCCTTTCTCATCATCGATTCCGATAGGAATTGGTGGAATTCCGATGACACGAACACCTAAAACCTGGTCTCCAGGTTTGACATATACGATTTCATCAGCTTTAAAACGAATAATCATAGCACAATCTTTAAAACCAGCTTTGGAAGCATGAATTTCGTAATTATCTGATTGCTGAAGATAAGTATCTAAACAGAATGACATTTTATAACTCCTTTAAAGCTTTATCAAAATTAATTTTTATTGGAGAAGGATTGTGGAAAGCCCTTACAGCACAGATTTTTGCTTTACTGCCGCTTTCTTCTATCATACTGACAAATTCACCAACCAAATCCAAGTCCCTTTCAAATACTAAAGCAAGGGATTTGGTGTTCAATATTTGGTCGAATGTGACAAAGAATGCTGCTGCAGCGTCTTTATGGACAAAACCGACTAACAAATCATAGTCACCTTCACTGACTTCACCTAATGTTCTTTCCAAATCTACTAGATTAAGTTTATAATAACCTTCAGGATCAGATATTTTAACTAATTTTGAAGCTGCAGGATTAGCAGCTATTGTAACGTCATAACCTAATTTGGTTAATTCACTGAAAGCATATACTGCCATCGGTGTTTGAGAAGGTGTCTCTGGACAACCCAATAAAATTAAAGCTTTCATATATTACTCTCCTATATATTTAAGTTCTAGATTTTAAGGTAACTGCATTTGCCAATATGAGACATCCCAAGAACATGAAAGTCAAAAGCGCAGTACCGTTAATAGTCCTATTAAAAATGAATAAACCGATTAAAGCCTGTGAACAAAATGCTGCTAATGCACCAGTTAACAATACTTCTTTACCCAAGTATTTTTTACTGTTTTTCTCCCTTCTTTCTCTGTAAATAGCCAATATTTTAAAACCAATAATTATGGTTCCTAAAACAAATACCATTAGACCTACGAGTCCTAAATAACCGAAATCAAATCCATAACCGAAAATTCCCGGAAGCATGTAGTCAACGGTATCCTTTTGGTTAACCAATATACCAAAAAACATTGGGAACGGAAGTCCGAAGAATAAAACCAATTGCATCGGAAGTGTAATATAACCTTCAGCAAATGCTGTTCCTTCTGCACCCCAGTATGAAGCGTTTCCACTGTGTCCGATAAGCTGAATATTGTTTAATACCATTTTTACACTTGATGTGGAGTATTGCTCAATCCTGCCTAACCTTAACATTGGTGAAAAGATTGTCATTCCAGTAATTCTTGAAACAACTTCCAAACTTAAAAATCCGGCTACAGCTATACCTATGAAGAGCATTATTCTTTTTAAAGTGAAGAAAGATTTTTCTCTGAATGATTTGGATAATATGGTATAACCAATGAATAAACCCAATATCCATAATAATAAGAAAGATCTGTGCATTAATCCACCAAATACGGTAATACCTAGAAGGAATAAAATAACAAATCTTCGAAGCGGTTTAACGTCCACTCCCGAGTTCCGCATAACCTTCAGCGACGCTAAAGCAGTCACCGCACCAAGAAGAGCAATTGGACCAAAAGGGTGAGTAAATTCCGCCTGACTTGAAGATACAACAAGCAAAGCAATATCTGCTCCGAAAAGAAGAGTGAAACCTCCCGCTAAAAAGAGAGACAAGAAAGTTACTACACTGAGAGATAATGGAACTAAATTAAGCACAAAGACCAATAGAATAAATATCATTATCCCTACTTCTAATATTAGCTGTAAATGATTTTGAGCTATTAACATCATATTTGAATCACAATTTAACTTTATTTAATAAATAGAAAAATGGACTGACCGGGATTTGAACCCGGGGCCTCCGCCATGCCAAGGCGACGATCTCCCATCTGAGCTACCAGCCCATATAAAAAATATATGAAAAAGGTAATACAAAATAATATTTGAAAAAAGTAATATAAAAAACTATTTACCATTTTTACCTAAATCATATAAGTTATCGATAATAATTTGGAATAAATCATCAGTCTTTAAATCAATTTTTTCATGAGGATTATTCAAAAATTCCATAGCTTTTGTAATTACCTGATTTACATTATTTGACCTGTACATCAAGCCATAATCGATGTAATACTGATCAACTGACAATGTTTCTCCAGGATAACATGAAATAACAGGAGTCTGTAAAATAGCTGCTTCCCTGTTCATTGTTCCGCCGGCACCAATAACCAAATCACATTTCTTGATTAGGCTTGAAGTGTCAACAGGAGGCTCCAATATTGTAACATGGTCAATGCCTTCAAAGATTTCAGCCTGTTCTTTAAATCTTGGCAATATGAGGATATTGGCATGTTCCTTTAAATCATCTACGATTGGAGATAAAACAGATTTTCTGCAATCAGTATTCAGGTATGACGCAAGGGAAGGCTCTGGCCTCATCAAAATAGTTTTAGGATGTTCAAGTTTTAAATTCAGATCTTTGAAAACATCATCGTTATAATTGAAACTTTTAAAGTGCATGAGTTCTGAAGTACCGTTATATGGAATTATTGTATTTGGATCTGCACCGAATTTCATTAATTTCCAGAAATCGATTTTTCTTGGAGTGATAATTCTGTCACATAATGGCAATGTTAATTTATTAGCTGCAAGAGCATGTTCGTTGTCTAAAACGTACAAACTAGGAATTCCTAAACCGAATGAGATTCTAGGAAGTTCTATAGAATGCTTGCTAAGGGCGACATCAACCCTTTCATCAGCTATAATATCAACAAGGTTATAAACTCTTGAAGTACTTTCTCTCAGTTTGTCATATAAACTTACACCGTGTTTTCCAACGGAAATAAAGTCTATATCATACATATCCATTAATTTATGGATATCTCCAAATTGCCTTGCAGTGACAATCAAATCCTCACCTTCGGCTTCAAGGTATTTGATTACGTCCTTGAAAAACCTCACGTGAGGAGCATTTGAAATATCAATCCAAATTTTCAAAAAAATCACCAGATTCAGTTGTTCATTTTTTCTTCAATACATTTAATGATTTCATCTAATCCAGTTCCTTCTTTTAAGCTGGATTTAATGACTTTAATGTTAGGGTTTAATTTTAAAGCGTCATCGACCATTTTATCAGCATCTGCACCTACAGCATCAGCGAGGTCAACCTTGTTAATGACGACTGCATCAGAGGTTTGGAAAATAATTGGGTGTTTTTCAACGGTGTCATCTCCTTCGGTAACACTAACAACAACTATTCTCATGTGGGAACCTAATTCAAAGTCGACAGGACAGATTAGATTACCTACGTTTTCAATGATGAGCATGTCCAAGTCATCCAATGGCAAGTCTGCAATTCCATGACCTACCAAATGAGCATCCAAATGACATTCTTTACCTGTGTTTAAACCTACAACAGGCACATCATGTTTTTCTATTCTTCCGGCATCGAATTTTGAAATAACATCTCCTGCCAAAACACCGATTTTATAGTCAGTATTGTCAATTATTTCTTCTACCAATGTTGTTTTACCGGAACCGATAGCTCCTACAAAATCAACACAGAAAATTCCTTTGTCGTCTAAATTTTTTTTGTTTTTATCTGCTAATTTTTTATTAGCGTCCATAATATTTTTTGCTACTTCAACGTCAGCCACTTGATGCATATTATCACCATTTAATTAATCATCATCAGGTTTTTCAATAACTATATTTTTAACAACAATATCTTTACCGTTTAAAATTTCAATTTTGAAACTATCGCACTCAGGACATTTGACCATTGGAGCATAATGATCTTTATCGTCAATTATTGCCTTACCATGGAAGTTGCAGTCATGACAGTCAATTTCAACAGGAATCTCTTCAAATACTATTTTTGCATCTTCCAAAATTGTATTTTCAACAAGAACCCCCAATATAAATTCCAACTGTTCCGGATTAACCATTGCAAGTCTTCCAAGTTCAATTGTTACTTCATTGACTTCAGTTGCATTATTACTCTCTGCAGTTTCGATTACTGCATTAATTATTCCTTGAGCCATTGATAATTCATGCATTATTTTCACCTATTTAATAAAAATATAATTATTAATATTATAACTTTAATTTAATGTGCTTATAAATTTTATTAATAAAATTGTTGCAATTGACAACATTTATATATCCAGTAAAACAAAGTATTATTTAATTGAAAGGGGGATAATACTATGACTTTTAAAGAGAAATTTGGTTTTGGATGCATGAGGCTTCCACAAACAGATGATAATGATCCTACAAGTGTCGACCAGGAATTATTCAACGAGATGGTTGACATTTATATGAAAAAAGGATTTAACTACTTCGATACGTCATATGCATACCACAATGGAGTTTCCGAAGTGGCCATCAGAAAGGCAGTTGTTGAAAGATACCCAAGAGAATCATACAGAATATGTGACAAGATGCCGACATGGGCATTAACATCCGAAGAGGACAATGACAAATTCGTTGCAGAAATGCTTGAAAGACTGGGAATTGACTACTTTGACGTGTTCTTTGTTCACAACATCAACGTTCCATGGTTCAAACTGGCTGAAAATGCAAAAACCTTTGAATACATTAAAAAAATGAAAGAGGACGGAATAGCTAAAAAAATAGGTTTCAGTTTCCACGACAATTCCGGACTCTTAAAAGAAGTTCTTGACAAATACGGAGACTTTTTAGACATAGTGCAATTAGAATTAAACTACCTGGACTGGGAAGACAATGCCATCGAAGCCCGTAAATGCTATGAACTATGTTGCGAATACGGATTGGACGTTTATGTCATGGAACCTCTGAAAGGCGGTGTTATTGTAAATCCTCCGGAAGATATTAAAAATGACTTTAACGAATTCAACCCTGACAAATCAATAGCAAGCTTCGCATTGAGATTCTGCGCATCACTTGAAAACGTTAAAATCGTTTTAAGCGGAATCAGCAAAATGGACGACCTTCTTGATAACTGCAATACCTTTGAAAACTTTGAAGTTTTAAATGATGAGGAAAGGGAATTTTTAGAACAGATGGCAGAAAAGCTACAATCAAAAGTAGCCGTTCCATGCAGCGAATGCGGATACTGCATAGACGCATGTCCTGAAATGATACCGATTCCCGAATACTTCTCACTGTACAATACAAGCAAAAACCAGCCGGAATCAAATATCTACAGAAATTACTTTGACAAGCTAGGTGATGAAAAGGTACCTGCAGATGACTGTACATACTGCGGAACATGCCTTGATTACTGTACCCAACACATCGACATACCTGAAGAGCTTGAAAAAGTCTGTGAACACTTTGAAAAGGGTTTCAGCGCTTATGCCGGAGCACCTTAAAAACAACCCCCATCACCATTTATTTTAAAAAAAATGAAAATTATATTAAATTAGAATATACAAATATATAATTATGACAAATTTTTATAAACAAATTACAAAAATCATATTAATAATAGCTATTTTATTAATATGCACAGATTCTGTTTCGGCAGAAGGTAACTTTACTGCATTGCAAAAAGAAATTGACAATAGCGGTAACGTTTTAGAAATAACTCAGGATTATACTTTCAACAAATCCACTGATGCAGGTCTCGGTGGGGCAATATCATTAAACAATAAAGAATACTTTACAATCAACGGTAATGGCCATATTTTAGATGGAGCCAACCAAAGTTCAATTTTTGCTATTACCACAGACAATATCGCAATTAATAACATCACATTCATAAACGGAAAATCCATGTCCGGAGGAGCAATTAGCGCATTAGGTTATAATGTAACATTAAACAATGTAATCTTTATAAACAATCATGCAGAATTTAGAGGAGGGGCTGTTGCATGTGGTAACGAAGTAACAATCAATAATGCTCAATTTATTGACAATACCGCTCTTGAAGAAGGAAATTCTCTTGAAGTTAGTTTTCATGGTATTTTAACATTAAATAACTGTACTTTTTCAAACACACAAGAGATTTTAAAATTCATGGTTTATGCAGAGGATTCCACATTATATGTAAATAATTGCACTTTTGCAAATACCACCTCCAAATATGGTACAGCCATATTTAGCAATGAGAATGCAATCATTACAAATTCAACATTCATTAACTTAACTGCAAAACTAACCGGCGGAGCACTGTTATTTAAAAATCATCATACAATAGAAATTAAAGATTCCAATTTTATTAATACCCATGCTCAAAATGATGGCGGAGCCATTTTTGCAGATAAAACGCCGCAAGGACTTTCAAGTTCTAATTTAAACATCAAAAATTCAAGATTCATTAATACAAGTGCAAATTACGGTAGTGCTGTTTGCGCACTTAATAATTACCTGAATATTGAAAACTGTACTTTTTTAAATAATACGGCTATTTATAGTGGAGGAGCCGTTTATGGCGGTTCATGTGATTCAACCATTTATAATTCAACATTTATTCAAAATAATGCAATTGATAATGAACTTGGGTCATTTGGTGGTGCAGTATATCACGATGGCAGGTCAATATATATTAAAAACTCAACATTTCAAAAAAATCATGCTGCAACACACGGAGATGCAGTATACATCTATCAGCCTTATGATTTGAGAATATATAATTCAACATTCAAGGATAATGGTAATGCAATATATTCACTCTACGAAGAAGAATTTTGCTTTATAGAGGATAATGATTATTCAGATGATACCGTATCCATAAACAATACAGATTATGAAACCATTGTTGTAGAAAATGGTATGAAACTTAAACTTATTAACAATACTATAAATTATACAGACTTGCCTGAAAAATTCGATGCACGTGACTACGGATGGGTTAGTCCAGTTAAAAATCAGGGCACAATGGGTTCCTGCTGGGCTTTTGGAACAATATCTTCATTAGAATCAACATTGCTTAAAGCAACAGGAATTACATATAACCTTTCCGAAAACAATCTTCAAAACTCCATATTAAGATATTCAAAGTATGGTTCTTACACCATGTTTGAGGGCGGCTATGTAGAAAATGCTGTGCGATACTTTACTGGTTGGTTAGGAGGTTTCTCATCAGAATATGATGAATACGATGAATATGGTAAGTTATCCCCATTAATTGATACTGATGAAAATATACACATTCAAGATGCTATAATTATTCCACCAACCACTAATTTGACATATCAAAAAGAGATAAAAGAAACAATTATTAAATGCGGTAGTATTGCAGCTCCAATTGAAGCCCATATGAATGATATGGATTACTATGATTCTTCACAAGCCACATATTATTCACAAGATCAGTTAAATAATAGTTATCATATTATTACTGTCATAGGATGGGATGACAATTTCCCAAAAGAAAACTTTTCTACAACCCCTGAAGGCAATGGAGCATGGATCTGTAAAAACAGCTGGGGTACAGACTGGGGAAAAGATGGATTTTTCTATATTTCATATTATGATAAAACAATATTTAGAAAAGAATATAGCATTGGATTTATAATCGAAAATACTGAAGACTATACAAAAAATTACCAGACAGAAGTTGGCGGAACAGTTGTTCAGGAACAATTCGAATATGATAAATATTATAATAGATATACCTCTTTTGCTGATGATTTAATAGCTGGTGTCGGAACATATATCAATGAAATCGGACTGAATTATACAATTGACGTTTTCGTGAATGACATTTTGAAATTAACTCAAAATGAAACTTCCAAATTTATCGGATTCGCCACAACGAAACTTAATGAATATATTCCAATTAAGACCGGAGACAATTTCACGGTAATGATTACCGGCAACCCTGTCCCGATAATCAAAGAGTCCAGACTTGTATATGAGCCAAACAATTCATTCCTATATTCCAACGGCACCTGGAAGGATTTATACTTGGATAAAACAACAGCTGTTTTAAAAGTCTATACTGTGGAGTTTCCAATAAAAACCAATGATTTAGTAAAAATCTATAAAAATGAATCCCAGTTCGAGGCTAATGTTGGTGTAGAAAATGCTACCGTTAATTTCAAGATAAATGGAGTCAGCTATAACAGAACCACCAACAAAAACGGAACGGCCAAATTAAACATTAACTTAAATCCGGGAAATTACACAATTACAACAACATTCAACAATCTAAGCGTTGAAAACAGCGTATGTGTCGTATCACCAATCGAGTCAAATGATCTGGTCAAATACTACAAGAACGCTTCACAATATGTTGTAAGAATTTTAGGATCTGACGGCAATTATGTCGGTGCAGGTGAAAACGTGACATTCAACGTTAACGGAGTGCTCTACACAAGACAAACCAATGCGTCCGGCCATGCCAAATTAAACATTAATTTAGAACCTGGCGAATATATAATCACAGCGGAATATAAAGGATGCATGCAGTCCAATAACATTACAGTATTGCCAGTATTGAATGCAAGCGACATTACAATGAAATATCTTGACGGAACACAGTTTAAAGCAAGTTTGGTTGATGGTCAAGGCAATATCTATCCTAACCAGTCTATCCAGTTCAATATCAATGGAGTATTATACGATAGACTAACTGACAGTACAGGTACGGCAAAACTAAACATCAGATTAATGCCTGGTGACTACATCATAACATCAAGTTATAATGGACAAAATATTGCAAACACAATAAAAATAACATCATAGAGAAGTTTAAAAGCTTCTCCTTTTTAATTTTTTAAGACAGTTCTTTTATTAACTCACGAACCATTTCATTATTCTTATCCAGTTTGGACGCTTTTCTTGCATATTCAACTGCCTTGGGAAATACTCCTCCCCTTCTATAAACAAAACCCATTAATGCAGTTGCCTCTACATGAGTATCATCAATGGCAAGCAGTTCTTCAAGCAATTCACGTGCAGTATCGAGATCTCCCTGGAGGAATAAGTCATAGGCCTCTTCATATAACGTGTCAACATCATCAAATGACTTTTCTGTATCGATTTTATCAATGACTTCTTCTTTTTCATCAGCACTTTTGTGAACAAATTCAACCTTTGCAGGTGCAAACTGAAGTTTCTGAAGCAGTTCAGCAGCATTGGTATTTGAAGGAGAAATCTTTAAGGCTTTTCTTGCATAATAAGTTGCAACATCCTCTATTCCCTGCTCATAAAGAACATGTGCCATCAAAAGATTTGCATTGAGGTTATTTGCATCATCATTCAATATCTCATGAAGCAAATCCTTTGCCTGTGAATATAAATGTTCAGTGTAGAAATCCAGTGCCTGAGCATACAAATCATCATCATGAACCTTTACCTCTTCGGTTACCACTTTGGAATCGTTTTTTAAAGTTTCATCCAGCATATACTGTAGAATATATTCAGTTGCCTTTTTGTGAAGAGGTTTATTATCGTTTCCGCATTTTGGTGAATAAATACATGACGGACATCCGTTTCTGCATTTACATCCCTTAATCAAATCCAAAGTTGATTCCAATAGCTCCACAAATACATCTACTGCCTTTTCACAGATTCCAATTCCACCCTCATATCCATCATAGATGAATATTGTTGCTTCTTCTGTATCTTTGTGATAAGCTGTTGACATTCCGCCGATATCAAAGCGGTCACACATTACCTGAAGCGGGAAGAGTCCGATTAATGAATGCTCTGCCCCGTGAAGGCCTCCTTCAAAGACCTCATCCTCATCAGGATAGAGTTTTTTAAGCTCATCTTTTACGCTTTGAGGTATGGTAAACCATAACCCTTTGGTTTTGAATTTAAGCGGAGGCAAATCAAGAGGATACATTCCTAAAACTCTTGAATGCTGCATCTTTTTATATTTATAATAATCCTTTTTAACGTTAAGCTCTCCAAAATGGATTGTCAGATCCCCGTATTGCCTTTTAAATTCCTTTGAAACGACATTTACTTCAGTATCATCCAATACCATCGTATGATAATCAACATTCTTTTTGGAAACGTTTACATAACCGGATTTCAAATTGATGTTGTCAACGGTATAGGTTTCTCCCTTATTGATTAGGATTGCACCTTCATGAGCTTCGCGGTATACCTGTGAACGTTCCATAGTCTCCAAAAGCCTGCCGTTGTTCATTATCTTAAATTCCTCTGAAGATATTTGGTCCAGTGAATGGTCGAAGGCAGGATTATCATCATACTTGTATGTGTAGTTTCCAACCCTTGACAAGTACAAATCATCATTTTCAACAAGATTATCCAGAAATGCATCAGGAATATTGAAGTATTTTAAAGCTTCTCCTTTCTTAAGGGGCAGTTCATTGGCTGCACAGAGAATATGCGCTTCCTGCAATATAGGATTGGACAGGTCAATGATTGCCTTTTCCTGAGGCTTTGAGAAAAATGCCTTCGGATTATTCATATAATACTGATCAAGCTGATTTTCAAATGCAAGTAAAATGGCCAGAGACTTCTGATTGCTTCTTCCTGCCCTTCCACTCTGCTGCCAGGTTGACATCATAGTTCCCGGAAAACCGGATATGATAACAGCATCAAGTGAACCGATGTCTATTCCCAATTCCAAAGCGTTTGTACAGGTAACTCCCAGATATTTGCCTGACTTCAAGCCGTCTTCGATTTCACGCCTCTCTTCGGGACGATAGCCTGCCCTATAAGCGGCGATACGTGAGTTGTCAAGTCTGCCGTCAGTAAGTTTAGCATCCTTTTTTGACCACATTGCAATGAGCTCCGTGATTTTACGTGAAACTGTAAAGCATAAAGTCTGAATGTTTTTAAGCATCAGATAACGAAAGATATCTGCCGTTACTACATGAATTGACGGAGCGGAAGATTCAGCAGAATTTCTGTAATTTTTAAACGGATTGAATAGAATGAAATCCTTTTCACCACTAGGTGATGTGTCATTGTCAACCAGAGTAAACTCCTCACCGGTTAATTTATTTGCAAGCTCCAAAGGGTTTGCAAGTGTTGCAGATGAAAGTATGAACTGGGGTTCGGAGCCGTAGAAATTAGCTATTCTTTTAAGCCTTCTGATTAAAAAGGCAACGTTTGAACCGAAAACACCGCGATAGTAATGGGCCTCGTCTATAACGATATATTTAAGATTCCTATAGAATCTCTCCCACTGATGATGCCATGATAAAATCAGATGGAGCTGGTATGGATTTGTTAGAATAACCCTTGACTTTTGACGGATATTGTATCTTTGTGACTTTGGAGTATCCCCGTCATATGTTCTTGGTTTGATATCGATTCCCAAATCAGATTCCAAATCCTTTAAGACATGCAGCTGGTCATTTGACAATGCCTTTGCCGGATAGATGTAAAGGGCAGTAGCTTTCTCGTCATTGATTAATGAATCCATAATTGGCAGATTGAATGCCAAAGTCTTACCTGAAGCAGTTGTGGTTGTAAGGATTACATTTTCATCCCTTTTTATTGCCTCATATGTATCTGCCTGGTGATTATAGAGTTTAATTTCTTTAGAGTCAAGATAATCAACGATTGTGTCATTTAAATCAGGTATCTTTTTGAAACTGGCCTCTTTAGCAGGAATAGTTTCAACATGGGCAATGTGATCCCTGAACCTAACATCATTTTTAAACGCATCAATCGGAGAATCTAACATAATAATCAAAAAAATAGTTATTCAGATATTATATTGATTTAAGGTAATATTTAAATTATTCGTGAAAAGACAATACTCTTCAAATGCTCTCTCAATTAATTTATTAATAATTAAAAAAATAAATAATAAATAATAAAAATTTTAGGGATTACAATGATTAGTTATGAAGAATTTGAAGATATAGTGGTAAATATTTTGAAAAGAGATATTTCATCCAACCATGACCAGAAAAAAGCTATTCGTTCAAAGGCAAATGAAGGACTTTTTATTGTAGCGGGACCAGGATCTGGAAAAACAACAGTAATTGTGCTTAAAATATTAAAGTACATATTCGTTGATGACATCAAGCCTATTGAAATACTTGCAACCACATTTACCAGAAAAGCGGCAGATGAACTCTATTCCCGTATTCTTGGATGGGGAGATGAGATTAAAAATTACCTTATCGACAATGCAGGAGACGATTTCGACAGACTTATAGAAATCAACAGAATCGACTTTAACCAATTGACCATTGGAACAACAGACAGCATTGCCCAGGAACTTTTAAGAGTTCATAAAGAACCTGGAACAAACCAGGAAGTGGTTATTGAAGAGTTTGTCGCTAAATTCGCTATGGTGAGAATACTTCTAAAGGACAACCGTTATCTTGATGAAAACCTTCAGGGATATCTTAAAAGCTTTACCAAAAAGGATAAGCTGAAGGAAGCTTCCCAGATGAGTGAAATCCTACTGCAGCTGAAAAACAGGATGTATTATGACCAGATTGACTTTGAAGAATTCTACAATAATGTAGGCGAAGGGGGCGGTGCAAGAATTGCACTTGACTGCATTAAAGAGTACGAGGAAGAGCTTGAAAGCAGAAACATCATCGATTTTACAATGCTTGAATCAAAATTCCTGGATTCCCTTAGAAACAATAAGCTGGACATCTTTTTGGATGACTTGAAAATCATTTTAATTGACGAATATCAGGACACCAATCTTATACAGGAAGAAATCTACTTTACAATGGCAAAATCCGCAATCGAAAATGGAGGAAGCATTTCCGTTGTGGGAGATGACGACCAATCACTTTACCGTTTCAGAGGAGCAACAGTTGATTTGTTTACAAATTTCAAATCAAGAGTCAAAAACAAACTTGGAATTGACGTTGAAGAAATTAATCTTAGAACCAATTACCGTTCAAGCAAAAACATTATTAATCATTGTAATCAGTTTGTTGAGCTTGACGGTGAATACCAAAATGCAAGAGTAGAGGCGAAGCCTAAAATTATCGCACCGGAACTTGAAAAGTACAACATGCCTATTTTAGGAATGTTTAGAAACAATCCGAAGATGCTGGCTCATGATTTATCAAAGCTAGTGAGCGATTTGATTAATGAAGGCGAAACCTCTTTAAAGGTCAACAGGGTAATTGATGAAGAATACTTTAAAAAACTGGAAAAGTGTAAAACACCGGAAGAGCTGAAAGAACTGAAAAAGGAAAGTGCAAGAAAGGCACAGGATATAGAAAACATCAGTATCAAGCTGGATGAGGAGGAAGGTTCCGCTTCAGACATGGCTGTCTTAACATATTCTCCAAAGGAAATGAAATCCGGAACACATACATTTAACGGATACCTGAGAAATCAGCTTAAAAGACAAAGGAAACCTATTGAAGTATTCAATCCACGTGGCCGTGACCTGCAGGAAATCAAAGAGGTTGCAATATTCTGCGGTTTGATGCTTGAATGTATTGATCCTGAATCAAAAATACAGAATTCAGACAAGCAGCTTCCAAGTCTCGGTAAGAAAAACATGCAGCGCTGGAGATATGAAGCAAGAGATTATATGAAGTTGAATCCTGAGCCTCACGAGCCATTTGGCCTAAATACCTTTGTCATTGACTGGCAGAGAAGAAACCCAAGAGGATATGATAAATGGCCGGACAGGGCAAACCTGATGGAGCTTGCATATAAACTGGTAACATGGCTGGATTTCCTGCAGGAGGACGCTGAAGGAGTAGTTTATCTTGAAGCAATAACCCAGTCAATTACACAGACAGGATTTTTCAACAAGTTTTCCGCAAATATTGTCTTTACATCTCCTGAAATTGAAAGGGCATCAATTCTGGAAGCTATCTGGAACATTTTCCTGCCTATAGCTACAGGAGACGTTGCAATTGATGAGGCACTCCTTGAGACTTTGCCTGCAAACAGACTGAATGTAATGTCCATTCACCAGTCAAAAGGACTGGAATTTCCATTGGTTATTGTGGATGTGGGTTCAAAATTTAAAAACAATGATATAAGAACACAAAACCTGAGATTTCCTAAAAAAGAGCCAGAATATACTATTATGGAAGAAAGCATACGTAAATACAGTGAACTTGGTGAAGATGAAAGAAGCGAAAAGGACAAATCCTTTGACGACTTGACAAGGCTTTATTTTGTTGCATTTTCAAGAGCAGAACACATCTTAATATTAATTGGACTTAATAAAGCCATTGACGGCTATTCATTTAAGCAAAAGCACAAATCAATTCCTAATGTTGCACTGGGCTGGAGCAGAGATGAACATCAGAAAGGATTTAAGGAGATTTATTTAATTTAAGAGGGTGAAACAAATGAGATTATCATCAAAATCAAAACCGTACATGATTCCGGAGTACAGCCTGACCGGAGATTTGTTGTCTTATCTGACATGCGGTTTACAGTACAGATATCAAAACAAAGGAACTCTTCCTCCTTCAATGCCCGTTCAGCTCTGGTTTGGAGAGTTTATTCATGGAGTGATGGAAGAGGCCTATATGAAATGGGAAAATGACAAAACCCAATTTCCATGGGACTGGAAAAATGATATAAGGCCAATCGAAGACATTATTGATTTAAGATTGCAGGTAAGGGGACTTTATCCTCCGGCAAATCATTTCTTTACAATAAATCATCCGGATCTTGACATGACAATAGATGACTTGAATGAATATGACCACAAAAAGCTGGCCAGTGCCCGTGCCGAAAAGGCGATTAACGTTTGGGGTTCTGATTTATTCCCGTTAATGGAGTCTGCTGAAGTTTTAATCAAAGGACTAAGGGATATGCCATATACCAAAAACGATAAGCGTTCAAAGTATTATGGAATTAACGGAGTCATTGATGTATTGAGTCTGATTAATATAAATGAGGACAATAAAATCGTTAAATACCTCAAGGAAAATGAGGAATTCAACAGGATTGTTGAAAAGTATAATGAAGATGAATACGAGATTATCATAGATTATAAGGGTATGAAAAGGCCTCCATGTGACGTTGCAGGAAGCAATAACGAGAACTGGGACTATCATGAAAGGCAGATTTTAACATATTCATGGCTCAGGCAAAAGCAGGAAGGCAAAAAACCTGTTGCAGGAATCATATTTTACTTGAATGAACTTGTTCCATCAATTGAGGATTTGAAATTAATCAAAGAAGATATTTATTATCATCTGACTGATGTTGGAGACGGTGAGGAATATCAAAAAGACATTGAACTGATTGATAACTGGACAGAAGACGATGAAATGCCAAAATTAAGTGATAAATTTAAAATTGACAGATCCATTAGAATAATCCCGATTGATGAGGATAAAATCAACGAAGCATTATTAAAATTTGACAGTGTTGTTGAAAAGATAGAAACATCAATAATTAAAGAAATAAACGGTGAAAAGATTCAGGACGCCTGGACTGCCGAAGCAGAGGAAAGAACATGCAGCGCATGCGACTTTAAAACTTTTTGCAAAAACAACAAAAACAAAAGCGAAGATTTTAAAATTCCTTAAAATAAATAATATAAATAGGTGAGTATTATGAGTAGTGATTTAGAAAAAAATCAAAAATATGCTGAAGTAATTGCTTCAAAAGTTAAATTAACTTGCAAACCTGTTGCCATGAAGTTAATTAATGGTGAAGACGAAGTTTCTGAAGGTTATGAGTTAATTGACGAAAAAGTGAGACACTGTGAAATGGTTAGAAAAGCTTCTCTCGGTGAAAAATTCTACAGCACTGTTGAAGAACAGATGTGTCTTGGAGGGGCTGGAGCTATTGGCCTTAGAGACATGCCTGAAAAATTGGCAAATGGTGAAAAATACTTATCATTAGGTAGATTCAAAGATTTAGAAACTGCTAAAAGCCTTACCGCTAAATTATCCATTGTCAAAGATAGATATTGGGGAATGATTTATGCACCTTTAGATGAAGCTGATTTCAAAGCCGACGTAATTCAAGTAATTACCGAACCTGTAGGCGGAATGAAACTTGCCCAAAGTATCGTTTATGCTACCGGGGACAAAATTAACCCAAGTTTTGCAGGTATTCAATCATTATGCGGAGACGCTTTTGCAAATCCTTACATTGACGGCGGAGTTAACTTCACATTAGGCTGTGACGGTTCCAGAAAAGCTGCAGATATCAAAGATAATGAAATGACTATCGGCATCAGCGCTGAAAAAATAGATGAAGTAATCTCCGGATTAGAATCAATGGCTTAATTCGAGATAATCGTCATAATGATTAATATTCAATAATTCTTTTTTATTTTTTTCTTTTACACCATAAAAAGTAAAACCGTCAGCAAATATTTTTCTAAGTATCGGATTTAAATTATCATCCTCATTTTCCAGATATTCCATCAGGTTAATTCTAGGTGCAACAAAAGGCATTCCAAGACCTTCTGCAGTATCCAACAGTCCGGTTTTTCTTCTTCTCAAAATGGAAATTGTTTTATATGGATTTTCACATTTATCCAAGACATTAATCATCCTATTGAATGTTTCGGTTGAGACTGTCGGCTGGTCACCGGTGACGCAAAGTGCAAAATCAGAGGAGATATTTGACAAACCATTGTATAATGAAGTTGATAAACCTACATCACATGGATTGTTAATAATGAATTTTACCTTATCTTCATAATTATTTGAAATTGCTTCAAGTATTTCATCACTATAATGACCAAGTACCACAATGCATTCATCAATATTTGAGGATAATGTATTGTCAATTGTTGTCTCCAAAACGGTTTTATTATTGAAGGGTAAAACAAGTTTATTTTTTACTTCCAGATTTCTTGAAATCTGGTCCTTGCGCATTCTGGAATTTTTTCCGGCTGCGGTAATAATAGCTGAAATTGTCATAATAAAAAAAGAGAAATATAGGTTATGTGTCACCTATATCTTTTGTAGAAGTAGTGTTTGAAGTCATATTATTTGTATTGACCTGATCTGTAGGTACATATCTGACAATCTTAGCAAGGATACACATTCCAGTTCCAGACCCCTCGGTCCACATTACAATTTTAACAGGGTAATCATGAGTATTGGTTACTTTAATATCACTTGCAGGATTATAACCGTATAAAACAGCATTTTCAGAACCGTCCATACCTACAGGCAAACTGAATCCTTCACCTAAAACAGCTGCTCTTAAAGCTCTTGCAGGCGGACATACACCGTGAGCAGCACTTCCTCCAGGTGCTGAAGCATCAGCTGCAGAACCGAATGAAACGTAGTCATGTCCGTTACCGCTACAGTTAGGTGGAATGACAGTATTGTTCCAAGCATCTACGAATTGATTAGCGTTAAATTCTCTTACACTGTCACCATATTCAGGGTGAGAACCTAAATAAGTATAGTAAACTTCTCCCTCAACGTCTGTTGTATTACCCATGTATAAGACAATAGGAGAGCCAGATGGATATGCATCTACATAATCGGATACTTCTTTACCGAAAATACGTTCAACATCATCATAACTGATATTATTCCGTCCATCGGAAAATCCTACGATTCCTTTTTCTAAAGTAAAGTTTGAACCAACACTGGAATCATAATTATACCAGTTTACAATTGAAGTTGAATTAAAGAAATCATTACTGAAATTCAAATTCTTGATTTGATCTGTAGGAACTGACTGGACAACAGTACCGTTTTCAACAACATCTACACCATTTTCTGTTTTAGTTAATACTTTATATGGTGAACTGTAACCCCATATGTAATTATCCGGAGCTTTTACAGCTAATTTATCCCCCTCTAAATCCAGATAACCCGGACCTTCAAAGCCATAGACATTTCCATATGAATCAATACCTTCAGAAGAAATTGTTGAAAAATCAAAAGGAACATAACCAGTTGTTAAAGTCAATAATATACCTTTCAAATCAAGAGTTGCAATCTCATGAAGAATAAATGTAGGATTACCAAGGAGCGGAACTTGAACCGCCTCTCGATCATCTAAAACAGAATCTCCAGCAAACATTGATTGACCAATAGGTAAACTGTAAGCTTCAGCAAATGATTTACCAGTAAATGAAGTATGATTTACAAATGAAAATGCAAATAACATTATACAAACAACAAATAAAATCAAAACGATTTTAACAGATGTGTTTCTCCATTTTGAACTCATTATCATAAACACCCTAAATTAATTATACAAAATATAATTATATGTTTATTACTATTTATACATAATGCATTATGAAAGCTTTTCAGAAATGAGTTTAATTCTCTCTTGAATATTGATAATAGCATCCTGACCATTACCCCCTATCAACATCGCTTCCTCATGAGAAAACTCTGCAACATAAGCAATAATGTCATCTAAAGAAGTTGCTGTCAATACTCTGCCCCTATATTTAAGATAGTTCAAACGATATAATACCAAATCAAGATTATCATCCAAACCTGGGAAAACAACTATGACTTCAGGATTATATTTGACTGCTTCATCAATAATATCCAACCTGTGTGATTCATGAGGTCTTGGCGTTCCGATAAATATTGCATAGAAATCCTTTTCTGACAATATGGATTTTAAAGCATCGGAATTGTCAGTTTTACCAACATAAACCAGAGAATCATTAATTTTATAAACATCCAAACGGCCGCTGACCGCTTCAAATTCAGCCAAAGTATCTTTAATAACATCTTTCGGCACTTTCAATTCACTTGCAATTGCCATTGCCAAACCGGCATTTAATCTATTGAACTTACCGAAAACCTTCAGTTTATCCTGATATTCAAAGTAAGAAATGTGTTTTGATGAGGCTTCTTTGAAGTTGCTGTTGAAATCCTGATTGAATGCTGTAAAAATCTCCTTGCCGTCAAAGAATCTGACCAGGGAATCCTTATAATTGGCAATGGTTTTGTGAACGTCCATATGATCATTGCCTATATTAGTTAAACCAACCATATCAAAGTCAAATGCATAATTACAGAAATCCAATGTCATGTCACATACTTCAACAAGAATTATATCATAATCGCCGTTTTCAGCCTCAAGCATCAAATCATAATAACCTGAAAAGCCTCCGCCGCCGTTTCCGCCGACAAGAACTTTTTTTCCTGCATTTTCCAAAATGGATTTTAACATGTGAACGGTGGTTGTCTTACCGTTAGTGCCTGTAATGCCAATTGTGAATATCTTTTTATGATTGGTTACGACATCACTCAGGAGATGACCTTCATCCAGCAGTTTATTTGCAAAGGAACCTCCAAACATGCTGGGACTGATTGCAATAGC
The DNA here is from genome assembly GCF_045646205.1 of Methanobrevibacter sp. Lineage (GTDB taxonomy): Archaea > Methanobacteriota > Methanobacteria > Methanobacteriales > Methanobacteriaceae > Methanocatella. The sequence goes on along the minus strand of NZ_JAZRKF010000039.1, from coordinate 20,282 downwards.
ATCACATTCATCAATGGCCTGAGAATTGGTAAATCCCAAATCCAAAGTTAAAGTGTCAGAAACAATAGAAAATGTTTCTCCACCATCTAAAAAATTTAAAGAAATACCTGGCAAATTCAAATCAGATAAATCAATATTACTGTTTAAATCACTTGCATAAACATCCCAACCATGTTTTAAAAGTGAATTAACTGCCTTTTTACCTTCAACACCTAAACCTATAACCGCCGCTCTCATAAAAAACATAAACCTTAAAATAAATTATACTAAATATATTAATAATTTACATATTTTATAAAATATATTTTTTGATTAGGTGAGAGAATGTTCGAGGAAGATAAAGACGATAAAATTTATAATTTAATTATTACCAATGGTTTTGACAAAAACAATGAGTACGCTCAGTTTACTGAAAAATTATTCTCAAAAGTTGATTTTTTATGGAAAGAATCAATGTCCGCTTCATACTCAACTGCAGGAGATGCGTTTTTCAATAAGGTGGACTGCATCATTTTACTTGCAGGACTATACAAAGACAACAAAGAAACCTTTGATGATTTACTTGAAGCAGCCGAAAAATATGATATACCATTAGTACTTGTCAGACCATACGGCCTTGAAGAAGTACCGGAAGAATTAGAAAGCAGGGCTGCAACAATCGTCGGATGGAACGGTAACTGTATCGTTGACTCAATTAAGAGTGCAGACGAAATGATGGAATAATAGTGAATTTAATTCACTATATTTGAAATTCCATTTTCTTTTTCTACTTTTATTAAATTATCAGCAGCGCTTTCAAGCTGATTTTCATGAGTTACAATTATCATTTGAGGCAGTAAAGACATTTCTTTTAACAGATTGATTAATTCCTGTCTTCTTGCATCATCCAAATGAATTGTAGGTTCATCCAATAGGATAGTTTCCAAATCTCCTTTTGCCATTGATTTGGTGATACCTAACCTTAAAGCCAATGCAATAGCTATTTTTTCACCACCACTAACCATGGACATTGAAGATTCACCTTCAGGACCTCTTACAGTGACGTTATAATCATCATCCAAAATCAAATCGGAATAGTTGAAATTAAAGTCATCGAAGAATTCCTTGGTGTTCTTTTGTATGATCGGTCTGGAATTGTTTCTCAATTCTTTTTGAATACCGTTTTTACCATATAACTCACGAATATCTTTCAATAAAACAAGATACTGTGAAATATTATCATATTCCATCTGGAACCTGTCGTTATTTTTGATTTTTTCAGCTAATGACTTATGGACATTAATGAGTTCCCTTGCCCTTCCCTTGATTTCGGAAAGTTCATTGCTGAAGGATTCATATCTTCTGCCATACATCTCATCACGGTAAGTGATTTGTTCGTATTTTTCCTTATCATAAGTTGATGCATCGATTTTGTTTTGAATGATTTCCAATTGATTGTTGGAAACACCAATATCCTCTTTAACAGAATCAAATTGAGCAGATATGGTATTTTTATTTTTAACGAAACCTTTCAACTGATTATATTCTTCATTTTTCTCTTTCAAATCATCAATACGCTGTTTAAGTTCAAGGTTATCCATATCACCGCTTAGATGAGGATCATTGTCAATAGCCAGCTTGATATTTTGAACATGAACATCAATTTCGTTTTTAATCTGTTTGAGTTTATATTCAGCTTCAGTCTGACTTCCTAAAACATCCAAAGCTCCTTTGGACTGGTTATAATCATCATGATCCTGCTTGAATTTTTCACGGCTTTCCTTTTGCCTAGCGATTTCGAGAATCAATTCACCTAATTTATTTCCAATATACTCTTTGGAATCAAGGCCTGCATCTATTTCGCTTAAGCGTTGCAAGTCCTTTTGAAGATTTGAGAATTTATATTTATATTCCAGAATGTCTTCAGATAATTTTTTAACTTTGGATTCTTTTTCTTTAAAGCTGTCCTTATTCTTGGTGAAAAGGCGAATAGTTTCTTCATTATCCTTAATTGCCTTATTGTTTTCTTCAATATCTGTAGTATACTGATTGATTAATTCCTCTTTTTTGACATCATCAATATCTGATTGACATACAGGACACTTGTTGTCTACATTTGACAATTCTTCGAGAGGTTTTTCACTGGCGTTAATTGCCTGCTTGAATGCGACAATCTCTTCCTTTTTGGAAGAGATGCTATTGCTTAAGTCCTCTATTTTGGTTGAAATTTCTTCTAGGAACTGATTGGTGGTTTCGCCTAACTTTTTCAAATCATCGACTTCAACCAAATCATCCTGTGGAAAATCAAACTCAAGCAATTTTTCCTTTGAAAGGGAGAAGAACTTTTCAATGTCATTTCTATCTGCTTCAATGCCTTCGAGAAGTTTCTTCTTATCCTTTTCAAGTTGTGTAATTGTGGCCAGCTCTTTTTCCAAATCAATTTTTTGATTGGTTAATTTGGTTATTTCTTCATCACATTTTAAATAATCATTATATCCTTGCTTTTTTTCATGAACCAAACGTTTCTGTTCCTTAATTGAATCTATTTTTTCTTCAGTTTCCATTTCTGATTCTTTTAAGGATTGAATACTGACAACAGATTTCTCAAAGTCAAGATAAACATCCAATTTTGAGACATATTTCTCCAAACGTTCGATTTCCTCTTCAGCTTCACGTATCTTATCAAGATTTTCCTGAAGGGTATGCTTATCCTTTTCAAGTTTTTCCAAGGTCTGTTTTTCATTATTCAAATTATTCATCTGAGTTTCATAAATTTCTTTTTCACGTTCCATGTTACGTTTACTTTCAGAAATTTCCTCTCTGAGATTTTTAACTTCTTCAATTTGTGATTCAAGTTCATGGCCTCTGTTTTTCATTTCATTGAGTTCAGAGGTCTTTTGATCATATTCCTCCTGAAGAGCGTCCTTGGAGTAAAGTTTTCCCTTAATCTCGGATAAGTTGTTTTCATATTCGCTGATTAATGGAGCTAAATTTTTCCATGCTGTTTCGAGGGAATCCAAACCTAATAATTTACCTATTAAGCGTTTTTTATCAGCAGGCTGTTTGTCGACAAGCTCTGCAATTTCACCCTGCCTTACATAAATAGCATTTAAGAAGAGATTTGCATCCATATCCAGTATTGCCTGGATATTATCTGAGACCTCTTTTTCACCGGAACAGAGTGACATGAATTCTCCGTCGCTTGAGGTTTTAGTCAGGAGCCTTGATGCGGATTTGGATTTGTTCTTGTCACGGACAATCCTGTATTCCTTTCCTCTTGATACGAAATCCAATTCCACACTCATATGGTCAGTGTTATTTCTAACCAGATCACCTAATTTGCCTGCAGTGTGTTGTTTGAATAAAGCAAAACTAATAGCTTCAAAAATAGAGGATTTACCAGCACCATTTTCTCCAACAATAACTGTGATTCCTTTATCAAAATTAATAACTTCATTTGAATAGGATTTGAAATTTTTTAATCTTAATCTTTTAAAAATCATTTTTAATCCTCCTCAACTTCTTCAACAGGATATTTCTCTTTATAGAATTCCTCGATTAGTTCTTTTGCTTCTTCTGTTTTATCTTTTGAAAGCAAATTGTATAATTCCGCTGCGAATTTGGTGATGTCTTCATCCTCATAGCTTTCAAGTCTTGAAGACAATACTTCAATAGGACCTAATGCATTTTCCTTATCTATGATTAAATCTATGTTTTCCTCACCAGGAGTGTTGAATTTAGGCCTTATCATCAATGCCAAATCTTCAAGCTCCTCATTAATCATTTCATATGCGGTACCAGTTGAAGTAACATTATTGACCGTTAAATTAAGGATAGGCTTTTTGTCGAAATTTTCAATTGTCTTTTTTATTTCCGCAATTCCATTGGCCAAGTCCTCAAATTCAATGGTTCTGTCTATAAATTCACGGGGAAGATCAATGGTAATCCTTTCAACGGAAGGTTTTTTACCATCCAAATCTACAATGACAAATCCTTTTCCGTTTTTTCTATAATCTCCAAGTTCCGTTGTTTTCCAAACTTCACTGGAACCCGGATAAACCAGTTTACCTTTTCCGAAATCGTCATTGATATAATTGTGGAGGTGTCCCATCGCATAATATGTGAAATTGTCCGGAACGTCACCTATTTCCAATTCATATTGCAGGTTAAAATATTTGTCAATGCCCTGATGCAATACAAGAATGGACTTTTCATGATTGACTGCCTTTTTGGACAATTCTGAAAGTTTGTTTTTAAGGAGTTTATCCTGTGATGATGAATAGAACGGCAAACCTGCAATAAATACATCATCAAACATGTAATTAGTATTAATCGGACTGATTACTTTCAAACCAAATTTCTTGAATAACACCTGTGGCGGTATTGAGTTTTTACGAAGTACGCTATCGTGATTTCCTGCAATAGCATAAACAGGAATATTAGCGTTTTTAAGTTTTATTAAACCTTTTTGAAATGCCAAGAGCGCTATTGGAGCAGGTCTTGAATTGTCAAATAAATCTCCACTGTGTATTACAAAATCGACTTTTTCATCGATTATTCTATCAATTATCTTCTCAAACACTTCATAAAAGTCTTTCTCCCGTTCATATAAACCGAACTGGCGATAACCTAAATGAGTGTCTGCTAAATGTGCAAATTTCATTATATTACCTTTTAAAATTTTTGTATATAACCAATTTAAACACTTACAAAGTATTTAATTATGTAGTAATTTAATTTATTAATTATTTAAGGTTTATGTTTCCTCTAAGAGCAATATTGACCTTAACTAATAATTATATCCCAAATCAAGGCTTTCCTGTTCTTGGTGCCTGATTTCATCTTCTTCATCTTTTTCAAAGCTTGCTAAGTCCCCGATAATATCCAGGTCTCCTCCGGTACGGCGACCTTTAAACTCATCAATTTTAACTAATGTCGGCACTTTACTCATCAAACCCAGAACAATGGCCTCACCAACATTTAGGGAAGGCAGCTGATTGATCAGGTCCTTGGATAATGATTCTGAAGCAGACTGAACATGCCTTTGGTCTTCAGGTTCAACTAACCTCAATATTATCATGTTGTTCATCTGAGACAATGCGTCATGGTCTACAGTTTTTGGAGACTGGCTTACAAGACACAGTCCTAAACCGAACTTACGGCCTTCTCTTGCAACCCTTTGAATCCAATGCTTGGACTGGGAGTCCCTTTTGTTAGGAGCAAGAATATGTGCTTCCTCTATGACAAAAAAGACTGAATGATTTAAAGTTTTATTAGAACCTCCATGGAAGAAATTTTTTCTTCTCTGAAGGGCGTTTCTTAAGATATGACTTACAAGGACTTCAGATACTGATTCATCAGTCTGGCTTAAATCAAGGACATTGACATGCCCCACCTTGATGCTGGTTAAGATATTGCCCTTGTTATTGTCAAATAAGTTGTTGTATTTGTCTTTGGCGTCTTCAATCTTATTCATCACGTCAACAATCTGTTTATCTGAACCCTCTTCCTGTGAGCGGACATATAAAATGTCATACATTGCCTCTAAAAACTTGTATGTATGTTCAGTTCCCTCATTAATTTGAGTTCTGGCCTTGTTGAAAGCGTATCTGAAATGTCTTTCCTGAATATATGCGTTATTTGGAATATTGACGAGTCTTTTGATTTCGGAAAAGTTCATGTATGTAGGGTTGATTTTAGGCTGAATTACATTAACGTCACCATTCGGGAAATCAGCATCCCTGTACTCGCCGTGCATATCAAATACGAATATCGGAACATTATACCTGAGAAGCTGGTCCATCAAAACAGCGACCGTGTTTGATTTACCCGCACCGGTCATTGCCAGAATGGCCAGGTGTCTGTTTAATATAGGGTTTCCTTCAACATTGACTTCAATATCCCTCTGATTGACCAATGTACCTAATCTAATCGGATTTTTAACCTTGAATACCTTATCCAAAATTTCCTTATCCGCCAATTTAATTGGAGTACCCGGAAGGGCAGGGGTTCTCGGAAGCCTTAAATTGTCATTGACATCCCCCAAGAGCTTTACCTTACCTTTTATATAGTAATCCTTTCCGCCTATACGTGCAATGGTTTGAATAGCTTCAACATCGTGCAAATCAATGTTTAGGGCATCATTTCCCCTTACAAGATTTTCAACCATTCCCAAAACCTTTTTACCGTCATACTCTACCGTGACATACTCTCCAACCTGAGGCATCTTATCTGAAATAAAGGTCAATTCGGATAGAGATATTTCACCGACACAATAACCAACTACCATTTTATCACTTCTTTAACTGTTCTCTGTTTGTTGTTTCATAAATTCTGCTAATCTTTAAAAGTTCATCCACATGCTTATTGGTAATTACCACATCATTATGAGCCTTATTCAATAAATACGGATAGCCTTCAGCGACATCCCTTTTAATAATTTCAATGATTTCCGTTATTTCATCATCATCTTTATCTTCTATATAATAAGGAATTTCAACCTTTAAAACGTTCTTGTTTTCCTTAAGCCTTACATAAAATATCGTGAACCACAATCCGTTGAAAAAGTCATCATAAACCGGAAACGGAACGGGAGTGCTTGATTCAACTTTCTTGTGAATTAACTTTGAAATTCCCTGCTTTTCTGTGAACTGGTCCAAAATACCGATGTCGGGAGCGTTGCTGTGGAACAAATCACTGCTTGATGAAGTTTTGGAAATTGAAATGATCTTTTTATTTTTCTTTAAAACTTCCTTTAAAACCAGTAATTTCTCGATTGATGATAAATAAAGATTATAAACGTCATCAATTTCGGTGTCCTTAAAGTCATCCTCACCTTCACCGGACACGTGAACATATACCTTCTTTTTTATTTCCGGAAATGACAAATCAAGACTTGAGAGATCATTGATGTCATCCTCAAAGAGTTTCAGGACTCCCGGAGTCAGTTTCTTTTTGATATCTGAAGGCTGCTTTGCCCCTTTAGGGTAATGATTCTGCAAATCCCCCAGAATGGATCCGTCAAATAGATAATAATCGACATCATATTCATTGATTGCCTTTAAACAGCATTTAAGCTCGAATATTGACATGTAATTGGGAACCAATTCTTTTATGAAAGGAACATGATCTATTTCAAATATTTCTGACTGTTCGATATTTTTAAGCTGCCCGTCATAAATCAGCGCTTCGGCAGATACGGGGCAGTAATTGAACATGAGAAATTTCTTGATATTGAAACTTCCATCACCTGCAGCAATAGAAAACTCCTTATTGCTTTTGGCATAGGGTCTGTCAAACCATTTGCCCTCCAGGGAAAAATCAGTGTTTTTTTCTGGTTCTGGTTGAAGAAATCTTCTGTTATTCAGTGCTTTAATATAAAGAGATTTTAACATAATGAACTACCTCTCTTTGTAGAAGACTAGAATTAGTTATATAGCCCTCTTGAAACTTATAATTTAATTTTTTAACGTGGTTAATGTTAAAATTAAACTTTTCATTGTCATTTATTAATATATTCATTTACTATATTTAAAACCTATGAGAGAGCATTTGACGAGTATTGTGCTCAGAATATTTGTTAAAAAAATTAGTGGTAGAGCAGTTGAAAACTACTCCATGGAAGCTTTTCTAATAGCTCCTGCAATCTCTTGAATTTTAGCTTTAACATCACTGGTTTCTTCTACAACCGTACCAGTGACTATAATATCCCCACCTGCTTTAGCTGCAGTGTAAGCTGCTTTAGCATCACGGATACCTCCACCAACAACAACAACCATGTCATCAGTAGCTCTTTTTGTGTATGCAACCATTTCAGGAGGAATAGGTTTATCTGCACCTGAACCTGCTTCAATATAGAAGAATCTCATTCCTAAAGATTCAGCAGCCATTGCGTAAGCGGCAGGTATTTTAGGTTTGTCTCTAGGTACTAATTTAGCGTCTCCTACCCAACCGACAGTTCCACCAGGTTCTGCAACCATATAACCCATAGGCAATATTTCAATTCCTGATTTCTTAACAGGAAGTGCACCAAGAGCTTGTGCTCCAATTATCCAATATGGGTTATTGGAGTTAAGATAACTCATAAAAAATATAGCATCAGCATATTTACTTACGCTGCTTGTATTTCCAGGGAATATAATTATTGGAACGGCAATGTTTTCAGACAAGATTTTACATGTTTCATTAACGCCAACATTGTCTACAGTTGATCCGCCAATCATAATACCGTCAGTTCCGCCCTCAATAGCTTCAGTTGCAATGTCTAAAGCTTCTTCAGGAGTCTGTTCATCAGGATCGATTAATGTGAAATGAACTTTCCTTTCTTTTAATATATCTTTGATATATGCTTCTACATTTTTCATGGAAATATTTTTATTTAAAATTATATATTAAATTAATGATTTTATAAATTAAAAAAAGATTGTAGTAAAAATTAGCAAAAAAATTAAAAAAATAGTAAAAAAGAGAATAAATCTATCCTCTTGGTTCTTTAGCTTTGTATCTTAAACCTTTGTAACCACATTTTCTACAAGTTGTTGCACCAGCAGGGTTACGAGCATTACATTTTAAGCAGATTTTAATATTGAACATTCTGTTTTCTGCTTCTTCAAACCTAGCCATTAATAACTCCTCCTTATAATAATGAAATCAAATTAAATAATCGTTATGAAGAAAATAAGATATTTCAATAATCATAACTATTAATAAATTATATTAATTTAATAGTATTTAAAGTTTTAGATATTTTCACTTATTTTAATGTTAATAACTGAGAATATTTTAAAAAAAGGACATATTAAACTATTTATTAAATTATTCACAAAAATTATATTATAAAATTTATGGAGAAAGAACTAGATGGCAAGAACTAGAATAGAATGGATTGACCTTGTAAGGGCAATAGCTATTTTAACAGTATTGTATATTCATGCAACCGATGGAATCTACATCATTTCATCCGATGCCATTGTTAATTACACATTAGCTTCAAGAATATTCAATTTCGCTTCTCTTTTTATTGGCCGTATAGGAGTTCCGTTCTTTTTAATGATAACTGGTTATCTACTATTGGACAGGACTTATGATGATTTAAAAACTCAGAAGTTCTGGAGTAGAAACTGTAAAGGTTTAATTATTGTTACAGTGCTCTGGACAGTAATTTATGCCCTATCACTCCAGTTCGTATTCTTAAACAGCAGTTCAATAAATCCTGTAGAGGCCGGAAACCTCTTTTTCAGCCACATGTGGTATATGCCGATGATTATTGGAATGTATCTTTCAATGCCGTTTGTTGCAAGTGCCCTTAAGCACTTCGATAAAAAAACCATATTCCAGGCGCTGGTTGTATTTTCCCTTTTAGCATTCCTAATGCCGTTTGTATCAACATTACTGGACATGCAGGGAATTCAAAATGTATCAATACAATACTGTCTTGGTTTCAGTGGTGGCGTTTATGGAATCTACATACTTTTAGGATATCTTGTTAAAAAAGGAATGTTCAAGGATATCTCAAGTGCAAAATTATGGATTTTAGCTATAGTTTCCTTTTTGATTTGCGTTGTCTTCCAGTACTACACATTCACAAGATCATACAATTTCTTCCTGTGGTATGAATTCCCATTCATCTTACTTGGATCATTTGCACTCTTTGAGCTATGTTCAAGAAAAGATACTGTAAGGTTTTACAGCGGCGTTCAAGTATTGTCAAAATATTCATTTGCAGTATTTTTAATACATAACCTCTTCAGATTACCGTTGCTTCCATTAGTGGTCATGATACCGGTTGCAGAACCTGTAAAAGCTATAATTTTATGGATTCTATTAATAATATTCAGCTTTGCTACAGCAGCAATAATCTATAGAATCCCTAAATTTGGAAAATATATACTCTATATGAGATAATCTTACATTATCTCCTTTTTTATTTCTTTAAAAGCAGTTATTGCCTCAGGCATTGGAAACATTGGATAAATATGAAACAATCCATTACCGACGATTAACCTCACATCAGGAGCATTCTTAACGTACTCTTCAATATCCTCATAAAAGATTTCATTGTCTCCGGCAAAGATTAATGTTTTTGGAAGGCCCTCATTATCCCCATAAAGAGGACTTACCAGGTAATCTTTGGTATCCAGATTTCCTGCCCATGATTTGCCGATTTCTCGAAGACCAACTTCACCCAAAATCGGATCGTTACTGCTGTCATAAACATTACTCATTGAAATATCGACCCACGGAGAAAATACGACAATGTTATTGGGCTGTTTTAAATCAATCGTTTTTAAGTATTGGCAAAAGGAAAGTACAAATCCTCCTCCGGCTGAGTCTCCCATCATTATAAGATTGTCATCGCAATACTCTTTATATAAATCTGTGATTAAATCAAAAGTTTCATCACAGGAATGATTTGGAGCCAAAGGATATGCGGGTGCCAAAACGTAAGCATTTAATCTTTTAGCCAGAAGCCAGCAGTATAAAAAGTGCTGATAGTTGATTTCATTAACATATGCACCGCCATGGATGAATATGATTGTTTTATCAGATGAGGCCCTATTTCCAAAGTGAAAGACTTCCATTCCATTAAAGTTAAAGCTTTTGAAAATACTTTTAGGCATTTGGTCTTCTTTAGCGGCTAAAAACTCATTGATTTTTTCTTGTGAATCCATATAATCCGGTTTTGTAGACATCAATATTTTTTCATATAATTTAGCTATAAATGACATTTTTCTATTTCCTTAAGCTTTTGAATTGATTCTGGTCAGTATTAAACTGAATATCAATACGACAACAGTTATTATTCCATAAACTGTGAGTTTAAATGGATCGGTACTTGAAATTAATTTATAAACTCCCATAACCCACATTACTATTAAAAAGATTGGCAATATGTATTTAACTATTAATTTCCAAAGTTTACCTACCTTAAATTTATTATTTTCATTCAATACAAGAATAATTGAATCAATATCATAAAACCAGGTAAAAACAATACATTGAATGGCTATTAAAATAATTATTCCAAAGGCATTCATGAATGAATCTACAGTTTCTACAAGATAACTTCCGCATCCTGTTGTAAATACAAGAGATAAAATACAGCCGATAATGGACAACAGAGTAACAGTCTTTTTACGAGACCAGTCAAATTTATGCAACGTGGAATTGACCATCGGTTCAAATATGCCTATGGCAGAAGTTATTCCTGCAAACAATATGGCGATGAAAAGAAGAGGGGCGAATATGCGACCTATTGGACCCATTATATTAAAAATCATTGGAAATACAATGAAGACAAGACCGGTTCCTTCTGTTATCAATTGAATCATCGGAGTTCCTGAAGTAAATGACATGTATCCTAAAACTGAAAATATTCCAAAAGCTGTGAAAACCTCAAATAAACAGTTGCATACAACAACAACTAACACATTATCTGTTAATTTAGCGTTATCCGGCAGATAACTTGCATAACTAAGCGCAATGGCCTGACCCAGACTTAATGAGAATACGATTTGTGAAAATGCAGCAAGCCAGATATTGACATCCGTCAGGCTGGACCAATCGGGATTCAACAGGGTAGCAATACCAATACCTGCTCCCGGAAGAGAAACTGAATATATAATAATGAATGCCATTATAACAAACAGAAGAGGAATTAAAATCTTTGAAACCATACCGATACCGCTATTTAAATCCTTATGGGATATGAACCATACTGAAAACCAAACCAATAACACCCCAGCAAGTGTCGGAAGCAAAATTGATGTGAAATTGGACAAATTAGAGCTTCCTCCAACGGATTTTACAAAGTAAAGTGCAGGGTCACTTCCCCATGAAAAATTAAAACTCGAAAAGAGATAAATCAAGTCCCAGCTGATGATTACAACATAATAAATTACTACGCCGAATACCAGAAGCACCAGAATCCATGATAAAATTTCAAACTTGGGATTAATCTTTTTAAAGATATTTGTAAATGAATCCCTGAATGAAAATCCTATGCCGTATTCTAAAATTAAAAAGGGAATTCCCATAAGAGCAATCGCAACCAGATAAGGAATGAAAAATGCTCCTCCACCATTGGAATACAGCACATAACTGAAACGCCAGATATTTCCAAGTCCGACTGCCGAACCAATCATTGCCAGAACAAATGAGAGCGGAGAGTCCCACTGATTTTTTTCCACCATAAGATTTTCACCAAAAATAAATATGATATAATTTATTTAATTCAGTATATAAATTTTTAAAAAATTAAAAAGCAGTCCCTATACATCTACATTACCCAGGTAAAAGAATTATTTTTTTATCAAGGATGTTAGCAAATTGATTTTATAGATAATAATTCATTGAAAATTAGTGACAAGTATTAAAAATAATTGGTCTAGATTTAATTAAAATGATAGAAAAAAAGTTATGAAAAAATGAATAAAAGTAGGAGTTCAAAAACCCCTACCTGTTTAGTCTTTTCTTCGAATTAAACAAATACCCGCAGACAATAAAACCATCAATAACATCATTATTGGGTTACCTGTTTCTTTTAATACTGCTTCAGCAGGAACAGGAACATCGGTTTCATTTTCTGCATGTTCGACAACTTCAACAGTTGCATTAGCAACAGTTGAGTTAATATCGACAATTCCTTGGTCACAAATAACAATTACATTATTGGTAATATTACCCGCTTTGGTTACCTGAACAACAATATTCAAGACTGCAGTTTCACCTGCGTTGAGGTTTCCTACATACCAAATACACAAAATAGGATCATAGTCATGTCCTCTGTCATCAGATACATATCTTAATCCATCAGGCATGTCCTCATATACAAGAACTCCTGTTGCATTAGTTGTACCTCTGTTGACAACAGTTATTGTGTAGGTAATTAAATCACCAACATATGCTTTTGTAGCGCTAACAGATTTGGATATTGAAAGGTCAACGTCCCTAAATTTAGCGTTAATTGTTATTTTAGTTTTACCACCATCAGGGTCCGTGTTGTCTTGGTCTGCTGTAACGTTAACAATGTTTGTAATCTCACCAGCTCTGTTAACTTTAACTTTAATGGTTAAAGTTTTACTTTCATTAGTTTTAAGAGAATCGATTGTCCAAACACCTGTGTTAGGATCGTATCTGCCTCCACCGTTGTCAGATACGTAAGTTACGCCATCAGGCAATTTGTCATTTACTACGATTCCGGTACCGTTTGACGGACCGTTGTTAACAACAGTTATTGTATATTCAATTTCATCTCCAACAAATGGAGTTGTATCGTTTGAAGTTACATTAACTTTTAAATCAACCAATGAATGAACCGTTAAAGTCACGTTATCATAGTTGTTGGTAAGATCTGAATCATCTTCAGCAGAAGACACATTTCCATCGACTGTTATGACTCCATCACGGATTACACGAGCTTTAATTGTTGCTGAAACCTCTTCATCTGCATTCAATGAATCGATTGTAAAGCTTCCATCCTCATTAACTCTTAATAAATCTGACAGGAAGTATCCTAAAAGATCGCCTGAAGAGAATATGATATCTTCGGAGTCGATTGAGATTATTTCCAATCCGTTCAAGAAGTCTTTGTTTAATTTACCGACGATACTTGTTGCGGTTGATGGACCATTATTCCTGACTTTCAAAGTAAGAATAATTTCTCCATTAATGTCTGGAGTTGTATTATCAACGCTTAAATCGATAGCAACGTCAACGAGGTCTTTGACATGTATTGGAACATCACCGGTAGCATTTGTTTTGTTTTCATCGCAAGTAACATTAACGGTGTTTGTTAAATCGCCGCTGCTTACAGCAATACATACAACTTCAATAGTGATATTTTCATCTGCAGCTAATTTTGAAACGGACCAGGTTACTTTGTTACCAACTACAACACATTCAACATTACTAGAGACAAATTTCAAACCGGTAGGTAATTCATCAACGATAATAACGTTGTTTGCATCGCTAGGACCATTATTTGAAACAACAATATTGTAACAGACTTTGCCTCCAACATATATATTGGAAACATTAGCAGTTTTAACAACAGTTAAATTAACAACAGGGTCAATATCAATTTTTGAAGTGTTTGTTTCGGAAGTTGAATTCTCATCGCATGTGACATTAGCAGAGTTAACAATAGAACCTGCAGTTACTGCGGTTACTTCAACATAAACACTTACTTGTGATTTTCCAGCTATCTTTTCAATTGTCCATAATACATTTTGACCATCATTTACATAAGTACCGTTGGCTGAAACAAATTTCACACCATCTGGCAATACATCTCCGACTTTTACGTTAGTAGCATTACTTAAACCATTGTTTGTTACTGTAATTGTAAATCTGATGTTTTCTCCAACATATACTGCAGTTACATTAGCAACTTTAGCAATGTCCAATTGAACATCCGGATCGACAGTTACGTTATCACTAGTGCCGTTTACAGGAGTCTTGTTCTCCTGAGCATAAGCACTGACGACATTAGCAAAAGTACCATTAGTCAAAAGACTGACAACAACATAAACCTCAGTAGACTTTCCAGCCTCAATATTACTAATTAACCAAGTTACATTACGTGTAGCCGCATCATAAGCTCCACCGGATACATATCCAAATGCGGCATCTAAAACATCACTGACAACAACGCCAGTAGCATTAGATAAACCGTTGTTTGTAACTTTAATAGTAAACTTAATATTTTCTCCAACTACAACAGAAGTAACATTAGCAACTTTACTTATATCCAATTTGACATTAGGATCAGCAGTCACATTATCACTTGTGCCATTAACCGGAGTTTTATTCTCATCAGCATAAGCACTAACAGTATTTGTAAATGTACCATTAGTTAAAACGCTGACAACAACATAAACATCCTCAGTTTTACCTGCTCCAATATTACCAATAGTCCAAGTTACGGTACGTGTAGCTGCATCATAATCTCCACCGTTAATATATTTGAATGCAGCATCCAATTTATCGGTCACGACAACATTAGTCGCATTGGATAAACCGTTATTAGTAACTCTGATAGTAAATGTAATGTTATCACCGACGATAACGGAAGTCACATCAGCAACTTTAGTTACATTTAATTTAACGTTAGGGTCAACAGTTACATTATCACTAGTACCTTTGACATCAGTAGTATTTTCATCGCAGTGCGCAATGACCGCATTAGTGAAGTTACCTGCACTTAAAGCAGTAACAGTAACGTAAACTTCTTTGGATGCATTTGAAGCAATGCTGTCAATAGTCCAGGTTACAGTACGTGTAGCCTCATCATAAGCTCCACCGGAAACATATCTAAATGCAGTATCCAAAACATCACTGACAACAACGTTGGTTGCATTGGATAAACCATTGTTAGTGACTTTAATGGTAAACTTAATGCTGTCTCCAACGATGAGTGAAGTAACGTTAGCAACTTTAGTAATGTCCAATTCAACATTAGGTTCTACAGTTACATTGTCACTGGTCTTGTTAACAGGAGTCTTATTCTCTTTACTGTTAGCAAATACGGTATTTGATAAGTTACCAGCACCTGTTACATTCACACGAAGAGTAACGGAAGTGAAGTAACCTGAAGCGATCTTATCAATAGTCCAGGAAGCATTACGTGTATTTACATCATAATTATCTGCACCGGAGACATATTCAACACCTGCAGGCAAAATATCCCAAACTTTAACGTCAGTTGCGTTGGATAGACCATTATTGACAATAATGATTGTATATTCTATTGTATCACCGACAACAGCCTCAGTTACATTAGCAACCTTGTCCATAGTCAATTCAACATCATAGGTAACAGTTACATTGTCACTGGTCTTATTGACAACAGTATCATTTTCAGTACTGTTAGCAAATGCAGTATTGGATAAACTGCCAATGTCTGTAACATTAACAATGAAAGTAATTGTTGTTACGTGACCTGCAGCGATCTTATCAACAGTCCAGGTAGCATTACGTGTATTTACATCATAATTATCTGCACCAGAGACATATTCAACACCGGCAGGCAAGATATCCCAAACTTTAACACCTGTAGCATCAGATTTACCATTGTTAGTAATAACAATAGTGTATTCTATTGAATCACCGACAACAGTCTCAGTAACATTTGCAAATTTATCCATTGTCAATTCAACGTCATAGGTAACAGTTACATTGTCACTGGTCTTATTGACAACAGTTTTATTGTCTTCACTGTTAGCAAATACTGTATTTGATGCATTACCTGTTTTAGTTACGTTTACAACAAGATAAACTGACTTGGATTCACCTGAAGCTATATTACTAATACCCCAGGTAACATTGCGTGTTGATTTATCATATCCGTCAGCACCGGAGACATATTCCATGCCTTCAGGCAGGATATCCCAAACGTAAACCCAAACAGCATCAGATAAACCATTATTCTTAACTGTAATAGTATACTCTATTGAATCACCGACAATAGCCTCAGTAACATTAGCAACTTTAGTAATATTCAGTTCAACATTAGGACCAGCAGTTACATTATCACTGGTAGTGTTAACAGGAGTCTTATTCTCCTGAGAGTAAGTGCTGACAGTATTGGCAAAAGTACCGTTAGTTAAAACTTTGACAACAACATAAACCTCAGCAGACTTACCAGGCTCAATAATTGGAATAGTCCATGTCACATTACCTGTAATCACATCATAATTTCCACCGTCGATGTGTTCAAATGCTTTATTTAAAACATCATAAACAACAACGTTAGTTGCATTGGATAAACCATTGTTAGTGACATTAATGGTAAACTTAATCCTGTCTCCAACGATGACTGAAGTTACGTTAGCAACTTTAGTAATGTTTAATTCAACATTAGGAATAACCGGTATGTCATCACTGGTAGCGTTGGAAGGAGTTTTATTCTCATCAGCATAAGCAGTGACTGCATTAGCAAAAGTACCGTTAGTTAAAACTTTAACAACAACATAAACCTCAGCAGACTTACCGGCCTCAATAGCAGGAATAGTCCAACTTACAGTATGCATAGTCTTATTATAAACTCCACCGGAAACATATCCGAATGCAGCATCCAAAACATCACTAACAACAACGTTGGTTGCATTGGATAAACCATTGTTAGTAACATTAATGGTAAACTTAATGTTATCTCCCACAACAGCGGAAGTAACGTTTGCAACTTTAGTAATGTTTAATTCAACATTAGGATCAACAGTTACATTGTCACTGGTAGTGTTAACCGGAGTCTTATTCTCTTTACTGTTAGCAAATGCAGTATTTGATAAGTTACCAGCAGCAGTTACATTGACAACAAATGTAATTGTTGTTACATGACCTGCAGCAATCTTATCAACAGTCCATGAAGCATTACGTGTAGCCTCATCATAATTATCTGCACCGGAGACATATTTTACACCAGCAGGCAAAATATCCCAAACTTTAACGTCAGTTGCATTGGATAGACCGTTGTTCTCAACAGTAATAGTATACTCTATTAAGTCACCGACAACAGCTTCAGTAACATTAGCAACTTTAGAAATGTTTAATTCAACATTAGGATCAACAGTCACATTGTCACTGGTCTTATTGACAACAGTTTGATTGTCTTCACTGTTAGCAAATACAGTATTTGATAAATTACCTGCACTAGTTACATTCACAACAACAGTAACAACAGCATCACGATTTGGAGCAATCCTGCCAATAGTCCATGAAGCAATACGGGTAGCATTATCATAATCGTCAGCACCGGAAACATATTCAACACCGGCAGGCAATATATCCCAAACTTTAACGTCAGTAGCATTAGATAAACCATTGTTTTTAACTGTAATTGTATATTTTATTAAGTCTCCGACAACAGCAGAAGTAACGTTAGCAACTTTAGAAATATCCAATTCAACATTAGGAATAACAGTTACATTGTCACTGGTAGTGTTAACAGGAGTCTTATTCTCATCAGCATAAGCACTGACAACATTAGCAAAAGTACCATTAGTTAAAACACTAACAACAACATAAACCTCAGCAGACTTACCAGCCTCAATACCAGGAATAGTCCAACTTACAGTATGCATAGTCTTATTATAAACTCCACCGGAAACATAAGCGAATGCAGCATCCAAAACATCACTAACAACAACGTTAGTTGCATTGGATAAACCATTGTTAGTAACATTAATGGTAAACTTAATGTTATCTCCCACAACAGCAGAAGTAACGTTAGCAACTTTAGTAATGTTTAATTCAACATTAGGATCAACAGTTACATTGTCACTGGTAGTGTTAACCGGAGTCTTATTCTCTTTACTGTTAGTAAATACAGTATTTGATAAATTACCTGCAGCAGTTACATTCACAACGACAGTAACAACAGCAGGGTGATTTGGAGCAATATTATTAACAGTCCAGGAAGCATTACGTGTAGCCTCGTCATAATTATCTGCACCGGAGACATATTTTACACCAGCAGGCAAAATATCCCAAACTTTAACGTCAGTTGCATTGGATAGACCGTTGTTCTCAACAGTAATAGTATACTCTATTAAATCACCGACAACAGCTTCAGTAACATTAGCCTTCTTACTGACAGTTAAGTTAACAAACGGATTAACGGTAATATTGTCTGAAGAAGCGTTTACATCTGTCTGATTCTCATGACAGTTAGCGGTTACATTGTTTACAAAAGTACCATTGGATAAAGCCTTAACGGTAACGTTAACCTGAGTTGAACTGCGTGAAGCTACTTTATCAATAGTCCATGTAACAGTACGTGTTTGATCATTGTAAGTACCTCCTCTTACATGGCCGAAAGCAGCATCTAAAACATCTGTTATGACGACATCTGTAGCGTCAGATGTACCGACATTACTTACAGTGATTGTAAACATGATTTCGTCACCGACTTTAACTTCACTTACATTTGCAGACTTATTAATTTCTAAAACTGCAAATTCACCGATAACAATAACTTCAGTACCGTTTGATTTGGTTTTATTCTCATCGGAATAAACAACAGCAGTATTGTTATAGGTACCTTCAAGTTTAGCTTTTACAATAACGTAAACTTCAGCGGATTTTCCTGCAGTAATGTTATTAATAGTCCATTCCACAGTGCGTGTTTGTTGGTTATAAATACCATAATCAGTATTGTTAAATTCAAACGCGTCGTTGAGTTTATCGGATACTTTAACATTGGTTGCATTGGAAAGACCAGTGTTTGTAACGGTAATTATGAATTTGATATATTCACCTAATTTAACTATTGTAACATTTGCCTCTTTAACAACATCCAAATCAACGTAAGGAATTACAGTAATATTTGTAGTTCCATTAGTTTCTGTTTTGTTTTCTTTTGAAGTGACCACAGCAGTATTGTTGAATTTACCGTGATTTTTAACTTTTACAACAACTTCAACACTGACTGGAGTGTTAACGGCCAAATCACCAATATTCCAAGTGACCACACCGTTTTTAAAGACACCTCCTTCAGTAGCATTGACAAACTCAAATGCTGAATCAAGGGTATCATTAATTACAACATCTGTAGCGTTAAAGGTTCCGATGTTAGTCACGTTAATTATGAATTTAACTTCATCACCGACTTTAACTTCACTGACATTGGCGGATTTACTTGCATTTAAAATCACGGTTCCTGAATTGACATCATCTGACTTATTGGTAACTGTTGTCTTATTCTCATCGCTGTTAACGGCAACGGTATTTACAATTTTACCTGCAGCCTTAACTCTAACAACCAAATTCAAAGTAGTTTCAGCATTAGGAGCAAGAGAATCAATTCTCCAACCATTTGAAACAACAGTATTATAATTAGGGCTAGATTCAGCAGCAATAACCTCAACAAGATTGCTATCAACAACATCAGTCACGTTAATCGCAGTAGCATCAGATAAACCGATGTTTTTAACTGTAATAGTATAATTAAGCTTATCACCAACAAGAACAACGTCCGCAGCAGTTACGTTAACAGTCTTATTAATGGTAAATTTAACAAACGGATCAGCATCCACATCAACAGAACTATTAGTCACGTTAGTATCATTCTCTTTAGAAGTAACATTAACACTATTAGAAATAGTACCGTTTCCGATAACTTTTACAACTAAATATAAAGTAGTGTCTTTTCCAGTCGCAAGGGATGAAACAACCCAACCATTAATACTGGAGTCATAACCAGGAGTCGTTTCAGTGTAGTCAATTTCAACAAGTTTAGTATCAATAACATCAATCACTTTAACGTCAGTAGCATTGGAAAGACCTTTATTAGCAACAACAATAGT
>NZ_JAZRKF010000038.1:0-24544 GCF_045646205.1 Methanobrevibacter sp. | reverse complement strand
AAAATTTATAACTAGCATTGAACAATTAAAATTTATCTTTGAAAATGAATTTAAACAAGTTATTGATAATGAAAGTTATTGGAAAAATTGGCTCTGGAAGTTCCTATAAATTTTTATAATTTTTAGTGTCGTGAACTATATTTTTTTACCTATCTAAAATTATGTGATTGTTAAGAATTAAGTTAGTATTTATCATAATTGTTGAGTTCAAAATTAAAATCGCTATATATTTATAGGTTATTTGATAAAATATTAATTATCTTTTTAAATGTTCTTGATTTAAACATGACATATAAAAGAATAATATTGGATATTGGGAGTTTTCTTAATGAACGGGCGATTAAATATTCTTTTGTACTATTCGTTGGAGAATTTGTTCAAAATGTCACAAGTTCTTTTGCTCAAAATGAAAAGAGGATTATGTCCTAGTTTCCTTGATAAAACCTTGATATCTACACCCAAAATAATCATCACACTTTTTAATTTAAACTGTTTTTTTAAAACCAATAAAATGGTGAGGACATGAATAAAAAAATTTTATTTTTTCTTTGCTTGATTGCATTCATTGTTTCGATAGCTGGTGTTTCAGCGACAGATGATGTTAATCAAACGGTTAGTAATGATTTGACGGATACTTTAGGAGTATCCTTAAGTGATGTCGAGATTGTTGGAGGTGCTGATGGCGGTACTTTCGAGGATTTGCAAAAAAAGATTGATGCTGCCAAGGAAGGTGCAGTAATTATTTTAGAAAACGATTATGTTGCTGATTATTCTGATGATGTTATAGGAATCACTAAAACCATAACTATTAATGGAAATGGGTATGCTATTGATGGGAAAGGTTATGATAAAATTTTTTACATTAATTCAGCATCAGTGACTCTGAATAATATTACTCTTAAAACCAGTTATCCTTATGGTAATTATGGTTTTGGTGGAGCAATTTATGCCACAAACAGTGATTTGACGATTACCAATTCAGTCTTTACTAATCATTGCATATATGAAAATGATGATGATGGTTTCGGCGGAGCAATATATGTTGAAGATAGCGTTTTAACGGTCAAAAATTCTAATTTCACCAATAATTTTGCTTCTCAACGGGGTGGTGCCATTTATGGTTATGATTCCACTATTGAAGTTGTTGGCTGTTATTTTGCAGATAATGAGGCTAGAGCGTATGGTGGTGCAATCTATTCCACAACGGATGATGTAAGAATTATTAATACTACTTTTATAAACAATTCTCCTAACGATTTCTCCCCTGACGACATTTATACGGAAAATATCCTTAGATCTTCCTATATTGATTTGGATATGGATAGAAAAGTATGGATTACTTCTGAGGATATTTCAATCGGCATAAATCTTAATGATGGAACAACCGGTTATGTGACTGTCAATATTGGCGGCGTGGAAAGAACATTGAATGTAACTGACAGTTCAGCATCTTTGGTAGTTTCTGATTTAAATGTTGGTTCATATGATGTTTTAGTAAAATATCTTGGTGACGATTCATTTTCACCTAGTGAGAAATCAACTAGCTTTAAAGTTGTAGAAGCAACATTCAGGGATTTGCAGGAACTCATTGACGATGCCGATGATGGTGCAATAATTGAGTTAGATAAGAATTATACTTATGCAGTTTCTATAGATAATGAGAAGCCTATTCATATCAGAAAAAACCTTCGCATCAACGGTAACGGATACACCTTGGATGCAAATAAGGAAAATTTAATTTTCGATATTGATGATTGTGATGTGACTTTAAATAATATTAATTTTAAAAACGGAGTTTTCGTGGATTATAGGAATGGTGGAGCAATAGTCATTGACGATGCCAATGTAACTATCATTGATTGTAATTTTACAGATAATGGTGGGGATGATGAAGCTGGTGGCGTAATATATGCTGTAAATACTATCTTAACTGTTTCCAATTCAATTTTCACCAATAATTTAGCATTTTATGGTGGTGGAGCTATTCTTGGCGAATATTCCACTGTTGAACTTAATGCCTGTGAGTTTACAGGCAATGGTGTTGAATATGCCGGCGGAGCAATAGATATCTATGAGGGTAATTTAACAGTTAATGACTGTAGTTTTACAGACAATTATGCGGTTGAAAAAGGTGGAGCAATATTCATTGATCAGGGTAATTTAACCGTAAATGCCTGTAATTTCATAGATAATAGGGCTTTGATGGGTGAAGGTGGAGCCATATATACTTATTCTAGTGATTTAAAAGTTCAGGATTCTTCTTTTGAAAATAATACGGATTATACTTCAGCTATTTATATGCGTGGAGGCAAATATGATATTTCAAACACAACATTCACCAACAATCCTAACCTTACTTATCTGAAGTTGGATATTTACTTGAATGTCTATAATTGGGAATATACCATATTCTATCCTGAATCTCAAACTGTTTATATAGATACTGATAGATTTGATAAATATACAGTATTTATTAATGATGAATTCTATAAGGTTATTGAAATTAAAAAAGATAACTATGAATTGGTATTGAATAATTTGAAGCCAGGAGATTATAAGATTACAGTAATGTTTAAAGGCAATGATGAATTTGAAGCGAAAAATTCAACAACATACTTTGAAGTTAAAATGTTATCTCCAATCGAGTTGGAAATTGAAAAAGACATTGTAATTACAGGCGAAAATCAAAGCATTACAGTTTCACTTCCAAAAAGTGCAACTGGAGATGTCCAATTATGGCTCAATGATGATTGCTATGATTCATCAGAAATAAATAATGGCCAGGCCGTATTCAATTTAACTGATTTGACCGCTGATAAATATGAAGTTCGTGTTAATTATTATGGTGATGAAATATATGTTTCAAACTCTACTGGAGGTGAATTCCATGTTTTAGATCCGGATACTATCAGTGTATCCGCTGAGGACACCACCAATTTAGGAACTTTGCATATTGATATTTATGTCGGTACTCTTCTTTCTGTGAATGTGGCAGTTAAAGTTGGCTCTAACACATACTATGCTGTTGCAGTAAATGGTTATGCTTGTATTGAAATTAATAATTTAAAAACAGGAAAATATAAAATTATTGCCACTTACAAGAATAGTAAAGCAACCACTACAGTTAAAGTTAGGGATGCAACATTCACTGATTTGCAAAATGCAATTGATGCTTTGGCTGAAGGCGAAACATTATATTTAAACGGGGATGTAAAAAGAACTTGGATTTTTGACGAAGATGAGTGGGAGGATAATCCTGAATCCGAAATACATATCAATAAAGCCATAACAATTGATGGAATGGGATATGCTATTGATGGTGAGGAAGGAGGTAGGATATTCAATATAACTTCAGATAATGTCATATTGAAAAATATTACTTTTACCAATGCTTTACCGGTTAGTCCTGATGATATTGAAAATGAATATAATGGTGGTGCTGTAGCTATTTATGCAAACAATGTTGTTATTTCTGATTGTTATTTCATTGGAAATGGAATTGATGGTCCTGGTGACGGCGGTGCTATTTACTGTGAAGGAGATTTGACTGTTATCAATTCTTGTTTTGAAGAAAATGAGATTAGTGGTGATTATTATGATGATGTTAATGGTGCTGCAATTAGTATTGTTGGTGATTTGACTGTTATCAATTCTAATTTCACTTCAAATCATGTTAGTGTTCCTCAGGGTTCATCCAATGGTGGTGCTATTTACTCAACGGGTACAGTTAATATTTCCGATTCGACTTTCACTGGTAATTATATATCTGGCCAATATATTGGTGGTGGAGCAGTTAGCGCAATTGCTGTAAATATTGAAAACTCAGTTTTCAATGACAACTATGTTAAAGCTTCAAGTTATGACTATTGGGAGGGCCTAGCTTCCCGCGGAGGTGCCATATATGCAGGTGTTGTAAATGTCAAAAATTCCGATTTCACGAACAATTCCGCTTCAGGCCATCATTCCGGTGATTCCTATTATGATATCGACATTTATGTTCAGGGAGGTGCAATAGCTGCCTATGACATTACAGACATTGAAAACTCCAATTTCAAAGATAACGCTGCTGATGAGGGTGAAGCCTTATGGGCATATGCACTATATGCAAGCATTGATGATGATACGACTTTCACAAATAACGATTATGTTCTTGTAAAAGTATATCCTGAAATGAGCATAAACATTTCCTCACCTATTTTCAATGTTGGAGATGATGTAAAAATTATTGTTGAGTTTAATAAGCATGTAATCGGCAATGTGGCTATTCGTGTAAATGATGATGAAAGAATAGTCGAAGTTATTGATGATTTGGCAACTTTAACACTGTCTGACATGGCTAAAGGCACATACAATGTAAATGCAACATTCATTGAAAATGAATATTGCGATTATGCTTCAGTAACTGATAAATTTAAAGTTATTGATGTTCCATTTGCAACATTTGCAGAATTGCAGGGTCTTATTGACAATGCAAAAGATGGAGACACCATTTATTTAACGAAATATTATATTTATGATAAATATGTTGATGAAGATTCACTCCATATAAATAAAAACATAACAATAATGGGTAATGGAAATACAATTGATGGAAATGATAAACATATTCTCAGTATTTATGCAGACAAGGTTGTTTTAAAGGATATCACATTTATTAATGGATTTGGCATGAGTGCCGGTGCCATTTACATTTATGGAAACCTTGATGTTATAAATTGTATTTTTGAAAACAATACCATTACAGAACGTGGAATATATCCTGATCAGGGTGGTGCAATTTATTCTGAAGGTAATTTAAATGTTATAAATTCATCATTCAGATTCAATAAAGCTCCATTAAATTGGAATGGGGATTGTATGGATTATGGTGGTGCAATATATTCTTATGGTAACTTAACAGTTATTAATTCATTATTTGTCGGTAATACTGCTTCCTATGGTGGAGCCATTAGGGGTGATAATGTTGTTGCAATTAACAGCATATTCATTAACAATACTGCTACGCATAAGCCGGGAGCTATTGATGCATATAATAATCAGACAATTATAAATTGTACTTTTGAAAATAACATTCCAAACGATTATAAACACGACTTATATATGTATGTCCATTATGATAAGAGTCTTTATCGTGAAAATGATGATGTAACTATCTTTGTCAATGTTTATGATAAAATTAAAAGCGTAAAAATCGATGTTTCAGGCACTGTAAAAACCGTTGATATTGTTAATGAAACCGCCAGGTTAACATTAAACAACTGTGATGCCGGAATATATAATGTTATTGTATCATATGATGGAGATGATTATTATGACAGTAAAACCGTAAAATCTTCATTTAATGTTATAGATGATTCATATGCAACATTCACAGAATTACAGAAAATTATTGACAATGCGACTGATGGAGATACAATTGTTTTATCCAAGAATTATATTTATGATTATGAAATCGATGGACACGTATTGATTAATAAAAACATTGCCATTAGGGGCAATGGCCATATTATTGATGGAAATAGGGGTTATGGATCTTTTGAATTGAATGCAGACAATGTCCTTTTAGATAATTTAATTTTCACCAATTTTAATTATATTCCTCTTGTTGAATATGATTATAATTATTTTGAATATCCTGATGCGAATTTGACAATCACAAACTGCATATTTGAAAATAATTTCAATTCAGTAATTAGATTATATCATACTAATTTGACTGTTATCAGTTCTTCGTTCATAAATAATGAAGTAGGTACTTCGGTCATTTTAGGCCCTTCAGTTAATATAATTAATTCCAATTTCAAAAATAATACTGGGGACGCTCCTTCATCACATGTTTGTTCAATTTTTGGCCAAAATGTTACTGTAAAAGACTCCATATTTGAGGATAATACTTATGCGGTAGGTATAGACCTTCAAGTGTTCGATATTTACTGTAGAGACACCCTTTTCGTTGACGGTTCAACATTCATCAACAATTCAACTGATATGAACGATTATATTTATGTTGAAAGTGGCAGAAAGACAATAACCAACTCAAAATTCATTAACAAAGGTCAGACTCCGGGCACTGCAAATATCAACATTTTCGCATCAGATATTAATGTCGGTGAAGATTTGATTGTTGATGTTTTAGTATCTGATGATGCAACGGGTAGAGTAACATTATCCATCAATAATAAGAATTACACCAAGGATTTGGTTAACTCCAAAGCCCGCTTTACAGTATCTGGTTTGTCTGCAGGCACTTATGATATTATTGTCTATTATTCCGGTGATGCTACTTTCAATGCTACTCAGGCCAGCACAAAAGTAAAAGTTTCCGAAGCTGACACAGTTATTATTTCCGTTCCTGATGTTAATGTTGCATACAAAGATCCTAATGGTGAGTTGGTTGCTACAATAACTACTGAGCAGGGTAAGCCTCTTGTCGTCAACTTGAATTTCAACTTCAATGGTAATGATTATACTGTAAAGACTGATTCTAATGGTCGGGCAAGTTTAGCAATCGGTACTTTGTCACCAGGCACATATACTGCGACAATTTCATATAAGGGAAGTGAAAAATATAAAGCATCATCAACAACAGCGAAGGTTACTGTGACTAAGGCAGACACAGCCATTTCTGCTCCTGATGTTAATGTTGCGTATAATGATCCAAGTGGTGAATTGGTTGCTACTATAGTTAATGAACATGGTAAGCCTCTTGTCGTCAACTTGAATATTAACTTCAATGGGGAAGATTATACTGTAAAGACTGATTCCGAAGGCCAAACAAGCATAGCAATAGGTACATTAAAACCAGGAACATACACTACAACAATATCCTACAAAGGAAGCAGCAACTACAAAGCTTCAACTGCAACAGCTAAAGTCACTGTAACCAAAGCAGGTACTACTATATCTGCTCCGAATGTTAATGTTGCATACAAAGATCCTAACGGTGAACTTGTTGCCACAATAACCAATGAACACGGAAAACCACTAGTCGTTAATTTAAATGTTAACTTTAACGGGGAAGATTACACCGTAAAGACAGATTCCGATGGTCGGGCAAGTTTAGCGATTGGTACATTGTCACCAGGCACATATACTGCGACAATTTCATATAAAGGAAGCAGCAACTACAAAGCTTCTACTGCAACAGCTAAAGTCACTGTAACCAAATCTGCTACAATTATATCTGCTCCAGATGTCAATATTGCATACAAAGACCCTAACGGTGAACTGGTTGCTACTATAACTAATGAACACGGAAAACCATTAGTTGTTAACTTGAATGTTAACTTCAATGGTAAGGATTACACTGTAAAGACAGATTCCGATGGCCAGGCAATTCTGGCTATAGGTACTTTGTCTCCTGGAACCTACACAGCAACAATTTCATATAAAGGAAGCACTAATTACAAAGATTCTACTGCAACAGCCAAAGTCACTGTGACTAAGGCAGGTACTACCATATCTGCTCCGAATGTTAATGTTGCATACAAAGACCCTAGCGGTGAACTTGTTGCTACTATAACCAATGAACACGGAAAACCATTAGTCGTCAACCTGAATGTTAACTTTAACGGTAAGGATTACACTATAAAGACAGATTCCAATGGCCAAATGAGCCTAGCAATAGGCACATTATCACCTGGAACCTATACAGCAACAATTTCATATAAAGGAAGCAGCAACTACAAAGCTTCTACTGCAACAGCTAAAGTCACTGTAACCAAATCTGCCACGGTTATTTCTGCTCCAGATGTCAATATTGCATACAAAGACCCTAACGGTGCACTGGTTGCCACAATAACCAATGAACACGGAAAACCATTAGTAGTTAACCTGAATGTTGACTTAAACGGGAAAACTTATACTGTAAAAACTGATTCCAACGGCCAAGCAAGCATAGCAATTGACACATTGACACCTGGAACCTACACAGCAACAATATCCTACAAAGGAAGCAGTAATTATAAGGCTTCATCTGCAACAGCTAAGGTCACTGTAACCAAATCTGCCACGGTTATTTCTGCTCCAGATGTCAATATTGCATACAAAGACCCTAATGGCCAATTGGTTGCTACAATAACCAATGAACACGGAAAACCTCTTGTCGTCAACTTGAATATTGAGTTGAATGGTAAAACTTATACTGTAAAAACTGATTCCAACGGTCAGGCAAGCATACCAATTGGTACATTGACACCTGGAACATACACAGCAACAATATCATACAAGGGAAGCAGCAACTACAAAGCAACAACCACAACAGCTAAAGTTACTGTGACAAAATCTGCTACTGTTATTTCTGCTCAGGATGTTTCTGTTAAATACAAAGATCCTAATGGAAAACTGGTCTCTACAATAACCAATGAACACGGAAAACCATTAGTCGTTAACCTGAATGTTGACTTAAATGGAAAAACGTATACTGCAAAGACAGATTCCAACGGTCAGATAAGTGTGTCAACTGCAGATTTGGCTCCAGGAACATACACAGCAACAATTTCATATAAAGGAAGCAACAACTACAAAGCAACTAGCACAACAGCAAAAATTACAGTAAAACAATAAAAATTTTAAATTCGATTAAGGAGATTTTTCTCCTTAACTTCTATTTTTTATGAACTAATGCATGTTATTTTATTCTTTTATTTGGGGCTAGTGATTTCAGTATCCGAATAATTAATGAATCAATTAATTATTTTTATAGTTTCATTATTAATTACTAATTTAATTAATCATATTTTTAATTTTATTAATGTAGTTAAACTACTGATATAAAAATTAGTGGGGGATGTATATTCACAAAATCAAATTATATATTTATTCATTGTTTTGTTAAAAATAAAACTTTCCAATCCATTTTTATTTAATTGTTACTTATAGATTGAGTAAATTGAATTTTACTCTTAATAAATTATTCATATGATTTTTGTAGCATTTTTTTCTGAAATTGGGATGAAATTCGAAGAAATATCTGTGTTCAAATAAATTTCTTTTCTTCGCAATAAATGAAAGAATTATATAAAAAATTAATTGCATGTTTATTTTTTAGTTATATAAATATAAAAATAGTAAAATAATTAGTAGATTAATCTTCTGTTTTATTTAAAGAATTTTTGATTAATGTTGTACTGATTCCTTGAGTATATGGCAGATATTCTATACTTACATCTATTTTTGCAAACTGTTTTTCTGTTTCAACATATCTTTCAGTTCCTTTCCAATCATCACCGGAAAAGAGAACATCAAAATTAAAAATCTTTTGTGCTAATTGTTTATCATTTACCTCTTCAATGTCAACAATTTTTGCACTATCAACAACATCCAGTGCTTCTATTATTCTGCATCTTTCTTCTTGGCTGAATATTGGTGTTTTATTCTTTATTTTTATTACATATTCGTCAGTACAAACGCCAACTATCAATGTTTCGCACTGTTTTTTACAGTTTTCCAATAAGTTTAAATGTCCAACATGGAATAAGTCGAAAACACCGCAGGTGTATCCTATTTTATATTTTTTTTTATTCTCCATAGTTTTACCTCTATCTTATTAAAATATATTTATATTAGTTTTTGCTTATTAATATTTATGATAACGGAATGTAATGAGGATAATATTAATCAGGTTTTTGACTATATTGGTGATGATTATGAGAAATGCTTATATTTATACATTGATTTAAGAAAATATGGTCTTACAAATGAAAATTTCAGTGTATGGATCCAATATGATGGAAATGAAATTTGCGGATTAATCAGCCAGTATCACAACGGAATTCAGATTTACAGTAAAAATCATGATTTAATTTACGAAGAACTTTTGGAGTTTATAAAAGATAAAAATCCCACAGTTATTTCAGGAATGGGTGATATTTTACTCCCAATTAGGGATGAATTCGCTGATTATTCGGAAACTTTGGGTTCTGTTGCAAAATTAACTGAATTAAAATATCCTCCAGATCCTAATGCCTATAGCGCACCAATGGATGAACTGGATGAAATTGCCAAACTTCTTGTTCAGGAAGATAATCTGGGCAAACATACAGGATATGATTTGCTATATCAGCAGTTATGTGAAAGAAAAAAGGATAATTTTGGACGTAATTTCATTTCCAGAGATGAAAATAATGATATTATCTGTCATGCTGCCACTTATGCAGAACTTCCCGAACTTGCTGTTGTTAGTGGTGTCATGACCTCGTTTCAATATAGGGGCAAGGGGTTTTCCAAAGGAACTCTAGCAGCATTATGCGATCAATTATTGTCTGAAGGAAAAGTTGTCTTTTCTTATTTCCATATCCCTCCTGCAATAAAAATGCATCAGGGTGTCGGTTTTAAAGAAATCGGGAAATGGATGAAATTTAAAAAGGAAATTTAATTTAATGTTTCTCGGTATTGTTCTTATTTCAAATATAGATTAATATTAAATGGGAATAACTAGAAATATTATATTTGCAACATTAAAATTTATTATTTAGTTATATTTATGGGTGGTTATATGTTAGATATTGTTAAAAAAGATGATAATAATAATTTTATTTTGGGATCAGAGCCAAAATTAATTAAAAGTAAGATTAAATTCAAAGGAAAAAATAATAGGTTGGTTTGTGAGGACAATGTTGTATTATATGATTCCAACATATATTTTGAGGGCAATAATTCCATAATATTTTTATCAAGCAATAATCACCGTTATCGTATTCATGTATCAATTTTCAATAATTCCTTTTTATTCTTTGATGAAAGAACATATTTGGCCAGTAAAGTAAGTTTTGTGATTTCTGAAGGAAAAAATGTTTTCATTGGAGAAAATTGCATGTTTGCAAAAAGAATTGCATTACGATTATCTGATGCACATTTAATTTATGATGTAGACAGTATGGAAAGAATTAATGTGAGTGAAAGTGTTTATATCGGAGATCATGTGTGGATTGGTCAGGAAGCTTTATTATTAAAAGGAATTCAAATTGGTTCCGGTTCTATTATTGGGGCTCGTTGTGTTCTTTCAAGCAAAACTATACCTTCTAACTCGTTGTGGGGTGGAATTCCTGCAAGAGAAATTAGAAAAAATGTTTTTTATGATAGTGCGTCAAATCATTTTTTCACGGACATTGAAACCTCAAAAAGTATGAAATATGATAGTGACCGTTGGATTTATAAAAATGAAGGCGAAATTTTATCGTTTGATGATATTGAATTTAAATTAAAAAATATTATTGATGTTGATGAAAAAATTAAGTTTTTAATTCAAATAAGAAATAATAGGTCACATAACAGGTTTTATATTCCTGATGAATGATTGATATAATCATATAAAAAACGTAGCCATCATTCAAGATGCTTGTGTGTATAGATAAATTCATTTATCTGTAGTTTAGTTTGAGTAATTTTTATTTTTTAAATTCTATTTTCATTCCTAGAAACTTAAGGATTTCAAATTTTTTTAATTATTTATTTCATAAGAAAAACATCTAATTTTTATTTATTTTAATTCAATCCATCGTTATTTATTTTAATACTTATTTAATTACTTTTAATTTATTTATATCTAATTTTAATAATTATTAATAGTTTATTTTAAATATTATGAATTACAAATATTTATATAAGTGATTGAAGTTTTTTAATCACGAATTTAATTGATTGGGGGTTGGATTGATGTATTCTTTTGATAGGTTTATCATAGATTTTTTCAGATTATTTGATTGTTTTATATCAAATAAATATATTACTGAAGATAATCGATTTATTAGAGATAGAAAAATGACTCAAAAAGAATATACTGCATTTATTCTTTCTCAAAGAAGCTGTACGAGCTATATTGAAACGATTAGATTTTTCACCATATGGCTGAAGAATGACTTTAAAACGATTTCGAGCCAGAGAATTGGAAAACAAAGAATGTTTATTGACCCAAAAGTTTTTATTGATATGTATGAATGTTTTATTGATGAATTATATAGTAAATTTTCGGGATTTTCAAAATTTCGAGGATATGTGATTGGTGCTTGTGATGGAAGTATTGTTGATCTTCCAAATGTTACTTTAACGCGCGAAGAATTTCCTGTTAATGATGAAAACTTGTTAAAAGAAAAAAGAATTCGTGCAAGAGTTTCATGCATTTTAGATGTTCATTCCAAACATATTTTAACTGCAAAAATTGTTGAAACCACAATAAATGAAATTGATTTAGCAATTGAACATCTGGAGAACTTAAAACAAAGATTAGACATCACAAAATTAATTACCATTTACGACCGTGGATACCCGTCAATCGAATTGATGGTAAAAACAATAGATTTAAACTCAAAATTTCTAATAAGACTACCAAAAAACATATTTAGACATCAAATCCAACAAATGAAGACAAATGACGAAATAATTAAAATTAATCTAACAAATATAAGATTAAGTCATTTTGACGATGAAAAATTAAAAGAAAAAGCCAGAAAAATGGGACGATTAGAAATTAGAATAGCATTAGTAGATATTGGAAAAGACGAACCAGAAATACTAGCAACAAATTTAACCACTGAAGAATTCTCAACAGAAGATTTAAAAGAATTATATAAAAAAAGATGGGCTGTTGAAACAGGATTCGATAGATTAAAAAATCTAATCGAAATCGAAGATTTCAGCGGAATTCGAAGACCCATCATTGAACAAGATTTTTACGCCCACATATTCGTTTATAATCTTGCAATTACCATAAAAAATCATGCAGAAAACAACATAACAAGAACACCACGAAATAAAGAGGAAAAAATAGTTTATCAGTCGAATTTCGCAAAAATAACAGGAAATATCTATTTATTTTTCTTCGACATAATATTTGGATCGCAAACAAAAAGAGAACAAATAATCGACTTTATAACAAAAGAAGCATCAAAAGAACTAACACAATACAAAGAAAATCAATACGAAAATAAAGAACGAAAAGCCCCAGATGTTAATAATAAACATCCGGGAAACAAGAAAAAAACACACTAACCAACACAATACACAAAAATTAGTGAGTTTCACATCTTGTTTAATTTTTTGTTCGCAAATCATATAAAAAACTTACGAAAATCAAACATTAACCTCATAATAATATAACATTGTTATTAAATAAGTTAAATAATAAAAAGTTTCATCTGAAATATGTTAAGTTTCTAGGAATGTTCTATTTTAAATATATTTAATAATGAATAAATTCAAAATTATATATGTAACAATTTATAGGTGATTATTAATGTCGACAACAAAGAAAAGTCGTATTTTTTATTTTGATGAAATTAGGGCATTAGCAATACTTTTTGTTCTTTTAATCCATGTTAGTAAATGGTTTGTGCAAGAATTACCTAAACATTCACTTGATTGGACATTTGCCATTTCTCTTCAAGCAATAGGAAATCTTGGGGTACCATTATTCGTAACAATTAGTGGAGCATTACTTTTAAATAGAAAATATGAACTTAAAAGTTTTTTCAAGAAAAGATATTCAAGAATTTTGATTCCATTCATATTTTGGATTGCTGTGGTTGTTTTATTTAGGATATTCTTTATGGGTCATTCAGCCAGTATTAAAGGTATCGCAAGTATAGTATTTACTGAAGGATATGTCTGGTTTATTTGGATGCTTATAGGTGTTTATCTGTTCCTGCCTGTTGTAAACTCTTTTGTCAGAGAATTCAATATGCAGGGAGTAAGATTTTTCGTAGCGATATGGCTAGTTACAATAATATTGGGAACATTTGGTTGGTATCCATTTTACAAGCTAGAATTAAGCTATTTTGCCGGATATTTGGGTTATCTTGTTTTCGGATATTATCTGAATAATGAAGACTTCAAAATAAGTGATGGAAGTCTAATGAAAATAGGATTAATCGTATATTTAATATCTACTTTGGTATATTTATATTGTAGAGTCAATTCCATTTACTTTGGAGAAACATACTATTTAACAATCCTGCCGGTTATTCAAACTACTGGTCTGTTCCTGTTCTTCAAGTACTTTGCGCAATACAGTGAAAATAATGAAATATCATTAACCGGTAAAGTATATTCCGCCATAAAAGATTCCTTTGTTGGAAAAATGATTGTTTCAATTAGTTTATGCAGTTATGGAATGTATCTTACCCATTATTTAATGATTTGGATTTTAATGAAAATTAATAAGACTACTCCAATATTTTCAAACAATCCATTCATATGGATTCCATTGGCATTTCTATCAGTAGTTCTATTTTCATGGGGTATAATTTGGATATTCAGCAAGATTCCATATCTAAAAGAGGTTAGTGGTGCATAATCCACTAATTTCTCTATTTTTTATATTAAAAATCAATATAATTGATTTTAACTTTAGAATTTCTTTTGGAGTTAATCAATTATTTATTCTAATATTTAGGAATAATAAAATTAATTTATGTACATAACTTTTTTGATAAAATTATTTTAATTTCTCATTTTTTCTATTTTTGTGATGCTAATTATTGGGAAAAGAACACATTAAACATTAAATTTAAAATTAATTTATTCGTCTGGGATTTTACTCAAAAACACAATATCTGAAAACTAAAAATTTCAGTCCCATAAATTGGTCATATAATTATTTCCAAAAGTTTAATTATATTAAAAATAAAGAAATAATAATATATTTTTTGATTTTAAATTTGTAAGGGGTTGTTTTTTTGACAGAAAATTTTAATGATGATGATTTAGATAATAATGAAAATATTATTGAAGTTTTATTAAATCAAAATAAAAAAATACTTGAAGAAAATAAATCTATTAGTCAAGAATTAGAATCCTTAAAAAATGAAAATAAAAACTTAAAAATCAATTTTGACAAATCTATTAAATTAACTAATAAAATTTTAGATTCTTATAATGAAAATTTTAAATTGTTGTTTAATTATTATGATTTAAAACCAAAATCAGTTTTGAAGAATATGCAGGACGTATGCCAACAGGTATTGGATTTGGTGGTTAATATCTGCAATAAACATGGCATCGAGTATTGGCTTGATGGGGCTGCATTATTGGGTGCTATACGTCATGAGGGATTTTTACCCGGAGGAGATGATATTGATTTAGGCATGATGAGGAAAGACTATGAATTGTTTCAGGAGGTTTTTGATTCTGAATTACATGAATATGGTCTTGAAAAACATGTTAAATGGAAACTTTTAAGGCATGGGAATAATGTTCTTTATTTTATTCAGATTTCCTGTGCAGGTTTTGCGGTATTGGATATTTTCCCGTATGATTATATTGAAGACCCTCCGGAAAACATTAAACAACTTTATGATGCTGAAAAAAATAAATTCAAATCCAGTATTCTTGAAGATAAAAGTTATTTCGAATCTATAAACGATGTATATGCTAATTTAAATCTTAGCTGTGATCAAAAATCCTTTGTCATTCCTGGTGTTGAAAGACCGGGTTCGGGCACATTTTTTATACAGAAAACCAGTGAATTATTCCCTTTAACTACTGTTACATTTAATAATCAGGAATATTGTGCTCATAAGAATAATGATTATCATATTAAAAAATTATATGGGGATTCAGAAGAATTTCCAAAAATTTTAGAAAGACATAAACGTGTGTATAAAATTCAAAAACGTCCAAATATCAATCAATATCTGGAATATAAAGTTGATTTATTGAAAAAAACAAATGATTTTTATAAAATTAATAAAAAGAGTGTTTAAATATGCTATTAACTGTAGGAGTCATTGGTGCGGGATCAATGGGAACAGCAATTGCTCAAACTGTAGCTCCAAATGCAAGAGTTTTGTTATATGGTAGGCGTGAGGATCTTTGCTCAAAAATAAATTATTTAAGGCAGAATACTGATTATTTTCCTAATGTCACATTACATGACAATATTACTGCAATAAATGATATGGATTATTTATCTGAAGTGGATATTATATTTTTATGCATTCCATCTTCAGTTATGAGAGAAACGGTAGAACTGTTAAATGATATTGTGAGTGAGGATTGCATATTTGTCAATACGGCAAAAGGGATTGAAAAAGATTCAAATAAGAGGATGACCACTATCATTGAAGAA
The DNA here is from genome assembly GCF_045646205.1 of Methanobrevibacter sp. Taxonomy (GTDB): domain Archaea; phylum Methanobacteriota; class Methanobacteria; order Methanobacteriales; family Methanobacteriaceae; genus Methanocatella. The sequence continues at coordinate 8,481 of NZ_JAZRKF010000038.1, read as the reverse complement.
ATTACCGACAGATCTCCTGTTGCTTTTTCAGGACCGAATATTGCAGCAGATATGGTGAATAATTTGGCTGCCGCAACAACTATTGCATGTGAAAATGTGAAATATTTGAATATGGTTGAAAAAATTTTACGAACAGATACTTTTAAAGTTAATGCTAATACTGATGTAATTGGGACTGAATTCTGCGGCATTTTAAAAAATATTCTAGCTATTTCTCAGGGAATTTGTGAGGGCATGTCAATCAATGATAATGCAAAATTTGCAATTTTTACAAAAAGCTTTAATGAAACAAAAGACATGATTGAGAAATTTGGAGGTTGTAGAGGCACTGTTGATGATTATTGCGGTTTTGGTGATATTGTCACAGCATCAACTTTATCCGTTAGTAGAAATCATACTTTAGGTGTTCTTTATGGCCAGGGCATTGTGGTGGATGAAAAAGCTTCAGGAGTTCTTTTTGAAGGAAAAAGTACTGTTGTTATTCTAAAGGATTTGTGTGAAAAATATAGTATTCAATCATTAACGGTTAATTTTGTATATGATGTTATTATCAATAGAAAAAATCCAAAAGCTGCTTTTAAAGAATTTTGGCAAAATTTATGATGGGGTTTTATAATGATTTGTGCGGCAATACTTGCAGGGGGAATTGGTGAACGTTTAGGGCTTGGAATACCTAAACAGTTTCATTGTATTAGCGGCAAACCTTTGCTGATTCATTGTGTGGAAAATTTTGTCGATGTTGAAGAATTGGACTTAATTATTGTTTCTTCACCAAAAGAATATGTTGAAAAAACTAAATATATAATAAATGAATTTGTTGATGATTCCAGAATTCATGTAATTGAAGGAGGAATTACGCGCAATGACACTATTTTAAATTCTATTGATTTTTCTATAGAATGTGGTGCCAATGAAAATTCGATAATGGTAACTCATGACTGTGCCAGAATATTTGTTTCTTCTAAATTGATTAGGGACAGTATTCATTTTGCATTAAAATATGGTGCGTCTAGTGCGGTTATCCCGGCTACAGATGTCATTTTCCAATCAAAAAGTAAAGGACTTTTATCGGATGTTCCTGAAAGAAAATATTTGGTTCATGCGCAAACACCGCAGGCATTTAACATTAAAAAATTCATGGGTATTTATAATGATTTATCAAAAGATGAAATAAAATTATTGGATGAGGCGATGGTATTGTTTTTTTTAAGAAACGAGAATGTTTATCTTTTTGACGGGGATTCATCTAACTTTAAAATAACAAGGCCTTTTGATTTAACTTTAGCCGAAACCTATTTAAAAAATTTAAAATAATGTAGTTTATTAATAAAATTGGGGGAAGAGTCATGACTTTAAAAAATAAACTTTTATCAAAGAGCAACAGTTATAATTTCTATAAAACAGAGTATCAAAAGTATAAAAAGAAATATGAATCTACTTCTAAAAAGTATGATGAATTAAAATATGAAAATGATAAATTAATTGAAAAATATGATAAACTGGATGAAGAATATAGATATTTTTCCAATGCACGACGTTTGGAATCTCTTGCAGCCAGTTTTTGTAATAAACGCTTTTATAATTATTCTTTTCAAGAGGATTTTCCATTAAAATTAAATGATTTTCTTAAAAATTTTCCAAAAGAATCTAGAAATGATGCAATGCACTTAATTTTAAGGGCTTATGCTGTTTATCTGATAAATAGTCGTGACACATTATTTACTAATGAGGAGTTAAAACTGCAGGATGAATATATTGAATTTTCAAATAAAAACGTTTCTGGAAATGAAATCTGTGGTTTCAAATTTACAGATCAAAGTTATAATAAACATTGTTTTATGTACGATTTTTTAACTGGTGAAGATTTGGAATATATTGGGAATAAGGATATTATTGATGCGGGAGCGTATATTGGTGATTCGTCTTTGGCTTTTACAAAGTTAACTTTGGGTAATGTCCATGCTTTTGAACCATTTGAAGAATCATTCAATATAATGCTTGAAAATATCAAACTTAATGATGTTGAAAATATTGTTCCAGTCAAATCTTCTTTAAGTGATATAAATGGTGAGGAAAAGATATATCTCTCGGGAAATAATGTTCAAGGCATAACTTCTGACGAAAATTTTAGACGTTACGATAAAGCATTTAACATTAAAACCATGACTATTGATAATTATGTGGAGGAAAATGATTTAAATGTGGGGTTCATCAAAGTTGATGTTGAGGGTGCTGAGCAAAGGTTACTTAAAGGTGCTGTTGAAACCATCAAATCTCAAAAACCATTGTTGATATTAAGTATCTATCATAATCCCAGTGATTTCTTTGAAATCAAGCCTTGGATTGAAAAATTGGATTTGGGTTATAATTTTAAAATATCAAAAGAAAGACCCTGGACATTTTTGGCAGACACAGTTTTAGAATGCAGACCATATTAAAAAATATTATAAATGGGTGTTTATAAATATATGAATGTGATATTATGGAAGTAGTAAGTAATAGGAATGAAATTTCAGCATTAAATGATAATACTATTAAAGGTAATCCTAAAATGGAATACTCTAAAATCACTTTTGCAGGAAAAAATAACATATTGTTCTGTGAAAATAATGTTAATTTAGTTCATTGTAATATCGTATTTAAAGGAAATAATTCCTTAATTTTTTTGTCTAGTTGTAAAGGCAATTATTCTTTAAATATGCAAGTTGTGCATGATTCTGTAATTTATATAGGAAGAAATAATGATTTGATTGCTCCAATTAATATTAATGTTCAGGAACATCAGAATTTAATAATTGGTGAGGATTGCAGTATTGGAAGCAATACTAATATCCGAACAGGTGATGCACATATAATCTATGATCAGGGAAGTAAAAATAGGATAAATAATGGTTCGAGTGTATTTATTGGCGACCATGTGTGGTTAGGTCACCAGATTTATGTTGATAAAGGTGTTATAATCGGATCTGGTTCAGTTATTGAAAATAACTCTTATATTGCTTCAAATTCCATATTAAAATCCAATAGTATTTATCAGGGAAATCCTGCTAAGCTTGTTAAAGAAAATGTATTTTTTACAAAAGATTATGTTGCAAAATTTACAAAAGAAGATTCACATACTTATGATACATATAGCAGTAGAATTTTCCTCTATGAAAATATTGATGGTGAAACATTAGATATGAAAAAAGTGGATAATTTATTATCCAAATTCGATGTAGATGAAAAGTTAGATTTTATACAAAAATTATTTATTCAAAACAAAAGACATAATCGTTTTTCAATTTGAATATTTAAATATAAAATCTATTTTTATTTTTATCATTTCTTAATTCTAAAACCTTTTCAATTTTCAAATCAATATTTTCTGTATTGTTTATTTCTCTAATTAGTTCAAATCCACTTCCAGAATTTATGTCAGAATAAATCCATTCTTCGCTATCATAATGCATTGACTGCTCAGTTTCCTTTTTTGTATATTTGTGAACACTTCTCCCATCAAAAAATACATTATTTCTAATTACTTTTGGGGGATTACCTGCCCAGCTGGAGTTAGATTCGATTTCTTTACTTATAACACTTTTTGCACCAATAATACTTCCGGATCCTATAGCAGCACCTTTTAAAAGTAATGATTCCTGTGCTATCCAGACATGGTCTCCAATATAAACATCTTCTGTTAAATTCACCCTTTCCATTGTGGCCATATCATATATTAAATGGGGGTCTGCTAAGCGAATCCAAATTCCTGGAGCAAATAAACAATCTTTTCCAATGAAAATACTCTTTTCTTCAGATATTATCATGAATAATTTAGAATTAAAATAATTATTTTCATCAATAAATAAAACAGAATTATTAAACATATTAACATATAGTCGATAATGATTATAATTTGAGGAAAGATATATTATTGAGTTGTTTCCATTAAATATTAAATCACATCCATTTAAAACTACATTTTCTTCACAAATTAAAATATTATTTGCACCATTGAAAGTTATGTTGCTGTTTATTAATTCGGGGGAGCTATTTAAAATTTTATTATTTTTTGGGTCTTGTTTTATAATTTCCATTTTTTCCCTTCCATATTTTTTTTAACTAAAACTAATTGGTTTTATAATCTAAATGTGTAGATTGGATAATATCTGTAATATACTCTAAGGTCAAATTACGATCATCATTATAATTAAAATTGGATACCACTATTTTAAATGGATTGTTATCTTTTTCAAAATAAAATGCGGACATATTAGTATGATTTTCATTTTGATAATAAACACTGTCTACTTTAATATTATCAATTGTAAGTGTACCCTTGCTTAAAATTTTATCTGTGGTCGTATTATCAATATATTTTAATCGCTTATCATAGTTATCGGCACTACCTAAATTAGTATCAAAATAAATGGTAATTTTATCCTTATTTTGAATAACAATTGAATTTCCATTATTTTCATATATGTTAAAACCTTCAGGCATGGAAAATAAATATTTTCCAACACTCACAGAAGCTGAACCAACAATATCTGAATTATTTACTATAATTGATAAATTAATACCGCATATAATAATCACTACCAATATTAATAAATATCTTTTATCCATATTTTTAACCTTATAATTTTATTACACAATATTTTAATTAAATTATTTATTTATATTAGTTAATATTTATAGATTATCCTATTGTTTATTTGGGGTGTATGTTTTTTTTTAAAATGTATCTTTGTAATGGGTTTGTATTTTTTATATTCGCCTAGTAACTAAATAATGATTTTTTAATGTTTTTTAAGGATATAATTGGATAAAATATGGTGAATTTGTATTTATATATCATATGTGTTCTGATTAAAAAGAAAATTTTATATTTGTAAAACATTCAATTTATTTTAAATCTATTAAACATATTCTATTTCTTTCAATACTTTGTGTTAATAACTCATTTTCAATAATAAGTATTTTATATTATTTTAAGTTATATAAATCTTAAATCATGGAAAAATATATTAAGTTTTATCTAAATATATAACTTTTAGTCAATTATTAAATTAATTTTATATATAAAAAAAATTCACGTGTTTGTCATGCATCAAAGTTCATTTTTAGCAATGGAGAAATTTAAAAATCAGTATTTAAATAAAGATTCTGTTTTGGATATATTGGATATCGGATCATTTGATTCTAATGAAAAACCATTTAACTATGGTCTTTTATTTAATGAAAAAAATTGGAATTATTCGGGCATGGATATTAGGGAAGGACCTAATGTTGATTTGGTGGTTTCCGATATTTATGATTGGGTTGAAATAGATGATGGATCTTATGATGTTGTCATTTCAGGCCAAGCTTTTGAACATATGGAATTTTTTTGGAAAGCTATTGCAGAAATTGAAAGAATACTTAAACCTGGAGGATTTTGTTGCATTATAGCACCGAGTACGGGACCAGTTCATAGGAATCCTTTTGATTGTTTTAGATTTACTGCAGAGGGTATGCGTGCAATGGGTGAATATGCAGGTTTGGATGTGTTGGAGTCTTATACTCAAACTGCTCCGGTTTGGAATGATAGTGTATTGATTGCTAAAAAATCTGATTTTACTGATGATTTAGAAAGTAGGTTGGATACTTTGGAGAAAAAATTGAATATATTATTAAACGAATTGAAGGAATGATTATATGCATAAATCTACTCATGATAAAATGCTTTGGTTTAAAAATATGTATTTAGATAGTTCAAAGGATTTAAATATTTTAGATATTGGATCATTAGATACCACAGGTAAAAATTATAATTATAAATCCATTTTTGATTCACCAAATTGGAAATATTCTGGCTTAGATATTATGGATGGTGAAAATGTTGATATTTTAGTGGAGGATATTTATAATATCTCAGAAATTGAAGATAACTCTTATGATGTTGTTATTTCAGGCCAATTTTTTGAGCAGCTCAAATTTTTTTGGATAACTATGTCTGAAATTTCAAGAATTTTAAAACCTGGTGGCTTTTGCTGCATTATTGCACCAAGTGGAGGTCCAAAGCATGGTGCTTTGGGGCATGATTGTTATAGATTCTATGAGGATGGGATGGTTGCTCTTGCGAAACATGTCGACTTTGAAATTTTACATGTTTCAACTAACTACTCTGATGATGCAAAACCTTGGTGTGACAGTTGTTTGGTTGCTAAAAAACCTAATTCTAATAGTGAAGATTTTGTTGAATTAGAGAGTAGAATTAATAATGTTGAAAGTAAATTGGATGAAATTTTAAGAACTATAAATAAATGATGCGTTGTTTTAAGTTTATATTTTCATTAATAGTTTAATTAAAAGTTAAAATTTATAGATAAATTTAATTTTTTATATATCATTTACTTAATTTAAGAAATGTAATAGAATTTAAAAAATTCTATTTTTGAATTGATTGTAAAATAGTATCTAATTTATTTTCTAAATCATCAATTCTATTTTCCAATTCTTTACTTTCTGCATTCTGTGATGAACCTGCTTTATGAGCAACTAAACATGCATCATTCCATGGTGCAACTTCTTTTCTTTCATCAACTGATACATCGAGAACTTCTAAATCAACATATTTTGCCATAGCTCTTAAACCATCTTCGTGGAAACGATAACAATTTGGAATATTTCCTCCATGTTTAGGGCCAGCAGATGGTGCAATGATGCAAACATAGCCTCCAGGTTTCAATACTCTTTCAATTTCAGACATTGTAATCCAAAAAAATTCTAAATGTTCAAATAACTGGCCTGAGATAATAACATCGTATTTATTGTCTTCAACTTCAAACCAGTTGTAAATATCAGTTACAATAATATCAACATTGTTACCTCCTTGAAAATCAAGACCCGTATATGTCCATTTTTCTTCATCAAAGATGTCTGAATAATTGTAGTCACCATTACTATCTAGGGATCCAACATCTAGGATATCTAATTTTTTAGATGTGTTTAAATAAGTATTTTTAAACCATTCCATTTTTGAATGTGAATTTTTATGCATGAATAAATCTCCTTATTTATTAGTTATATAACAATTATATTTAAAACTTTATATGACTCTTTCAAAAACTTTGTTGATTTGAAATTTTTTGATAAATTGTGATTTTGGATTTAATTTGTTTAAAAATAGTTAAATTTAATAAATATGTGGAGTAAAGTCTTTATTATGCCAAATCAAAAAACAATTACTCTAAATAGTATTTTGGATGTTAAACAATATATATTTTGTAATTCTGATGATGGATTGGTCCTTTCAGATCCTCGTTTTGTGAAATTATTCGAATCTTGTCGAGAACTTTTTAAACCTTTTAATTTGAGTTTTAAAGAGGATGTTCCGTATTTTAAATGAATTTTGCTCGATGTCCATATTGTGGTTCACGACATGCTGTTAAATAGGGGTTTACCAATAGAATGTTGGTATTTAAAGAAATTGGGAGGACACATGTGAAAGTTCAACGTTATAATTGTAAACGTTGTAATAAAACATTTCAAACGGTTTTAACAAGCCTTGTTGATAAGAACAGTAATTTTACCAACGAATTGAAAAGTGAATCGGAGCATTTAATTTCTGATTATCTTGGAAGTTTGAAAAATGTTTGTAAATCTTTTAAAAAGTTTTTTTTTGGAATTAGTGTTTCTCACCAAACAATTGAAAATTGGCTTTTTGTTAATGAAAATGTTTTGGAGTTTGATTTGGGCCGTGATCGGGTTATTATGTATTTGATGTTGGATGAGTAAAAATTAATGAAAATTGGAAATACAGGTATACACTGTTGGATGCAGTTTCCAATTATGTCGTAGTAGATGCTATTTATGATACTGAAGATATAAATACCATTACAAAATTTTTAAAAGAATCTACAGCAAATAAGAACAAAATTGCAATCACAACTGATCTGGATAAAAATTATTCTTTAATCATACCAAAATTAGGTTTTAAACACATTATGTATTTTTCATGCTAAAAAAGTTGAAATAAACAATTAAAAGATTTCAAAGACAAATATGGACTTTCTGATGAAGAATACGACGAATGTCATCAACAACTCAAAATGATAAAAAATTTATTTGACCTAGAAAATTATGATGTAGTAAATAAAGAATTACAATCATTAATTTTCCGTGAAAATGAATTTCATCCCATAATTTATAAAATAATAAGAAAATCAATCTCACCACGATATAAAAACTTTATTTATCACATAAAGGATAAGAAAATAGAAAAAACAAGTAATAAACATGAAAATGCTTTTCAAAAAACAATGCCAAAATTCAGAAAACGAACATTCAAGACTACACGAGGTCTTTTAAAACGAATATAGTAGTCGACACTGAAAATTATAAATACTATTGATTATAAATATTATAATCATGTCTAATCAAACATTAATTGAAGAATATCCGGGGATTATTTCTGAGATTCAAACGGAAATTAAAAAGTTAGAGAATGATACACGA
>NZ_JAZRKF010000037.1:0-19562 GCF_045646205.1 Methanobrevibacter sp. | reverse complement strand
GGCAATCCACTTGCCGAACCATTAGGTTATTATTTTTATCAAAAGAAAGTAAGGCGCCACAATCGCCAAATACATAAAGCCAAACCACAAAAAGGAGGCATCCGCAAACTAAATCAAGCACCATACATAGTCAAAGGATTCAGACTATTTGACAACGTACTATTCGAAAAACAAGAATGCTTCATATTCGGAAGAAGAACAAGCGGTTATTTTGATTTACGAACACTTGACAGCACAAAAATTCACGCCTCAGCAAATTATAAAAAATTAAAATTATTAGAACCAAGAAAAGGTTACTTAACAGAAAGGAGGATGGCAATTCCTCCTCGACCTAAAGAGGTCGAGGTATCCTTGCCAAATTAAAGATGAAAAAGTTAGTGTCATTAAAAAGTTAATCAATGATATGACAATCAGCAAAATTGCACAAATAGTTGAGCTGAGCGAAGAAGATGTGAATAACCTCATTCAAAAACACAATATCAAAAAATATTAAACCATCAAAAAATAAATTAAAAATCATGATAGGAAATGATTGGGACCCAGTATTAAAAAAGGAATTTGAAAGTGATTATTTCAAAAAAATAGAAGAATTTACAAATGAAGAATATGCAACAAGAACAGTTTATCCTCCAAAAGATGAAATATTCAACGCATTCAAGTTTACACCACTGAAAAACGTTAAGGTCGTCATTCTAGGCCAGGACCCATACCATGAAGAGGGTCAGGCACACGGTCTTGCATTTTCAACACCCGAAGGCAGGCCAATACCAAGATCACTTAAAAACATCTTCAAGGAAATCGAGAACGAATATTCATACCCAATTCCCGAATCAGGATGTCTTGAATCCTGGGCAAAGCAGGGAGTTTTCCTATTGAACACTGTTTTAACCGTCCGTGAAGGAGAGGCCAACTCACACAGCGACTGCGGATGGCAGATATTTACTGATAATGTCATTAAAATTTTAAACAATCAAAAACAGCCTATAGTATTTCTCTTATGGGGAAAGCAGGCCGAAAAGAAAAAGGAATTTCTTGACAATCCCGATCATCTGGTCTTAGTAACCTCACACCCATCCCCTTTTTCTGCAAGAAGGGGCTTTTTCGGTTCAAATCACTTTAAGCTGGCCAATGAATTTTTAAGTGAAAACAATATAAAAGAAATAGACTGGAAACTCTAATAGAGCAGTTCTTCCTGTACCAGCTCATCAATGTATGAAGTATCATCCCTTAGAGATTCAATATGATGAATCACGTTAAGTTTCAAATCCTCCAGCTTGATTCTGCCTTCAATATCCTTAAAATCAATTAAAAAATCAAATTCATAAATAAGGATATCTGAATGGTCATAGACCTTCCATTTCTGTCCCTTAATATGAATCAGATGTACGGACCATCTGCTCATGAGCCCGTTAATCTTGGATGTTACCTCATCGACATCAAAATCAACATAGTATACATCTTTCATATTATCTAAAAAAAGTAATTTTTGATTCAAATTAATTATGAATCAATAAAACATCTCTTTCTGTACTTTTAAGTACTTTTTCAGCAACACTTCCGATAAAGAATCTGTGCAAACCGGATTTGCCTGATGCTGCAATGATAATCAAATCAACATCCTCATCTTCAGCCACCTGAACAATCGTTTCTGCAGGCAAACCTGTAATAACCATTTTTCTTACGTTTACACGGTCATCGAATCGTCTTGCCATACGGTCAACGTTTTCATGTGCCTCTTTTAAAAAGCCTTTATTCAAATTTTCAATATTTTTTCTTTTTTGAAATGGTGTTGTAGGCTCCAATTTACTTGCAACAGACAATATAATGATTTCACCATCATCGGAAAGTGCCTTGATTGCTCTTTCAACTTCATGTTCGGAAAACTCGGACCCATCAGTAGGTAATAGTATTTTATCAAACATTGCGAAAACTCCTTGTTAATATTATATTATATTTACTAACATTTATATTATTTCTTTGAACTTTGACATTTCATTCAAAATATATGAAAGATTCTGTGAATTTGTAATATTTTCATCATCCAAAAACTTGATCTGGCTTTCCAGTTCCCTTAACCGGAAGCGAAAGCGGTATATAATGTCAATCATTTCTCCAAATAGCTCAATGTCATTTACAACAAACAGTAACTCCTCGATTTCATTTAAAGTAGGTAGAATTGTTTTTTCAAAAGTAAGATTTCCATCAAACTCCCTCTGACAGGCTATGATATGATCAAATATTTCCTGACAGTCGATTTCCATTGTGTCTGATTTGATCGGATTGATTTCGCTGCTTTTCATATTCTCACACGACCAGAATGTTGTTATAGCCCCTAAAGCCATTGCACTCAAGTGATACAATGTATTTTCCGGGCTCAAGATTAATGTCTAAAGTCGCAACTCCATCAGAATCAGTGAAACGGGTGTAGTAAACGCCGTTTATGAAAAATGTCACCATCTCACCTGCACCGACAGATTTTCCATCATGAAGTATTTGAACGCTGTACTGACCGGCATTTCCATACTCCTTAATAAGGTCTGCGGAGTTAAAATCATAGCGGTCTTTTTTGAAATGCCAATGCCCATCGTTTTGAAGGTCACTTAATGAAAACGCAAAGCTGACCTGAAGGCTTAAAAAAAGAATAAAAAGTAAAAAAAGAATTTTTTTCATAATATCAGTATTTTAGACGTATGTATGGAATGAATATTATCATGAAGAGCAATAAAAAGATCGGATTACCTGCATCATGCAAACTGATTCCGTTTGTTGCAGCAGATTTTACAATATCAACTGCTCCTCCCCCATGGGAATCAGGGTCAAATGGAGGTACAGGTTCGGGTTCAGGTTCTGGAGCCTCTTCACAATAGATTTCCATGTCCGCCACGGTCTCGCCGTCAACTATTGCCGGAAAATCATATGTGGTATTTGCAATCTTTGGAATGCAGACCAGTGTCAAAGTATTCAGTTCTCCGGGATATAAAGTATCAATTAACCAGACTGAATTTTCATACTCAGAAGGCCATATCATCAATTCCAGACCATCAGGCAATGGATAAAAGATTGATACATTGTGATATGTGTTTTGACCAGTATTTCTAACTGACAGCAATACTTCAAACACATTATCCTTATAGACCACTTTCGGGTCATAACTCTGTTCAAATACCAGGTCAGGATAATCGGAGATAGCATGCGGTTTATTATCGTCTAAAACAGTATCATTATCTAAAGCATTTACAGTACTGACTAGCATTAACGCTAAAATAATCATTAGTAATGCAAATAGAATGTTTTTAGATCTCATAATATCCGTTCATTTTACTTTATATGTATAATATTTAGTACTTTTATCATATTTAAATTACTTCTTTTTAACACCCAATAAAAGAAAAATTTTCAAAAAAAATCTATTTGATACAAAAATTACTAAAAAAAATTTTTAACTAAATTCAAAATCAAGCTCAAATATGAAATATTTACGAAAACTTTAAGTGGATATCACCCAAAAATAAAAAACAATAAATTTAAGTAGTTTTTCAAAAAGACTTGAATGTGAAAAAATCTATTGTAGAATGAACGTAATCTAATAAATCATTTAAATATTTAATAATAAATATATCAAATAAACAAATTTTTAATTTAATGAATAAAATATTGAAAATTCAAAAAACATGCAAAAAAAGTACATGAATATAAATAAAATAAACAACACAATATTTGTAATGGCTTTTGAAATAATATCAACACTACTGATTGCAGTGGCACTTGCAATGGATGCCTTCAGCGTATCACTTACAAAAGGATTCACTCAAAAAAACTTAAAATCAAATCAGATATTATATTACGGACTCTTTTTCGGATTCTTCCAGTTCATAATGCCTATCATCGGATATTACATCGGAGGAATAATAAGCCAGTTTTTAGCTTCAGTTGCATCAATCATAGGTTTTATACTTCTTTTAGCTATCGGATTAAATATGATTAGGGAAAGCCTTGAAGATGAAGACGAATCAGCTGACAGCTTCAGTTTCGCTGAAGTCACTTTACTTGCAATTGCAACAAGTATTGACGCTTTGGCAGTCGGACTGACATACGCCTTATTAAACGAATCAATTATCATTCCCTCAATCATAATCGGAATCGTGGCATTTGCATTTTCAATAATCGGAATATTTTTAGGTAAAAAAATAGGAGATTACTTTGGAGGACGCTTCCAAATCCTCGGTGGTGTTATTTTAATCTTAATAGGTATAAAAATCCTTTTAGGATTATAAAAAAAATAAATGAAAACTTAATGATGTAAGTTTTCACCGAATCTTTTAATGAATATCTTAGCCCAGATATAACCGACTGTTCCTCCAACAAAACAGCCCAGCAGAAGACCTGCATATATTCCAATCACACCCCATCCGAAGACAAAACAGAGGATATATGAGAATACACATTCCAAAATCAATGATCTGAGCAATGTAATTATAAGAGAATAGACACCCTTACCTACACCCTGGAAAACCATGGCTGACATTATACCGTGTGGAATTGCAAGGACAAAAAGGCTCAGGATTGATACTGCCGTTGCAATTTCAGGAGCCAATGACGCACTGGCTGAGGTATATGAAAACACACCAGCAATCTGGGAAGAGAATATATACATTATGGCTCCAAGGGCAATTGAGAGTGCAAAACCAATCTTGATTGAATAGCTGTGGGATGTTTTAAGGTTTTCATAGTTACGTGCACCATATGCAACACCTGCCACAGTCAAAACTGCAGTTCCAATACCGATTAAAGGAATAGTAGCCATCTGAACAATCCTCATTGATGCTGTATAAACCGCCACCGCAGTAGTTCCGGATGCGGCAACAAGCATTCCGTTAATGATAATCGCCAATGCTGAAAATATGATGTTTTCAAGTGTTGACGGAACGGCAACCTGCAGTTCATCAATCATCATTTTACTTTGATAACTGAAGTTTTTAGGAGACAAGTCCAAAAAGAGATCCTTTTTGCCCCAAATCCAATAGGACATTACAAGACAGGACAATGTTGCTGAAAATACGGTTGCCCATGCAGCACCAACGATTCCCATGTTCAAAACATAAATAAAAATCGGGTCAAGGACAATGTTCATTACGGCAGTTACTGCAATAGCTATTGTTGCCCTCCTCATGTCTCCTTCAGACCGGAATATTGCTGAAGCCACACCGGAGTATACAAAGATAAACAAAGCAGCAAATACAATATAACCATACTCAAGCGCATAGCCAATGGAATCTCCGGCACCCATCATTTCCAATAAAGTAGGAAGGAATAAAATCATCAATACTGTAAAAACCGCTGAGATTATAATACACAATACAATTGCGTGCAGACCTGCATTGTTTGCCTGATCGAAATTCTTTGCACCGATATTACGTGCAATCAATGAATTTGCACCTGCTCCGATACCTCCCCCCAAACCGACGAGAACCATGAACAATGGAGTGATGAATCCTAAAGCTGCAAGAGCTTCGGCACCGAGTCCTGCAACCCAGATACTGTCGGCAATGTTATATAACATAATCAGAAGCATGGAAAGCATCATTGGAATACTTAATTTAATTATAGCCTTTTTAGGGTCACCTGTAATCATTTCAATATTATCATTTCTTTCACTCAATCTTATCAAACCCTTTTTCATTTAATGATATTGCTTTAATAGCTAAATCTTTCAATATATTTTGTAACAATTCTTTTTCATCATTATCGTCAAAAAGATAGTCTTCCAGGTCATTCAAAAGATTAGTTGCCTGGTTTATGGTTTCCTTACCTTTCTGCGTTAATGAGATAATGTTTTGCCTTCTGTTATTTTCATCAACTGCTCTGGATATGAAATCATTGTCCTCCAATTTTTTAATGGATCTTGCAACAACACCCTTATTTACATTGCATCTTGATGCAATCTTTTCCTGATTAATATTGGAGTCGTTTCTTATTTCAAATAATATGTGAAACTGCGTATTGTTGATATTCAACTCACTGAGCATATTATTGAAAAAGATTTTCTGCGATTTATATATAAGAGCAACCAATTTGGAGATAGGCAAGTCTTTAGAATCGATTTCTTCTAAATCACAATATAACATAATTAACCTTCATTTTAATCAATTATATAAAACTTAATCGACAGTACAACATTAGTAATTACTACTATATAAACTGTTGCATTGACAACAATTGCAAAGACAACAATTAAAAATTTTTAATTTAAGTTCTTTAATGGTAGATGAACTGGTTAAAAAAATAATAATTTCATGATAATATTAATTAAATTAAAAATAGCTATCATTAAAATGATGGGAAATAAAATACTTATAATTTAATTAATCATGAAATTAATTAAAAGGTTATGATTTTTGTTGCTCCACCGGTTTTGTAATTTTCTAATGACTTCATCCTTACGAGAAAGCTCATCACGCATAACAGATATTTGTTTATCTTTTTTCACCAATGAAGCCTCATTTAGTTTTGATATTTTACGAAGTTCCTTATTCTCATTCAACATCCAATCACTCATAGACAATTTACCATATCTTTCTTTAGGTATAGTTTTAGTAATCATAGTTAGCAACTCCTTTGTTTTAATATATCCTCAACAAAATGATACTTAATCATCTTCTTAAGAGTTTGATGCAAATCAAAATATAATTGATTGTCTAAAAATTCCAGTTGGCTAAATAACTGAGCAATCTCCTCAATTATTTCTTTTCCAACATCATCTTCAACAAAAATTGCAATATAAGCGAAATTTAATAATACTACACAGATAATGGTTTGTTATTTTTAACTATAGCATTTTTAAATATAAATCTTTTTTGAAAGAGATATTTCCTTGAAAGGTAAAAATTACTTCTGATTCTCTAAGGCCAGAAATTCTTCATAACTTTCGGCTTCAATGACATCCAAAAAGAACTTTTTCTTGACTGGCCCCAATTCATTCAAATAGTCTTCATAATAAACAGAATCTCTGATTTCAAGATAATCCTCATGTATCAGGTCAAACAATGGAGATTTACACTTATCTACAATCTGTGACAGTGCAAATCTTGGTCCGTTAATCTTGTAGGCCAACAAATCAAACTTGTAATCCTCGTAAAATCCGTTTTCTATAAACCTTTTCATGAGTTCCTGGCCTGCAGGTACGGTATCTAAATAATCGCAGTCAATGACATCAGTGATTGATTTTGAGTGCTTTCGGTGATAGTAAAGATGCTTGCGGATAATTGAGAGTCTGGAAGCCTTTAAAAATATTTCAAAGAAAAACGGCATGTCTTCAAAGTATATTCCTTCAACGAATCTGGCTCCTGATGATTGAAGAAAAGTGTTCTTATATATTTTTTGACATGCGTTGACGGACAAATCAAAGAGAAAGTCCCTGCACTCTTCAGGTGAAAATACTCGTCCGTCAAATGATTCGTCAAATGAATTCAGATTGAACCAGTCGTTATCTGAATATTCGCCCGTATCGTCATCAAAGTATTTAATCTGAAAGATTGAAATATCCGTATCCAGAGATTTTGCTTCACTATATGCAATTTCTAAAGCATCATCTCTGAACCAGTCGTCTCCATCAAGAAATATCACGTATTCACCTTGAGCCAAGTCAATGGCCCTGTTTCTTGATGCTCCAAGACCCATGTTTGACTGATCAATTAGCCTGATGCGCTCATCATCATATGAGTTAATGATATCCAATGTATCATCGGTTGAACCGTCATTTACGATAATGAATTCAAAATCTGTTAAACTTTGCTTTAAAATGCCTTCAATAGCTTTTCTTATGAATTTTTCTTCATTGTAGACGCATAATATTACTGATACTTTCATAGAAATTCCCTTATAATTTTCAATATTTCTTCAATGTTCCTTCCAATAAGGAGATTGTGCTTTGTATTTTCAAATACGACAAGGTGTGAGTTTTTAATGTTTTCATTTAAAATCTTGGATAAATTAACTTTAGTTATTTCATCGTCCCTTCCTGCCAGAATCAGTGCTGGATGATTTAAGTTTTTCAATTTGTCAGTGATGTAAAAGTCAACACCTATATCTATTCCGTTTTCAATGGCTTTGAGGTTTGCGGATTTTGCTGCTTCATGTTTATAGAATTCAAGGGCTTCAAAATTTTCATTTAAAATGTCTTCTGGAAGAACATATCTGATTATTACATCGTAAAAATCCTCATAGGACTTTAGAATAGCTGTCTTGAACTCTCCAAATTTAGACCTTAAGTTATCATCGACTTCACTGAAACTGGACATTACCACAAGCTTTTCAAGCATTTGAGGATACTTCAGTGCAAATAAAAGAGCGACATTTCCTCCAAGGGAAAGTCCCACAAGACTGGCCTTATTTATATCAAGCATTAAAAGAAGGTCATGCAAATCATCAGCAAGCTCATCCATGGTAAAAGGAGCGTATGGTGAACTTCCATGTCCCCTGAGGTCATATGAAATTACATTATAATCTTTACCTAATTCAAAAGACAGTTTTTGCCAGTAATAGAGATTATCGGAAAGGCCATGAACAAAAACAATGGTCTTATCCCCGCTGCCTTCAAGAAGATAATTTATTTCCATGATATTAATTATTTGGTGATTTGATTAATATAGTTAAGCAGGCAATTAACGACCGCTTGGTTATCGCTAAGCCGTCAATTGAACATGCTCAAAATAATATATGACTTTTAATAGTAATGTATCTTTTCCTAGCATTTGAAGAGTAATATTTTATAAGGATAGATTTAAAAGCATGTAATTTTATACTATACTTATGAATTCCAAATTTAGATTAGCGAAAACAATTTCGGCTTTTACAAATCCTCCGATTATATGTATTCCGCTGTTTTTAATAATATGTCTAACACTCACATGGGGTAATCTGTGGGAGTTTCCGGCTCTTGAATTGATTTCCATCGTATTTGCTTCAATTTTGCCGATGGCAATTATTCTCTATTGGGCCAAAAGAACCGGAAACGACAATGACATTTCAAACAGAAAGGACAGAAAGGTTCCCCTTATTATCGGAACGGTGTCCTACTTTATAGGATTTATGATTTCAAAATTTTTAGGATTGAATGACTTTTTGACATTCCTGCTCTTATGTTACTGTATCAATACATTTATTGTGATGCTGATTACAACCCAATGGAAAATCAGCGTTCATACCACAGGTTTGAGTGGTCCTGTATGTGCACTCATTATTCTTTTAGGTCCTGTCGGTGCATTATTCGGCATGATATATCCGGTTTTAATCTGGTCTCGTGTAACCTTAAAAAAGCATACCATGGCTCAGGCAATTACGGGAGGAGTGTTCGGATTCATTATGACTGCTGTTGAGATGTTTCTATTCATTTTCATCTTTAACCTTGATGTTGGAAATATCTATCCATTTTTCCATGTCTGCGGATTTATCCTGGCCATCGTATTTACGCCGGTCGTTTTGGGGATTTTCACATACATCAACAATAACAATTCACTGATATTTTTCCTGGTAGAAATTATCGGATTATGCTTCTTTTTGGCAGTGACCCCTATTGATGTGGTAATTATCTATGTTGCCACTTCACTTGCATCAATATTAATCAGCCATTATGCTGGACAGAAATTCAGATGGTTCAATATTATATTTTAAAAAAAGTGGGTTTTAAGTGTTTTTAAACACTTATCTATCCATTATTCTTCCGGCGTCAATCTTTTTGGTATTGTAGTTTACCGCCTTATGAACACCGTTTAAGGAAGTTTTTAAATTGTCTGCGATTGATTCACGTAACTCATCATTAAAAGGAGCGGTTTTATCGCCGTAGAATTCGCAGATTTTAGATATTTTTTGATCTTCAAGGAAGATGAAATATTCTTTCCAATGTTCGGTCAAATCATTTAAAAGGCTTTCAATATGGATAAATTCTTTGTTTAATTTGTTTGCCCTGTCATAAGCCTCTTTTTCAAGAGCGCTAAATTCGGCAATTTCTTCTTTAGTGTAATCTTTCAATAATTTTTTATCGGCCATTTTTATCACACAAAAAATTCAGTTAGAAAATACTATTTACATTAATTATATATAAAGATAAGGGTGGGTGGAGCTAATCCCTTATTCCATATACATATATATTCAGTATGTTAAAACTTAATTGACCAATTCATTTGTTTAATTCGATTTAGAATCTTCTTGAGATTCCGCCAACACCAATTGCTAATAAAGCAAGTAAAGCCATAGCTAATGGGTTACCGGTTTCTGGAAGAGTTTCTTCTGCTGCAGCTGCATCAAGACCTACCCAAGCAATGTCATAATTGTTTGTTAAGTCAGGGTCTGCAGAATCACTTACAGCAATAGCATCTACCCAGAATGGACCTTCATCCATTTTGATGGTATCGAGTATCATTACAGCAACTTCACCAGCAGCTAAGTCACCAACATCCCATACACCATATTCAGGGTAGTAAGTACCTTGGCTTATTACAGGAATATCCCATAACAATAAGTTGTCTGATCCGTCAACACGTACGACAGTATTGTAAGCGGTATCAGGGCCGTTGTTAGCTACGCCAACACCCCAATATAGTTCATACTCATTTTCTGCCAGAGGTTCAACATCCACTTCAACATCAGCTACTGAAACATCTTCAATGTCTGTAACAACGATATCGCCGCCGGCAGCATTGCCTTCTTCTGCGACATCTTCAGCGCTGACAGCACCTAATGTTAATGATAAAGCCATTAACACAACAAATATATATAATATAGATTTTTTCATAGTATCACATCTTCAAAATTGTAATCAATTTTTTAAATCGATCTCAAAAATTATGCATAAATTAATCAATCAATATTTAAATTGATCATATAATGTTATTAAAATTCATATATATAAAGTTTCAATATTTTTCTTGAATTTTCTAAAAAATATTTAAAAATTAATCTATTTGATAATATATTGTTCAAAGTATGGTAAATAAAATACATATTTATAAAAAATAAAAAATTTAAGGGCATATTAATAAGATGTGTTCATTATTAATATAAAATATTAAAAAAAATTGAAAAAATAAGTGGAAAAAATTAAAAGAAAAATCTATTGTAGAATTTAAAATGTTTAAAAAATATTACTATTCCTCAAGTTTTTCCTTCCATGAATCATCAAGATTTTCACATTTTGAATAGCATACCGTTGCATCACTTAAACAGTCATACATCCTATTGATTCCCTCAGAGGTTTTTTTGTAGTTGGCCACCCTGCTGCTTCTGATTCCGATACTTGACGCTTCAGCATATGAATCTATATCGGCGCCCAAGTAGATGAACTCCCAGTTATGATTATTGATCATGTTCTTGATTTGCTGGCGTGTGAATTCCTTGGATGAATTTTCATAGCCGTCAGTTGTGATTACAAAAAGAACCTTATTGTCAATTTCCCTGTCCATTGAAGTGATTGTTCTTCCGATTGCATCCAGAAGTGCGGTTGAACCTCTTACAAAGTATTCGTTTCTGGTCAAGTCTTCAACGTCATAAAGGTTTTTTCTTTTGTAGAGCACTTCATAGCCATGGTCAAAAAGTATGGTGGTTACCCTTGCATCGGTTTCATTCTGTTTCTGTTTTGCAATGAATGAGTTGAATCCCCCTATGGTATCGTTTTCGGATCCGTACATTGAACCGCTTCTGTCTATCAAAAATATTATGTCAATTTTTTCACTTTCCATGTTATCGCCTCGTGGTATTAAAGTTGTGTTTAAATTATTTGTAAGATGGTATATATATAGTTTATGTGTAAACTTTTAGGCTAACCTAAAAAAATTAGAAAGTTTTATATATGATGAGCAACTATGTTTAATTAAGTGATGTAAAGTTTAGGACTACCTAAAAAAACACATTGCTTTTACATTATTAGTCTTAACTAATACAATCTCCAAAAAAAATGAATTAGTTTTTCACAATTTGCTAATTCATAAGAAAAAATTATCTGCCAAACAATTTTTTCAGAGGCGTTTAACCAAAAACGCCTAATTATCTCTTATTTTTAAAGTATTCCTGTGTTAATCTGCAATGACATAGGCATTTGCTGCATCCCAAACCTGCACGGAACTGATCAATAACGTATTCACTGCATGTTTCAATGTCAATGATGTCGCTTCTTCCAAGTCTTGAATTCCACTTTACAGGATTTATCGCATCAACGGGACATGCCTTCTGGCACTCCTCACAGTCATCACAGTAGGAATCAGTAATGGCACGACCCACCTCAAGAGGCATGTCAGTCAATATTCCTGAAAGTGCAACTGCAGAGCCGTATTCCTCACATACAAAAAGAGCGGATCTTCCAACCCATCCCAAACCAGATGTAGTTGCAAGGGTCTTATATGGTAGCTTTGACAATAATTTTTCCATATCGCATTCATTTCTCTTCATCGTGAGGGCAAATGCGTCATAGCCATTGTCATTAATTAGTTTTTCAGCCTTAAATGCAATATCGGTTAGAGTGTCAATCTGGGCATGAAATATCTTCCAGTAATCCTTGAACTCATCATCAAGCAAAGCCTGAACAGCTTCTTTTGGAAGTTTTAAAACAAGCGCTATACCATAGCTGAGCCTTGGAAAATCATCCACATTTACCCTGGTATAGCCGACCTTTGAAATACCCTCATCTATTAAAAATTGCTTTAAGACATCTCCATCAAACATTATTTAATCTTATTAAAATGATTATATTTATATATGATGTGAGACTATCATTATATAACAATAGTTATTTTTTCCGGAAAACATCACCAAAAAGTTTAGGTATACCTAAAAAATAACGAAACATTTATATACTACTTCTTACAACATTATTAAATAGTGATGTGAAACACGAAAACACATTGCTTTCAAACATTATTAGTCGTAAACTAATACAATCTCCAAAATTGAATTATTTGAATTAGTTTTCCACAATTTTCTAATTCAAAAAAACGGAAAAATATATCTGCCAAATATTTTCCAAAAAAAAGTCAAAGTAGGTGTTTAACAACCACTAAACACCTATTATTATCTCTTATTTTATAAAAAATAAAATTATTTATAGTTTTGAGCTCTTTGTTCGAAATGTGCTTTAGGATATCCACAAACAGGACATTTTTCAGGAGCATTAGGACCTTTCATGATAAATCCACAGTTTTCACATTTCCATTCAACAGCTTCCTCTTTTGCAAAAACAGTCTCGTTTTCAACAGTTGAAAGTAAAGCTCTGTATCTTTCTTCGTGCTCTTTTTCGATTTCACCGACTTTTTCAAATAAAAATGCGATTTTGGCAAAACCTTCTTCACGAGCGGTTTCAGCAAATTCCTTATACATTGAAGTCCATTCTTCGTTTTCACCGTCAGCTGCAGCGTTTAAGTTAGCAATGGTATCTGGAATTTCTTCATCATGCAAGAGTTTATACCAGATTTTAGCATGTTCTCTTTCGTTTTTGGAAGTTTCCATGAAAATATCATGGATTTGAACATATCCTTCTTCTTTTGCTTTTAAAGCAAAGTATTGGTATTTGGTGTGAGCCTGGGACTCACCTGCGAATGCAGCTTGTAAATTTTCTTCAGTTTTTGAACCTTTTAAATCAGTCATAATATACATCTCCAAATATTATATTTATCAATTATTATTTAAAAAAATAGTGATTTTTTGTTATGCAAAAATAACATTTATTCAAATTTGAAATCATCCAAAATAATTGTCATGAGCTCATCGTCTGTAATGTCCAAATCACTTGAAAGCCTGTTTGCCTGAGCGGTCAAAACATTTTCAAAGAGATTTCTGATTTGCCGGCCGTTTGCAAAGTTATCTCCACGGGTATTGTATAGATCCTCACACAATCCTTTAAGATACTCATCGGCCTTTGAATCAAGCTTGAGACTTGTATTTTCACACATGCTTAAAAATATTCCATAGAGCTCATCGGGATTATAGTCCTCAAAGAAAATGTACTTGTTGAATCTGGACTCCAGACCCGGATTTGAATGAATGAAATTATCCATAAGTCCCGGATAACCTGCAACGATTACAATCAAATCATCACGGTGATCTTCCATGGCTTTAAGAATAGTGTCAATAGCTTCCTGGCCGTATGCATCATCCTTGTTTTTTGGAGCCAAGGTATATGCCTCATCAATGAATAATATTCCACCCATTGCGCTTTGAATTACTTCCTGGGTTTTTATTGCAGTCTGGCCAAGATATCCTCCAACAAGTCCGCTTCTGTCGGTTTCTATAAGGTGTCCCTTGGATAAAACACCTAACTTTTTATAGATTTTTGAAAGAAGCCTTGCAACTGTGGTCTTTCCCGTTCCGGGATTGCCTGAAAAGACAAGGTGAAGTGACATTGAAGGCTGTTTCATTCCACGTTCCTCACGGATTTTTCTGATTTGGATTAAATTTACAAGTGAGTTAACTTCCTTTTTAACCGCTTCAAGACCAACTAAACTATTCAGCTCTTCAAGCAAATCATCCAAAGATTCTTCCGTTTCCTCTTCAGTATTCTTTTGAAATGTATTCTTATCAACTTTTACAACATCATCCTTTGACATTAAAATATCTGCAACAACATCAGGTCTTCTTCTAGATAATTCCTTATAGAAATCATCATAGTCTTCATCGCCGTCAATTGAACGGTTAATCCAGTCCTTGGTATTGGCTATGAAGTTTCCATGAAAATCATCGATGTTCTCGCAGTTTGTGAGTAATTCCAGTACCTTATTTACATGATCGTTGTCATAAGGTTCCTTAAAGTTTCCTGTCGGATAATCACGCTTAAAGCGAATGATATGCTTTGCAAGACAGTCCATATACCTGTCCAGAATGCCATATGCCTTAGGTTCAGTGTATCTATCGCATTTAAAAAAGGCTTTTGCCAGATGGCGATAGATTTCAAACAGCTTATCCATATAACCGTTCAAATTTTTGCTTTCAAGAAAATCCTTATGGAACAGATCGTTTTCATAAAAGAGTTTAAATGAGGTTGGAAGATAGTTCATGTAATTGCCGTCAAGTCCCTTTATCAAAACAAGATAAAGTTCATCAAGATTGGATTCCAATTGCAAAACGTCATCAATAAAGAGAAGTTTGAATTCGGAAAATGAGTCTCCCTTAACGGCTATGAATGTTAAAAAGTCAGCGAGATTGGTTTGAACCAGATCCTTAACAGAACCTTTTCCTGATTTAAAGTCCGCGAGGATAGGCGTTAATTTTTCATCATAATCACCGCGATTATCAATCAAATCACAGTATTCAAAAAGTTCTTTAATTTCAGATTTTATTGGTTCATATTCAGCCATTTCATCAAAAGAAATATCTATTTCTTTAAAATAATCCTCATTGCAATAGGGACATGATTTAGCTGAAACATCAACCTTATGGTGACAATTATAACAGATTTTCCACTGACCTGACAAAGTTAACACAACCTATGATAATATATTGATAGTAAAGTAAATTAATTTTATGGTGATGGTGCTAAATCTAGAATTTCAATCCTATTTCATAGGCTCTTTTTAATGCGTCTTCTGCCTTATCTGCATCACCTATGAATTTGACGCCTCCAACTTCAAGACAGTCAACGATTTCAAGTTCGGTGTTCATCTCGAAAGGCTGTTTCAATACCAGATCGATGTATGGCTTGTAGAAATCGTCTCCCGGATATGCGTGGGTGAAAATTACTGCAACCTTGCCTTCAAAGTGCTTGTCGGGATTGTTGAAAATGGAATAGAATCTGTCGATTATTGTCTTAAGCTGTGCAGTCATCTGACCGAAGTATATTGGTGAAGCAACTATAAGGCTTGCGCCTTCAGCCAGCTGGTTGATGATTTCTGCACCGTCGTCTTCAAACCTGCAGTCTTTTCCTTTGGCACAGATTTCACAGCCGCTGCACGGGCTGATTTCAAGCTTATCCAAAAAGTACTTTTCCACATCATGGCCGTTTTCCTCACAGCCTTTTATCATCTCATCCAAAACACGATTTGTGTTTCCCCTTTTTCTCGGACTTCCGTTAAGTGCTAATATTTTCATATATTATTATTCATCAAAAGTACCTATTAATACATTACTATTTAAACTTTAAATTGTATAAAAAACAGAGTTTATTCATGGAAAACGAATCAAGAGAAAAAACAATCATCAAAACAAGTGTCATAGGAATCGTTGTAAACCTGATACTTGTAGCATTTAAAGCAGTCATAGGAATTATGGTAAACTCAATAGCCATTACATTGGATGCGGTAAACAACCTTACAGATGCACTGTCATCAATAATCACTATTATCGGGACGAAACTGGCCGGAAAAGCACCTGATAAAGAACACCCATATGGTTATGGGAGAATCGAATATTTCTCATCAATAATCATTGCGGCAATCGTTTTGTGGGCAGGTATAACCGCATTCATGGAATCATGGCCTAAAATATTCAATCCGGACGTAACATCATACACCACAGTATCATTAATAATAATTGCAGTGGCTGTTGTGGTTAAATTCGTATTGGGACGCTATGTAAAAGGTGTTGGAGAAAAGATAAACTCACAGGCTCTTGTAGCTTCCGGAAGTGATGCATTTTTCGATGCAATACTCTCATTTTCCACCTTGGTTGCAGCTATCATTTCAATATTTTTCCATATAAGTCTTGAGGGAATTCTGGGAGTAATAATATCCCTTGTAATCATAAAGGCAAGTATTGACATGATTAGGGAAACAATCAACAGCATGCTTGGAGACAGGCTGGACCATGATTTATCTGTACAAATAAAAAAATCAATTGAGGAAGTTGACGGCGTTTACGGAGCATATGATTTGGTTCTTCACAACTACGGACCTGAAACCATGGTCGGATCCGTACACATTGAAGTTGACCACAATTTGACTGCAAGCGATATCCATAGCCTGACACGTACAATCAGGGAAAAAATCTACAGGGAATTTCAGATAGGCCTTACCATTGGAATCTATGCAATCAACGGTGAATATGACTATATCAGAAAGGACCTTGATGAAATCGTTTCCCAATATGACGAAGTTTTACAGATTCACGGATTTTACGTATATGAAGGCACTAAAAACGCAAGCTTTGATATAATCGTTGACTTTGATGCCGACAGAAAACAGATAAAAGAAGAAATCTATGCTAAAATCAAGGAAAAATACCCCGACTTTGAATTCATAATACTTGATGATTATGATATCAGTGACTGAAAAAATTATACCATCACCAAAAAAATTTTTACAATAGAAATATACGTTTAAATGAGTATACAAATAATATCCAAATACTTCATTAAAACACTTCTTTTATAAAATAAAGACTTTTAACTAAATATTGTAGATGCATTTCAAGTGTAAAAAAATAATAGAAAAAAATATTCTCTGCACATGACAAATATATTATCATGAATATTTTGATAATTGGCTCCGGAGCGGTCGGAATCGGAATTGGAACATCACTGCTTTCACAGGATGTGAATGTATCATTTCTTGCAAGAAAGGAAACTGCAGCGAAAATGAAAGAGTCAGGCATTAAAAGGACAGGTCTTTTTACAAACTACTCTTTTAATCCAGATGAATTCAGCGTATTTGAAAGCTATGAAGAAATTCCAAAAGATACTTTCGACTATGTATGCATAACTAGTAAAACTACAGCAAATGACGATATAAGCAAAAGGTTAAATGATGCAAGAGACATCCTGAAAGAGAATTTCAAAATTCTAATAATTCAGAACGGCTTTGGAAACGATGAGCCATTCCTGAGATACTTTAAAACGGATGAAGTATTCTGCGCACGTATAATTACAGGCTTTACAAGACCTGAAAAAAATATCAGTGAAATTACAGTCTATACAGAACCGATGCTTCTTGGATCTCTTCAGGGCGAAGACATATCCCATTTGCAAACAATTGCAGATAAGATTACGGCTTCCGGAATCAATTGTGAACTTTCATATGAAGTGGACAAGTATCTCTGGGCAAAAATGCTTTACAACTGCAGTCTGAATCCATTGGGAGCCATTCTTGATGTCACCTACGGAAAACTGACTGAAAACGAATATACAAAAGAGATAATGGATAAAATCATTGATGAGATATTTGAAGTGATTGATGCATCCCCATATGAAACACTCTGGAAGACAGCGGATGAATACAGGGAAATTTTCTACACAAAGCTTGTTCCCGACACATATAACCACTACTCATCAACACACCAGGACATAAAAAGAAAAATAAAAACGGAAATTGACACATTAAACGGAAAGGTAATTGAGCTTGGAGAAAATTACGGCGTTGACGTAAGTACAAACAAGTTAATCTATAACTTAATCAAGGCCATCGAAAGTGATTTTTAGCGAACAAGCTTTTCCAAAAGATCTATTATCCTATTGTTCTGTTTAATCAATTCCTTGTTCTGCAGTATTAAAATATCCATCTTGTCATTTGATGATGGATGAGCCCTGGCCTGTGAATTGACTTTAACGTCATTTTTATTATTGGCCGTTTTAAATCGTGAAGAGTGTCTTTCAATAGGATTTGACTCTCTAACATCACCATTACCTTCAATAAGTCTGGTGCCGCAGTCTACGCAAAAGACGTTTCCATCATCATATTTTTTATGACATTTCGGGCAATACATTTCTTTCACCTACCATGTGAGAGCAGATACCATTTAACCAGACGGTCATTTGAAGTGTCCTTATGCTGATTTGTTTTAGATACATAATCCGAATAATCAGCAGTAATTCTATCATAATACTGTCTGTCCTCATGGGCCTTGTATGCCTCATCCAACATACCATAGAACGTATCTGTTGACATTTCTGACTCTGATGCGGACTCAACTATATGGGATATGTTTTCATTAACGTCATTTCCCTGAAAGCAGATGCAGTAAACTGACCTGTTAACCGGGAAATAAAGATATGATACATTTTTTTGAATATATTTATTATACATCGTCAATAGAGTTGCCGGGCGACCGTCAATGGACAGATCACGTGAATCGTCTGCAATATCATAATATCCGCCATAACTGCCGACAAGATAGTCATCTACGCATAAAATCGCAAAGGTTGTAAGGTCCTTATAGACGTATTTTCCTTTCATGGTATCACCTAAAGAGTATTCATTTGGAATTTCAAAATCAACCCTATTAACGGTGATTTTTGAAAAATCACTTGCATAAACACATCCAATCAAAAGGAATACCAATATAAATAAAATAATTCTTTTCATTGTTTAATATTATATTACTAAGATGTATATATAATGAGTGGAAAAAACTAAAGACTTATATACTTTGAAGTAGTAAAATAGTATTGTTCATATTTTACATACTTTTTTTTATAATATGAACAATGGTGATGGTTAATGATAAGCATTCGTTTGTATTCCTTTAGTGGTGTTTAGGAAGAGAATGCTTATTTGTTTAAAAAATACTTATTTTTATGTGATATTATGAGTGAACTTAAAGATTTAATAAAAAAATTTATGGAACTAGATGACAGTTTAAACGAAGAATTGGAA
>NZ_JAZRKF010000036.1:0-7712 GCF_045646205.1 Methanobrevibacter sp. | reverse complement strand
CTTATTAAAGAGAATGAAATGGATTTATATTCAGTTATTAATGCAATAAGATTCATATCCTCAAATTAAAAATATTGATCTAAAAAATTTAAAGGAGAAAAATGAAAAATGTTCAAAATTAAATAATTTCTGCCAACACTCAATTATTCTAATTAATAGTTTCATCCTCTATTCATCAATCAGTTATATTCTCAGAGAATTAAAAAAAGTATTAAAAAGGGAGAAGTGATTACACTTTCCCTAGGGATTAATATAAATTTTTAAATTTGTAAAGGGATTAGTTATACTGCATTATCACCCTCTTCACCAGTTCTTATTCTAATCACATTGTCGATTGGGTGAATGAATATTTTTCCATCTCCAATATTTCCAGTATAAGCACCTTTTTTAATTGCTTCAACAATGGTGTCTACACCTTCATCTTTAACAACGATTTCAATACGTGTTTTTGGGATTAAATCAATACAGTAACTGGATCCTCTGTATGTTTCTTTAATTCCTCTTTGGCTTCCTCGCCCTTTTACTTCAGTGACGTTCATACCTTCACAGCCTACTTCTAAAAGGGCTTTTTTAACGTCCTGGTATTTTTCTTGTCTTATAATTGCAACTATACTTTTCATTTTTACACCTAGTTAAGATTATATGCTGATTCGTTATGAAGATTTGCATCGAGACCATTGATTTCTTCGTGGTCTTCTACTCTTATTCCACCTAATGCTTTATCTAGAACTTTGGCAAGTATAAAGCTTATTATAAAAGAGTATCCGAGTGTGGCAACAATACTTATTATTTGAATGACCACTTGGTTAGGATTTCCTGCAATTAATCCTGCAACTCCACCTACGGAAGGCACTGCAAAGATTCCTGTTGCGAGTGCTCCCCAAACACCAGACATTCCGTGAATTCCCCATACATCTAAAGCATCATCGTATCCGAGTTTTGCTTTTAAGTAGTATATTGCAAAGTATGAGACAAATGGAGCTACTGCACCAATTACCATTGCACCAGGAACATCAACAAATCCTGCTGCAGGAGTAATGGCCACAAGACCTGCAACTGCTCCGGAAATTGCGCCTAAAACTGTAGGTTTTCCTACAATGTAAGTATCCAAAGCGGTCCAAATGATTAAACCTAATGCTGCTGCAACATTTGATACAATTATTGCATTTGCTGCAAGCCCATTAGCTGCAAGACCTGATCCTCCGTTGAATCCCATCCATCCGAACCAGAGTAATGCAGCTCCGAGAACTGCATATCCTAAGTTGTGTGGAATAAGTGATGTGTCTTTTCTTTTACCTAATACTAATGCAACAGCCAATGCAGCTACACCGGAGTTCATGTGAACTACTGCACCGCCTGCAAAGTCAAGTGCGCCTAATTGTGCTAGCCATCCTCCTCCCCATACCCAATGGGCTACAGGGATATAGACTAGGCATGCCCATACTATTACAAAAATTATCCATGCTTTTGTTTTCATTCTTCCAACCAATGCTCCTGAAATAAGAGCTACTGTAAGGCCTGCAAAGGCACATTGGAACATGACAAATAATAATGTTGGAATTGTTCCTGTTAAATCATCTAATGCAATTCCCTGTAAGAAGAAATTAGTTGGTGATCCTATAATACCTGATATATCATTACCGAATGCAAATTGATATCCGAATATCACCCATATTACACTTACAATTGAAAAAGCAATAAAAGTTAAAAAAATAGTATTTAAAACATTCTTACGTTTACTTAATCCTCCATAAAAAAATGCAACAGCAGGAATACTCATTAAAAGTACGAGTAAACTACAAATAAGTATCCATGCCGTGTCTCCTGCACTAAACATAACATCCATTTTATCTTCTCTATAATAATTTATTTTAAAAAATTTAATTAATTTAATCGGAAGTAACATTCCGGAAGTATACTTCCGATATAACATTATTGTTGTTTTGAATATTTAAATGTTTGTATTTTAAAAAAATTGAGATTTCAATTTGATTATATTAATGTTTAATGAGCTGAAAAAGTATTGTAGATCTGAAATTAACATGTAAAATAGTATAGAATATTCGGACATGGAATAAAAACCATCATCTGACTCCGTATTATAAATTATGAAAAGAAATAATAAATTTTTAGTTTACATTTTTGTTATTTTCAAAACATTTATATATCAATAGGGATATAACATTATTCGGAAGGAAGTTTCCTTCCGACTATGCATTTAATTAAATTCATTTAGTCAAAAGTGTTTTCCACTTTTCTTAAACTAGTGGCATATGTACTTAAAAAAATGATGTGAAAAAATGTCAGCAAAAGATAACAAATTAGACCAAGTAATTAAGACAATCGAAGCAAATGATATAAAATTTTTGAAGTTACAGCTATCCGATATTCACGGATTACCTAAAAGCATGGCTGTACCTCTTAAAAAAGCAAGTGATGTTGAAGATATTGTAAATGACGGATTATTGTTTGATGGTTCATCAATAGCAGGTTTAGCTTCAATTAATGACAGTGATTTACTTGCAAAACCGGATATTGACACTTTCTCAACAATCCCATGGAGACCTGAAGTGAAAGGTACCGCCAGATTCATATGTGATATTTTCACTACTGATGGAAAACCATATGACGGCGATCCAAGAGGTGTTCTTAAAAAATCATTACAATTAGCAGAAAAAAGAGGATATCAATTTAATATGGGTCCTGAACCTGAATTCTTCATTATAAGGAAAGATGAAAATGGAAAATATGTTCCTGCAGATGAAGCAGAATACTTTGATGTTGAACCATTGGATCAGGGTACTGACATTAGAAGAGAGATTGTACTGGGTTTAGAAAAATTGGATTTCGATGTTGAAGTAAGTCACCATGAAGTGGCAGCAGGACAGCACGAAGTCGATTTCAAGTATGCTGATGCTTTAAAAACAGCTGATGCAGTTATAACATTTAAAGAGGCTGTTAAAGCTGTTGTAAATAATTTAGGTTTCAAAGCAACTTTCATGCCAAAACCATTCCTTGGAATTAACGGTAGTGGAATGCACTGTAATCAAAGTCTATTTAAAGACGGGGAAAATATCTTCTATGACCCAAATACTGAAAATCAAATATCTCAGGATGCATTATATTTCATTGGAGGATTGTTAAAACATGCTCCTGCGTTATCAGCAATTTTATCTCCAACCGTTAACTCTTATAAACGTTTGGTGCCGGGTTATGAAGCACCATGTTACATAGCATACGGTTTTAAAAATAGATCAACATTATTAAGGATTCCTGCATCCCGTGGATTAGGAACAAGG
Organism: Methanobrevibacter sp.; assembly: GCF_045646205.1. Lineage (GTDB taxonomy): Archaea > Methanobacteriota > Methanobacteria > Methanobacteriales > Methanobacteriaceae > Methanocatella. The sequence goes on along the minus strand of NZ_JAZRKF010000036.1, from coordinate 4,413 downwards.
ATTGAATGCAGATCCGCTGACCCATCATGTAATCCTTACCTTGCATTTGCAGTTTTACTTGAAGCAGGTTTGGATGGTATGGATAATAAAATTGACCCTGGTGAACCAACTGAAGAAAACCTGTTTGCATATTCAGAAGATGAAATTGCTCAAAAAGGAATTGATAATTTACCAACAAGTTTATGGGAAGCATACCATTCATTAGAAGAGGATGAAGTAGTCATAAATGCTCTTGGGCAAAAAGTATTCAATCAGTTCTACGATATCAAAAGGGCTGAATGGGATGCTTATAGGATACAGGTATTCGATTATGAAAGGGATGAATACTTAAACGTATAAGTTATTCAATTATCGGAATTGGTGGAAAAGATTTAAGATTTCTCCACCATTCAAAAATTTTTCTGGAGGTTGAAAATAAGAGGGAATCATTAAAAGTTAGGAATATTTTGTAAACAGTTTGAAATTTTAGAATTATTAATTTTAAGGCATATTGTAATTTTAGAATCAAGATTTAGCGATTATTATTTTTAAAAGGCATAATGTAATTTTTGAATATTTTTTACATGAGGCATATGTAATTGAGGTTGAAAAAATGTGTGGAATAGCAGGTGTAATATACAAGGATAAAAAAGCTCACCCTGTAGGGGATGCATTAACATCCATGTTGGAATCCCTACAGCATAGGGGTCCGGACTCAGCAGGTTATGCAATATACGGCAGTTTGGATTTTCCTGAAAATTACTATCAATTAAATATTGAAGTAAAAAGAAAAAGGGGAGCATTGGATAATTTAAAATCATTATTAACTCAAATAAGTCCAATTTTTGAAGAGCAGCTAATCGAGTCTGTAGGAGACTCAGACGTATATAAATGTAAAATAACATTGGATGAGTTCTCTCTTTTAAAACCATATATACGTGAAATAGATGAATTGGAAAACGTACGGGTTATCAATGGTTCTCATTCATTTGAAATGATAAAGGATATTGGAAAAGTAAAGGACATTGCAGAAAGATTCGATGTTCAAAGCAGGATGGGAACACATGGAATAGGACATACCCGTTTTGCAACTGAAAGTGGCGTAGACCGTTATCATGCACACCCATATCAAAGCTACATCATACCGGACATAACAGTAGTCCATAACGGACAAATCACCAATTACTGGAAAATAAGAGATCCCTTAGAAAGAAAAGGCCATACTTTTGAATCATTCAACGATACCGAGTGCATTGTTCACTATATGGCAGATAAACTCAACCAGGGATACAAACTGGAAGAAGCTTTAGACCAGGCAGTAATTGATTTGGACGGTCCATTTTCAATATTGGTGGGAACACCTAATGGAATAGGTATTGCAAAGGATAAACTTGGTCTCAGGCCAGGAGTAATGGTGGAAACTGATGAGATTTTTGCAATAGCATCAGAAGAGATGGCATTGCATGATGTTACAGATTCCAATCAGATAGAACAAATTTACCCTGGTGAAACAAGGGCTTACACCATCTAAGGGGGTTTATCCATGAAAGAATATGTAATTGATGCGAATGAAATGGCTGAAAAAGAATTAAACCGTACCATAAAAGAACAAGCCACAAATCATGATAAACTCATTATTGAAAATCCAGAATCCAAACACAATATCTGTGCAGGTTTGACTGGTGATGTGGACATAGAAATCAATGGTTCTGCAGGTTATTTTGTTGGGACAATGGTTAACGGACCAAGGATACATATCAACGGAAATGCCGGATGGTTTGCTGGAGACAACATGACCGAAGGGGAACTGATCATTGAAGGTACAGCAGGTGACGGCGCAGGACAGGGAATCTATGGTGGAACAGTACTGGTAAAAGGAAGTACTGGTTCAAGAACAGGAGAAATCATGAAAGGTGGAACCGTAATAATTGGAGGAAACAGCGGATTCATGACCGGATTGCTTATGATGGGAGGTAAACTCATAATTCTTGGTGATGTGACCGATGACGTTGGCGAATCAATTATGAGGGGAAGCATATTTGTTCTTGGAGATGTGAAAAGCTTAGGAAAAAATGCTGTTATGGAAAAAGCCACAACTGAGGATATTAAGGAACTGAAAGAAATTTTAACCGAATATGATTTTGAGCTTACTGACAGCGATTATGCGAATTTCAAAAAAATTGTTAATATGCAATAGGGGCTGATAAGATGAGTGAACATAGAATAGCAATGGTTGGAACTCCATGTGAAATTATGGCAGCCTCCAAACTTCAACATTATACTGATAGCCCTATTGACGTTAAACTGGGCTTATTCTGTATGGAAAATTTTTCATATAAATACTTTGAAAATCTCTTGAAAGAGTACGATTTGAAAATGGAGGATATTGAAAAATTCCAAATAACTAAAGGATTTGTATTTTTATCATTGAAAACCAGAGAAACTGTAAAAATACCGATATCAATAGCTAAAAGGATAATCAGAAAAAACTGTAATATATGTGCTGAATTGACATCAGAAACATCTGACATTTCAATAGGTTCAATAGGATCAGATGAAGGATGGTCAACATTGATAGTGAGAACCGAAAAGGGTGCAGAAATTGTCAATGGAGCATTGGATCAAAAATTCATTGAAGCCAAGGAGCTTACAGAATCACAATTTGATTTATTAAACAGACTTGCAGAAAATAAAATAAATAAAAATCTGGAAGAGATAGAAAAAAGAGAATTCCTTGCTAGACCCGTATTGTATCAAAGGGATAAATCCGATGATTTAATCGCAAACGAAATCTCAGAATCTAATTTTTTAGATTTAAAATCAAATGTCATCGATATTGGGGCATGTGTGCTCTGCGGAGCATGCGAATACATATGTCCTGACAATCTGATAACAATTGATGATACAAAACCGATAATGAGAGGAGAATGTCCTCAGGATTGCCATGCGTGCTTTGCGGTTTGCCCAAGAACTTTTATACCTGAGAATTTGAGAAATGACAATTCAAAAGCAATCGGTGACTTTATAAAAATATTGTCTGTCAAATCCCTAAAACACAGTCAGGGTCAGGACGGTTCTATAGTTACAACATTGTTGGACTATTTATTGACTAATGATATTGTAACCGATGCACTGATTGTTGATAAAGAGGATTATCTGGCCTGGAAACCTTATGCAAAGCTAACAAGTGATATCGATGAGGTTATTAAATCCGGAGGAACAAAATATTCTGTCTGTCCGGTATTCAAGCCATTAAGAAATGTAAATGAGGGGGGGAATTAGATGTCATTTACTGTTGAAAGGAAAATAGAGATATGTAGGCAGAATAATGATAGGCCTGGCTGTTGCTGGTATTTATGTGACAATCCTAAAAAATCCTCATGTAAAAACTGTTATAGCTGTTATTCAAATTGCCCTCACAATGTATATGAAGTAATTAATGATGAACCTCTGCCAATACACCAGGAAAATTGTGTAGGATGTAAAATCTGTGAAGAGATGTGTCCGACACATGCAATATATGTTAGGCCGCTTGTTGATGAAGGAAGAGGCGTATGGTCAAATTCAACAATGGTTGAAATTAAACGTAAAAGTCAAACAGGATCATATAAGGTACGTGGTTGCGGATTAACCAGAAAAATCCCGACATTTGATGATTTAAGCATATTGCCGGCACAGGTGTCAAGACCTCCAATTGATTCATACAGGGAAACCTGTAAAACTTCAGTAGTGCTTGGAGACAGGTTTGCAGAAAATCCAATCGAAATTGATACGCCGATTATGATTGGAGCAATGTCTTTTGGTGCGCTAAGTAAGGAGGCAAAAATGGCATTGGCTATTGGAAGCAGTAAAGTAGGTTCAATAACCAACACCGGTGAAGGAGGAATGCTTCCTGAAGAAAGGCATTATGCAGATAAGCTGATTGCCCAGTATGCATCAGGTCGTTTTGGAGTTTCAGCCAGCTATTTAAACAATGCTGAAGCTGTTGAAATAAAAATAGGTCAGGGTGCAAAATCAGGTATGGGAGGACACCTTCTTGCCCATAAGGTAACAGCAGAAGTTGCTAGAGTCCGTAACATTCCTGAAGGAACTTCGGCATTAAGTCCTGCCAGACATATGGATATTGTAGGACCTGAGGATTTAGGAATGAAAATCGATCAACTGAGGGAAATCACTGATTGGAAAATACCTATTATTGTAAAATTTGCAGCAGGTAGGGTAGAACAGGATGTTAAAATTGCAGCTAAGGCTGGTGCAGATATAATTGTAGTTGACGGTATGCAGGGAGGAACTGGTGCCGGACCTGAAGTAGTTACAGAACATGCAGGTATTCCTACAATAGAGGCAATAGTGAAAGCCGATGATGCTCTTAAAGACATCAATTTAAGAAGTGAGGTAAGTCTTGTGGCTGCAGGAGGAATAAGATCTGGAGCT
>NZ_JAZRKF010000035.1:0-86413 GCF_045646205.1 Methanobrevibacter sp. | reverse complement strand
TCAAATTCAAACATTGCCGGAACATATATTAACAACACTGCATCAAATGCAATAATCCAATTCAGTTACGATGAGGGTTTGGATGCTGAGATTACAAATGCAATTTTCTTAAACAACAATTGCACATATGAAATTTATGCCGGCTCATCAGGTGTCGTGGTAAAAGATAGCTGGTTTGGAAATAATGCAAGCAATTATATGGATTCACCACGTACTTTTAATGTTCAAATGAACAGCTGGCTATTTTTAAATGCTACAGCAGATCTTACTTCAATTTCAGTTTTCGATTCATCAGATGTCCTATTCAAATTATACTCAACAAACGGTACATATATTTATGAATATGAGAACAGCAAATTACCTGTTGTTAACTTAACGTTAACTGCAACTAATGGTGAGGTTTCAAACAGCACTACATTAGATAAATCCGCTGAATATAGAGCAACCAAAGTTGGTCAAGGCAGCGTAACTGCAAGTGTGGAGAATGCTGAATATACAATCTTTTTTGATAACAATAAAAGGAGTGTTGATTTGTCTGTTAAAATTGAGCCTCAAGAGATTAGTTATGGTGAAAACACTTCAGTCATTCTTGATTACAACAGTACTGCAACAGGAAAAGTCAATATTACTTTAACAGGTAAAAAGTACAATAAAACATTTGAAAATCTTGATTTGAATAAAACAATTCAGCTTCCAGATAATATTCTGCCGGATGAATACGAAGTCACTGTCTCATATTCCGGTGATGATGTATTTTTAAATTCATCCGCTACTGGAACTTTAACTGTTAATAAGCTCAAATCAGATATTAAAGTAAAATCCCATGATATTTATGTCAATGATACAAAAGGCGTAATGTTTACTGTTACTTTACCGGAAAATGCAACGGGCAACTTAACCATTAGCAATGGTGAAATGTTGAATGTATCACAAATCGGCATAAAAGACAATGGATATTTAATCGTGAATATAACGAACAGTGCTTATTCTGTTGGCCAATACAACTGGACATTCACCTATTCAGGTGACGACATTTATGAAAACTCTGAAGCTAAGGCTACGGCCAATATCTTAATTATTCCGACTGAAATCATTGCAAATACCACTTCCAGTTTATTTGTTGATGATACAGCACAGATTACTTATAATTTAACACCCGGTGATGCGGTTGGCAATATTAAATTCACAAGCAATGATACAAGCGTAGTTGAAGTTGATCAAGACGGAAACATCAAAGCAATTGGTGAAGGAAAGGCCATTATTACAGTAACATTTGAAGGCAGCAAAAACTACACTGCATCAAGCACAAATGTAACATTAACTGTTAGCAAAATTGCTACCGAAATTACTCTGACAAATGTGACTATTGAATTGAAAGCATATCAAAGTATTGGTGATTTAGCGGCATTATTCCCTTCAGAGGCTGGAAATCTTAAATACGTATCAAATAATGAAGATATTGTCCTGGTATCAGATGATGGCATTATCTATGCTCGCAAAAATGGTACTGCCACAGTTACTGTTTCATTTGCAGGTGACGATAAGTACAAGGCGGCCGAAAGCAAAAACATAACGGTTACTGTAACATTGAATGATGCGAGCGTCAGCGTTGAAAACGACACGATAGATTTATATGTTGATGATACTTGTATTATTAACGCTACAGCCAATCCACGTTTCCTGGCTGTTTACTATGCCTCAAGCAATGAATCCGTTGCTAGTGTTACTGAATACGGCAATGTGAAAGCCGTAGGCGAAGGTACAGCCATTATTACATTAACTGTAGGTAACGGTGAAACCTATGCCGTAAATTCTACAAATGTGACCGTTACTGTAAGCAAAATATCTACTGAAATTATTACTGAAAATGAAACTCTTGATTTGAAGGTTAATGATAAAGTTGATAGTGGTGTTAGTTTAAATCCTTCAGAGGCAGGTAATTTAACTTATATAATAAGCAATTCTTCCATTATTAAATTATTGGATAATCAGATTATCGCTTTAAGTGAAGGCACAGCCACCATTACCTATTCATTCAATGGCACTGACAGGTATGCTGCGGCTGATAATAAAACTATCACAGTCGCTGTCAGCTTGAATGATGCCAGTGTCAGCGTTAATAATGCTACTTTGGATTTATTGGTTGATGATACATTTAATCTCATTACCACCACAGAACCTAAAGATTTAACAGTTAATTTCACTTCCAGCAATTCTTCTGTTGTGACCGTTGATAAAGATGGCAATATTGTAGCGGTCAGTGAAGGTAATGCCACAATTACCGTTACTGTCGGCGGCGACGGCATATATGCTGAAAATTCAACCACAGTTACAGTTACTGTAAAAAAAGTTCCTACAGAAATCACTGTTGATTCTGTTTCATTAGACTTGTTTGTTGGTGATGAAACTGTTATTGCTGCTAATTTAACACCGACTGATGCAGGCAATGTATCTTTCACATCCAGTGATGAGAATATTGTTACTGTTGATGATAAAGGAAATGTTATTGCTAATGGTAAAGGCCAAGCAATCATTACTGTCAGCTTTAAAGGAGACAATAAGTATGCTGCAGCAGAAAACAAAACCATTACAGTAAATGTCAGCTTGAATGACGCCAGTGTCACTGTTGATAACGATACTTTGGATTTAAAAGTTGATGAAACATATAAAATCAATGCTACCAAACATCCTGATACAATATTGCTTGATATTACCTACACATCCAGTGATGAGACTGTTGCCACCGTAGATGAAAAGGGTGTTGTCACTGCTGTTGGTGAAGGTAGCGCAATCATTACTGTAAGTGTTGGTGATGGTGAAATCTATGCTGAAAATTCAACAAACGTCACTGTTACTGTAAGCAAAGTTCCTACAGAAATCACTGTTTTAAACGATACTATTGTTTTAGAGGTTAACGATGAAGTTTCAGCCGGTGCTACATTAACTCCCGGTGATGCAGGCAATCTAACCTACACATCAAGCAATTCTTCTGTTGTTAAAGTTGAAGACGGTAAAATCATAGCTCTAGCTGAAGGCAATGCAACAATCACTGTCAGCTTTAAAGGAGACAACAAGTATGCTGCGGCCGAAAACAAGACCATCAGCGTTACTGTTAACTTGAAAAAGGCAAGCATTATTGCTGAACCTGACTCTTTAGAGTTAATCATTGGAGAAGACGGCAGCATTTATGTCACTACAAATCCTGAAGATTTGGATTACATTTTCACTTCCAGTGATGAATCTGTCGTAACCGTCCAAAGCAAAAACCGTGTTGGAAAAGTGCTTGCTGTAGGTGAAGGCAATGCAACCATTACGGTTACCATTAATGAGGAAGCATACGTTAAAAATTCAACTACAGTTAACATTGCAGTTAACAGAAATGATACCCTAACTGTAACTGCCCAGAACCTAACCAAATACTATAAAGATCCTCAAAAGTTCACTGTAACAGTAACTGACACCAAAGGACAGGCTGTTTCAAACAAAACAGTAGAAATTACAATCAACGGCATTACATACACCAGAACCACCGATGAAAACGGAACTGCAAAACTCAACATCAACCTGGACAGTGGAGAATATCCAGTCAGTGTTAATGTTGATGACATAACTGTCAACTCCACAGTAACTGTCAAATCCACTATAGATGCATCCGATGTTGTTAAGATATTCAGAAACGATACACAATATAATGCAAAATTCATTGATTCAAACGCCAACATACTGGCAAACATCCAAGTTTCCTTTAACATCAATGGAATTATATACAACCGCACAACAGACGGAAACGGAACTGCAAAACTAAACATCAACTTGGATGCAGGCACCTACATCATAACTGCAACCAACCCAGTAACCGGTGAAATGAAATCCGACACAATAACTGTAATTTCATTGATTGAATCTGATGATTTAACCAAGTACTACAGGAACGCCTCACAGTTCGTTGTACGCATACACTCTGCTGACGGAGGATATGTCGGTGCAGGCGAAGAAATAAAATTCAACATCAACGGAGTATTCTACACAAGAACAACCAACGAAACAGGACACGCAAAACTAAACATAAACCTAGGCCAAGGCAACTACACAATAACAACATATTACAAAGATTGCAGCCAAGGAAACAACATTGAAGTCCTACCAATATTAAGCGCCAATGATTTAGTAATGAAATACATGGACGGATCACAATTCAAAGCCAAACTTGTTGACGGCCAGGGAAAAGCATATCCAAAACAAACCATCAAATTCAACATCAACGGCGTAATATATAACGGAAAAACAGATAGTGACGGTGTAGCCAAATTAAACATAAACATAATGGCCGGCCAATACATCATAACATCCAGCTACAACGACTTCAACATTGCAAACAAAATTACAATAAGGGGTTAAATAAACCCCCACTTATTTTTTTAATAGATTCAGAACAGAAAAAAAGATTTCAAAATCCCCCAGTAAGCATTGACGCTCCAAAATTAGATATTAAATAAAATATCCCATATGCCACTACAACAATCGGAACGGAAAACTTAATACCCTTTTTGAAATCACCATACATAATGACACTTATAATCAAACCTACTAAAGCCGAATGAATTACAAGGTAAAACTGACCAGCAATAGGTGCTGTAGCCACTAAATCAGATACCTGACCGAAGCTTTCCATAAATCCCGCATAAACACTGACCATACCCAATGCAAAAGGCGTTGCAATAACGGCTGAGATTATCAAAAACATCACGGCCATCATTACAGAGGATTTCCTCTCCTGCTTGATTGCAAGCAAATCCCTCAAGTCATCAGAAATGTTCATTATCACATCAGCCATACTGGATCCGCTCTTACGACCATCAAGTATTATGATAAAAATACGTTCAAGTTCCCTTGACTTTAATCTCTTGCTCATTGCTATCCATGCTTCGTCAAAATTCCTTCCCATCCTTATTTCCAAAATTGTTCGTCTCATTTCATCGTATAGGGGTCCCTGGCCATATTTAGACATATCTTCCATGGCATTTTCAAAACTGAGACCAACTTTTAACATGCTTGAAAGTTGTCTTAAGAAATCCGGTGCTGATTTTTCAATTTCCTGTACATTTCTTTCCTGTTTTACAGAAATATATGTATAAATTGCTGGAAAAATTACCAAAGGTGTGAATAATATGGATGATGGTAAATTCAATGCAAATGAGATAATTACTAGAATAATTTCAGTAACTATTAAAAAAATTACCACTCCAGCTAAAAATTCAGATGGGCGGGTAAAAATCGAACCGGAAAGTAAAAATTCCTCAAAAGATAATAAATATTTTTCAGATACATTATTTTTAATAATTTCAGATATTATAATTATACTTTTAAATTTCATAAAATTATTATTGTTTTTATCCTATATAAAACCCAAGTTATGAGTTAAATTAATTTTACCGGGTTTTTAGAATATTTAGTTAAAATAAGAATTTTTACATCAATGACATTTATATTTTAAAAAGTTTTTTTGCATTTTCTGTGGTAATTTCAATGACTTCATCTTCAGCCAAATCCAGTTCCTGGGCTATTTGTCGTATAATATATTTTAAATTAAGTGAGGTGTTTTTCTCGCCCCTTTTTTCTTGGGGAGTCAAATATGGTGAATCTGTTTCTACAATCAAATGATTAATGTCAATTTTATTTACAACATTTCTTGTTTTCTTATTGTTGGCATAAGTAATCGGCCCTCCAATACCTATATAAAAGCCCAATTTGATAAATTCCTGAGCCATTTCGGCTGAACCCTGATAGCAGTGCATGGATCCGATAACATCATGCTTTTTCAATATATCAAAAGTATCCTGCATGGATTTACGGGAATGGACAATTACAGGCAAAGAGTGCTTTTGTGCTAAATCAAGCATTTTTTCAAAGAGTTCCTTTTGTTTGTCCGCATTATCCTTTGTATAGTAATAATCAAGACCAATTTCACCTACTGCAATTACATTATCATTTTCAAGCTGCCCATCCAATAGAAAAATATCCTCATCAGTTATTTCATCAGCAACTGAATAAAAATAACCTAAAGCAGCATAGACATTATCATATTTATCGGCCAAATCCAATACTTCCCTATTGCTTGAAACATCAATTCCATTCAATATCACACAGATATCATTTTTTCTAGCTTCGGCTATTATTTCTTCTGCGTTTTCCATTTCACTACTGTAAATATGACAATGTGTGTCTATTATCATGAAAATCCCCATGAAAATTCTTTTTGCATTAAGTTTTTATTAGTGTAACTTCAATAATAATATAATTAACTGAATCAAATTAAATTTTTTGGTGAGGGGAAATGGAAGATAAATTTTCAAGAACAGAAATGTTAATTGGAAATGAAGGAATGAAAAAATTAAATGATGCCAAAGTTGCCATTTTTGGTATTGGAGGAGTAGGTTCCTTTGTTTGTGAAGGGCTTGCCAGAAGCGGAATAGGAAATTTCATTTTAGTGGACTATGACAAAATAGATGAAAGCAATATCAATAGACAACTGATTGCAACAGTAAACACAATCGGCAAATATAAAGCTGATTTGATGAAAGAAAGAATTTTGGAAATCAATCCCAATGCAAATATTGAAGTTTATAAGGAATTCTATTTAGCAGATTCAAAAATAGACATCATTACAAAAGACCTCTCTTATGCCGTTGACTGCGTGGATACCATAATGGCCAAAATTGCAATCATATGTGAATGTGATGCCATTGATGTGCCGGTAATTTCCTCAATGGGGACGGGAAATAAATTAGATCCTACAATGTTTGAAGTTGCCGATATCTATGAGACTTCCGTATGTCCACTTGCAAGAATTATGAAAAAAGACCTGAGAAAAAGAAATATAGAAAAACTAAAAGTGGTGTACTCCAAGGAACATGCCATTAACACGAATGACTGCGCCATTAATCAGAACGTGAAATTTAAGGTAAAGGGCAGTGTTTCCTTTGTGCCTTCCGTTGCAGGACTTATAATTGCCGGCGAAGTGATAAAAGACATTGCAAAAAAATAAATTGATATTCCATTTACTAACCCAAAAATACCATAAACCTGATTAAACTTATTTTATTTTAATATTAAATAGTTTAAATAGTAATTTGACTAATTTAATATGTAAGTGAGCGCTTACATTCAAAAAAACTTATTAAATATAATTTAAATATTATAATATGAGTTAAAATAATACTTTTATTTTCTCATCAAATAAAAATTAATTAAAATGATATTATGAAAAAAATTATTATTAGTTTAATGGTTATATTCGTTGCATTAGTCGGATTAAGTTTCGTTAGTGCAGCAGATGTAAATAATGATGTAACCTCAAGCTCAGGCATGGGCGGAGGCGGAAACGACCCATTATACGCAACCTTAGACTCAGGTATCGGAGGAGGCGGAAACAACCCATTCTATGCACCATTAGCATCAGGCATAGGTGGCGGTGGAAACGTACACATCATTTAATTTAACTTTAAAAAAGGATTATTCTAAGAGATTAGAATATTTCTTATTTCTTATTTTTAGACTCATTTTTACATTAACGGCAGATTACCAAGAATTCTTCCCTTATTTTCAACAGCTATTGTATCTTCCAGGCGAACACCAAAATCACCTTCAAGATATATTCCAGGCTCTACTGTAATTACCATTCCTTTTTCGATAACAGTATCGTCCTTAATGGAAAATCCTGGATTTTCATGAATATCCAAACCTAAACTATGGCCAGTTGAATGAATAAACTTATCTTCAAAACCATATTCTTTAATAATGTCTCTTGCAACTTTATCAATTTCACAACATTTCAATCCAGGTTTTATTGCTTTTATTGCATTGTCATGAGATTCCTTTACTATATCAAATATTTCATGCTCTTTTTCAGTGTAAACAATTGTTCTTGTATTATCAGAACAATATCCATTGTATTTTGATCCCCAATCAATCAATATTGGTGTTTCTAATTTTTTAGCTTGAGGAACTGCATGTGGAAGGCTTGTTGAAGCCCCACTTACAAGAATCGTATCGAATGATTCTGAGGACGCACCATTTTCAATCATCAATCTGACCAAATCGAATGCCAGAACATCCTCTGTTTCATTCCTATTGGAAACGTCAAGTTCTTTAAAGGCAGTCTGTGCGATTTCAGTTGCTTTTTCAATATTTTTAATTTCCTGAGGGGATTTAATCATACGTTCATTATCAATATATTTTTTGGATTCTATATTAAAATCATCCCTAAACTTCTCATATGTACTGTAAACCAGGCTAGGTTCAATAGCCATATTTTTAATGCCTTCTTCTTTTAGTTCACTGACCATTGTCTCGAATTTATCAAATTCCTTAACTTCTATTGATGAATTCATATTTGCAATTTCCATATCCATTTTTGAAGCATAAATTATTGGTTCTTCTTTAATTACACAAAAGGCAAAACTGGTTGGTTTATAATTTGAAATATATTGAATATTTGTAAATTGTGTGAGCAGATACGCTTGGATATTATCTTTTTCCATATCTTTTAAAATATTATTTATATGCATGATTATTATTTAAGAAAAAACTTTTATATATAGAATTAGATATTTTAAAACTATGTTTAAAGTTACAACAAATGAATTAAGAGATTTGATTATTGCATTTATTTTTATTTCTTTAAGCTTTTCAATTCTTTACTCAGGCCGTAATGTTGCTTTACTTCAAAGCATATTCCCTGTAGTAATGATTGGATTGGGTTTAGGGTTCGTACTGCATGAATTAGGCCATAAATTTGCTTCAATGCATTATGGTTATTGGGCGGAATTCAAATTATGGCCTACAGGATTGATATTTGCATTGATTTCATCATTTTTCGGTTTTGTATTTGCAGCACCAGGTGCAGTTTATACATATGCCGGACCTAATTTGGATGAAAAGACAAATGGAATAATTTCAATTGCAGGACCTGCTGTCAATATTGCACTTGCATTAGTATTCTTGCTTATTGGTGCTGCCATTTATGCACCTGCACATTATAATACAACCATGCAATTCATATTCATCGTATGTTGCTTAGGTTATTCAACAAACAGTTATTTGGCTGTTTTCAATTTAATTCCAATTTGGAATTTGGATGGATCTAAAGTGATGAGATGGAATATCGGAATATGGATTGTAACAATTGCTATTGCCGGAATTATGACTTACTTGTCAATGACAATGGGTAGCGAGAATATAATCAGAATGATTTTAGGATTATAACATGACATCAAAAGAAATTAAATATTTTAAAGGAACTCACAGGATTATCCCACCAAGTGAAACCATTGAAAACAATGAGGACAAATGCAAGATTGCAGGCATTACCCGCATTACTGAAATCACACATTTGGATAGGATTGGACTGCCAGTATTTTCGGCAATCAGACCAACATCACAGGATGGTGCAATAAGTATTTATGGTGGTAAAGGAATAACCACAGAACATGCAAAGGCATCAGCAATGATGGAAGGTTTTGAAAGATATTCTGCTGAAAAACAGGATGAAAATTTAGTTACTGGAACAGTTTCAGAAATTTCCAGTAAAGGAAATATTATCGATATTGAGTCACTAAACCTACCCAAAGATTTCAAAAAGGAAAATATCGATTTAATGAATCTTGAATGGAATGTTTGTCATGATTTAATAACAGATGAAGATTATTACGTTCCGTCAAATGCGATTTATCATCCATATGTTTTGGAGGATAATGCTTGCCAGAGCCTGTTTAAATCCAACACAAATGGTCTTGCTTCAGGAAATAGCTTCGAAGAAGCGATTTTACATGGAATGTTTGAAGTCATTGAAAGGGATGCATGGAGTATTTTTGAACTGACCCATAAAAATTCATCACAAATTGACCTGGAAAGCATTGACAGTGAAGTTGTAAATGATGCACTTTCAAAATTCAGTGAAAATGAAATCAATATTAAGCTAATGGATTTAACAGCAGACGTCAATATCCCAACCATAGCTGCATCTTCTGATGATACATTGCTAAAAGATGCGGGACTTTTGACATTAGGTATTGGAACACATCTGGACCCTGAAGTTGCAATCTTAAGGGCGTTGACCGAAGTAGCCCAAAGCAGAGCAACCCAGATTCATGGTGCTCGTGAAGATACCGTTAGGGCGGATTTTGCAAGAACTGCCGGTTATGAACGTATGAAACGTATCAACAAGCATTATTTTGAAGATGAAAATAAAAAAATCAATCTAAGTGATATTGAAAACAGAAGTACTGATTCAATTACAAAAGATATAGACATTGTTTTAGAGGAACTTAAGGCAAATGAAATAGAACATGTCCTTTATTATGATTTGACACGTCCTGAACTTGATGTTAATGTCGTTAGAGTCATTATTCCTACAATGGAACTTTATTCAATAGATCCTAGTCGTGCAGGATACAGATTTTTAAGAGTATGATGCTATGGTTAAGATTATAATTTATACTGGATTGTCACTTCCCTTTGATGAGGCGAAAGAAATTTTAGATTCACACGAAGGTGTTGAAGTAATTTATAAAAGGCCAATCAAAAGGGGAGATTTGGGACACGACATAAAAGAAAATCCCGACATTATTGGAATAATCGATGGAGTATTTCACCAGAATTCTTCCGTTGGCCATAAGGAAATCTTAAATATTATGAATAAAGGAATAACCGTTGTTGGAGCGTCAAGCATGGGCGCTTTAAGAGCATCCGAACTTGACACATTAGGAATGATTGGTATCGGTTACGTTTATGAGCAATATGCAACGGGAAAAGTCACATCTGATGATGATGTTGCAGTAATGCTTGACAGTGATACCCTGGAAAGCTTATCCGAACCATTAATCAATATGGATTATGTATTTACAAATGCAGTCAACGAAAATATTATAACAGAAATGCAAAAAGACGAATTGATAAAAATAGCCAAATCCACATTTTATCCTAAAAGAAACTATTCACAAACTCTAAACAGTTCCAATTTAGATGATGAAACTAAAAATAAGCTAATTAACTTCATTAGAACTTCTGCAGATATTAAAAAGGAAGACGCTAAAGCATTGATTAGATATATTAGAGAAATGATAAAATGAGTTTAGAAGATAAAATTGAAATAGTTAAAGAGTGTTTAAAAGACAAAAAAGTTGCCATTGGATTTTCCGGCGGTGCAGACAGCACTTTAATAGCTTATCTTGCATCACAAATCAGCAGTGACGTTTTGGCAATAACCATAGATAACCATCTATTTCCAGACAATTTTTTAAAGCACACACAGGACATGGCCAAAGAACTCAATATCAAACATCACATCATTGACATTAACTTCTATGAAGATGATGAATTTTTAAATAACTCACCAAGCAGATGTCATTCCTGCAGAAACCTAATGTATGAAAAAATCAAGGAATATGCATTAAAAAACGGCTTTGATTATGTATGTGACGGCAACAATATCAGCGATTTGGTTATTGACCGACCGGGAATTTTAATCACATATAAAATGGAATTTGAAACACCATTGATTGAAGCAAGGTTAACTTCAAAAGAAATACATGAATATTTAAACAGAAACAATATCCGCTATTCAAGATCAACAACCTGCCTTGCAACAAGAATTCCTACCGACACAAAAATCACAAATGAAAAAATTGAAAAAATCAAAAAAAGTGAAGAGGTACTATCAGATATAAGTGGACGTGAACTTGTCAAAGTCAGGGATTTTAATGAACTTAGTATATGTGAGTTAGATTCATTTTCAGAAATTATGAATGACAAATCATTAAATGAAATTAATAATCAATTAAAATTACTGGGTTATAAAAAAGTCTGTCTAAATTTATCACCTCTCGATGATGATGAAGACATTAAGCTTGACTATGAAAATAATGCTTTTCAATACCAGCTGCCATTCAGCATAAATATTGAAAATACGAAAAATCAACTGGAAAAAAATATTATTTTAAAAAACCCCGAAAAAATTCAACTTGAAAAAATAGTCATAAATAAAAATGGATTAATTGAAGGAAATAATTTCAAAAATTATACTGAAGCATTATCCGAGTTTATGGATATTTTACCGAAAATAAGAAGAAACATCTGATTACTTGTTCTTCATTTCCTTATATTTTTTTAAAACGATATCCGGTGTTTCCATAACTCTATCATAACTTCCGCTGAACGGAGTTTTCTCATCGGATTCATCTGAGGAATTTCTAAGACCCTTTAAAGATAAAGTTTTACCATCTATTTTAAATCCAATATCGTCTGCTTCAACTTCAATTAAATTGATTTCGAGTTGTGATGCCTTTTCTAAAGTATCATCTGCTTTAACATCATACTTTAACTTTAAAGTTTTATGGGGCGTTAGTTCATTAATAGTTCTTTTAATGACAGATTCAAAAAGATCCAAGAACTTGACAACAGGAGGTAAGTCATTTGCCCACCAATATGCAAGAACAGAGTTCAATACTATATGATGTTCAACATACTCATCTCTCCAGCGAGCCCTGACACCAACAGAACTGTCATCAACAATTTTAATAACTAATACTGGACTAACAGCCATCCTATCACAATTATTCAACTAAAGCTTTAATTAAGTCACTAGCTCTAACAATACCGACTAAATCACCTTCAACACCAATAACAGGGATTTGCTCAATATTTAATGTTTTCATTTTTTTAGCACAGTCAGAAACTTTAGTTTTTGAATTAGCTACTTCAACATTACCTATAGCAACGTCACTTACAACTTTATCAGTGAATTTTAAATGATTTTTTTCGATGTATAAAACAGAAGTACTGTCCCATGACCATTTGTCTCCTTCAGTACCAACTGTGGAACTGTGTTCACTTCTTTCAGAGATAATTTCACTTTCTGCAATGAAATCAGTTTCAGTTAAGATTCCGGATAATTGAGCATCGTCATCTAATGCCAAAATGGATTTAAGACCAAATTGTTTCATTGATTCGAAAGCAACATTTAAAGGAGTTTTTTCCCAAGTGGTTGGAACGGTTGTAATCATATAATTTTCAACAGCATCTTCCACATCAATTTTAGTTAAAGCTTGTGATACTATATCAAATGATGTAATAATTCCAACTAATTCCCCGTCATCATTAACAACAGGAACTCTTCTTACGTCATTTTCAATCATTCTACTTGCAACGTCTTTTACATCTTCATCAGGACTTGCAATAATTAAATTTCTACTCATCAACATAGCAATTTGTTCTTCATCTGGATTGTTAATTAAATCAGAACGGGTTACAACACCAACTAATTTATTGTCATCCTCTTTAACAACAGGAAGAACTGCTTTATTTTCTTTTCTCATTAAGTCTAAAACTTTTTCTCTGCTTCCTGGAACAGAAACACTAACAACTTTTTTAGACATCACTCTTTTTACTAACATCAAAACACCTCATGCAAATCTACATGAATAAAATTATAATAAAATTAATGTACAACTAAAACAGGACATTTAGCAGCATTAACAACCTTGTCACTAACACTACCCAAAATAAATCTATCGAAACCAGATTTACCTGAACTACCGATAACGATTAAATCAATGTCTTCCTTTTCGGCCACTTCCAGTATTGTTTTCGCTGGAGAACCTTCTTTAATAACAGATGATATTTTTACACCACCATCATTCATATCTTCGAATTCTTCGAGGTCTTTTTTACAACGATCTGTTAATATTTGATTTATTTGTTCTATTTCTTCGCTAACGGAAATGCCATTAATAAAATGATTTTCAGATACACTTAATGCAATAATCTCAGCACCACTAACCTTGGCTAAGAATAAAGCGTGTAATGCAGCATCTTTTGCAAAATCAGACCCATCTGTAGGGACTAAAATCTTCTTGTACATATTTCCATCTCCAATAATATATGACATTATATGTTCAATATACTATTACTGTATATTTTTATTAATAGTATATAATATATTTTTTGTTTGTGAACGGTTAATTATGGACAAATATGGATTTTTGGAAAAATGTTTTATGACATTGAACTCGGCAACCTGCCCGATTTCAATAAAAGATTTATCAAAATCAAAAAGACATGCATTGGTAGTTGCCATTTTTAAAAGTTCACAAGGATTTAAATAGCTTTTATAATTAACTGACATTATTTTAAGCGTAAATTCAAGTTCCCTGAACATATCTGGACTGTTAAGCATTAAATTATCTGTTCCCAAAATAGGTTTTATGCCTGAAGCGAGCATCTCATTTACATGGGGAATACCGACATTTAACGTGGCATTAGCTCTTGGACACACTACGACATTTGCATTAGAGTTTTTAATTAACTCCAAATCATTATTTTTCGGATTGGTACAGTGAACCAGCTGATTGAAATTGGATTGAACACCCCTTTCAATTTCAGTTTTACCAAACCTTTCAAGAGATTCAATCTGTGTGGATTCGGACTCTGCAACATGAATGGAAGAAATCTTATCTGCTTTATTACATTCTTCCACAATTAAATTAGCAACTTCATCTGTAATTTCACCAAAACCGCTTGGAGCAATACCATCAGCTATTTTCAAGAGTTTTCTGATTTGTGATTTTACTTTTGCCAAATCAGGATTATCTCCATAAAAACTGTCATCACGCCCTAATATAATAGGTTTAATCGGAATATCTGCTGAAGCCTCCTTTAGAAGTTTTACTCCCTTAATGCCACCTTCACGATAGTCAATAAAGTGAGTAATTCCTGATTCAAGCATGTCCAGCATAGAGGATTTCATTGATTCAATGATGTCACTGTCTTCTGCTGATGCCAAAGCGCGATGCTTAATGCCATTCGGAGGTTTAACCATTTCACCTAAAGAGAGACCATATCCTTCATCCTTGATAATAGAGTCTCCAATATGTGTATGGCCATTAAAAAAACTAGGGACAATAATAGCACCATCAGCATCTATTAATTTGCCTTCCTTTGCATCTTTAGAAATGTCTGTGATAATTCCATCATCGACAGTGACATTGGCTTTAACAGGCTCTAAATTCAATCCTCTTAAAATAATTCCATCAGTAAAAGTAAACATTAAAGAAAAGTTTTTAATTGAAAATATTTAAATTTTATGAAAATATTTATATCAAAAATTCATGAAAATTAAATTTATTAGACACCACTTACAAAATAATATTTACACCAAATTAATGAGGATGATTGAAATTAACTCCCAAGAAATCAGATATTTTTACAGAAATATTGTTAAAAGCGGTAATGTATACCGTATCAAATATAACAATAAGGATTATGGAGAGTTTAAAAAATTATCCGATGCATTATATGAAAGAGATGCCTTATATTACTGTAATTTTGACTATGATTTGCTTGTAGAATGTGATTTAGAGAATAAATACGAAGGCATGACACTACCACCATTTCCCGAAAAAAGATCAAAAGGAAGAATAAAAGGAATTAAAGTAAACAAAAAAGAAAGGGAAGGTGAAATTCTCTTTGACCATAAAAAAAGAGGATTCTATATCCAAAAGGGAGAAAAGTTCTTTGGATACTATGCATCAATGACTGAAGCCTATTACTATAAAAAAATCCTCATGGAAAACAACTGGGATGAAAATGCCCTAAAACAGAAGGTTACAATTAGAATTGAAATGAATAAAATAATTGATTCCTCTAAAGAATATGAGGTTAAACTTAATTACTGTCCTAACTGCAGAAGCAAATTAAAAATTAACCAGGAAGAATGTCCTTCATGCGGTATTAATATTAAGGAATACCTGTATTCCAATTAAAAAAAAGATATTAATGAAGAATAATTATTCTTCACCAACATAATCATTTAATGATTTTACATTGATTTTATTATTTTGAACGGCTTCTATTGCATTTAAAGCAGCCCTTGCACCAGCCAATGTGGTAACATAAGGAATACCCAGTTCAATAGCTAAACGTCTGATGATATAACCGTCCTGAGCAGACTGCTGACCTTCAGAAGTGTTTATAATCAAATCAATTTCTTTATTCAAGATTGCATCCCTGATATTTGGAGAACCCTGAGATACTTTTTTAATCTTTTCAACACTGTCAAGGCCTGTGGAATCAGCGGTTCCTGAAGTTGCAACAAGTTCAAATCCTAAATTAGCAGCTTTTTCTGCAATAGGCCTGATTTTTTTCTTGTCATCCTCTTTTACACTGATGAATATTTTACCTTCTTTTGGCAAGTCCATTCCTGCTGAAAGCTGAGATTTATAAAATGCCATTCCGAAGCTTTCATCAATACCTATACTTTCACCGGTGGATTTCATTTCAGGACCTAAAACGGTATCTGATTCAGGTAATTTCAAGAATGGGAATACTGACTCTTTAACTGCAACGTGGTCTATTTTGATTTCTTTTGTTAAACCGAAGTCTTTGAGTTTAGCGCCATCCATAATCCAGGTAGCAACTTTAGCCAAAGGTACTCCAATAGCTTTACTTACAAATGGAACTGTCCTACTTGCACGAGGATTTGCTTCAATGATATAAACCATTTCCTCATCGAGTTTAACTGCATATTGAATATTCATTAAACCTTTAACATCCAATTCCAATGCCAATTTGGTTGAATTTTCACGGATAGTATCTAGAATATGTGCAGGGATTGTTTGAGGTGGAATTACACATGCAGAGTCTCCTGAGTGAACTCCGGCTTCTTCAATGTGTTCCATAATTCCTGCTATGAATACGTCTTCACCGTCACATAAAATATCAACATCCAACTCGATTGCATCTTCAAGGAATTTATCTACAAGAATCGGGTGTTCAGGTGATACTTTTACGGCCTCTTTCATATATTCCTCAAGTTCCTGGTTATCGTAAACGATTTCCATTGCTCTTCCACCGATAACATAGGACGGACGTACCAATACAGGGAATGTGATTTTTTCAGCAATTTCACGAGCTTCCTCAAAGGAGTTTGCAGTTCCATACGGTGCCTGATGAATGTGTAATTTTTCTAAGAGTTCAGCGAATAATTCTCTGTCTTCTACTCGGTCAATGCTTTCATATGGAGTTCCCAATATTTTAACTCCTGCATTTGCAAGAGGTACGGCCAGGTTAATTGATGTCTGACCACCGAACTGAACAATGACTCCATCAGGTTTTTCCTGTTCAATAACTCCCATTACGTCTTCAAAGGTAATCGGTTCAAAGAACAATTTATCTGAGATGTCATAATCGGTACTTACGGTTTCAGGGTTGTTGTTGATTAAAATGGTTTCTATTCCATCATCTTTTAAAGCAAGAGATGAGTGTACACAACAGTAATCGAATTCAATACCCTGACCGATTCTGATTGGACCTGCACCTAAAATAACAACTTTTTTCTTGGATGTTGAAGTTAATTCATTACCTTCATCATAGCTGCTGTAGTAATATGGAGTTTTTGCTTCAAACTCTGCAGCACAGGTATCAACCATTTTATAGGACTGTTTAATATTATATCTTTTAAGCAGGTTTCTGATATATTCTTCAGTTTGACCGGATAAGTCTGCCAATCTTTTATTGGAACAGCCGATTTGTTTTGCTTTTCTTAAATAATCTTCATCGTCCAATTTATCGGCAGTAACATCATTTTCAAAGTTGACGATGTTTCTGATTTTGTATAGGAAGAATTTATCAATGTTAGTTAATTCATGAATCTTATCCAAATCCATTCCGTCTTTAATTGCTGAATATATTTGGAAATAGATTAAATCGGTAGGATTGGCCAAATCTTCTTCAGTATAGTCAACATATTCAAAACCGTCGAAGCCCATATCAAGTGATCTGAGTGATTTTTGGAATGCCTCTTCAAAGGTTCTTCCAATAGCCATTACTTCACCGGTAGCTTTCATCTGAACTCCCACTTCACGGCCGATTCCTTTGAATTTATCAAATGGCCATCTTGGGATTTTTATTACAACATAATCGATAGCAGGTTCAAAAGAAGCAGGTGTTTCTTTGGTAATGTCGTTTCTGATTTCATCCAAAGTCATTCCTAAAGCTATTTTTGAAGAGATTTTTGCAATAGGATAACCTGTAGCTTTTGATGCAAGTGCACTACTTCTTGATACACGTGGATTTACTTCAATGACTTTATATTCATCTGTTTTTGGATTTAAAGCGAACTGAATATTACATCCTCCGCGAATACCGAGTGCTCTGATGATTTTGATTGATGCATCACGCATTTTTTGGATTGTCTCATCGCATAAATTAAGAATCGGAGCAACTACAACACTGTCTCCTGTGTGAATTCCCATAGGATCGATATTTTCCATGGTACAAACGATGATACATGTATCCTCCTTATCTCTCATTACCTCAAATTCTATTTCTTTCCATCCGAGAACGGATTCATCAATGAGAACCTGATTAATAAAACTCATATCCAACCCGTGAGTTGCAATTTCAATTAATTCTTCTTCATTGTGAGCAATTCCCCCACCAGTTCCACCTAATGTGAATGCTGGCCTTACAATGACCGGATAGCCAATGTCTTCCACTGCTTTAAGTGCATCATCAACACTTTCAACAGCCTGACATTTTGGAATTTCCTCACCTATCTCTTCCATAAGGTTTGCAAACAAGTCACGGTCTTCCACATCTTTAATTGTTTGAACATCGGAACCCAATACTTTAATTCCTTCCAATAATCCTAAATCTCCAAGACCTGTTGCTATATTTAATCCGGTTTGTCCACCCATGGTTGGTAAAATAGCGTCTACTTCTTCTTCTTTTATAATTTTCGCAACGATTTCTGGAGTTAATGGTTCTGTATAAACAGTATCTGCCATACCAAGATCAGTTTGAATGGTAGCCGGATTACTGTTAACAAGTACTGTTTCGATTCCCTCTTCCCTTAGTGATTTACATGCTTGTGATCCTGAATAATCGAACTCTGCAGCCTGTCCGATTTGAATAGGTCCAGAACCAATAATTAAAACTTTTTTAATATCTTTATCTACTGGCATATGTAATCCTCATTAATTTTTTTAATAATCTTCCATCATTTGGTTAAATTCATCAAAAATATGTCTTGTATCGTTTGGACCAGGACCTGCTTCAGGGTGGTATTGGATACAATGCAGAGGCAATTCCTTGTGAGAAATACCTTCAGGAGTTCCATCATTTAAATTGATTTGTGTTAAAACCAAATCAGTTTCTTTTAAGGATTCCTTATCAATTGTGAATCCATGGTTTTGTGATGTGATGAATACTTTTCCAGTGTTTAAATCTTTAACTGGCTGATTTTCACCCCTGTGTCCAAATTTCATTTTATAAGATCTGGCTCCAAAGGATTTTGCAATTAATTGCTGGCCCATACAGATTCCGAATATTGGAAGTCTGTTTGATAGTTTTTTCATGGTTTCAATTGTTTCAGATACCCTATCCGGATTTCCAGGACCTGATGTTATCATCAAACCGCTTGGAGAGTAATCCAAAATTGTTTTGTAATCAGTGTCATATGGGAATAAGACTACTCCAATATCCCTTTCCAAAAATGAGTTGATAATATTCTTTTTAACACCGCAATCAACTAATGCAACTTTTTTATCCGCATCCTCATTGAACAGCTTTATTTCTTTAGTAGAAACTAAAGGAACAACATCAATATCTTCAATGCTTGGTTGTGATTTTGCCATTTCGATTAATTTGTCATCAGCTATATCTTCAGTAGTAATAGCTGCTTTTAGGGAACCTCTTTCACGAATTTTTAAGGTCAAATCCCTTGTATCCACTCCGCTGATACCGGGAGTCTTAAATTCTTTCAAAAATTCGTCCAAGGTTTTTTGAGGTCCAAAATTGGATAATTCACGACAAACCTCACGGCAAACAAATCCTTCAACCTGAATATTGTCAGATTGATACCATTCTTCACTTACCCCATGATTTCCCTCTAAAGGATAAGTGGACATTAATATTTCTCCTTTAAAAGACGGGTCAGTCAAAGATTCAGTGTAACCACCCATACCTGTTGAAAAAACAAGTTCTCCTAATTTGGTAGTTTCATAACCAAATCCTTCTCCTTTAATAACCGTTCCATCTTCCAAAGCCAATTTAGCTATTTTTACCATTAAATCACCATCGTAAAAAAAATATAAAATTATTTTCTATCTGTATTATATATCTTTTACAATATTATTAAAAGTTTGTTTTTTGAGAATTTCTAAAAAAAATTGCTTTGAAAAAAATAGTCTACAGATATTTAAGAACCTTGCTTCCGTCATCTGTAAGTTTATATAAGCGACCTTTTCGAACATTAGGTGTAGCACATACAACCAGATCATGCTTTCTTAAATCAGCCAAAAGATTTGAAATATGGTTAGTGCGAACATTTATCGCATCGCCGATTTCTTTTGGAGTTTTCAGGTCATATTCGATGAATTTTAAAATGTTGACCCTATGATTTGATGCCTTAACATATGCAACCAACTCCAAAAATTCTTCTTCATTTTTCATAGTTAACTATTTATAAAAAGTAAATAGTATTCATATATATCATTTAACACACAAATGACATATTACTAACAAACGATTAAACTAGGTGTAAAAAATGGATAACGATTTGATTGACGTACTGAACGATTTTAGAAACTTGAAAATCAATTACGATATTGAAAGATTTAAACTTCTTTCATATCAGCTGGAAAACATCATGAAAGATTACCAAACATTAATGGAAATCAGAAAAGAAATTCAGGAAAAATACTTTGAAATAATGGAAAATATTAACAAAAATGGTCTTGAAACGGAAGTTGATTATTCAAGATGGGATAAACTAAGATTAAATGAAAACAGCGAATGGAAATCTGAATTAGATGAATTGACTAGTTTAAAATTTGAAATTGACGGAGGATTGGAATTATTGGAAAATGGTGAAATAGAAAAAATGATAATTGAAGAAGAAGAGGCGTTAACCGGAAAGAAACTTAGAAGATAATTAATCATTTAATTTTTAAACTAAAATCCAAGCTTCTTGAGGAATGCGTTAACCCACCGATTGAAATAATATCCACGCCCAAATCAACATAATCCAAAATATTTTCCTTATTTATTCCACCGGAAATTTCGATTAGTGAATTTTGGCGGATATTTCTATTTTCCAACTCATTTATAACTTCACTTACCTTTAATGCATCCATATTATCAAGCATGACAATGTCTGCATTATTTTCAACACAGGATATCGCATCTTCAAGGCTTTCAACTTCAATTTCTATCTTTTTAGAAAAGCTCACATTTTTTTGTGCCTTTAAAAGGGCATCCAAAGGAGATCCAACTACGGCAATATGATTGTCTTTAATTAAAACCATATCATCAAGACTGAATCTATGAGTATCAGCCCCACCTATTTTTAAAGCCATTTTATCAAATTTACCTATTGCCGGCTGGGTTTTACGGGTACCTGCAATGATAACCTTTCCATCAACCAGGTTTACGTATTCATTAGCGGCACTGGCCACCCCACTCATGCGCATCAATAAGTTTAAAGCAGTTCTTTCAACCAATAAAATGTCCCTTGCATTTCCATAAAGGGACATCAGCAAATCCCCTTTTTTTATTTTATTACCATCACTTAAATGAAATAAAACCTTTACTCTTTTTGATTCGAATAATTCTTTAGCTATGTTAATGCCTGCCAAAATACCTTCGTCTTTTGAAACAATATATGCACGTACTTCTTCATTTTCACCAATAACACTATTTGATGTTATATCACCAAATCCTTCATCCTCATCAAGCATATATTCAAGTATTTTATTCACAAAATCACCTAAAAGTTATATAATTATTAAAGATATATATTTATTCCATAATATAAAATAAGTGATTGAATTATGGAAATTACATTTTTAGGAACCTCTTCTGCAGTCCATTCATATACCAGAAGCCATGCATCAATTGCCCTTAAGGCTTTTGGAGAGATTTTATTATTTGACTGTGGTGAAGGAACGCAAAGACAGTTAATTTATGCAAAAATAAGTCCTATGAAAATCTCAAAGATTTTTATTACCCATTATCACGGAGATCACATACTGGGCATTCCAGGATTGTTGCAGTCAATGAATTTCAGAGGCAGAGAGAATAAATTATATATCTATGGACCGAAAGGCCTGGAAAATTTGCGCCAGGCAATATCCAACCTCGGCTTTCCTAATTTTGATTTTCCCATAGAATGGGTTGAAATTGATAGCGGAACAATCATTGAAAATGAGGAATACGTTATTAAAGCTCAAAGAGTTAAACATAATACACCAACGTTAGCCTATTCAGTTGAAGAGTTGAAAAGACCAAGGTTCTTGCGCCAGAAAGCTATTGATTTGGGAGTTCCTGTGGGACCGGATTTCGGAAAACTCCACAAAGGAATACCTGTTGAAATAGATGGCAAAATCATCCAGCCAGAACAGGTGTTGGGCCCTCCTAGAAAAGGAAATAAAATAACATATTCCGGAGATACACGACCTTGCGAGGAGTTAATAGAATTTGCAAAAGACTCTACACTCCTAATTCATGAATCAACATATAAAGTTGAAGATAAGGACAAGGCAGACGAACATGCCCATTCAACTTCTGTCGATGCTGCCAAAACCGCCCTTTACTCAAACTCAAAAGAGCTGATATTGACCCACATAAGTGCAAGATATACTGATGTCAGTGATTTGCTTGAAGAAGCCAAGGAAATTTTTGAAAATACAAAAATCGCCGAAGATTTGATGAAAGTGGAGCTATAATATGAATATTCCAACAGACATAGTTCAAACATTTATAAGAATTATTGTGATTATAGTACTGACAACAATCATATCAAAAATAATCACAAAGATATTGAATAAAATGAATCGTTTTAAAGACGATATGACTGGAATATATTTAATAAGAGACATTATTGTATATATTATCTATTTCATAGCATTAATGGACATATTGAGACTATTCGGAATTAATTTATACGGCACATTATTAAGTTTAGGTATTGTAGGTATTGCTGTGAGCCTTGCGGCAAAAGACATAATATCCAATCTATTCTCAGGAATAATCCTAATAATCGGCAAAAGCATTAAAGTAGGAGATACGATTGAGATAAATAAAACAAAAGGGGTTGTTGAACAGATCCACTTACGGACAACTACCATTAAAGATGATGACGGCATCATCAGCAACATTCCAAACTCAACTCTTACAAATAACTTATTTAAACTATATAAAGCTCCGGAAAAATACCGTATCAATATATTTGCAGGCTTACCGTTAAATATTGACCTTGATGAATTCAGTTCATACATTATTGAAAAAATCAATAAATTGGACGGAGTTCTGGATGAACCAAAACCTAGAATATATGCAAAAGATATAACATTTGAACAGACAAATATTAAAATATCATTTTGGATAAAAGATTATAATAATAAAGATGATTACAAATTAATTATTACAAATGATGTGAGAAAATTTACTAAATAGGTGAAAATTATGAGCAGCGCATTACATGAAGAAATAAATCAGTTGAAAGAAGAAAAAAATGCAATAATCCTTGCACACAACTATCAGCCAAAAGAAATTCAGGATATTGCTGATTTTTTAGGTGATTCTTTAGAATTATGTATAAAAGCATCCGAAATTGACGATAAGGATTTAGTTGTATTTTGTGGTGTGGATTTCATGGCAGAAACCGCATACATTTTAAATCCGGATAAAAAAATCGTTATTCCAGATTTGAATGCAGAATGCCCTATGGCCCATATGTTACCTGAAGAAGAATTACTGAAAGCTAAAGAAGAACATCCTGATGCAGGAGTTATTTTATATGTTAATAGTATTGCTGAGGCAAAGCAACATGCAGACACCCTATGTACATCAGCAAATGCCGTTAAAGTAACTGAAAGCTTACCTCATGATAAAATCCTATTCGGACCGGACAATAATTTAGGATCCCATGTTCAGAAAAAGATAGATAAGGAGATTATTCCAACTCCAAAAGGAGGACACTGTTATGTTCACAAATTATTCCATATTGAGGATGTTGAACTTAAAAGAAAGGAATATCCTAATGCGATTATAATTTGTCACCCAGAATGTAATATGAATGTGCAGGAAGCCTGTGATGAAGTATTGTCCACAGGAGGAATGTTGAAGTTTATTGCGGAAAGTGATGCTGAAGAATTTGTAATCGGTACTGAAATTGATATGATTACAAGAATAAACTCAGAAATTCCTGGAAAAAAATTATATCCGTTGCTTGAAGGTGCAATTTGTGAAACGATGAAGCTTCACACATTAGAAAAAGTAAGGGATGCACTTAAAACAGAATCTCCCGAAGTTGTTGTACCGGATGAAGTTGCAAGCAAATCCCTAAAAGCAGTACAGCACATGCTTGACGCATCAAAATAGCTAGATTAATTCTAGCTTTAAACTTTTTTTATAAGGAATCCAGAAATTCCTTAATCTCATCTTCTATTTTATAAATATATTCTAATTGATTAGGTTCATCACTAGTATTCAAAAATATAATTTGCGAACCCTTAACCATTTTATATAGAGGTATTGAATCATATTCTGGGATGTAATAGTTATTATTATCAATGCTTACTATCAATAATTTACATTTAATCCTGTCCAAGTAATTTTCCAAATTAAATTCTGCTAAAAAATCATTACGTAATTTAATATCATAAATATCATAAAACAAACCATAATCGGAGAAGTTTTGCATAGCCAAATCAATTTCATCAGTAGACATCCTATTGAAGTGCTGTCTTGAAAAGCTAATCAAATAATGAAGTTGTGAAATTGAAATAAGAACCTCAGACAGTGATTCATCATAAATATCAGAATAATACTTTGGAGATGATTCAATAATACTATTGGCTAATCTTGTAAAGATGTATTTGTATCCGGAACTTTTATAAGCGCTTCCAAAATGAATTACAAATTCCATATCGTCGGGATAAAAAATAGACCAGCCTAATGCCTCATATCCACCAAAAGAATGACCAATGATTCCTTTTATTTTTTTAATTTCCGGAAATTTTTCTGTTATGAGTTGTTTTCTAAAATTAACCAAATCTTCAATTACATAATTAGGGAAATCATACTTTAAACCTGTTGTCGATGGAGAGCATGACTCTGGAAACCCAAGAGAAGTGATTGATATGAAAAAATAATCATCATAATTAAAAAGCTTGTCTCGACCAATCAACTGATGAAAATCAGAAATGGATGAATAATTGCCTTCAAAACCGTGGCAAAATATGATGGCATTAACAATATTGCCTTCATCATCATATTTAGGCGTTCCAACAACACCATACTCAATAGGAACATCTCTAAAAACGTATCCCGAAGATAATTCGAATTCATCAAAAATGTGAATCTCATTTCTTAAAAAATATTTTTCATTTTCCATATTAAATACCGGATAAACTTATTATAATATAAAATTTTTTAAAAAAAATATATAAATATTTTCATGAACTTTTAAATGTATAATTTTGTATATTTAAAAGAATAATTACATATCCTCTAAAAAACTAGAAAGAAAAACATTCATTTCTATTTCTTCACGAGCAATGAAGTCATCCAGTCTGATTTTGGCAATTTCACTTTGGAAAGGGAAAAAATCCTTGAAATGAAGGCGAATATTTAAAATATCCCCATCAACAGATGTTTCCTCTTCCAGATTTTCATTTAAAAAATCCATCTGATTTTGAAGCAGTCCGCTAACCTCATAGTCGATATATGGCATTTCAGCATTTTCATCAAAGTTTGTAACCTTTACAATCATGTTTATACCCCAAATTCCTTCATGAAATTTGACAACTCATCGGAGATATTTTCAAGTTCATTAAAGCACAAATGACCTAATTCAGAATCCATAATAATAAGCTGAGAATCCTTAATCATTCGAGACATCGGAATACCGTCAAGTTCAGGAGGGAAATGAGGATCTTGAGCACATGAAATAATGAAAACCTTGGATGTGATTTTTCCCAAATCATTCTCAATATCATAATTCATACAGGCCTCATTGCAATATTTAACATCATAAATATCCAAAAACAGACTTTCCTCACCAAACTCTTCGAAGTTTTGAGACAATTCCTCTTTTGGAGTGGCTCTTAATGCCTCTTTTGAAAGACCGAAATTAAATTCCGCCAAACTGGCAAGCTTTAATGTTCTTTTGAGTGATTCATTGACAATTCCTTTTTCGTAGTTTTCATCGGAAGTGATTATTTCATCTACAAACTTGGATAATATGTAATCATGACCTGCAACCTTATAGCTGCTGACACCAGGCATTATAAAATCTGCAAAATCAGGATATAAAATAGCTGAAGTCAAAGCGACAAAACCCCCCATGGAATTTCCGATGATGCCCAAAACATGAGTCAAATTAAATTTCTCAGCTAAAAATTGCTTTTGAAAGTTTACCACATCTTCAATAGAATATTTAGGGAATTTATTCTTTAAATTAGTTGAAGATGGTGAGCATGATCCCGGAGATCCAAGAGCGGAAATGGATATGAAAAAATATTTGTTTTCATCAAATGGCGCATTTTCATACATTAACGGAAAAATCTTTTTTGCTGATGTAAAATTACCTAAAGAACCATGACAATAAATTATTGCATTTGTAATAATGTTTCCATCATATTTTGGAGTTCCGAATGTCATATACTCCACATCAACATCATTTAAAACTTCCCCATTTGAAAACTCAAATGAATCCATAACATACATTTCCCTTTTTTCTTCAAAATATTCATCTTCACACATTTTAAATCCCACGATTATTTTACTAAAAATAATTTTTTAAAACAAAATATTTAAATTAATCTAACCAATGTAAAAAGTAATGAAATATAAAATTCTTGAAAAACCAGAATGTGAAAAAGCATATGAATTAGTTGAAGAGGCCTTGCGTAAAAGAGCGACAATAACTATTTTTGCATGCTGCAGAGTTGAATATGAAGGACGTGCTTTAAGTCAGCTTAATTGGGGAGAACGTATAATATTAATAAAACCTGACGGTTCTTTTTTAATACATCAGGATAAAAAAGTGGAACCTGTTAATTGGCAGCCTCCAAAATCAAAAACAAGATGTTATTTAAGCGGAGACAGATTAATACTTGAAAGCCATAGAAGAACCCCTAAAGAATTCTTAAGTGTTGAAGTAAGACAAGTCCAGTTTATCAGTTATGCCAATATCGAAGACTTTGAAGAGCTTGAACAGGCAGGATATGAAAAAGACATGAGCGATATGATCATGGAAAGGCCCCACCTTATTGAAGAAGGATTTACACCCAAAACAAGAGAATATGGTGTTGAACATGGTTTTATTGACATTTTAGGAAAAGACAGCGATGGAAATTTAATGGTTTTGGAACTTAAAGCCCGTAAAGCTGGAGTTAATGCCGTTAAACAAATCAGAAGATACCTGCAGGACTTGGAAAACACAGACAATGATTACCTGAAAGAATGCAAGGTTCAAAAAAAGAAAATAAGAGGTATACTCGTTGCACCATCACTTATGGAAGATGCCCGTGAAATGATTGAAGAGGAAGGCATTGAATTTGTAAGTGTTGAACCTCCTCGAGAATTGAAAAGAGATAAAAAAATAACATTGGATGCATTTTAATTTAAAACGGCATCATCAATTCTTTTCATTTCATCTTCATAATATTTTTTAGTATGTTCATTGGCCGGAATGGAAGTTGTTACATGACATTCCTTTTCCAATTTATAAATGAGATAATTTTCATCATCCAAATCTATTGTTGAATTTTCATCCAATAACTCCAGATTATCCAATTCATCAATAATATTGTCAAATTCTTTTTGTTCAAGTTCAATAACATCTTCAAGATCCATATCCTGGATTTTAGGGTTCAATTGAAAAGCAATAGCTACAAAACCGTTAACTGTTTTATTTGAAATATCAAACTGAGACTTTCTGATTTCATCCATACTGAATTTTATATGAGTTATTGTTGGTTTTGTAACAGGAATTTCTTTTGATAAACCGATTTGATTAATTTCATAATTATTTTTCCAATTTCCTAGCTTGTAAACTGCATAATTAATATCATTAACGTTAATTTTATTATCCTCAGACATTGTATCATATCTCCAATATTATATTATAATTTAAATATTATAAGTAATATAATTAAATTTTAATGGAGGTTAATCTGTGAAAAAATGTCCTGAATGTGGAAATCCTAGTTATGATGGTGCTCCGGTTTGTGGAAATTGTGGATATAAATTCCCTAAACCTAAAGTAAAAGCTCCTATGCAAGAGGATATCTTTGAAGATAGGCCAATAATTAATAAAAGTGGAAATGAACCAAGTACACTTGAGATTATTAAAGATAATAAAATTGTTATTGGAGCAATATTGCTTATTACTTTAATTGTAATTGGTATAATTATAGCTACAGGACCAACTACCAACAATTCAACTAAAGTTGAAGGATTGAATAAGTTTACAGATGCTAATGCTTCATTTTCATACCCATCCAATTGGAAAGATATAAATGGAAGTGATGAATTACATTCTGGTGCAATCTTTTTAGAAGGTAGCAATGGTACTGAAATAGAGTATTATAACGTTACTAGTGAATTTTCATCAATATATCAAATAAATACCGAAAGAATAAGTTCTGCTCAAGAAAATGGTGCTTACGTCAATACGATTCAAACACTCCAAATTGATGGAAAAAATACATCTAATGTTATTTTGGAAAATGCTGACGGTACATTTACAAGATATGTATCACTGCTCAATAACGGTAACTTATATGTATTTAAAGTAAATGGAAAATCACTGAATGATACAACATCCAGTGAAATTGAATCTGTATTGCAATCAGTACATATTGGATAGTATGAATTAACTTCATACTCTTCAATTTAATTTTTTTAGTATACAATGAGTAAAATAAAGATAGCTTTATGTCAAATGAATGTAGTTGACAATAAGCAAAAAAACATATTGAACGCAACTTCAATGATAAATGAAGCTGCTAGTTTAAATTCTAATTTTATTGTTCTTCCAGAAATGTTTAACTGCCCATATTCCAATGATAAATTCGTTGAATATGCAGAAGAAGAAAATCAAAGCCCCACACTTAACGCCATTTCCAAACTAGCCGAAAAACATGACACATATATTTTGGCCGGATCAATACCTGAAAAAGAGGATTCTGAAATATTCAACACCAGCTACCTCTTTGATAAAAATGGTGAAATAATTGCAAAACACAGAAAGATGCATTTGTTTGACGTTGATGTCAAAGGAGGAATCTATTTTAAAGAATCAGACACATTAACGCCAGGAAATGAATTTAATGTCTGTGAATGTGATTTTGGAAAAATCGGGCTTGGAATATGTTATGACGTCAGATTTCCCCAACTAGCTCAAATAAATGTCGAAAAGGGTGCTGAGGTATTATTTTATCCGGGAGCATTCAATATGACAACAGGACCTGCCCACTGGGAACTTCTTTTTAGGTCAAGAGCTTTGGATAATCAGGTATTTTGTGTTGGTGTTGCTCCTGCATTGAATGAATATGCAAGCTATCACAGCTATGGCCATTCAATTGTTGTCAATCCATGGGGCGAAGTTATTTGTCAGTTAGGCCAAAAAGAAGAACTCAAAATTGTTGAAATAGATTTAGACGAAATAAAAAAAGTAAGGAATGAAATTCCTATTTTAAAAAATAAAAGAAATGATTTGTATGAAATAATTGAAAAATAATTATTTCATCTTATTTAATCTGTCAACAAACCATTTTTCTTTTCCAGGTTTTTTTACAGACAATACATCAATAGCTTTTTCTAAAACAGCCACTTCAGCATCATAATCATTTAATTTTCTATATAAAATAGCCAATCTTTTATATGGAGCGTCCTTATCACTTTCAGATTGAACATATTTTTCATACTCTTTTATTGCCTTTTGAGGATTGGTTTTTTCCATTTCCTTAATTGTTTTCATAGGGATTGTGCTGACCACAACTTTTCCTTCAGATTTAGCTTTTTGAAGTTTTTCAGCCTTTTTAAGAGCTTTTTTACAAGATTTCTTAAAGTCTTCATCTTTTTCTGCCCTTCTTGCTTTTTTAATCAATGCAATTGATTCATCTGTAGCCAAATCAGCACATGCATGAATAGTGGCTAATCTAACTCCCCAATCTTCATCATCCAATCCTTTAGCAATTACATCCAAGTAATCATCAGCCTGAAGTTCACCCAAAGCACGGATTGAAACTTTTCTAACACCAAAGTCTTCATCACTTACTGCTTCGGCAAATAGAGGAATAGCTTT
This sequence comes from Methanobrevibacter sp., assembly GCF_045646205.1. Taxonomy (GTDB): domain Archaea; phylum Methanobacteriota; class Methanobacteria; order Methanobacteriales; family Methanobacteriaceae; genus Methanocatella. The sequence continues at coordinate 56,040 of NZ_JAZRKF010000035.1, read as the reverse complement.
TTCATTATTAGTTTCTTTTAAAGCGAATGCTAAAAATCTTTTGTTTTTACCGGATTCGGATGTGAATTTAGAAACCAATCTGTCAAATGCAACATTGCCCATATTTCCTAAAATTTCTGCAGCTTTAAATCTGACTTGTGCACTTTCATCTGTTGTAGCTTCAATCAATGGGTCAATAGCCGCTTCATCAGTTACGCCAATTAATGATTCGATAGCTTCTTTTCTAATACTTACATCTTCGTTTTGAAGATTTTCAATCGCTTCAGTCATTGTTAAATTAGACATTTTTATAACCTCTAATATCAATATATTAATTATTAATTTTGAAAATATATAATCTTTAATACAAACAGAAAATTGGTTACTATGATTCATGAGCAGACAAAAAATTATTCAAAAAAGGCCATATACAAAACCCTGCATCCATGGGTGAGAGAGTGGTTTGACAACAAATTTGATGATTTTACGCCTGCACAGAAAAGATCAATTGTAGAAATCCACAAAAACAAAAACATTTTAGTTTCATCACCGACAGGTTCAGGTAAGACATTGACCTCATTTTTATCAATTATCAGTGAGCTTACAACATTATCCGAGAAAGGGCGTCTTGAGGATAAGGTTTACTGTATCTACATTTCTCCCCTGAAAGCGCTGGATAACGATATCGAGAAAAACTTAGAAGAACCCCTTCGTGAAATTGAAGAAATTGCAGGTAAACCCTTAGGAATCAGAAAAGCTGTCAGAACAGGAGATACAACCCAATACCAAAGGCAGAAAATGCTTAAAGTTCCGCCACATATCCTGATTACTACACCTGAGACATTGTCAATTCTTCTTGTTGCTCCAAAGTTCAGGGAGAAATTAAGCCATGTCAAATATGTTATCATTGATGAAATACATTCTTTAGCTGAAAATAAGCGTGGAGTTCATTTAAGCCTATCATTGGAAAGATTACAGCATTTAGTCGGTAATTTTACAAGAATCGGCCTTTCAGCAACGGTCAGTCCGCTTGATGAAATCGCACGTTTTTTAGTCGGATATGAATATGGCGTCGAAAGGGAATGTGAAGTCGTCAATATCGATTATTTAAAGGATTTGGATATGGAAGTGATGTGTCCGGTAAGCGACATTACGATTGCCGATGAAGAGGACACGAGAATGGGAACATACAGTCTTCTTGATGACCTGATTCAGGAAAACAAGACAACATTAATCTTTACAAATACACGTAGCGGAACCGAAAGATTCGTCTATAACCTGAAAAAGATGTTTCCAATGAACTATAATGATGAAAACATCATGGCACACCATTCCTCCCTTTCAAAATCCGTCAGACTGGAAACTGAAAACAAATTAAAAGAAGGAAAACTGAAAGCGGTCGTTTCATCAACATCCCTTGAACTGGGTATTGACATCGGTTATATTGATTTGGTTGTGCTCATTAACTCTCCAAAATCAGTTTCACGTGCACTTCAGAGGATTGGGCGAAGCGGACACAGGCTACATGAAAAGTCAAGGGGAAAAATCATTGTAACCGACAGGGATGATCTGGTTGAATGTTCCGTTCTTTTAAAGAATGCCAAAGAGGGAAAAATCGACAGGATACAGATTCCAAAAAACTGTTTGGACGTTCTCGCACAGCACATTTATGGAATGAGTATTGAAAACATATGGGATATTGATTATGCCTATGATGTCATTAGAAAAAGCTATTGCTATAAAGACTTATCAAGAGACGATTATGAGGATGTTTTAAGTTATATGGCCGGAGAATATCCTCAGCTTGAAGAGAGATATGTCTATGCAAAGATTTGGATTGATTATGATAAGAAAACATTTGGTAAAAGAGGCAAATTGGCAAGAATGCTTTATTCAACAAATATCGGTACCATCCCCGACAGTTCAGGAGTTTTAGTAAAATGCGACGGAGAAACTGTGGGCAAGATTGAAGCCGAATTTATGGAAAGGCTGAAAAAAGGAGATACTTTTGTTTTAGGAGGAAATACCTATAGATTCAATTATGGTAAGGGCATGACAATCAATGTTTCACCGTCCAGCGGTCCTCCGACAATACCATCATGGTTTTCACAGCAATTGCCGTTGTCATTTGATTTGGCAATGGACATACAGCGTTTTAGGGCACATATGGATTCAATGTTTCAGTACAGACGAAGCAAAGAAGAAATTATGGAATTTATCTACGATTATCTTTACGTTGATGATTTTGCGGCCAATTCCATATATGAATATTTTGTTGAACAGTTCAAGTATGCTCAGATTCCAAGCAACAGGAAAATGCTGATAGAGTATTACCGTGGTTTTGGTGGAAGACGCTTTGTAATATTTCATAGTTTGTTTGGAAGAAAGGTGAATGATGCACTCTCCCGTGCAGTAGCTTACTTGGTAGCAAGAAGATACAATATGAATGTCACGATATCCATATCTGACAATGGATTTTACTTAAGTTCGGACAGTAAAATTGGCGGACTTGAATCATTCAAGGAATTGACTCCGGAAAATTTCCGCCCGATACTTACACAGTCACTTGAAAAGACAGAAACCTTAGCAAGCAGATTCAGACACTGCGCCGGACGTTCATTAATGACTCTCAGAAGATATAAGGGAGAATCAAAATCCGTTGGTCGCCAGCAGGTCCGGGGAAAGATATTGCTTAAATTCGTTCAGGAAATGGATGAAAATTTCTCAATATTGAAGGAAGCTAAAAGGGAAGCTCTCGAAGATTATATGGACATTGAAAATGCTCAAAAGGTAATAGAATGGATTGCATCAGAAGACATGGAAATAAAAACAATAAATACTGTAATTCCAACGCCATTCGCATTCAATCTAGTTTCACAAGGCTATCTTGATGTTTTAAATCAGAACGATAGAGCAGAATTTACAAAAAGAATGCATTTGGCAGTGCTTGAAGAAATCAAGAACAAACTAACCGATTTATATTAACAAATAATATTTAATAATGAAAAGATATAAATAACCTTAAAAAAAATAATATTCTAGTTAAATTCTAAAAGGTGAAATAATGACTAAATGGAGTGCAGTGATTATTGGTTTTATATTAGCAATGTTTGTTCAACTGTTCTTTGGACGTTATGAATTTATAGGATTATTAATTGTTGGATTCATTGTAGGTTATATTGCCCATTCCGGAGCAGCGGGAGGACTTTGGAATGCAGCAGTTGCCGGAGCATTCGGTACAATAGTATCTGCAGTACTTTTCATCATACTTGTTACGGTAGGAAGCAGTGCTACCGGAATTCTGGGAGGACTTACCGGTTTTACAGTTTCTGGAATCACCAGTTTAATTGAAGTTGCAAAAGAAATCATTTACTATGCAATAGTAATGGGGATTACCGGAGCAGTAGGCGGAGCTATTTCATCAAAAAAAGAATAGGGGAGAAAATATGGAGTTATTTACTGATATTGATTGGAAATCATTAATTATTGGTGCAGCCATAACTGCTGCAATAATTATTGTTGCGTCACATGGCTATGATTGGTTATACGTATTCTCAGCCATTGGAATAATATATGTTGGATATACAGCTAAAAACATTAAATATGGAACTATCCTTGGTGCTGTTGCTGCAACACCTATTGTTATTTTAGCATTTCAAGGAACATTAGGAACATTTTCAGGATTTTTCGCAACAGAAACTGGAATAATTACTTCAACAATACTTATTCTTCTTGTAGGAGCATTTATCGGTTTTGTTGGTGCATGGGGTAAAAGAGACCGCATTAAAGCAAAAGAAGAATATGAGAAAAAACAGAAAATCGGAAAAAATAAAAATAAAAATAAAAAGAAAAATAATAACTAAATTATGTTATTATTTTTTCTAATTCATCTCTTTCTATACCATTTTTAATTTCTAAAGCAATTCTTCTACCCATACTCATCGGTTTGCCGTAGGTTAAGTATGAGTAAGGAGATCCGTCCATGAAAGTGTTTGTACCACCATCAGTTCTTGCACTAATTTCAAAACAAATAACTTCCAGGTTATCGTTTACTAAAGTTTGCATACAGAACGGTCCGTTTAATCCCGGTGCAACTAATTTTTTAGCGCTTTCAGTTAATTTATCAGCGATATCGAATACTTGCGGAAGTAATGATTCTCTGATTACTGCAGGGTGGTTACCGGTTACAACATAGGAAGGGCTTAAATCAATGTCCAATTGGTCTTTTGCAGGCATTCTTACAAAACCATCGATACTTGATTCATATCTTGTATCCATTCCCATTAATTCAACGGTATCATCCAAAGCGGAGTAGAAATAGTGTATACAGTAATTACAACCTGAAACATATTCTTCAATGTGTGCTGCCTCAACATCAGAGTCTTCTAACCATCCACGTGATTTCATAGCTTCGATTTTAGCATCGAATTCTTCTGTGGAGGATGCTACAAAGTAACCTCTTCCTCCTCTTGCTCCAGGGAATTTGACCATTACCGGTCTGTCGATTTGGTCAGGACTGTCATATTTATAAGGGATACGGACATCACCTTCAACAAGCAATGCTCTTTCCTTATCTCTTTCAGCTTCCCATCTTAAAACATCCCTATTACCGAACATAGGGACATTGAATTTATCTTCAACGTTATCCAAACCGGCATATGCTACAAAAGAACCGTGTGGAATTACAATTGCATTCATATCTCTTAATTGTTGTTGAACATCTTCATTTACGATGTCTTTGAATTCATCGACAATGATATATTCGTCAGCAACGCCAAACCTTTGATATGGTATTTCTCTTCCTTTTTGACAAACAATAGCTGTTCTGAAACCTTCTTCTTTAGCACCCTGTAAAATATGTAAAGAAGTGTGGCTTCCAAGGGTAGCGATAGTTATTTCATCTTTATCATATTTACTTAAAATCTCCAAAATGTCTTCTTTTTTAACTTGACCCATAAATATCAATCCTCGAAGATGATGATATTATTTATATTTTTATAAATTAATAACTCTTTTTATTTGAAAATTTAAATGTTATAATAAACAGAGTATATTTGAGGAAAACGTTATGTTAATAGGATTAATTTCAGACACCCATATTCCAGACAGGGCAAGAGTGATACCGACAAAAGTTTTAGAGTCATTTGAAGATGTTGATTTGATAATGCATGCTGGAGATTTAACAACGACTGACGTTATTGACGAATTGGAAAAAATAGCTCCAGTAATTGCCATACAGGGAAATATGGATAGAGTTGCAGGACTTGATTTGCCAAAAGCAAGAGTAATTGAGTGCGAAGGCGTTAAAATTGGAGTGGCGCATGGAGAAGTCTATCCAAGAGCAGATACTCAGCAATTATTATATCTGGCAAAACAATTGGACGTTAATATCCTGGTTACCGGCCATTCCCACCAGCCAAAAATAGAACAGGTTGAAGATGTGCTGCTTTTAAATCCCGGAAGTCCAATCGTTCCCAGACTTGCCGACAGGACTGTGATGTTACTTGAAATTAATAATAAAAATGTTGATGTTGAAATAGTTAAAATCGGTGCGCCGGTATGTGCTGCGCTTGATTTTAGTCAATACCCGGAGGAATGAACTATGGGCAGCAAATGGCAGATGGAGAGAAAAAAAGACCCTTATTATAAAAGAGCCAAATCAGAGGATTATCGTTCAAGAGCATCTTATAAACTTAAACAGCTGGATAAAAAATATAAAATCATTAAACAGACAAATACGGTTGTTGATTTGGGAGCGGCCCCTGGCGGATGGTCACAGGTAGCCTTAGAAAAAGTAGGTGAAGAAGGCATTGTAGTTGGTGTTGACTTAAATCATATAAGAGCCCTTCCGGAAGAAAATTACTACAGAATAAAAGGAGATTTCACCACACAGGAAGTTCAGGATAAAATCATGCGTGTAATTGGTGGAAAGGCCAAAGTGGTAATGAGTGACGCATCACCGGAATTGTGCGGCATTAAAAACCTGGACCAGTTAAGATCAATTGATTTGACAAATGCAGTTATCGGAATAGCTGACAATATCCTAGAACAAAAAGGAAATCTTGTTATGAAAGTATTTCAGGGCCCAGAATATAAGGAAATGCTTGACGGACTTAAAAGGAAATTCAGACAGGTTAAAACAACCAAACCACCGTCATCACGTAAAAAAAGCTCTGAAATGTATGTTGTCGGTTTAGGTTACAAACATCGTGTGAAAAAATAGAAATCGTGCATAAAACGGAACTTAATAGGGAATTAATAAAATATGAATAACCAGGCACAATGGAATTCTATTCTAACATTTATCTTAGCCATGATTGGATTAACCATTGGAATAGGTAATATCTGGCGTTTCAGTTATGTGCTATATTCCAATGGAGGGGGATCCTTTTTCATACCGTATGTTATTGCAATAATCATCATGGGAATTCCATTTTTAATTTTGGAATACGGATTGGGTTTTAGTTTTAAGGCAAGCTTCTCAAAATTGATGCGCAGTATACGTCCCGAATTTGAAATTATCGCATGGATGGTAGTTTTATTCGTGTTTATCGTTGTAATATACTACATGGTTATTTTGGGCTGGGATTTTGTATATTTACTAAATAGTTTCAATTTCGGATGGGGAGATAATCCAGCTTCCTTTTTCACAAACAGTGTGGGAGGAAGTGCAAATTTAGCCAACGCAACATCATTCATTATTCCAACACTAACTTGCACATTGATTTTATGGGTGATTTTTTGGTTCGTATCATATAGAGACATCGATAAAGGAATAGGAAGATTATCCACAGTTTTAATTCCACTGTTATTCATATTAATGATACTCATTATCATTTATGCATTTACGCTGCCAAATTCTGAATTAGGGATTATTACATTGCTTACTCCAGATTGGTCGGCTTTATCGAATATAAATATTTGGCTTGCGGCATTTGGACAGATAATATTTACTTTAAGTATAGGACAGGCCATGGTATATACTTATGCAAGTTATCTGCCTAAAAACACGAAATTAGTCGATGAGGTATTGTTGGTTGTAGTTACAAACTCATTATATGAGATATTTGTTGCATTGGGAGTATTCTCCATACTGGGATACATGTCCTCCATTTCCACAATACCAGTGAATGAACTGATTAGTGAAGGTACGGGATTGATATTTGTAGTATTTCCTCAGATTTTTAATGAAATGGGATTAATGGGTCATATTATAGCCCCATTATTATTCACTTCCATATTATTTGCAGGAATCACATCTTCATTTGCATTATTTGAACCTATGCTTTCCTCAATGTGCGACAAATTTGGATGGTCCCGTCGAAAAGGAGTTACAATATTAACAATTGTTGCCTGTATCTGTTCAGTCCTCCTTTCAACAGGAATCAGCAGCCATTTAGTTGAAGTCATTGATAGTTTTGTAAACAATTTTGGAATTTTGATTTTAATCGGTGCCCAGGCAATAATATTCGGATGGTTCTACGGTGTTGAAAAAGTAATACCATATTTAAATGAATTTTCAACAATTAAAATGGGTAAAAAATGGATTTTCATAATTAAATATATATTACCAATTCTTTTAATAGCAATATGGATATTCGGTCTTTTTGGATTAGTCGAGAATAGTAATTTGTTTGAAATTGTTGTTGATTTGATTATCACAGTTATTGTAGTTAGCCTTTCAATACTCTTCACAAAAATTAACCGTTCAAACAACCTGCAAAAATAAGAATTTCTAAAAAAAATAAAGAAAAAAGAATTAAAGATTATCAAATGCTTGACGAGCATCTGCCAACTTCTGTTTAGCGAATTCAATCCTACTGTCCACTTCATTTGACGGTTTATCAGCATCAAGTGCAGATTTAACATTATCAATAGCAGAAGAGGCACGTGAAAGTTCTAATTTAGCATCATTATATTTCTGAACATCATTTGTAGTTCCTGAATAATATGTTGATTTAACAGATTCGAACTTGGATTCCAAATCCCCATATTGGGATTTTAACTCAGCCAAATCATCATATTGATTTCCTGAAGATATTTCATCAGTGATTGATTCATTTACGACGCTAAACCCTACATAAGCCACAACAATAATTGTAGCGATAATCATGATAATTCCAACAACGGAAATCAGCATGGATGTGGATTTAAATAAGCTTAATCTTGATTTTCTCATAATTACCTCATCATAAAATAAATATTAATATAATTTTTTATTAATTTAAGTATAAATGTTTTTCTTAATATAACATTATCCCACAAATTAGTTAATTCATTGCCACAACCGTTATTGTATTCTTGAAAAATTATAATTCTCTTCGTTTAAGTTCTTTAGTAATTTCAACTGAATCTGTCGTGAATGGTAATGTAATAGTATTGGCCAAATCTTTAAGGGACTTTTTACCACTTTCCTGTTTTGATTGCTCCATACCTTTGACTATCCATGATGTTATCACTTCATTCTGCGTCATTTTAGATTTAACTGCAAAATCATTGATTTGTTGAATTAACTCATCATCTAACGTTAATGAAATTTGTCTTTTCCTCATTGAAAACACCACATGCCATCTTTGTAACGAAATATGTCAGCAATACTTAAAAAATTTTTTGTGTAAACTAATCTATCCAATTGTTTTTTATGTATGAAAAATTAATGTAATATATAATGAAATCTACTAATAAATCACAAACATCAATTGCGAAATTTGAGGAATTTTTTGCAACCTCATATAAGGATGATGTGTTTGAAATTCTCGAAACGTATCCTGATAACAGATCGCTGACTGTAGATTATAATACATTAGAAGTGTTTGATCCGGACTTGGCTGATTTGTTGATAGATAAACCTGAGGAAGTTATTGAAGCAGCGCAAATAGCTGTTAAAAATATTGATCCATTGGCTAAGGATGCCGATTTGAATATCCGTTTCAAGAATGTGACAAATATCATTCCTTTAAAGATACTGTTGAGTAAATATATTGGAACATTCGTTGCTGCAGAAGGTATTGTCAGGAAAACTGACGAAATAAGACCTCGTATTGAAACTGCAGTTTTTGAATGTAGGGGCTGTATGCGTTTGCATGAAGTGGAGCAGACTTCAGACAGGACAATACTGGAACCTTCCCTATGTGGAGAATGTGGTGGAAGGTCTTTCAGACTGCTTCAGGAAGAATCCCATTATATTGATACTCAAACGGCAAGAATGCAGGAACCTTTAGAAAACTTGTCCGGGGGAACCGAACCTAAACAGATGTTGATGATTTTAGAAGATGATTTAGTAGATGAATTAAACCCTGGAGATAAAGTAAGAATTACCGGTACTTTAAAGACGTTCAGAGAAGAGCGCAGCGGTAAATTCAAGAATTACATTTATGTCAATCATATCGAACCTCTGGAACAGGAATTTGAAGAGCTGCATTTATCAGAAGAAGACGAAGAGGAAATCCTTGAGTTATCAAAAGACCCTAACATTTATGAAAAGATTATTAAATCAACTGCCCCTTCAATCAGAGGTTATCGTGATGTAAAAGAAGCTATTGCATTACAGCTCTTTGGAGGATCTGCAAAACAGCTTGAAGATGAAACCCGTTTAAGAGGAGATATCCACATTCTTATTGTAGGAGATCCGGGTATTGGTAAATCCCAGATTCTTAAATACGTTTCAAAACTGGCTCCAAGAAGTATTTATACAAGTGGTAAAGGTACTACCGGTGCAGGTTTAACTGCAGCTGCGGTTAGAGACGAATTAGGCGGATGGTCTCTTGAAGCAGGTGCACTGGTTTTAGGAGACCAGGGTAACGTATGTGTTGACGAACTGGACAAGATGCGTTCAGAAGACAGATCAGCACTTCACGAAGCTTTGGAACAACAGACCGTTAGTATTGCAAAGGCAGGAATTATGGCAACATTGAATTCAAGATGTTCCGTTCTTGCAGCGGCAAACCCTAAATTCGGAAGGTTTGACAGATTTAAAGTACTAGCTGACCAGATTGAACTGCCACCCCCAATCCTATCTCGTTTTGATTTGATTTTCGTTGTTGAAGATAAACCTAGCAGAAAAGGAGATTCCGAGCTTGCACAGCACATTCTTAATATTCACCAGTCAAATACTGTGAATTATGAAATTGAACCAGATTTGCTTAGAAAATATATCGCTTATGCACGTAAAAACGTTAATCCAGTTTTAAGTGATGAAGCAAATGAAGTATTGAAGAATTTCTATGTTGATACAAGAAACAGTAGCGGCAATACAGAAGAAAACTCCGTTGTTCCAATCACTGCAAGACAGCTTGAAGCTATTATTCGTTTAGCAGAAGCATGTGCTAAAATGAAATTAAAAGAAGTTGTTGAAAAAGAAGATGCTAAAAAGGCAGTGCGCCTACAAATGGCATGTCTTAAAGAGGTCGGAGTAGACCCTGAAACAGGTGAACTTGAAGCAGACATTGTTGGTGGAGGAAGGCCAAAATCCGAAAGGGACAAAATGAGCACACTTGTCGATGAAGTCAAACTGCTTGAAGAGGAATATAACGGCCAAGCTCCGTTAAATGTTTTAAAAAGCAATATGGAAGAAAAGCACGGTGTCAGTGAAGATAAAGTTGAAAATCTAGTCAGAACATTACAGCAAAGAGGAATTCTTTACGAACCTAATTCAGGATACTGGAAAAGAGTATAGGTAAAATTATGCATGGATTGAAAATCAGAGATATAACGATTTTCAACAATAACTTAATAAATGATTAAAATCATAGTTAATATATTATACTTATACTAATTTTTATGGAGCGATAATATGGATAAATATGAAGATTTATTAGAAAGAGCAATAGACCAATTACCTCCTGAAGTATTTGAACACAAAAGATTTAAAATTCCTAAAGCTTATTCAGATATCCAAGGTAATAGAACATTCATTAAAAACTTTAAAGAAGTAAGTGAAGGTTTGAATAGAGACCCTCAGCATTTATTAAAATTTTTAATGAGAGAATTAGGTACTGCAGGTAACGTAGATGGTGCAAGAGCAATATTGCAAGGTAAATTTACCCATTACTTAATTAATGAAAGAATTGAAGATTATGTAGACAAATACGTAATTTGCCATGAATGTAACAGACCAGATACTAAAATTATAAGAGAAGGCAGAATATTCCTATTGAAATGTTCCGCTTGTGGTGCAACCGCTCCGCTTAAACAATTATAATTTTTTATCTTTTTTACTATTTTTTAAATGATTTTTATGTTTTGTATAGAATGTGGAAGCGAAAATAAACAGATGGTGGGAGAAATCTGTATTGATTGTTTTTTAAAGGATTTTCAAATGATAGAAATTCCTAAAAACATTAATGTGGAAATCTGCAGCCATTGTAATAGCCGTCTGGAAGAAGGAAAATGGAGTGAATCATATCTTCCGGAAGAGGAAATCATCTATCGTGCACTGGAGAGAAATATAAAAATCAATGATTTGGTTGAAAACGAAGAAATTAACCTTGAAATAGACCAGATTAAAGGAACAATAGCTAACTGTTTTATTGAAGTTGTCGGTGACGTATATGGAGTTTCAATTGACGAAACACATGATGTGGAAGTAAGAATTCAAAAAACTGTTTGTCCACCATGCAGCAAAATGCAGTCAGGATATTATGAAACCGTAATTCAGTTTAGAGCTGACAATAGAGAGATTAAAACTGAAGAGTATGAAAAAGCCGATGAAATTGTTGCAAGAACACTGGACAAGCAAGCAAAAGTAGACAAATTAGCATATTGTCCTCAAATAGCTAAATTAAAAGAAGGTTATGATTATTATATCGGATCATTTAAAACCGGCCGTAAAGTTGCTGAAGCCTTAAAAGACGAGTTCGGTGGAGTTATCAAAGAATCCCCGAGACTTATAAGTGAAGACAAATCCACCGGAAAAGGACTTTATAGAATTTGGATTTCCGTTAGAATTCCTGAATTTGAAAATGATGACATTATTGAATTTGAAGATAAAATCATACAGGTAACTGACATTGATAAAAACAGAGTTGTTGGAACGGATATTAAAACCGGCAAAAAGCATAATATCCCATTAAAGAATATGGACAATATCAAACTTGTTAAAAAAGCATCAGATATAGAAACTACAACCATACTTTCAATGTCACCGAGAATAATTCAAATTTTAGACCCGAGCGATTATTCAGCAGTTGATATGGAAATGAAAGAAGACTTCAGCGATTATAATATCGGCGATGAAATCAAGATTATTAAAATTGACAATTATATTTACTTAATCAAGTGATAACATGGATATTGAAGAAAAAATTCAGTTAATTGAAGAAGGTACCCTGGAAGTTATAGACACAGAAGAATTAAAAGAAATTCTCAAAAAAGACCAGCCTATAGCTTATACAGGATATGAACCTTCAGGAAAAATCCATTTAGGACATGCCGTAACTGTACAAAAGCTTAAAACATTACAAAAATTAGGTTTTAAAATTAAAATATTGCTTGCAGATTACCACGCATTTTTAAATGGAAAAGGAACCGTTGAAGAGATTGCGCAAACTGCAGAATACAACAAAAAATGTTTCCAGGCATTAGGACTTGATGAAACCACTGAATATGTTTTAGGTTCATCATTTCAGTTAGATGCAGATTATACAGATAAAGTTTATCAATTAGCTACAATGACCACATTAAAAAGAGCAAGAAGAAGTATGGATCAGGTAAGCCGTGCAGACGATAATCCTAAAGTAGCCAGTGTAATCTATCCAATCATGCAGACTGTAGATATGGCTGCTCTGGAAGTTGACATTGCATTAGGAGGTATGGAACAGAGAAAAATCCAAATGTTAGCACGTGAAAACCTTGAAAAAATTGGTGAAAATGTTCCTGTATGTATCCACACCCCATTATTGCATGGTCTTGACGGTGACGCTAAAATGTCTTCAAGCAAAGGCAATTATATTGCAGTAGACGATTCCGTTAAAGAAATTACTAAAAAAATCAATAAAAGTTACTGCCCACAGGGAGAAATTGAAGGCAATCCAATGATTGAAATTGCAGAAACTTTTGTTTATCCAAATCAAGATACTTTACTTATTAAAAGACCTGAAAAGTTCGGCGGAGATATTGAATTAACTCATGACGAATTGATCAAAGAATTTGGTGAAGGCAACTTACACCCAATGGATTTGAAAAATGGAATTAAAGATTTCTTAATTGAATTCTTTGCACCTGTAAGAGAATATATGGAGGAAAATTAAATGGAAGAAGAAGAATATCAAATGGGAATACCAAATGGTGTTGGAGAAGCTATGCTTGCACATGCAATTGATAAATTTGATGTGAAACTCGAACAGACCGAATTTGGCCCTAAACTCATCGGTTCTTATGAAGAACTTGAAAAAGCAAAACAATTCTTGGCAGATGCCATTGCTGAGAGATTAAAAGAATTAGAAGGATAATTATCCTTCAATTTACTATTTTTTTATTAAATTTTTTTACAAAAACTTTTCAACTTCTGCCATATACTCTTCAGCATTATTAAACTTCTCTTCAGCATCTTCTTTAAAAAAAACTGCAAGAGAATCATAACTAGTATCTCTCCTCATAGCTCTAGCGTCAGTTAAATATCCAAAAATTTCACTATCAAAATCACCATCGCGAATAAATTCACGACCGAATACTCTCACTAGACCTTCATGAGTTTAAACTGTATAATCTTTAGTAAGTAATAATGCTTTAGATGCACTATACATGGCATAATAAGAATGAGTAATTGAATCCCTATATTGGCCGGCATCTAACAATATTTTGGCTGATTTAAGTTCGTATCTAGCTAAACTTAATTCAGCATCAATTTTCTTATACGGCTCATTATCCAACAAGAACCACACCTTCATTTAATACATTAGTTAAAAATGGATAATTTATTGTTTTATTGAAATGTTCTTCAGTCATCAAATGAGCGGAAATCAATTCATCTTTTTCTAAAACAATATCAACAACAATTTTATTTATATCTTTCCTAATATCCCTAGCGATTGGAGAAACAATTAAAATATCAATATCGGATTCTTCAGTATCTTCTTCACGAGCAACAGAACCAAATACAATTATCTTTACAATATCTTCAGAATTTATAAGTTCTGCAAACTCTCTAGCAATCTCCATTCTATTATTCATCAAAATCACCAAAGACTAGTTTATTCTATAAAACAATATCAACTTCATTAATAATAAATATTTTCAAACTGAGTCTATGAAAAAAATTTGCCTAAAAATAATCAGAAATTTTCAAAACGTATTCCATATATTACAATTTTAATAAATTTAACAGTGCAAAGTTTTTGGACGAACAGAAAAAGTTGTTGCGGAAATATTTGGTACTACACCACCAAATATTACCATGCATTTTTCAAATATCGTTCAGGAAGAAGAGCTTGACAAAAAAAACAATCATAAAATCAAACGAGCTATTTAAAGACCAATCTGAATTTAGTAAGGAATCCTTACTAAACTCTAAAAAAGGCGGAAGACATGAAATATGGTATAATTTAGATGCAATGATACCAATTGGATATAGAATCAACTCTAAAGAAGCAACAAATATTATTAAATAAAAAATATTGATATTTAATCAATATAAAGCAAGATTTAATTTACCAAAAAAATAAGAAAAATCATGGCAAATTCACAAATTTAAGATTAATTCCATCATCGATTTTTAGCAATGCCACAGAAGCATTTGACTTAATGGGCCTGTTTGAACTTCCAGGATTAATCAAGTGCATTTCATTAACTATTTCATGATTTGGCTTATGGGTATGGCCGCTTACAACAATATCTGCACCATATTTTAAACCAGATTCATACAAATCTTTTTTGTCTCCATGAACCAAAAGAATCTTTTTGTCTTGAGCTTCAATTAGTTCATATTTTTCCAAATCCAAATTGTCATTATTTCCCAATACCGCAATGACTGGAGCAATTTTGCTTAAATCATCCAATACATCCTGAACAGTAATGTCTCCGGCATGCAAAATCAAATCCACACCATCAAAGATTTCAAATATTTTTTCTGGAAGTTTTCCTCTTTTGGGAGTAATGTGTGTATCTGAAATCAATCCGATTAACATAAATAAACCTTATAAATTAAAAAAAGAAAATTGGAATTAGCCTTCAGCATCCCAATCAATGAAATTATTTACTCCACGCACATACCAGCAATCAGGACACATTTCCTCACTGTCATCAACATATGTTCCGCAAACAGGACATTCCCACATAGCTATCACCTTGCATTAAACACATCTTTATAACAATATAACCATCCAAATATATAAAGTTATTGAATGCAATCCCTGCATAATCCCACATGAGGCGCTACAGCTTTTTTAATGTCTGATGAAACCTTATTGACACCATTATTAGCATCAATTATCTCATGATTGAAGTCTTTAATGATTTTTAAATAATTATCCTTAACATTAGCTAAAAATTCCTCATTTTCAAATTCATCCTCACCAGACGTTCTTGCTACAGAGGTTTTTACATCCAAATCCAAAAGTAAAACCAAATCCGGCTTTTTGGCATATTTATTAAGTTCAGCAATCCATTCAGCATGTTCCTGATAAGCCAAACTTGAAATAAATGATCTGTCTGATAAAATCACTTTTTTATCGTTTGATAACTCATCCATTATAAGCATCCTATCTGCTGCAAAAAGCAATCCCAAAGTTTTTTGAACCCTGTCAGTAGATGCATCGCTTCTTTGTAGGATTTTTCTAATCAATTGACCAATTTCAGATCCGGTTGGCTCAACAAATGTTTCTACTTCATATCCATTGGCTTCCAGCCATTCTTTCAGAAGTTCTATTTGTGTGGATTTTCCAGCACCATCAATTCCTTCAAAAACAATATACATAAAAATACTTTGATAAAAATATTATTTAAAATATAGCAAATTAAACCTCATTATAAATAATACAAAAAACATAATTTAATATGTTAAAAATTATTAAAGGTGTAAATAAAAAATGGTTTTACAGGAATTATTGGCTCCGGCAGGTTCTTATGAAGTTCTAGTGATTGCAGTTAACGCGGGAGCTGATGCAGTATATTTTGCAGGCCAGAATTATGGGGCAAGGGCTTTTGCCAAAAATTTTACTTTGGAAGAGATTGAAAAAGCAGTGAATTACGCTCATTTAAACAGCGTTAAAGTTCATGTTACGGTAAATACTCTTGTAAATAACTTTGAAATTATTGATGTTCTAAATTATTTATTTAAATTATACCAGATTGGCGTAGATGCAGTAATTGTGCAGGATTTTGGAATAATACAACTTCTAAAAACATTGATTCCTGATCTGGAAGTTCACGCTTCAACGCAAATGGCATTGAGCAATTATACTGCAATGAAATGGGCATATGAAAATAATATTAAAAGAATTGTTCTTCCAAGGGAAAAATCAATTGATGATATAAGTAAAATCCATAGCCAATTGGAAAAGGACAACATTGATTTGGAACTTGAAGCTTTCGGTCATGGCGCATTATGTTACTGTGTTTCTGGAAATTGCTACATATCATCATATAACAGCGGAAGAAGCGGAAACAGAGGAGCCTGTGCACAGCCCTGCAGGAGAGAATATCGTCTAAAATACAGAGGATATAATATCGGGAACGGATTTTTACTCTCAACTCACGATCTTGCAACCTATGACAATATTAAAGCAATATCCGATGCAGGCATTACTTCATTAAAATTGGAAGGAAGAATGAAATCCGGAGACTATATCGGAACCATAGTTAACAGTTACAGAAACATTATTGATGGAAATCCTGGAGATTGGAAAAAAGACCTGCATCTTGTTTTTAACAGACAATTTACAAACGGATACATCATGAACGACAAGCCTGGAGATGTTTTGGGAAGAGGAAGTTCAGGCCATGAAGGATTATATATCGGAGACATCACAGACATTGATGGAACCAAAGTGACGATTGAAATTAAAAATAAAGAAATACCGGTCATTTTAGAAAAAGGAGATGGAATAGCTTTTAAATACAACGGCAAAATCAAGGGAATCTATCTTGAAAACATCATAAAGCAGGATGAAAATGAAATTATAATCGACACCACCCGTCTGGTCAAGGTTGGAACTGAAGTTTTCATCAGTTATTCAGCAAAAACCCATGAAAGTTTAAAGCAATTTAAAAACGAAACGGTGAAAAGCAGCATTCCGATTAATGTCACATTCAATTTCCAGAAAGATTTGACCGCTTCAATTAAGGTCGAATACTACATTGACGGTGAATTAATCAATTTCAGACATAAGGGAATTGCCAGATTTGAAGAGGCCAAAAATAGACCAATAACTAACGAATCAATCATAACTCAGCTTGAAAAGACTGGTGGAACCCCATTTTATATGGAAAAAATAAGGTTTAATGACATGCCAGACAATTTATTCATCCCAATAAGTGGTCTGAATAAAATAAGAAGGGAAATCCTTGATAAAGCTCAGGAATTACTCTTAAATCATTATACCCCAACCAAGAAATCCGTTAAAGCAACGAGAAAACGATTACAGGAATTTGAAGAAAATTACAATTCCTACGAAAATAAACGTAATAAAAAAGCAAAATTGTCCCTGTTTGCCAACGATTTGTCCCAGGTTAGAGTGGCCAACGGATTTGATTTGAAAAGAATATATCTTGACGTTAATTGCTTATACAATAATCCTGAAGATTATTATGAAAACATAAAAGACATTTTAAAAGAAGCAACCCAAATAGCTCCGGAAACTGAGATTGTATGGGTATTGACATCATTCATTAACGAATATGAATTAATTAAAGCTAACGAAATAGTTAAGGAATTGGAAAGTGAAGGATATCTCATATCTGTAATGGGAGATTCACCAGGAATGGAAAAGATTTTTGAATGCAGCATCTATGGAAATCATAACCTTAACGTATGGAATTCATTCGCAGTGGAAAACCTGTCCAAATTCAACGGACTCATATTGTCATCCGAGCTTTCAGGACGTGAAATCAAAGAAATAACCCGGAAAAACTACATTAAAAATACTGATCTGGAAATGATTGTTCACGGTAATCTGGAAGTGATTGTAAGTAAAGACGACTTTTCCAACCTGAATGAAGGAAGAGACTTCATCATTGGAAACAATGCGGATTATGCAATCCTCGAAGATAAGAAAAGGAAAAAATTCAAATACAAAATATTTTTCGATTATAACACACAAAGCCACATCCTTAACAAGGACTGTCTATGTTTAATTGAAGAAATGAATGAAATAAAGACCCTGAACTTGGATAACTTAATTATTGACTGCAGATATTCAAATGAACAGTACACCAAAAGTATCTTATCCATTTATAATGAGAGTTTAGGTGACATAAGTGATGAAAAACTGTCTGAATTCAAATATGAAATAATGGACCTTTCACAATCATACATCAATAAAGGAAATTACATCGAAGGAAGATTACATGAGGATACCTGAGTTACTGGCCCCGGTCGGATCTGTGGAGCATTTAAAGATTGCAATTAATGCGGGCGCCAGTTCTGTTTATTTGTCTGGAAAAAACTATGGCGCGAGAAAGTTTGCCGAAAACTTTACTTTAAATGAAATTCATGAGGCAGTAAAGCTTGCACACCTGCATAATGTACGTGTTTATGTAACTGTAAATACCCTGATTAAGGAGTCTGAAATAGAAAGCGTCCTGAATTACCTGAATGAATTATATGCAATAGGCGTTGATGCAGTTTTAATTCAGGATTTAGGTCTAATTGATTTGATTAACACACACATTCCAAAGCTTAAAATCCATGCCTCAACACAATTAACCTGTGAAAACCAGAGAAAAATCGATTATCTTGAAAGTAAAAACGTTAAAAGAGTTGTTTTGCCTCGTGAAATGAGAAAAGAAGAGATTGAAAATATCCAAACCAATATGGAACTTGAAATCTTTGCTCACGGAGCACTATGCTATTCATATTCCGGACAGTGCCTTATGAGCAGTTTTAAAGGCGGAAGGAGTGGAAACAGAGGAACCTGCGCCCAGCCATGCAGGCAGCTATACAAACTGGACAATAAAAAAGATTACTTCCTCTCCCCAAGGGATTTATGTTTATATGATGAGTTAAAGGAAATAGCTGAATTAAATATCAGATGCATTAAAATTGAAGGCAGGATGCGTTCAAAAGAGTATTTGGCAGTTGTTGTAAGTGAATACAGAAAGGCATTAAATAAGTTGAAAAGCAATAAATCATCAAAAACTGAAAATTTAAGCCTGGTATTCAATAGAGGATTTACAAAAGGACAGTTCAAAAATACTTATCAGAAAAGTTTAAGGCCAGGACATTTGGGTTTAAAAATCGGAAAAGTCATTAAAACTAAAAAATCACAGATTGCAATTAAAATAGATGATAACATTCAAAACATACCAGAAAAAGGTGATGGATTGTTATTCATTAAAGGCAAAAATGATTACGGTATGGAAATATCACAAAATCCGCTGATTACTTCCCTAAATCATTTCAATAAAAATAAAATAAAAGAAATTAAAGATTTAAGCCGGAAAAATAAGGTATTAATCATTAAAAAAGTCCGCCAAAATAAAAGGAATGACTTTGATTTGACAGATTCCCACGTATATTTAACAAAAAGAAATTCATTAGCTAAAGCAGTTAAAGAAATTGAAAATAAGGGTTCCAGTTTTATAAAGTCCAAACTGATATTGACATTTTCACTTAAAAATAAATATCCTCACCTGAAAGGGCGTTTAACTTTAGCCAACCATAAAGAGGTTAGCTTTGAAGTTACAGGTACTGTAAAATTTGAAACACCTCTTAAAAGGAACGTCTCACAGGAAACAATTAAAAAACAACTTTCAAAATTGGATAACTATCCATATCAGATAACCCAGATTAATATGAATTACGATGGAAGTTTATTCATTCCAATAAAAGAAATCAATAAAATAAGAAGAGAGCTCTTTGAGGGTTTAGCATCAGAAATTAATAAATTATATGAAAATGAAAAAGAAATAATCCGATTAACTAAAAATTATTCAAAAAGAAGTGATGAAATAGCTTTTTCATATTATACCAATAACTTGGAGGATTTATCTGAAATATCTGGCATCAAAAGAGTTTATTTAGAAATTCCACAAACAGACAGTATTAATGCCATGGTTAATTTCCTGAAAGAAGCTATTGAAACAGCCTATCCGAAAGACTATGAATTAATATGGAAATGGCCGGATATCGCCCATGACGGATTAATTAAATCACTGAATAAAGTTAGAGGGATTTTAAATAAGATGCATTATCCGATAGAAATAATGTCCAATGATTTTAATGGAGACTATGACCCGTATTCAATGAACATTGCAAATACCGAGTCAATAAACTCACTTGAAAATTACAAAGTAATCACAGTATCACCGGAGCTAAGAAAAAAGGATTATGAAGACATTATTAAAAATTGTGAGGACAACTCAAAAATTGAGCTTTTGGTTCAGGGATCAGTTGAACTGATGAAGACCAGATACGGATTTACACAAAAGATAAAAAATTCACAGTTAGTTGATGAGAAAAATAATGTTTATCCAATTCAAAAAAGCCTATCCGGTGAAGAACTGATTATATTTAACAGCAAAGATTTGTCATTGATTGAAGAAATCCAATATTTGGCATCTATCGGTTATGTTAACTTTTCTATTGATGGCCGTTTTAAGAATAAAGATTATATCAAAATGATTGGCCTGTATAAAGAAGCATTGAACGGTAAAATAAAAAATAAGGAAATTTTTAAAAATTCAACTAAAGGCAATTATTAGTCGTCAAATGCTCTAGGCAAAGACCTATTTATATAGACGTATTTAAATTAATGTAAGGGTTTGGTTAAAATGGAAGGAGACTTACATACATTGCAAGACATAAAAGGAATTGGAGATAAACTCTCCGAAAAAATAGTGAGAAGTGTTGGGGGCGAAGAAGAGCTCCAAAAAATAATTGAAAATGTTGATGTGGAAAAAATCATTGCGATTGATGGAATCAGCCAAAGAAAAGCCATTTCCATAATGAATCAATTATTGAATAATCAGAATTACGATTTTATCAAAAGCGACAGGGCAATGGAAATTTATGAAGACATCATAAATAAGATCATTGCTTATTCCAACACATCCTACTCAAAAAACAGAATACTTTTATTATCTCCTTCAAAAGACATGGCCAAAATCAAAAAACAAGTTAAATTTGTTATGGATGCCAAAAGACAAGTTTCCCAAATGCCAATCATTAAATTGAGAGGATTGATGAAAAATTTAAAGGAACTTGAAGAGCCTAAAGCTGAATACGATGCAAGTAAAGTTATCCTGGTTGAAAGTGAAGAGGATAACTCATATTTAACCGATTTGGGCCTTAACCAATACTACCCTATTTTAACCGCAAGCGACTCTCCACTGCTTAGGGAAGAACTGATGAATTATGATTTAATCTTTTATGTTTACTCCCAGGGAATACTGGACTTTGAAGGAATGCCTAACCTTGTAATGGTTAATATCGATGAAAACGATTACGAAATTGTTCCAGAAAAAATAATTAATTTCTTTTTACAAAACCAGGACATTTTTGAGAGAGTTCATGAAATCCAAAAGATTAGAAATAAGGAAAGTGTTCTTGGAGAAATCATCCCAATACTTGATGAACTGAATATTGTAGACAAACAGGAAGTTGATATTGACGATGTTGTTAACTCCTTAAAATATGATATGGATGAAGAATTGGAAAAATCCATTAAAAATATTGATCTTGAAGGAGATGAAATTCTCAACTTATTAAACAATAACTTCCCGCCAAAAATCAGTAAAATATTTGACGATATCATAAGTAAACGTAAGAAAATCATCAAGGAAAAAACCGGAATAGATTTTGATCCATACCTCAGAAAGTATCCGATAGAAATTGATGAAGCCGAAGTTGAAAGAGTCAAACTTGAAAGATCATCCAAAAAGGAAAACGATATTTTCGACATTAAAAAAAGCGCTGCAATCCAGTTGAATTCAATAAAAGAAAAAGCTATAAAAGAAGTGGAAGACGTAATCAAATTCGATTATGAATTTACACTCGGAAGCTTTGCATATGAATATGAATTAACAGAACCTGAATTCAGCGATGAAATTAAATTAAAAGGTGCGATTCACCTTGATTTATCACTTAAAAAAGATAATGACGATATTCAAAAAATTGACTATGAACTGACTGAAAATGAAAATATTGCATTATTAACCGGAGCAAACAGCGGCGGTAAAACAACCCTTCTTGAAACGTTAACCCAAATATCAATAATGGCACAGATGGGACTTCCGGTAAATGCCGAACAATGTGAAATAAAGCTCTTTGATGAGATATATCACTTCTCCAAAAAACGATCACTTGACGCAGGAGCATTCGAATCCTTTTTAAACGTATTTATTCCGATTGTTACAACCAAAAGTGAAAAACTGGTTTTACTGGATGAACTTGAAGGAATTACCGAACTTGAAGCTGCAGTCAAAATCATTTCAACATTCATAGACATGATTAAGGAATCAAATTCATACGGAATAATAGTAACCCACATGGCAAGAGAACTGATGAACTATACTGATGTCAGGGTGGATGGAATAGAAGCAAAAGGACTTGATGAAAATTACAATTTAATAGTCGATAGAACCCCTAAAATGAATTTCCTTGCTAAAAGTACACCAGAATTGATTTTAAAAAGAATATATGAAAAATCCGATGATGAACTGAAAGTTGTATATGCAAGAATTTTGGAAAAATTCTAAATACTATATTATACAAAATCCATATTAATGAAAGTCAGGGAAAACAAAAGAAATTCGGATATAATAAGAATCAATCAGATTTATCAAGTTCTCAAAAAGAATGATTTTGGCTATTTAATAGAAGAAAATACATTCTTTAAAACATTTCCTTTTTTAAGAAACAGAAAATTTTCAAAAGACGATGAATTACCTGATGAAACAATTCCTGGAAGAATAAGAAGAGTATTTGAAGATTTGGGTCCGGCATATATTAAATTGGGTCAGATGTTATCAACAAGACCAGATTTGGTCGGCACAGAAATATCCGAAGAACTGGAAAAGTTAAGGGATGATACACCAGTCACCGAATTTTCAAAAATGAAAGAAGTTATTGAAGAGGAACTGGGCCATCCATTGGATGAAATTTACACAGATATTGATGTGACCCCCATAGGTTCAGCTTCAATAGGCCAGGTTTATACTGCAAAATTAAAGGAAACTGGCGAGAAAGTAGCTATTAAAGTTCAAAAACCGAACAGTGAAGAAATTATAAAAAGCGACTTGAAAATAATGAAATTCCTGGCAGCGAGAGCTGACCGTTTTATCAGCAAATCAAAAATTTATAATTTGCCTGCAATCGTTTCTGAATTTGAAAAATCCATCCTGAAAGAAATCAATTACTTGGAAGAAGTAAGGAATATGGAAATTCTTGGAAATAACTTTAAAAACGTTTCATATGTACACATACCTAAAGTCTACCATGAATACTGCTCCGGAAAAGTAATAACAATGGAACTGATTGAAGGGCCGGAACTGTCCAAAGTAATTAAAGATGATTTGGAAGGCTATGATAAAAAGTTAATCGCAAAAAGAGGGATGAATTCCTACTTCAAACAGATAATGGAAGATGGATTTTTCCATGCTGATCCCCATCCTGGAAATATAATGATTTTAGAAAAAAATAAAATCTGTTACATTGATATGGGAATGATGGGAATATTGGATGAAACATTTAAATCAAATCTGGCTGAACTCATATTGCTGTTAACTAGCGGTAATGCGGACAATATTATTAATCAGTTAATTTACATGGACATAATTAGTCCGGGACAAAATACACCTGAGCTGAAAGAGGATATTAACGACTTAATGAAAAAATATTATGGAGCAAAACTGAAAAATGTTAACAACAGCATTGAAGATTTGCTTAATGCAATGATTAAAAACAATATAGTGATGCCGAGAGAATTCGTAATGATTGGACGGGGATTGGCTTTAGTTGAAGAAAGCGGTAAAAAGTTAAATCCTGATTTTGATACTGCAGATGAACTTAAGAAAATATCCAAAAGAATAATGATTAAGCAGTCATCACCTAAAAGATTATTTAAGGTAGGTACGAATTATTTTCTGGAAATAGAACATTTAGCCAAAAATCTGCCGAATACAGTTAACAATACACTATCCAAATTGGAAGAAGGAAACATTGCAATAAAAATAAAAATCGAGGGAATAAGTGAAATATCAAAACAAGTTACCACAGCAATAATAATAGCAGCATTAATCGTTGGATCATCACTAGCATTATTTGCAGACAAAGGCCCTACATTTATTGATATTCCTATTATAGGGTTAATTGGTTTTATAATAAGTTTTGCACTGGGAATATACCTTGTAGTGCAATATATAATGTTTGAAATGGAATAAAAAAATTCAGTATTTTCTCACAAAGCCATTCATAACAAAATTAATAATGTAAAAAAACATATACATAATATAATTAAAGAAAATCTGAAAGAGTGTTTAAAAAGTAATCTTGAAAAAAAGTATATGGAGTTAATTATTGAAATAATAATCTTTTTTGTGCAATTCATTTATTATTTAAAGAAAAAGGGTATTCTTGAACAAATGAATAATATAAGTAAGTTTCCATTTCATGATATTTTTGTTAACAATTTAATGGTCCATTAATAGGAGGAATTTCATTTGAATTATTATGATGTTAAATTTTCATTAAATTTTGATAAATATGATTATTCAAAAATTAAATACATTTTCAACAATGCAAGAAGTGCTTTAAATTGGCAGTTTGATGAAAATTTTAATGCAAAACTAATTGATGGGGATATTGATTACCAGATTAGAGATGTTTCAAATTTAGAAAGGAATGAAATTGATAAAATTATTGATTCATTTTTTAGATTTAGTTTTGATGAAATTATTAATGTTCCCCTTTACAAGTTTTTAGTTTTAAAAAACAATAACGAATTGAAAATTTTAGCTAATATTAACTCATTAATATTTGATTATTCCTCAATAAACGATTTTTATGAATTATTTAAAGATTTGAATAAATCCTATCCAAAAAAAGAGTTGGATACATATTATGGTGATATAAAAGACTATTTGAATTCCTCTAATTTCAAAAAAGATTCCCAATATTGGACAAAATATATCTTCAATTCAAATAATTACATCAATTTTTATAATTTAAAAAATAATGTTTATAAAAGCCGATTAATCAATGTTGATAAAGATTCTGTTTTTACATTCATTGAAAATCATGATTGTTCTTTATTTGATTTTTATGGATCTGTATTCTCATTATATCTCTCACGCATAAATAGAATTGGTGGCTGTTTATTAAAAAGCATTATCCCCCATGAAAAAAGTGATTCTAGAGTATTTGATAAAACTACATTGTTAAAAATCGATGCCAATAATGACGATTCTTTCAATGAGTTGTTAAATGTATTCTGTGAGGAATTTAAAAATGCTTTAAATCACACCACAGTGGATGTTGAAAATTATTTGGATGAGAATGCATCCTATTATTCAATTTATGATTTTAATGACTTAAATGAAAATATAAGAGTTTTTACAGGAGAATACTCTGCATTAACATTGAATATTTATGAAAATTCCTTGGAACTTACATATAATTGTGATTTGTTTTCAGATGTCTATATGGAGCATATGGCTAAAAATATTGAAAGCTTGATTAATAATGTCTTAAGTTCACCTAATCATGCAACAGCTAATGTTGATATTCTTTCTAATGAAGAAAAAGCATTACTTTCCGATTATTGCAAAGGAATAAGTATTGAAGTTAAAAAAGATAAAACGCTTTCTCAATCATTTCGCGAACATGCACTCGCCAATCCTGATGCTATTGCAGTTGATGACGGAGTCAATCAAATTTCATATGGAGAATTGGAGAAATCAAGCAATTCAATAGCCAAGGATTTATATGAAAATCATAATATTGGCCCAGGCAGCCATGTAGCATTAATGCTTCATAGGAATTATCATTTTTCGGAATTTGTATTGGCATTGAATAAGATTGGTGCTACTTATGTCCCAATAGATTTGTTATTCCCAGTTAATCGTATTGAACACATGTTAAATATCTCTGAAACAGATCATCTCATCACAACCGAGACAATAGCCAAAAGTCTGGATTTGAATGTGAATATTATTTCTATTGAAGATTTAAATTATGATAACGATGTGGATGTAGAAATACTTGCTAAAAGTGATGATTTGTTTGCAATACTATTTACTTCAGGCACAACGGGCATTCCAAAAGGAGTAATGTTTCAAAATAAACAGGTACCCTGGTTCAGTGCTTCATTTGCAGACATGTTCAATTTCACATATGGAGATGTTGTTGGGTCATATTTCAGCTTTAGCTTCGTAGCATCATTTCTAATTTTTGTTTCCCTATATTTGGGAGGAAGTGTCAGATTATTTAACGAAAATGAGCAGAAAAATAGTTTATTGTTAATTAAAGGCCTCAAGGAAACACATATTAACAATTTAATTTTACCTCCATCCGTAGGAGTTCCTATTTTCGAGAATGAAGATTTAAACCTGGATTATTTAATTCTAGCTGGTGCAAAATTAAACAAATTAACTAAAAAAGATAGACATACTAAATTAGTTAATTTTTATGGTACAACAGAAGTTCTCTTTGCAATCAGCAAGATTTATGATTTAAATGATATTGAAGATGACCGTGTGCCTATAGGCAGACCTGTTGCAAATTCATGGACGTACATTTTGGATGAAAATGGCAATCAGATGCCTATTGGAGTTCCTGGTGAGATATGTATTTCCAGTGCGGGCATTACTCAAGGATACTACAATGATTCCCAGTCAACTTCAAAAGTTTATATGGACAATCCTTTCTGTGACAATGAAATTAATAAAAGAATGTATTGTACGGGAGACATTGGATTTTATAATTTTGATGGTGAAATCGAAATTATTGGTCGTGATGACGATCAATTATCCGTAAGAGGATTTCGGGTTGAGTCAAAAGAGATTTTAACCATCATGAAAGGTTTTGAAGAAATTTCAGACATTTATCTGGATGTTGATTACGATAATCTAATCGCATACTACACAACCATCGATGATTTGGATATCAATGAAGTTAAAGAGGCATTAAAGACAGAATTACCTTATTACATGGTTCCATCCCTTTTCATTGAATTGGAAAAGATTCCTTTAAACATCAATGGAAAAATAGATAAATCATCATTGAAAGTTGTTACAGACAATGAAAATATTGAAATATCCGATGAAGTCCTCTCCTGCATCGTTGATGCATTCAAAGAGGTTTTAAATCGAGATGTTGTTTTAATTGATGATGATTTTGTTTCATTGGGAGGAAACTCACTATCTGCAATGAAACTGCAGTTATTGCTGAAGGAAAAATTAGACGTCAGCTTATCTTCAAATGAATTGATAGATCTTTCCACACCCCAGGATATTGCAAATCACATTAAATTTAATTTAAATATTCATTCAACGATTGATGAGGAAAAATACACTTTTGATAATCCGTGTCCATTATCTGAATCCCAATTAAACGTTTATCTTGATGAAAGCGTAAATGACATGGGCACTGCATACAACAATTCATTTAAGATAGATTTCAAGGACAATTATTCGGTCAGCGAAATAAAAGATGCATTAATGAAACTATTTGAAGCATTCCCTATTTTAAAAGCACGTGTTTTAAATAATAATGATGTTTTGTCTTTTGTTTTTGATGCGGAACCGGAAATTATTGAAGGCTCTTTAAATGACATACAATCTTTTGTAAAACCATTTGAATTTGACAAATATTTATCCAGATTTTTAGTTGTAGAGGACAATGCATCAATTATTCTATGTGCCGATTTCCATCATTTGATTTTTGACGGTACCTCACTAAATATTTTATTGAATAAATTGTCTTCAATTTTAGAAAATGAATACACAGATTTTATTGATAAGGGAGTATTGAGACAAGCTTCATTCGAAGAAATTATAGGCCAGGATTATATGGATGATGCCCATAAATTCTTTGAAAACATGCTGGCAGATAGGGAAGAAGTTTACGAATTGTTACCTTCTTTGAACGGTAATGAAGACGAATTTGAACTGATTGATACTTTCGATATTGATATTGAAAATCTGAATTCATTTTTACAAAATAATTCCATTACATATAATCAGTTCTTCACAAGTGTCTTTGCATATACATTATCAAGATTCACAGGTTCTGACAAAGTTCTATTCAACATCATTGAGAACGGCAGAGGCCATATTGATTTATCCCAGTCCGTGGGAATGTTTGTTAAAACACTGCCTCTTTTAATGGACTGTAAAAATCAGGATATTGCTTCATATCTTGAATATTCTTCAAAGTTAATTAATTCCGTAATGAAGTATGACCTGTATCCTTTCCGCAGTCTGGCCAGTGATTACAATTTGAATTCAAATATTCTATTCCAGTATTCCCATGATCTTTTCAGCGATGTAATTAATAAGGAGGATTTAAAGTATATCGTTGATGAGTTGGATCATGACCTGAATGCGGATTTGTCTTTCTACATATTTAATAATGGGGAAAATAGGTTAACAATCAGAATTCTATATTCCTCAAGATACTCTAAAAATTTCATTGGGAGTTTTATAGAATCTTATAAGTTAATATTGCAGCAAATAACTAATGTTGAACTATTAGAAGAAATCACTTACATTACAAATGAAGATATTGAAATTTTGGATAGTTATAACCAGACAGAAAACAAACTATCTTATGATGATATTTTAGATGCATTTAATGATAATTTATCCAAATATCCCGACAATACATTTGTATCATATAACGATGTTTCATACACATTTGCTGAAGGAGCGTTTATAACAGATAGAATCGCTAAATGTTTAATTGAGTTGGGAGTTAATGCCCAAGACTGTGTTGGATTTTTACTGCCTCGAAACGAATTATACGCTCTTTCAATTTTAGGTATAATGTCAATGGGCGCAGTTTATGTTCCCCTAGATGAAAACCTTCCAGATGAACGTGTAGATTTCATGATAAAAGATACCCAATCCAAGGTTCTTATTGTCAGTGATGAGACCTACAGACGAGGATGTGATTTAGACAACGATTGCATTATCCTAAACATATCTGAAATCATCAATAGTGACATTAAAACATTAGATAAGTTAAATATTACATATGGTAATTTGGCTTGTATATTATACACCAGCGGCAGTACAGGCCTTCCTAAAGGAGTTAAAATTACACACAAATCCATCCTTAATTTCATAGATTTCCATGTAAACGATTTAAATATACTTAAAGAAGATGTCTACGGATTATTTGCTTCCATTGGTTTTGATGTTGCAATGGCGGCCATTTTCTCAGCAGCATATACCGGATGTTGTGTAAATGTCATTCCAGATGACATCAGGTTAAATATCAAAGCATTGAATAATCATTTCGTTAAATATGGAGTTACACACACTTATATCACTACACAAGTGGCCAAATTATTTATTCAGGAAATTGAATCAACATCATTAAAGGTTCTGGTTGCAGGCGGTGAAAAATTAGGTGAAATCAGTACAAATCGCCATTATAGAATTGTTGATGCATATGGTCCTACAGAAGCCTGTGTTTATGTAATAAGTGCCGCTACAGTTGATAAAATTGATTCAAGTTCTGTAGGTTATGTACAGAACAACACCAAAGCATACATTTTAGACAATGAAAAAAGACGTGTTCCTATAGGATGTGTCGGAGAATTATACTTATCCGGCCATCAACTTGCAGACGGTTATTTGAATCGTGAAAAAGAGACAAAAGATGCATTTATGAACAATCCATTTGATGAGAATCCTGACTACAATAGATTATACCGGACAGGAGATATGGTACGGTTATTGCCTGATAAAACCTACGGTATTATAGGACGCCGTGACAACCAAGTTAAAATAAGAGGAAACCGTGTAGAACTACCAGAAATTGAAGCCATTATTCGTGGCATTGACTTTGTTGATGACATTACTGTTCAAACAATAGAAAAAGATTCCAATGTCGAGTTGGTTGCCTATGTTGTAGTATCCAATGGAATGAACGAAGATAATCTTAAAAGTTATATCCAAGATTATGTACGTGACCATAAACCAGATTATATGGTTCCACCATATGTGGTAAAATTAAATGAAATTCCTTTGAATGTAAATGGAAAAGTTGACAAAAATGCATTGCCTGATGTGGATTCAAGCAGTTTACATGCCGAATACGTCGCCCCAACAACAGAAGATGAAAAAATTATCGTTAAAGCATTTGAAAAAGTATTTAATCAGAAAATTGGAATTAATGATGACTTTATTCGTCTCGGTGGAGATTCATTAACTGCCATAAAATTATTATCTCATCTTGAGGGTTATAATATAACTGCAGTTGACATCTTAAGTTTGCATACCCCATATGCCATCGCTAAAAATATTAAAAAGACCAAACTTGATTTGGATATTTACACTTTAGAAAACGGCTGCCCTTTAAGTGAATCTCAATTAAACATTTATTTAGATATCGAAGTTAATAATAAAGATGATGCTTATACCCTTCCTATTTTCATAGAAATTCCTAAGAAATATGGTGTTAATGAAATATTTGATGCCTTAAATAAAATCTTTGAAACCCATCCAATTTTATCCATGTGCATCAGTGATGAATTTGAAGTTCCCTACTTAGTAAAAGGATCAAACCCATCGATTATTGTTGAAAACGATGTTAGTGATGATTTTATTATTGAATTCATAAATATGCCATTTGATTTACAGGACAGCTTATGCAGATTCTTAATTACTAAGGATAATGACAATTATAAGTTATTCGGTGCTTTCAATCACATAATATTTGATAGGCTATCAACTAACGTATTTAAACGTAACCTGCAAGCTATTCTTGATGGGGAATCAATTAGTGTAGATGAATCATTTTTAAAAGTATCTGCTTTTTCACAACAAATAAAAAACACCGATGAGTACGCCAATGCTAAAAATTTCTATGAATCCATGTTAATAGATAATGAAGAAAGCAGCACTTTAATGGATAGCATAGATTCAAATGAACAGGGCCAATTAAAAATAGATTTAGATTTGGACATCAATTCATTAAAATCATTTTTGGAAAAGCATGGCGTGAGTGAAAACGTATTATTTACTGCTGCTTTTGCCTATACTTTATCTCACTTTACAGGTTATGAAACTGCTTCATTTAATTTAGTGGAGAATGGACGAGACAGATTCAATAATTTCAGTTCCATTGGTATGTATGTAAATACTCTCCCCATATTAGTCAATTGTAAAAATCAGAATGTTGCATCATTTATTGAGAATACAGCCGGTTTAATTTATGATGTTATGCGATATAATTATTATCCATTCAGATTACTGGCAAATGAATATAACATCAACTCCGACATCTTATTCCAATTCCTACCGGAATGGATTGGAAATAATGAGAAATTAGATAAGAACTCATTAAATGATAATGAAAATAAGATAATAACTCAAAGAGATAATCTAATCGCTGATTTTATTGTTGAAGTCACACAAAGTGGTGAAGAATATAATTTAAATATAACATATTGTGACAAATATTCCAAAGATTTTATTGAACGATTTGGCGAATCTTACAAGTTAATAGTGCGGCAAATAACTAATGTTGAAATATTAGAAGAAATCACTTACATTACACAAGAAGATATTGAAATTTTGGATAGTTATAATCAGACAGAAAAGAAACTATCTTATGAAGATATTTTAGATGCATTTAATGATAATTTATCCAAATATCCTGACAATACATTTTTATCATATAACGATGTTTCATATACATTTGCTGAAGGAGCGTTTATAGCAGATAGAATCGCTAAATGTTTAATTGAGTTGGGAGTTAATGCCCAAGACTGTGTTGGATTTTTACTGCCTCGAAGCGAATTATACGCTCTTTCAATTTTAGGCATAATGTCAATGGGTGCATTTTATGTTCCTATAGATGAAAACCTTCCAGATGAGCGTGCAGTTTTCATGATAAAAGATACCCAATCCAAGGTTCTTATTGTCAGCGATGAGACCTACGGAAGAGGATGTGATTTGTACAACGATTGCATTATCCTAAACATATCTGACATCATTAATAGTGACATTGGAACATTAGATAAGTTAAATATTACCTATGGCGATTTGATTTGTATACTATACACCAGCGGCAGTACAGGCCTTCCCAAAGGAGTTAAAATTAAACGCAAATCCGTCCTTAATTTCATAGATTTCCATGTAAACGATTTAAATATATCTAAAGAAGATGTCTACGGATTATTTACTTCCATCGGTTTTGATGTTGCAATGGGAGGCATTTTCTCAGCAATATATGCAGGATGTTGTCTGAATATCATTCCAGAAGACATCAGATTAAATATCCAAGCATTGAATAATCATTTCATTAAACATGGAGTTACACACACAGCTATTACCACACAAGTGGCCAAATTATTTATTCAAGAAATCGAAACAACATCATTGAAAGTTTTAGTTGCAATTGGTGAAAAATTAGGGGAAATCAGTGAAAATCGCCATTATACAATTGTTGATGCATATGGCCCTACAGAAGCCTGCGTTTATGTAACAAGTGCAATTACAACCGATAAAATTGATCCAAGTTCCGTAGGTTATGTACAGAACAACACCAAAGCATACATTTTAGACAATGAAAAAAGACGTGTTCCTATCGGATGCGTCGGAGAATTATACTTATCCGGCCATCAACTTGCAGACGGTTACTTAAATCGTGAAAAAGAGACAAAAGATGCATTTATAAATAACCCATTTGAAGAGAACCCTAACTACAATAAATTATACCGTACAGGAGATATGGTACGGTTATTGCCTGATAAAACCTACGGTATTGTAGGACGCCGTGACAACCAAGTTAAAATAAGAGGAAACCGTGTTGAATTGTCTGAAGTTGAATCCGCAATTCGTGAATTGGATTATGTTGATGATGTCACCGTTCAAACTGTTAAGAATGGAGACAATTATGAGTTAGTAGCTTATGTCGTACTATCAAATGAATTTGACGGCATTATTGAAGAAGAAATTCAAAATCATGTTGGTGAAATTAAACCAGAATATATGATCCCTTCTTTCATTATAAAATTAGATGAAATTCCTTTAACTATAAATAGTAAGGTGGATAAGAATGCTTTACCTGATGTAGATTTGGAAAGTTTGCATGTTGAGTATGTTGCTCCAAGAAATGAAATTGAAGGGGATATTGTTAATGCTTTTGAGAAAGTATTTAATCAGGATAAAATTGGTGTTTATGATGATTTTGTTCGTCTTGGTGGTGATTCATTAACTGCAATTAAATTGTTAAATTATCTTAAGGATTATAATGTTTCTGTTGCGGATGTTTTAAGTTTGCGTACGCCTTATGCTATTGCAGATAATATTAATGAGATTTCATTTGATTTGGATGTTTATTCTTTGGATTCTGGTTGTCCTTTAAGTGAATCTCAATTGAATGTTTATTTGGATATTGTGGCTAATAATAAGAAGGATGCTTATCTTATTCCGGTATTTATGGATATTTCAAATAAATATGGTGCTGAAGATATTGTGGATGCTTTGAATGAAATGTTTTGTGTTCATCCTATATTGGGTATGTGTGTTAGTGATAGTTTTGATGTTCCATATTTAGTTAAGGGTTTAAAACCTTCAATTTCTATTGAATCTGATGTTGATGATGAATTTATTGTAGATTTCTTAACCCAACATTTTGATTTGATGAAGAGTTTGTCTAGATTTTTAATAATTAAAAATGATGATAATTATAGTTTATATGCTGTTTTCCATCACATAATTTTTGATGCCTTGTCAGACGAGGTATTTAAGAAAGATTTACAGATCATTCTTGATGGCGGTATTGTTGATATTGATGATTCATTTTTAAAAATATCTGCTTTCAATCAACAATTACAAAAAACTGAAGATTATTTGGAAGCCGAAAAGTTCTTTAATTCCATGTTGGTTGATAGTGATGATGTAGGCGTTTTATTGGATAGTGTGCTGTCTGATGGTTCTGGTCATTATTTATTTGATTTGGATTTAGATTATGATTTATTTAATTCATTTTTAGAAACTTATAATGTTAGTGCAAATATTTTATTTAGTTCTGTGTTTGCTTATACTTTATCCAGATTTGTTGGTAGTGATAAAGTACTTTTCAATATTGTTGAAAACGGTCGTGACAGATTCGTTAATTATGATTCCATCGGTATGTTTGTAAATACTCTGCCTTTGTTGGTGGATTGTGAAAATCAGGATGTTCAGTCATTTATGGAATATGTGTCTGAAAAGGTTTATGGTGTAATGAAATATAATTATTATCCATTTAGATTATTGGCTAATAAATATGACATTAACTCAGATATTTTATTCCAATATATTCCGGAATGGATTAAAGATGCAAATGATTTTGATGAAATTGAATCTAATAATGAGTTAATAAGTAATATGGATGATTTGATTGCTGATTTGACTGTTGAGATTATTCAAAGAGGTAATAAACATATTTTAAGTATTACATATTCTGAGAAATATTCAAAGGACTTTATTAGTCATTTTATTGAATCTTATAAATTAATCTTAGAGAATATTTTAAATGTTAATGAATTAAGCGAAATTAATTATATTTCTGACAGAGATATTGGGCTTTTAGACAGTTATAACTGGACTGAACATGATTTGATTTATTCTGATATTTTAGATGCTTTTAATGATAATTTGTCCAGGTGTCCGGATAATGCATTGGTAAGATATAACGATGTTTCTTATTCTTATAGTGAGGGTGCTTTTATTGCTTCTCGTATTGCGGAATTATTAATTGACTTAGGCGTGGAGTCTCAGGATTGTGTTGGCTTTTTGGTTCCTCGCAGTGAATTGTATATGTTTTCTGTGTTGGGTATTCTGTCAATAGGTGGTGTTTATGTTCCTTTTGAGGATAATCATCCTGATGAACGTATTAACTTTATTTTAATAGATAGTGAAACTAAAGTTGTTATTGTAGTTGATGAAACTTATGATCGTGCTAAAAGTTTATTTGATGATGATGTTATTCTTTTAAATATTTCTAACATTGTTAATGGGGATGTTGGAAGTTTGTCTGTTTTGCCTGCGAATTATGGTGATTTGGCTTGTATTTTATATACTAGTGGTACTACTGGCATTCCTAAAGGTGTTAAAGTTAAAAGAAAAGCTTTACTTAATGTATCTTCTGATTATGTTGATAAATATGATTTGGGTGCTGCTGATGTTTATGCATTGTTTTCATCAATTGGTTTTGATGTAAGTAGTTTCGTTATTTGTGCAGTAATCCGATCCGGAGCATGTTTATCAGTAATTCCTGACGACATTAGATTAAATATGAGTGCAATGAATGAATATTTTATCAAACAGGGCGTAACTCATGCTTTTATAACTACACAAGTTGGAAAACTATTTGTTCAAACTGTGGATAATACTTCATTGAAAGTTTTGCTTGTAGCCGGTGAGAAGTTAGGTGAATTTGAAAGTCCAAAAGATTATCTGTTGATTGATGCATATGGTCCAACCGAGGCCTTTGCATTCAATACATCTGTTGACAACAATGTTAAGATTGATGGATCTTCAGTGGGAATGTTGAATTACAACACTTCTGCATATGTTTTAGATAATGAATTCAGACGTGTGCCTTTTGGTGCTGTTGGTGAGCTGTATTTGGCAGGTTATCAAGTTGCGGATGGATACTTGAACCGTGAAGAAGAAAATACGATGGCATTTATTGAAAACCCATTCAGTAATGAAGAAGGTTATAATACTCTTTATCGTACAGGGGACTTGGTACGTATATTGCCTGATGGTTCTTTAGGAATTGTTGGTCGTAGTGACAGCCAAGTCAAAATCAGAGGAAATCGTGTGGAATTGGGTGAAGTCGAAGCAGTTATCCGTCAAATGGACAATATTTTAGATGTAACTGTTCAAACGGTTAAAATTAAGGACAATGACGAATTGGTAGCTTATGTGGTGTCTGATGAATCGGATAAAGACACAATTGGAAATGCTATTCAGGAGTATGTCGGTGAAGTTCAACCCGATTATATGATTCCTTCATTTGTCATTTGTCTGGACCATATTCCTTTGACTGTTAACGGCAAGGTTAATCGTAGTGCTCTTCCTGAAGTTGATATGGATTCTTTGAGTGTTGAGTATGTTGCTCCAACCAGTAAAACTGAAGAACAAATAGTCCATGCATATGAAGTTGTATTTAATCAAAAAGACATTGGATTAAATGATGACTTTACTCGTTTGGGTGGAGATTCTATCACGGCTATTCGTCTTATTTCATTACTTGAAAAGGATGGCATTTCCTGCAGTGCTAGAGATATATTGAATTATAAAACTCCCTATTTAATTGCAAAAAACATACAAACTGTTGAAAGCATTTCATATGACGCAGTTGAAGGAAATGTAAATTTACTTCCAATTCAGGAATATTTCTTTGATCAAATCAACAAAGACAATTTCACACAATCATTTGTCCTGAAATTAAAGGAGAAAATAGATAAAAATATTCTGCAAGAGTCCTTTAATGAATTATGCAACATCCATGACATGCTTCGTGCAAATTACAGTTTTGATGAAAATGGAAACCCAATCCAAGAAATATTACCTGTAGGCACCGAAATTTGTAAAATAAATGAACATACTATTTCAGATAACTTTGAAGAATCCCTCAAGGACATTTATATAAAATCATCTGATTCAATAAATAAGCAAAACAAACTAATTGAAATCAATTTAATCAATCACAACAGCGATTTATATATCATGTTTATTATACACCACCTAATCGTGGATGGTGTGAGCTGGAATATTTTAATTTCAGATTTAACCCAAATTTATCATAATTTAAATGAAGAAAAAGAAATAGAAGTTACAAGGCCATATCCTTATAAGAATTGGGTGGAAAACGTTAAAAATCTAGCCGAGGATATTTCATCCGATGAAAAAGAACATTGGATAAAAATTAACAGTTCACTAGATGATTCTGCAATTAAAGGAGATACGAAAGCATTTGCATTTGATGTTGATGTAAATTATGATGTTGATAATCTTTTAATGTTGACTGAAGAGGAATATTGGGCATTGGCAATCGCAAGAGCATATAAAAAGACATATGGCAAAGACATAATATTCAATCGTGAGACTCACGGCCGTGATGAAAGCATTGCAAAACTTAACAGAACAATTGGATGGTTCACCAGCCAATATCCGATATTAGTTAATACAAATAATGATTATGATGACATCTCTTTAATGAAGGACGTATATAACATTAAGACTGCATTTAAAGATGTTAATAATTTAGGATTAAACTACGCTTCTTTAGTTTACACAAATAAAGAATTCAAATTCAAACATTGCCCAGTTACATTTAATTTCCTAAGCAGCGAATTCACATTTGAAAACGAGTTATTCAAATCAATTATGCAAGATTTATCCTTGGATTATAATGCAATGAATACTGACAAAGATTCAAAATCATATGGCGCTACATTCAACGTTTCAAATCAAGGCAATTCATATATTATTAGCGGAGAATATGCAAACAACACATATATTGGTTATGAATTCGACACATTCCTTGAAAATATCAAATCAGAACTTGAATTCATCGGAAATTTCAATTTTAAAAATGAAAACATTATTTGCTGCTTATCCGAATCACAATTAGGTGTTTATCTTGATGAAAAAGCAAATGAAAAAGGCACCGCATATTCAACAGCAGGAATTTTTGAATATGATTCCATATTTTCAACTGACGAAATCAAAGAGGCCATTCATGCTTTGATTAATAAGCATCCTATTTTAAGAGGTCGCATTTTAGACACTGACAGCATTCCTCTTTTGATTTGTGATAACAATCCTTCAATTGAAACAGTAAATAATGCGGATTATCATGATTTGATTAAAGCATTTGATTTGGATAAATCTCTAGCTAGATTCTTCATAGTTAATAATGAAGACAGCAAATTTGTATTTTATGACATACACCACATCATTAGTGATGCAACCACCTTAACTCTCATTAATAAAGAATTAGAGCAAGCTTTAATTGGACAACTGGATGATGAAATTGATTTGGGTTTTGCTTATGCCAGCCGTGATTCATTTGAATCAAAATATGATTATAAATATAAATCCGCTCACAAATTCTTCCATGATGCGTTCGCAGATATTGATGAGGTTCGCTATATTTTAGATGATGTTGATGGAAGTAAAGGTAGTGTCTCCCTCCCTATTAGAGGCATTCGTGAAAAAGTCGAATCATTTGTACAGAAACAGGGAATTACCATAAGTAATTTATTAAATGCAGTGTTTGCATATACATATTCACGTTTCACAGGAAGCAATAAGGTTTATTATAACTTTACAGAACATGGTCGCCATGAAAGTTACTTGCAGGATGCTTGGGGAATGTTTATCAGAACCATTCCTATCCTCGTTGATTGTGAAAATAAATCAGTTAGAGATTTTGTAGACTATATGTCAGATTTAACTTTAAAATCAATGACCAACAGCAGTTATCCATTCAGATTACTTGTAAGAGAATTTAATTTAAACAATAAAGTACTTTTTGAGTATAATCATAATTTAAATGATTTCAACATTGGAAATGACATGGTTGTTAGAGATGATGCTGATGGCGTCAGTGAGTTTTTATGCGTCGTCAATGATTTGGAAGACGGATTTGTCGTTACCATAAGTCATTTAGATAAATTCAGCCAAGATACTGCTAAGCAATTTGTAAAAGTATTTAAGGAAATATTAATCCAATTTTTAGAAAAAGATGAGCTTAAAGATATTAATTACATTTCTGATGCAGATATTGGAATTTTAGATACATTAAATCAAACAGAACATCCTTTAGAGCATAATGATATTCTGGAAGCTTTTAATGTTAATCTTTCCAAATATCCGGACAATAAACTTGTTTCATTTAATGAAAAGAGCTATAGTTATGCTGAGTGCGCTTTCATTGCAGATAAAATAGCAAAATCTTTAAAAGATTATGGTGTCGAAACGGGAGATTATGTTCCATTTTTGGTTAAACGTTCCGAACTGTACATGCTGAGCATTTTGGCCATAATGTCTGTTGGTGCGGTTTATGTTCCTTTAGATGATGCACATCCCGATAATCGTATTGAGTTTATGATTGAAGATACTGCTTCCAAGGCCATTATTGCTGATGACAATACCCTTAAAAGGGTCAAATCTTTTAGCAATGATGTAGATATTCTAAATATCTCCGATATTCTTAAAGAGGATTTGGGTTCATTGCCTAATTTGCCGGTTGTTTATAATGAATTAGCATGTATATTATATACCAGCGGCACTACAGGTGTTCCTAAAGGTGTTAAAATTACTAGAAAATCACTTCTCAATGTTGCAGAGTCCTATATTGAAAATTATGGCTTAAGTAATAATGATGTTTATGGATTGTTCTCATCTATTGGTTTTGATGTGTCCAGTTTTGTTATTTCAGTAGTGATGTGTGCCTGTGCATGTTTATCTGTAATCCCTGAAGATATCAGGCTGAACATGCCTGAATTGAATAATTATTTCATGAAGCAGAATGTGTCTCATGCTTTCATCACAACGCAAGTGGGTAAGCTCTTTATGCAGAGTGTTGATGATACTTCGCTGGATGTTCTGCTTGTTGCAGGTGAAAAGTTAGGGGAATTTGAAAGTCCAAAAAATTACCGTTTAGTTGATGCTTATGGTCCTACTGAAGCTTTTGCATTTGTTTCTTCAATTGACAATGCCAGTAAATTGGATGCATCTTCAGTTGGAATGTTAAATCATAATACTCATGCTTATATTTTGGATGATGAAAAACGTCGTGTACCCTGTGGTGCTGTTGGCGAGCTATACCTGTCAGGTTTTCAGATTGCTGACGGATACTTGAATCGACCTGAAGAAAATGCTGATGCATTCATTGACAATCCTTTTGATAATGAAAATTACGATATAATGTATCGTACAGGAGATATGGTAAGGTTATTGCCTGATGGTTCCCTGGCAATTGTCGGCCGTAGTGATAGTCAAGTTAAGATCAGAGGAAATCGTGTGGAACTCTCAGAAATCGAATCAGTTATTCGGGAATTGGATTATGTTGAAGATGTTACAGTTCAAACTGTTGAAAATAAATCCAATATCGAATTGGTGGCTTATGTTGTAGTATCCAATGGAATGGATGAAAAAATCCTTGAAAAAAATATTCAAGATTATGTGCGTCAGCAAAAACCTGAATATATGGTGCCATCCTTTGTGATAGCTTTAGAGGAAATTCCATTGAACGTAAATGGGAAAGTAGATAAACATGCCTTGCCGGATGTTGACAGAACCAGCCTGCATGTAGAATATGCAGCCCCAAGGAACGAGAATGAAAAAGAGATTGTCAAAGCCTTTGAAAATGCATTGAACTTGGAAAAAGTCGGTATACATGATGATTTCATTCGTTTAGGTGGAGATTCATTGACTGCCATTAAGTTGTTATCCCATATCCAATCCAATGACATTACCATGGCAGATATCTTAACTTTCCGAACACCTGAGGCAATTGCAAAAAACATGTCTGATTTCTCCTTTGATTTGGATCTTTATACAATAGAAAGCGGTTGTCCGCTGAATGCTGCACAACTTAACGTATTTGCAGATGTTACAATTTATAATAAAAGAGATGCTTATCACATACCTGGATACATCCCTATTTCTAAAGAGCATAGTCTTGAAGATATTCAAAGCGCATTAGATGAAATGTTGAAAGTTCATCCGATTTTAGGAATGCACCTGATTGACATGTACGAGGAAAACAATTCAGATGACATTGGCAATTTAGATATAATCAGAGATTTAATAACAACAGCTAAAAAATTTGGAATCAAAGAAATCCTAAGTCTGATTAATGCATACGGATTAAAAGATTTGGGCGGCATTTATAATATGATTAAAACCACCATAAGATTGTTTAAAGGAGAATATCCGTATATAGTAAAAGGAGAAAAGCCTCAAATTTCAGTGAAATCCGAATTTGATACAGATACAATCATAGAGTTCCTTGCCGAAAGTTTGGACATATATAATAATCTGTCCAAGTTTATGATCGTTGAAACTGAAGAATCATATTATCTGTTTTATGTGATTCACCATCTTATTTTTGATGCTGTTTCAGCAGGGGTATTCAAACATGATTTCGAAATTCTTCTTGACGGAGGAAGTGTTAAACTGGATGATACCTTCTTAAAAGCATCAGCTTACACCCAACAGATAAAAAACACTGACAAATTCGAAGAAGCAAGTGAATATTATCATCCAATATTATCCTCCCTTGATGATGTGGGAACATTATCAGAGGACAATTCGTCTGAAGGATATAGCACAGCATCCTGGGATTTAAAATTCGATAAAACAACATTCAAATCATTTTTAAATAATGCCGGAATTAGTGAAAATGTGCTCTTCACCAGCGTATTTGCATATGCACTGTCACAATTCGTTGATGAAGATAAAGTCATATTTACATTGATTGAAAATGGGCGTGACCGATTCAACGAAAATTTCATAGGCATGACATCCAATGTAATGCCGTTAGTTGCAGACTGTAACGACAGAAGCATAAATTCATTCATGAAAGATATGGCCGATGCAGTCTATGGAATTTCAAGGCATAGCTATTATCCGATTCTGTTACTTTATCAGAAATATAATTTTGAGGTTAACACACTATTCCAATTTGTACCAAATTGGATAGCAGATGACTTTGATGTTGAGGACATTGATGATATTGACACTGAAGAAATCATGAACTATATCCTTGATTCATATGGTGATTACATAACTGAATTCTTTGTTCAAATTTACCAGAACGGCGAAAATTACAGAATATTAATCACAAATTCAAATAAATTTTCAAATAAGCTGATTGAAGATTTCAAAGATACTTATATATCAATATTATCAAATATTATTAACACAGACATAAATTCTAATTTGAATAGTACTTTAAAATAGTTTCCGGATGAAAAAATAGATAGTTACAAGGTGAAAAAATGCTTGGAAAAAAGATGATAAGAGACATAATGAAACACAAAATCCAATTCATATCCATCTTTTTAATGGCATTTTTAGGAGTCTTTCTTTTTACAGGTATCAGTGGCGAATGTGTAGGTCTTGAGGTCAATGTAGACAATTTTTATGAGGACACCAACTTGGCCGACGGCTGGATTTATTCCCCTTACCTAAATGATTTGTTTCTGGAACAAGTGTGGAATTTAGGTGCAACTACACAAATGGAAAGGCAGTTAGTTGTTGATTCTGTAGCGGACTTTGAAAATAATCCTGAGATAACGCTGCATTTCGTTGAAAACAATACAATATCCAAATTCTATTTAATTGAAGGTGAATCATTAGACATTAATGATTCCAATGGAGTTTGGCTTGATAAGGGTTTTGCTGATGCCAAAGGCTTGAAAGTTGGAGACAACATTAGCTTTGAATCTGAAGGATATAAAATCGAAAAAGAAATTAAGGGATTAGGATATTCACCAGAATATGTTTACCAGGCATCATCATATTCAATGACCCCTGACCATAGCAAGATCGGCTTTGCTTACTTGTCCTATAAAGCATTTCCAGAGGATACTGTCCCATATAATGTCTTGAATGTAAAATTTACAGGTAAAGCAGAAACTTATGGTAATTTAGTGGATTATCGTTTAAATGGATATTACAATTCATTTATGGACAGGGCAAATCATCCAAGCGTCAACCAATTTTCACAGGAAATTACAAAACACAAAATGATGGCTGACATTTTTCCAGTAGTATTCATCATAATTACAATGCTAATCCTTTTAACAACAATGACCCGAATAATGGCACATCAACGCAATCAGATAGGCATATTAAAAGCCAATGGCTTTAAAAACAAAACAATTTTACTGCATTATATATCCTATGGCTTTTGGATGGTTCTAATTGGATCGATTTTGGGTTTGATTTTAGGGCCCAGGACAATGCCCCAGCTTTTTTATCCATCAATGATTAGAACATATCAACTTCCATTATGGAGTCCTGCATGGAGCATTAATTTTGCATTTTTAATTGTTTTAATAGTCATATTTTCGCTTTATGTTTCATACTCTGCTGTTTCAAGCATTTCAAATGAAAAGCCCTCAGATGCAATAAAACCAAAAGCCCCAAAGGTATCCACTTCAGGGTTTATAGAAAAACTAAAGATCTGGAAGAGATTGTCATTTAATATCCGCTGGAATTACAGGGATGCTAAAAGAAATAAATTTCGAGGATTGATGACTATCATAGGAGTTATGGGTTGCAGTGCACTTTTAGTCGGTGCATTCGGATTGTATGATGGATTAAACGATGAAAAAGAATGGAAATACACTCAAATTGACCATTATGACTCAAAACTGGTGATTGATGAAGACGCATTATCATCACAAATTGAGAATGCAACTAATGAAGTTAATGGTGAAAAAATAATGGAAGGTTCCATTGAAATCGAATCAGATACACTGAAAAAATCGGGGTCGCTTCTTGTTTTAAATGATACCAATCTAATAACACCAACAGATAAGGATTGGAATAGAATAGAACTTAAAAACAATGAAATATCAATTTCACAAAAGATGGCAGACATGCTGGGAGTTAGTGTTGGCGATACAGTCAAATGGCATATTATGGGTTCAGACAAATGGATCAACACGAAAATAGACAAAATCCATGCAGATCCAATATCACAAGGCATTATCATGTCTCCAGATAAAGTAGATGAATTGGGTTTGAATTACACTCCTACAAGCATCATAACCTCCGAACATATGAATAAAACATTTGAAGGAATTAAAACTATCAATACAATGACAGACATTGAAAAAAGTTGGGATGAAATAACTGAGACAATGTGGCTTATAATTTACGTTCTGATATTCTTTGCTTGCGTTTTAGCAATCATAGTATTATATAATCTCGGACTGATGACATTTACGGAAATTGAAAGAGAAATTTCAACCCTTAAGGTACTGGGATTCAAAAGCAATGACTTAAGAAGATTACTATTGACACAAAACCTATTCTTTACATCAATTGGATTTATATTGGGAATACCTTTAGGTTTATACATTTTAGGATTGATGTGGGAGTCTTCAGGAGATACATTTTACATAATCCCTTCATTAACCATTACAAATGTTTTATTGACTGCCGCAATAACATTTACCTTGTCAATAGCCGTGAACCTAATGTTTTCACGCAAAATCAATAAATTGGATATTGTTGAATCACTAAAGGGTGCTGAATAGTGAAATGAAATATTAGTCCCATCCAATTAATTATTTTCATCACTATGCATATAACTTGCATTACCGAGGGATATTTAACTCAATATAATGTAAATATCTGAACGATAGATATAACTCATATCTACATAATTTTTTTAATTATTCAGTATGCAGGTGCAAAAATTGTATTAATATAAACGCATTAATGATAAATTAAATTATATTAAGACACAAAAACTATTAAATAATTATGCGTATGTTGAAGTATTTTAAAGTTATTAATTCGAATGGAACTTTGGAATGTCAACTACATGATAACATTAATATTTTATAAAATCATAAAATTAAAT
Organism: Methanobrevibacter sp.; assembly: GCF_045646205.1. Lineage (GTDB taxonomy): Archaea > Methanobacteriota > Methanobacteria > Methanobacteriales > Methanobacteriaceae > Methanocatella. The sequence goes on along the minus strand of NZ_JAZRKF010000035.1, from coordinate 11,126 downwards.
AAAATAATTAATGAATGCTTCGTTTTTTTCTTGTCTCTTCCATTATTATTTTATTTAATCATTATATCTGTATCTGATAAATCTTCAATGACCGTTTCATTACATGACTTCATTATAACTCCGCATTCACAGTCATTTTGCATAATAAGAAGAACACGAAGACCCGCAGATGATATATATTCCAATTTAGAACAATCAATGAAGACACTGTTGATAGTATTATCTTCTTTAATCTTCTCATAATTAGCAAGAAGATTAGGTGCACTTAATGTATCTAGATTTCCAGATAAGATTAAATTAAGCCTATTACCATCAATTGATGCATCTGCATTAAAAGAACCCACCTTGGCATCAGAAATATCCGCCTTAACTGATTCGTCAACTGTAATCTTCCATATACATACTCTCCCAAGGCCTTCCTTAATCTGAGCCACAATCTTAGGGTCCGCATTTTCTAAACTTTTAAACTCAGGCAAATGCTCAGCATATGGAATTCTTTCTAGTTTAAATCCCTTAGAGGCAATATAATTAATTGCATTCTCCATATTCTCCTGAACATCCCCTACGACACGAATATTCATGGTATTCTGTACTGCCTTTACACCAGATTTATCTTCTATTCTATATCTCATCTGATACATAAGTTCTCTTGTTCTGTCGCCATAAAAAGCTTTCATTATCAAAACATAGAGAAGAGATATCTCCGGATCAAGAGTAATCCAATATCCACCATGCTCCGCAAGGATTTTCTTGATATTATCACACATGACATCCATCTCAGAATCTGTAAGATACATCACGAGTCCTTCTGTTGTTATGCATACCTTTCCGTCAATCTTGTCAAATGCAGACTTAAGGGATGGATAATTAGTTACATCCACACCTTCGAAACTGACCCGCTTTTTTTGATCTTCATCTAGCAATGACATAATAGCTGGTTCAATTTCATTAATTGTTGCAGGAAGGTCCATTCCAACAAATTTCTTACCATTTTTTGCAAATTCAAGGGCTCTAGGTGTGAAACCGCACGGCAAGTCAACCACCGTAAAACCGGATTCCTCAGCAAGTTTTCCACTAGTAAAGTACCTTACATCCATAATAATGCTGTTGATAAAAAGGTCATCGTCATCGGCCTTGACGGTCTTACTATCCTGTGTATCTTCCCTAGTAAGATTCAGCCTTTCAGCCATAGCCTTAGCATCATCATGACCTGCAGCGGCCAATTGATAAAGAGTCATCCTTGCTGTATTAAATATGGGATTTGTTCTTTCCAATAAGTCTTGATTAATTTTTATTCCTTCAAAATTAAACGTATTGTCCATAATATCCCTATTGAATATATCAATGTTTCACCAGATTAAACAATAATATTTTCTCTTTCGCTGCTATAAAAAAGAAGACTACATCCCGCATCAAGAGGAGTAAAATTAAATTATTCATCTTTTTGATAGTCAATAATCGCAAATAACCTTTTGATGCTTGAAAATGCAGTTTCAATAGAAGCCATCGAGGTACTTAGTTTCTTAATAGGCTTTGTCATTAATTGTCCATACATAATAAATGCCAATAAAGTTCCCAGCTGTATTTCATTAACTGATAAAAAGTAAACACCCGCAATATAAACAGTTATCTTACCTACATTTGTTAAAAGGGTTGTAATAGGATCCATAAAATTAGTGACATTTCTGGATTTGATATAATTGTCAATTACAGTTTGATTCATTTTTTTAAATCCTTTTTCATGGAATGGATGACGATTTGACAGTCCTCTTTCGAAATAGCTCATCAATCGACCCAGCTGCTTTTGATGACCATCATAATGAGCTTTAGATTTAACGTCACAAATATAAAAGCAGATGACCTGAATCGGCAATATAATCAGATATATCAAGCTCAATCTAACGTCCGTCATCAAAATCAATACCACTACAAGGATTATAGAAAGGATTTGCGCAAAAATTTCAGAAATACGGGAAGAGACAAATTCCCTGATGTTCATCACATCATTGTTCAATCTGGATAGAACCTGACCCTTTGAATTTTCCTGAATGAAGTCTGAACCGATAATCTCAATCTTGTCAAATAATTTCATTCTTAAATTATAGGCAACCTTTTCACCGGTAATTCCCATGATTCTCTTTGGAGTCAACTTAAACAGATATCCTACAGAATATAATACCAGCAACAAGGCAATATTAGTATAGATGGCAAGGTCGTTAGATGAATTCACGTTAGAACTCAATAAATCAACTGTCTTTCCTGCGACTTTAGGCGCATAAACCATACACAGTGTAGATGCGGTAAGTAAAATCATTGATATTATTACTTTAGGCTTATCGTCTTTCAATATTATGCGGAATTTTTGGAAGAGGTCTTTTCTTTCAGCCCAAACGCCCTTATCCTCAAATTCAATATCCTCCTCAACAATTTCTATTTCTTTTGGATTATCATTTGTGTTTTCAGATTTTATGATTTTATCTTCAATATTCAGGACTTCCTCTAAACGCACGGAAGTGGCAAATGCACGTGGCCAGCGATCAATAAAAGCTGGAACAAATGACAAGGTAGAAACGAAGTAAGCAACATATATCAGAATAATAAATGAATCGACTACACTGTCAGTTTCAAAGCCTATGGTGTAACCGGCATTAATCATTGCAAATGTAATCAGAACAATAGAATATAAAGCCCATATTAATACTGGTCCGAGGTAATATTGGCTTAAGAGATACTTAACGTTTTTATCATAGGAATTTTCACATGCCTTTTCAAATTCAGCATCATTCTCCTGTTTATTAATTTGAATCCTGTTGGCAATATTACTGATTTTGGACAAAAACATCTGGTTTAACTTTCCATATGTCTTTTTAGCTCTGAAAAAGATTTTAACAATTTGTTTCATTCTAAAAATTACGATTAAAGTGATGACGCCGATAAATGACAAGAAGAAAATCGCATAAGTCGTATCAATCAATGCTATTTCATAAATAATTGCTACAAGTGTAACCGGAACCAGCATTAACTGTGTGAGTATTATCACTATAAACCCCTGTTCTGAGGACATCCCTCTGGTTGACCGTGTAGTTAGCCCTGAAATTTTAAATTTGGCAATTTCCTCATCGGGCAAGTTCATTAGAATATGAAAGATTTTCTCACGGATAGTGTATGCTGCGTTTGAAGCCACTCTTGTTGAGAGAAACGAAACGGCATAAATGGAAATCATAGCAAAGACAGTATACACTAACATGTATAATCCAGATTTGAAAAGCAAATCGATTTTCTGATTTTTAACTCCAGACAGAGCCACACTAAACAAATCAATTATTTCCATTTGAAAGAATGTCTGAATAATCAGCAATACAAAAATAATTAATATTGTTTTCCATTGGAATTTTAATGCAACACTCAAAAACTTTTTCATAATATTAATTTAATTTTTAAATAATAAAACATTATCCTCTTAATGCAACTTAATCTTAAACATAAGTTAATTAAGTAAAAGAAAAAAAATATTATATAATGTTTGAAATGAATATTTCCCCAGGAATTATTTAAAGAGGTGAAATAATGGATAATATAGTGTTTAAAGATTGTGAATATCGTTTTACCGAAAACAATGAATTATACTGTAAAAACAAAACAGACACTGACATAAACTGTGATAACTGCAAAGAAAACATTCACTTGAACTGTGACAACTTCAGTCCGAAAAAAGATTACTGCCTGAAATTTTTCAGGGAAAATATAAGTGAAGTAACTGAATGCCAAGAAAAAACAGTCTTCAATGATAAAGCATTGTCCAGAAAATGGAGTAATTAGTTATAGAAACATGACATCTTTAATTTAATCAATGAGAACCATTAAAAAGTTCAACATCAAATTTATTAATATGGATGCTAAAAAGTTAAAGTATTATGAGAAAAAATACGAGAGAAATCCTGTTGAAGATGCAATCAAGGACATAAGCAACAAATGGACACTGCATATCCTAAGAGACCTGTTTTTAGGAAAAACACACTTCAACGAATTCCAGACAAACAGAAAAACACTGGACAATAAATCACTGACAAGATGTCTGAAAACCATGGAAAAAAACGGTCTTATCAAAAGACTTGATGAAAATGATGAAATCACATATCATCTGACAGAAAAGGGACACTCACTAAACAAAGTATTCTACGAACTCCTATTATTCGCATTAAACAACGATGAAAATAATGAACACTACAATGATCATGAAAAAGAAGAATTAAAGGAAATGTATTTTGAAATATTGGATTTGAATCAAGAATAATAATTTTATTCTTGATTACTTAAAAGAACTCCGCCAACACCGACATTGTCCGCCTTTCTTTCATTGAACAAGACATAAATCATATCAATCGGCAAACCAGTTACCCTTGAAGCGGATTCTGAAAACTCTTTAGCTAATATTTCTTTCTGTTCTTTTTCCAATTCTACGATATCAAAACTTATTACTGGCATATTAATTACCTCCATTTTATACTAATAACTTTAAATTAAGCATATAAAAGATTATTGTGGCATCAATGCCACCTTTAAACTGCACTGTCGACTTCATGAAATGCTTTTCTTGATGATACCCACACAACCAGCGCAATTACTGAAATTAAAATCGCACCCATCATTACATATGACCATCCGCCAAGTGACCATAAAAATGAAGCCAATGCACTTCCAATAGCACCAAAAATGAAATTGTTAACAACAAAAACAGTATTCAGTCTGCTTCTCTCCTCATTGGACAGGGCAAATAACCTTGCCTGGGACAGGACAGTTATTCCCTGAACACCTATTGAAAATACAGCAGCAATGACGACAATGGCAATTATTGAATCTGAAAACATCAACCCACAGACCATTGTTGCGATAATCATGAATACAAATACTCCTAAAGCCGGCACGCCCAAACCATTATCCTGCAGTTTGCCGAAGTACAGCCCACATACTGCTGCAACAAGGCCAGCGAGACTAACAAGACCAATCTGGAAAGTATTGTAATTGAATGGTTCACCTGACAATAAAAATGTCAGTGAAGTCCAGAATATGTTAAAAACCAAACCGAACAATAATCCGCTGTGAAGCAAAATCCTAAATAAAGTGCCATGTCTTTTAAAAGTTGTAAATACGCTGACTATAAGGCCACTGTATGATTCCAGCTTGTTTTTTCTTGGAATGTCCGGCAGAACATAAATCATCACCATAACCATAACCAAATTCAATATTGCTGCAATCAGATATACAGATCTCCAGCCCCACATTCCTGCAAGAATGCCACTTACAAATCTTGAAAAGAGTATTCCTGATGTTATTCCTGAAGCCACGATTCCAACAATATGCCCACGCTCTTCAGGACTGCTCAAATCACCTGCCAAAGGCAATATGACCTGACCAGAAATTGTTACAATACCCATGCTGAACAGTGACAGTGCCAATATTACAAATGAAGGAGACAATGCACATGCAAGCAAAGTAACAATGGACAAGACCATTACGATAGCGATTAATCTTTTTCTTCGAACAAAATCCCCTAAAGGTACAATAAACAAAATTCCCAATGCATACCCTATTTGGGTTGCTGTTACAAGCAGTCCACCACTGGCAGGTGAAAGCCCAAATGCATTAGTAATCTCAACCAGCAGGGGCTGAGCCCAATACAGATTTCCAATTGCAAGACCAGAACATACAGCAAACAAGGCCGCCAAAAATGTGGTCATCCTAACAGTTTCATTATTAACATTCATTTTCATAGATTAATCTAAATGAAAATTCATATTTAAAGATAATGTGGCATCAATGCCATCTAAAACAAAGATTTGAAGTTACTTTAAAAAATATTTCTACTGCAATCTGAAATTAAAATCCAGTGACACTTTTGATGAACTAAATAATGCATAACCTATTTATCCAATTATATCATAAATATGATTATGAACCCAATACATTTCTTCACATTAGGATATTATCCAGAATATTTATTTATCGGAGTTATATGGGGTATTATTATTGGATTTTACGCATTTTTTAGAGTTAAATATGCTTTAAACAATAGTAACTTATCGAAAAATAAAAAATTAACCATAAATTTCATTATTCCGATTTTAGCATTTATATGCTGTTTAAATATATGGTCAAATGCCGCCATATTAACTTTATACTTATTTTTATCATCCGTAATTGCAGATGTGATAAGAATAATATGGAAATATTTACTTAAGGACAAATATTTAAATTTCATCCCACAGTACCATAAAAAAGGCATTTTAGCGTTGGTTATTTTTGCAATTATAATAATTAGTGGCGTTTACGGAATGAACCATATTGAATTAACAGAATATAATTTGACTACAGATAAGATAAATAACGGATCTTATTCCATTGTTTGGGTTAGTGATATTCATTATGGAACTGTTCAAAATCCACAATTAGTTAAAGAAAGCATTTCCAAAATAAATGATTTAAAACCAGATATGGTTATTTTGGGTGGAGATATTGTCGATGAAAGAACCTCCAAAGAAGACATGAATGAAATATTTAAAGAATTAGGGAAAATCAATTCAACATACGGCACATATTATATCTTTGGAAATCACGATACGCAACCAGATTCAATGGACTATGAAAATGGAAATAGAACATTCAGTGATGAAGAATTGAATAAATCAATAAATGATAATGGAATAAAAATTTTAAATGATGAAAAAACATCAATCAATGATGACATTGTTCTGGTAGGTAGAAGCGATGCACAGTGGGAGGGTAAAAATAATAGAATTGACACCGGTAAAATACTTAACGAAAGTGATTTGTCCAAATATGTTGTTGTTTTAGATCACCAGCCTATTAACTATGAAGAAAATTCACAGCAAGGTGCTGATTTACAACTTTCCGGCCATACTCATGGCGGACAGCTATTCCCATATTCAATTTTTGAAAGTTTAATGGGCCATTTAGTTTATGGGGAATTTCATTTTGGAAAAATGAAACTAATAGTATCATCAGGTTTGACAGGTTGGGGATGGTCAATGAGAAATGAAGCTAAATGCGAATATGTATTAATCAATATTAATTAAAATTACATCTAAACACACTATCATAAGATTAGGATAATTAAACTATCTATAATTAATGATTACACTGCATATTTCATGTGAAATGTGAATTTTCCCAATCCTATTGCAATAATACTAGCTCTGTAGCTATTTCGTCAACGACTGATTTTTCAACTCCTTTTTAAAAAATTATCCAATCACTTCAAAATCAATGCATGCAAGCATTTACTTACATATTTGTTCAAATATTACTCTTTTTCAAAAACTAAATGCAAGTAGTCACTAACTTTCGAAAATATTTATATAAAAACTTTTATATAGTAATAGTTTGAATGGCTATATTTTCGGAGGAATTAAAATTACACATAACACTAAAAAAATCGGGCCACTATTTTTGCTGATTGCATTCATATGTCTTATCGCAGGTGTGTCATGCATCCATGCAGCAGACATTGACAACAGGCAATACATGAATCAAAGCGATATCGAAGACATTGTCCTTGCAGATGGAGGAGATTTTGAAATAGAAAATTTAGAATGTGAACCTGCAGTTATTTTAGCCAGGACCAATCCGACCGCCAACACGACAGAGGATGGGAAAGACTTACAAACATCCCATGCAACATACAACAACCTTAGAGATGACATAGAAAACCTCAATCCTGGAGAGGTCTACAACATCACAAGAGATTATCTAATCGATAACTGCGACAGCACCCTTTCAAAAAATCGCATAATAAACATCTATTCAGACAATGTCTTTATTAATGGTAACGGCCATACAATAAACGGAAATGGATGCAACAGATACTTTGCGCTCTTCAAGATTTTAGGAAACAACGTAACAATTATGAACCTGCACATCGCAAACTTCCGCTCAACCAATACAGACTACTGCAATTCCAAATATAACCGCTATGGAGACGGCTACACAAAAGTGACAAGCCCTATCGAATGGCACGGGGACAACGGGACAATATCAAACTGCAGATTCGACGACAATGCTGGAGTTGACGGCGGAGCAATATACTGGATTGCAGACAACGGAAAAATAGACAACTGCTACTTTAATGAAAACACCGCAGACCGTGGAGGATCCGTTTTCATCAGCGGATACAACAACACAATAAGCAGCTGCATAATGAAGGACTCCTATTCACATTACCTTGATGCAATCTTTTTCAAGAACTTTGACGAAAGCGGCGAAGAGATGACATTCGAAATGAACGACTGCTTTTTCTACAACAGCAATGATTACATAAACGACATCCATGTTGAAGGTCAATGCAGAGTGATGGATGGCGACAAGCAAATTTACCCGGAAATTCCTGAAGGAAGATACGACGATTTTCTTGAAGTCACCAAAAACCTCAAGGACGGTGACGTATACAATCTAACAAGGGACTATTACTTCGACTACACTTGCCATTTCTATCCTATAATGGCAAACAATGTGACAATCAACGGTAACGGCCATAGAATCCACTGCAGAGACGAAATGGCAAATTCCATCATTTGGGTTATGGGAAACAACGTCAACATAAACGCAATGATTTTCGACATTGATGAGCCTGCAGGATACGGAAGCGCCAGCTTCGTCAACTGGAAGGGTGACAACGGTTCCATTACAGACTGTGCATTCACTGGAAACCATGTAAGAAACTGTGGCGCAGTAACCTGGACAGGAAATGACGGGCTCATCGACAACTGTATTTTCATAAACAACACAGCAAGTGTAGCTGGTGGTGCGATTGTCATAAGCGGGCAAAACAACATCATCAGCAACAGCATATTCTTGAACTGTTCTTCACTCTTAACTGGCGAAGCAATCTTCATAGACCACAAGCGCAAGAACATTACCCTTGAAAACATCAGTTTCGACAATGCGGTACCTGTCATCGACGAAGGTGCAACAAGCTATAATATAGACATTGAACAGTTTTCAGGAAACGGATACTACAGATGGGTGGGAGAAAAGTATTATGAAATCTCAAAGCCGATTTACGCTTCCATCATGAAAGGAGGAATAAACTACCTCAACGACAACACATACTATAAATGCAACTATAATAACGTAACTGGAATCTTCGATTTTACCATATCAGTAGTGTATGATGAGCACAACATCACATATTCACAGACATATCTCTTTAAAAACATCTTCAACTACACATTCAGCGATGTATTTTCCAAACTGAGGGCAAACGACTATGAAACCAGTTTCACAATAACCAAAACAGTTTATATTTCAAGCTCTGCCGATTACATCAATACCGTCAAGAATACATTCTGCAGCGTGGCTCCTATAACTCCCGTAATGGGAATATTCGAATGGGACATGGGATTTGCAAACAACGTTGCAAGAAAAGAGCCTGTGACATACGCATTGGATGTCATATTTACCAAAGCACTTACAATCGAATGCAATTCAACATGGGACCTCAAATCATCAATTTTTGATGTGTTAAACGTCAACGGAGCAGGTTCTGTTATCAAAGGTTCTTATGATGATGGGAAAGAGGACAAATGGGTTGCTTTAAAGGAAGGCCATGCAGTGGGCGCAACCAACATTACCATTGAAGGATTCAATACTGCAGTTGAAAATCTGGGCGGACAGTGCATGTTCATATTGTTAAGCTTCAACAACAACAGGATGGACTACATCATCGACAGGGACTGGGGAGCAGGAATACTCAACACTGGAATGCTTACCTGCATCAACTGCTCATTTACAAACAACTATGCAAAAAACGGAGCTGCAATATTCAACCAGGGAATCCTGACAATTCAGGATTGTATTTTCAAAGGAAATGAGGCATACGGTGAAGGAGATGACATCTGTGTCGGCGACGGCGGTAAGGTAATCTATGATGGCGTACTGATCAACTGTACCGGTGAATGTCCTCATGTCGAGTTTCCGAACAGTCTGTCCGTCACTGACAGTACCATAATTACAGTATTCAGCTATGCTTCAAGCTTCCTTGTTGGAGTCGCTGTGGGTCTTGTTACCGCCAACCCGCTAGTCGGTCTTGCAGTAGGGGCATGCCTCGGTGCGGCAATAGGTACAGGATTTTCTGCATGTATCAATACTCTCACTTACGACATAAACCATGACAGGCTCGGAACCTGCCTGAATCTTATCATCGGCTCAAGCATTTCAGGTGCACTGGGCGGATATATGGGGGGAGCCATGGGTGAAATCAGAAATGAATTATGGGCTTTCGATTTTGATATTCAGGGGTGGACAAACAGCTTCAGGCCAGGATTGGCATGGGCTGCAACATGCATTGGCGTATCCATAGTTGGTACTCTCGGAGGATTATACTATTACTTCACCAATTAGGCAAGCGAGAAATCGCTTTTTTCATCTTTTTTAAGAAAAAACAATGTAAAATAGAAACTACGACGAAAAAACCAAATGGACAATTCCGATGCCCCATCGATAATGAACACCGAGTTCATCGAAATGCAAATCAATATACTGAAAAAAGTATACAAAATATAAATACCTGCTAAAGGCCAAATCAATCCCTAAAAAAAGACTTACTTTTTAAAAATATAAACATATACGCTTAACAAAATCATAAAATAAGTTATATTAAATAAATTAAGGGTTAACTTAATATTAATGATTAATATATTAAATAACGCGCAATTTATGTACAATGGATTTTGCCCACATACTATACAAAATATTTAGTACGCTTAGCTCGTAGATTATAATATTTAGTATCAACCCACATAAAGAACTGTTAAATTAAGTGAAGAATATTGAACTTCCCCGCCGTTGAGACGACGGGGATTCGCAAACCAAAAAATTATATTTTGGAATTTTACTGCCCCGCCGCCCCGGCGAGTTCTAAACCTCTTCTGAGGATATTAATACTGGAATTGACATCCCTATCATGATGGGGTTGGATAAGTTAGGAGGATTACTCCTCCCTTCTCTCCGAGGAACCGCCCGTGTGGCTTTCACCACAAGCGGCTCGAGCATAGTTTATAAGAAAATGAGAAAACTAAAGTCTTACTTGTATAGATATTCAAAAGGAGTCT
>NZ_JAZRKF010000034.1:0-7776 GCF_045646205.1 Methanobrevibacter sp. | reverse complement strand
AGTGAAACTATCATAAATCAAACCTTCAGGCATATCCTCTTCAACAAAGACATTACCCAAAGCAACCTCACCAGTATTAGTAACAGTAATCAAGAACAAAGTCTGCTCCCCAACCAAAACACTAGGAGTCAAACTAACCTTTGTAACTTCCATTCCTGCTTTATTAACGACTTCAGTAGTATTATTAGTAGTTTTATCCCCAGTTTTATCAGATTTTGCAACGACAACATTAGTAAAGTTACCTGGCATTATTGTGTTAAATGTCACATTAAAGCTTGCTGTCATTCCTTGTTTTAATGTAGGATTAAAAATCCATGCATTTTTTCCATTTACCGTAGTTGGAGTCCATAAACCACCAGTACTGGCTGAATCAAAAATTAAACCATCATGAGATTGTTCAATAACAGTAACTTGATTTAAATCAACGTTTCCTATATTTTTGACTACAATTGAAAATGTAGTTTGTTCACCGACATTAACTGTTTTATTTAAAGTTAATTTTTGAACGGACAAACAAGGAATCTCATTGATTTTACCCATATTTGTAATAGTAAAATAGAAGAGATTTTGACGGCCATTAGCGGATAAAATTGTATAGAAATCATATCTTAATGTAGTGCCATCATTTAAACGTTTATTTGCATTGACTGTTGGAACTCTAAATCCTGTATCATACAATCTAACAGTACTCTGAACCAATGGATCATTGGAGTTTCTAAAGTCCTCCTCTGTAAAAATCCAAATTTGATTATTTAAATTTTTAGCAATATTAGAATTTTTATTATCAATGTTATTATATACTAAAATTTTTAAGTATTCACCAACATTTTCTCCAGTTTTTGTGTTTCTAATTAAATCAGTTGATGGCGTATGATATCCATATGAAGTTGGAGACGAATGTTTTTCAATACAATAAGCATAATCCCCATTAGAAAGTTGAATTCTACCTACAGAACTTGCAGAAATATCATTTTCTACTTTTGAAATATTGTAGTAATAGTAACTGCCCTCAATATATGATTGAACAACAGTTAATTTTCCAAGAACCGCCATATTCAAACCTAAAACAGCGAAATTGTTAACACCGGTTACATTATTTATGGTACCGCTAGTTGCAAAAATACCTCCTCCAGAATAAGCACTGTTATTCTCAATAATGGAATTGGATATTGTACCGAAGTTAATATTTACCCCACCACCATAATTAGCGGTGTTATTTATTATAATACAGTTGTCAATTACAGAAGACCCGTCTTTTGCTTCTTCAATAATTGCTCCACCACCATAATGTGCATGGTTTTTGAAAAATTTTGAATATGAAACTTTACTGTTTTTTCCTGCAAGGAGTACTGCTCCTCCCATATATGCAGTGTTACCTATAAATGTTGATTTGATTATTTCTGTATTTGTTCTTTGAGGGTTCTCATCAGAAACATATACTGCACCACCAAGAGTGCCTGCTGTATTATTAATAAATACTACATTATCTACTGTACCTTTATTACCAAACCATGAAACAGCTCCTCCACGAGCATCTGCATGATTATAAGTTAATCGAGAGTTTTTTAAAGTACCATAAGCTCCATTCCAGAATATGGCTCCACCACCATATCTTCCAGCATCATTAATATTATTAGAAACTGAGTTTGAAATATTACAATTATCTATAACACAATTAGAACCTGCCACATAAATAGCTCCCCCACCATAAGAATTAGTATTACCATTAATAATGTTAATATTTTGTAAAGTAACACCAGATCCTGTAATGGAAAATGCTCTTGCAGAATTTTTAGCATCAATTGTGTAACCATTTCCATCGATTACTAAATTATTTTTAGTAATTTTGATACCATCAGTTGAAAATCCGGAATTATATGTATAATTTCTATCCAAAATTATTGTTCCTGATTCTCTATTTATACGATTTTCTAAGTCATTGAACGTTCCCTCACTAGCTGAAAGAGTATCCTCATGTGATAATCCTAAAATTTCATCATTTGATGAAGAAGACCTCACATCATAACTTGAAGTATATGATACTTCATTAACACTTGGTTCAACGACACTTAATGAAAGGGGTTCGGCTGCAATCTCATCGCTTGCACAAACGGCACCTAGTGTCAATACCAAAGTAAGAAATAATATTAATCCATATAAAAACGATTTTTTGTTCATATAACCACCATTTTTAGAAAATTTTCCTTTAACAGATATCACCCGATATGTAAATTAATTTTAAAGTATACAAAATTAATTAAACTCTAAAAGAATATACCTCATTCATTCGATTGTTAAAAACTGAAAAAAAGCTATATACACACTCGTTAAAATAAAAATTTTTGAATAAATATTCGGTAGATGTAGAAAGATTTTGAAAAAAAGACATGGAATTAAATATTAAGATTAAATTTGAATAAAAAACATGTGTGGATAAATTATTCGCCAGGCCTACAATTGAATTATCAATAGAAAATGCTGCATTGGTATTTAATTTATCGCTACATTGAATAATATCTTCATTAACAGCATGAGTCAGAACATAACAATAATCATTATAAAATGCAAGAACATCATGTGTTATTATATTAAATTCTTTATATTCATAAAATTTAAATATACAGCGACTAAAATCTTTTGTTTTAAAAATAGCATCAAGTTTCATACAGATAAAAACTTCATAGTTATTTAAGAAATTATTAAAAATATGAAAAGACACATAAGCCGTATTATTTAAACTGTAACCAAAATGATCACTCAATGTATGATTCAAAATATCTTCAATATAAGTATAATTATATTGGTTGAAATTTTCAACTTCTTCAACTTCGAAAGATTCATAAGTTTTTATTATATTTGAGTCATTATGCCCCTGATAATTTGAATCTTCAAAAATAATTTCAGAATTATCAATATCATCAACAGCTAATGATATTCCATCTATTTTTGTAACTTCAACGATTTCATTGACATCATCATTAATTTCAATATCTGCAGTTTTTTCAATATCAAATGCATACGCTGCATTGATTATGAATAATGCCAATATAAGAAATATAATGAATTTTTTTATTTCGACCATAAAATCACCAAAGTTTTAATATCTATATATAAAATTTTTTTCAAACAAGCTATTAGCATTATAATTAATAACTTAAAAGTGTATTAATTTTCATCATATATAAAGATATACATTTAAACTATTATTTTTTTAAAAATTAATCATTATATATCTATTTGATATTTATTTATCAGATTGTATAGAATTTTTTTAAAAAATGAGTGCTTTCCAATTATAACCAAGTTATACTGACACTTATCTAAAATAACACGAGTTATATAGAAAATGTCTAAAAAAAAATAAAAAACAATAGAAGAAAAATCTATTGTATACAAAAAATTAATCGACAAAATGAATATAATCTTCTTTTCTAGGTAGAGGTTCAGGAGCTTCCATGTCCGGATAACCTAAAACTACATGACCGATTCCCTCATAGCTTTCAGGAATTCCCCATTCTTTTAATAATTCTTTACCTTTTTCGGATGAAAATTCCTCTCTTGCACGGTGTATCCAGCAGGACCCGACACCAACGGCATGAGCTGCATTAACCAATACACACAATACGCTAGCACCATCTTCAACATATGTTGGCATTTCACTGTCTGCAAGTACAATCAAAAGGGTTTTAGCTCCATATAACGGATCCATATCTTCCGGCACGTCAACAGGGAAAAAACCCCTATTCCAGTCGGAAAACTCTTTAATGGTATCCGGATTTTGAATTACTACAATTTTAGGAGATTGTGCTCCACGTCCGGTTGGCGCATAAGTTCCCGCTTCCAAAATTGTTTTTAAATCTTCATCTGATATCTGTTCATCCTTGAATTTACGAATACTTCTTCTAGATTTTAAATCTTCAATAGTTTGATTCATATTAATGCCTCACTAATTTTTTTAAGCGTATTTTTAAAATTAATATACTCTTCATTTCCAATTATTTCTTTAATCTTTTCATCCCACTTTTCATCATAATCCATGACTTTTTGTGCAGTATTCTTACCTTTATCCGTGATAACAATTTTTTTAGTTCTCTTATCCTGAGTGCGTGTAATAAAGCCCTTTTCCTCTAATTTTTTAAGGTTTCTTGTTATAGTACTTTCATTTAAATGAAAACATTGTGCTAATTCCTCTTGAATAATACCATCATTTCTATATATCTTAATTAAAAGTGGATAAAGGCCATAAGTTAAATTTTCGTCCTTTACCTTTTCATTTAAAAATTTTGCATGTTCCCTATAAATTATAGAAACAAAAGGAACCGTAGGAATATTGCTATCAAGCCGCACTTTCATTTTCATTACTCCCTATTAATCTATTAATATATAATTCGATGCATGCGTAACATATCAAGGAACCTATACCACCACCTAAAAGCATTCCACAATAGATTCCAAATTCTCCCATGTTAAAGACAAATCCTAAAAGATATGCAAAGATAAGTACTAGAATAAATTCCCTAAATGTAGTTAATACAAAAGAAATTGTCCCTTTACCGACACCCTGGAATACATTACCTGCACTTGCCCCAAATGGAACATACAATATGAACAGACACATTATCTGCAGGAAACTGCCAATTAACGGTTCCAACTGAGCACTGTTTTCAGAATATGAAAAGATAAATGCAATTTGATTTGCAAAGACATTCAATATTATGCATACAATAATTGATGCTATTAATGCAACCTTTACGGCATAACGTGCAGTGACCCTTAAATTTCCGTATTTTTTAGCACCGAATGCTACACCTGCAACAGAAATTGCTGCAGTTCCAACACCTATTGCCGGAAGCATTCCAATATTGATTATTCTCCAGCCTGCAGTATATACAGCAACTGCTACAGGTCCTGAAACGATTGTAAGCATGAAATTAACGAATATTGTCAAGACGGATAAAACTAATTGCTCCAGGCTTGCCGGAATACCTACAACCAAAATATCCTTATACATTCCAAAGTCATTGGTGAAATCCTCCAAGCTGTATGAGAGATAGGTGTCTTTTTTTACATAAATCCAATAAAACATTAAAAGCAGACTTATAAATGGTCCCATAGCGGTTGCCCAAGCAGCTCCAGCTATTCCCATGTTTAAAGTGTAAATGAATATTGGATCTAAAATCATGTTGATAATAGCTGCCAGAGCGATTGGAAGTGTAGCTCTTTTAATGTCTCCTTCAGCCCTGAATGCTCCCCCAACAATTGGCGGCATTAAAAGTGCAAATGTCCAAGCAAATACTATAAAACCATAATCCATCGCATAGCTCAATACACTTGATGCTCCCATCATGACAAGCAATGGCTCCATAAATACTAAGAAAATGACAGAAATAACAATTGAAACTATAACACTTAAAATTAAGTTGTGTATTGCTGCATTGTTAGCTGAAGCTCTATTCTCCGCTCCGATAAATCTTGAAATTAGTGAATTACCACCGGCACCAATCCCATTTCCAAATCCAACGATAATCATGAATAATGGTGTGATGTATCCAAGTGCTGCTAAAGGCTCTGCACCCAGTCCTGCTACCCAGATACTGTCAATGATATTATTTGCAAAAATTAAAAACATACTGGCAATAATTGGTAATGATAATTTATTTATTGCTTTTTTAGGGTCTCCTGTAATCATTTCAATATTTGAATTTTTTTCCATTTTATACCTCTCTTGCATATGCAACAGTACACTTGTATATGCAAGTGTTAGTATTTAAATATTTCTAACAATAAAGTTTATAATAAGGAGAATCTTATTATGAAAGTCTTAGTCGTTGGAACAGGTGCTCGTGAACATGCCATAGCTGATGCTTTAAAAGATGATGTTGAGTTATACTGTTATATGAGTAAAGTAAATCCAGGAATGAGTAAAATAGCTGAATTTGAACAAGGTAGTGAAGGCGAAGTTGAAAAAGTAGCCGAATATGCTAAAAATAACAACATTGACATTGCATTTATTGGTCCTGAAGCTCCCCTTGAAAAAGGAATAGTTGATGAACTTGAAAAAAATGGAATCAAATGTGTTGGACCTTGCAAAAGTGCAGCAAGAATTGAAACCGATAAATCATTCATGAGAAAGTTATTTGAAGATTATGATATTGACGGATCATTAATTTACAGAGTATTTGATAATTACGATGATTTAAGTGCATTTCTAGATGATTTTGACCAGGATGTTGTAGTTAAGCCTGTAGGATTGACAGGTGGAAAAGGAGTTAAAATTGTTGGAGACCATTTAAAAGACAATAACGAAGCAAAAAAATACTCAAAAGAAGTTATTGATAATGCAATGGGCGGATTTGCACAGGTTATAATTGAAGAAAGAGCACTTGGAGAAGAATTTACCATTCAGGCATTCTGTGACGGTGAACACATTGCTCCAATGCCTGCCGCTCAAGACCATCCTCATGCATTTGAAGGAGATGTCGGTGCAATTACCGGTGGAATGGGATCATACTCTGATGCAAACGGATTATTACCATTCTTATCCCAGGAAGATTATGATAAAGCAGTTAAAATAATGGAAGATACTGTTAAAGCTATTGCAAAAGAAGCTGAACCATACAAAGGTATCTTATACGGTCAATTCATGTTAACTGCTGACGGTCCACGTGTAATTGAATACAATGCAAGATTTGGTGATCCTGAAGCTATGAATGTATTGCCTTTACTTAAAACCCCGTTAATTGATGTCTGTCAGGCAATTGTTGACGGCACATTAGACAAAGTAGAATTTGAGGATAAGGCAAGCGTATGTAAATACATTGTACCTGACGGATATCCGGAAACCGAACATGCCGGCGAAATCATCGAAGTGGATGAAAAAGCCATTGAAGATATGGGTGCAAAAGTATTTTATGCAGCAGTTGGACTTGAAGATGATGGAATTCATTTATCCGGTTCAAGAGCTTTAGGTATCGTTGCAAGCGGTGAAACAATTTCTGAAGCAGAAGAAATAGCTGAAAAAGCATGTGAATATGTTAAAGGTAATGTTTACCACAGAAGCGATGTAGGAACCAAAGCACTGGTCGATAAACGTGTTGCACACATGAAAGAAATTTTAAACTAAATTTCTTTTATCTTATTTTTTTACAATAATCTAACCATCATTTTAATTGAATTAATGATTAATTATTTTATCATTAAGAAGATAACTATCAAAATTTTTAATTGTGTAATTAATATAATAAAAGTAGTATTTTAAATAAGATATTTTGAAATGTATTATCTACATGTTGAAAATAAAAAAGAGAGGGAAATTGAATTTCCCTAATTAATGTTTAATCTCTACGTCTTAAAACACCAATTCCAACAGCAAGTAAAGCAAGTAAAACCATTATTAATGGGTTACCGGTTGCAGGAAGAACATCACTGGATTCTTTTTGTGGAGTTTCAGGACCAGCTGTATTGTTATTCTTTACAGGAGCTTCAGTAGTCACATTAGTAGGTTTATCTTCTACAGGAGTAGGTTCTTCTGGAGTAACAGGCTCTTCAGGAACAACAGGAGTAGGTTCTTCTGGAGTAACAGGCTCTTCAGGAGCTGGTTTGTCAATTACAGTAGTGACATTGTTAGCAGTTTTTTCTTGAGTTTTATCACTGGAAGCTGAAACAACATTGGTAAAGGTTCCAACCTTATTGGTGTTAAATACTACAAATAGGCTTAAATATTCACCTGCATATAATGGAGTGTTTAAAGTCCATGATAAATCATTGTTTTTAGTC
>NZ_JAZRKF010000033.1:0-47458 GCF_045646205.1 Methanobrevibacter sp. | reverse complement strand
AAATTAAGATTTGCAGAGTTTGAAGATGAATGGATACCTTATAAAATCGGAGATATCAGTGAAACTTATTCTGGTGGAACCCCTTCTACTTCAAAAAAAGAGTATTACGAAGGTAATATTCCATTTATTAAATCTGGTGAGATTAATAATAATGTTACTGAACAATATATAACTGAAGATGCATTAAAAAATTCATCTGCAAAGAGAGTCCAAAAAGGAGATTTATTATTAGCATTATATGGTGCTACAAGTGGTGAAGTAGCAATTTCTAAAATTGATGGTGCAATTAATCAAGCTGTTTTAAAAATAGACAATAATATGGACAATTATTTCCAATATTGTTATTTTTTAATGTATAAAGATCAAATTGTCCAAAAATATATTCAAGGGGGACAAGGAAACCTTTCAGCAAATATTATTAAAAAATTAGAATTTAAATATCCAAGTTTAGCCGAACAAAAGAAAATAAGTCAATTTTTCAGGTCTTTTGATAATAAACTGGAACTATATGAAAATAAGATTATAAAATACAATAATCTCAAAAAAGGTTTACTCCAACAAATGTTTGTTTAATTGCTAAATTTTTTATTAATTATGAATAATTTTTAATAATAATTCATTTTTTATTTTATTTAATAAAAAAATTTGATATTTTTAACAATACATATAATAAAATTATTTTACCAACTCCGATTTAGTGGATTTACCAAAGTTTGGGAATCCACAAGAATTGGCGAAATTGCTGAAGTTGTAGGTGGGGGAACTCCAAAAACTGAGGTTGAAGAGTATTGGAATGGTGAAATAAAGTGGTTTACTGCATCAGAAATTGGTAAAACAAAATATATCTTTGATAGTGAAAGACATATCTCCGATAATGGTTTAAAAAATAGTTCTGCTAAACTATTGCCAAAATATACTATATTACTATCTTCAAGAGCAACTGTTGGAGAGATAAGCATTGCTTTAACTGAATGTTCCACAAATCAAGGTTTTCAGTCTTTGATTACAAAAAATAATGTTGATAATGAGTTTATTTATTATTTAATTTCAACAATTAAAAATGAATTTTTAAGGAGATCATCAGGGTCTACATTTTTAGAAATTAGTAAAAATGAAATTAAAAGAATACCCATTAATATTCCAGAGTTATCTGAACAAAATAAAATATCTAATTTATTTTCGGCTATTGATAACAAAATTGAGATGTTAGAAAAAAAATGCCAATATTATCAAGACTTTAAAAAATATTTAATGCAAAGAATATTTTCAAGTCAAGACGATAAATTAAGAATTATGTGCACATAATCAAACATTTGTTGGAGTAAACCTTTTTTTAATTTTTGAAAAGTTAAAAATTGAATTTCATATAATTCTATCTTACTATCAATTTCTGTTAAGAAGAGAGATATTGTATTTTGAGTCTCTTCTGAAGGCATTTTAACTTTTAAATTTTTAATGTCATTAGAATTAATTGATTCAAATGTACTTCCTTGTGATAATCTTTCCCAAACATGATTGTCCTTTAATGACTGTAAAAGATAATAGATAAATTTATTTCCTTCTATTGAACAAACTCCTCTCCCAATACAGGATTCGAATTCGTTTATAGCCAAATCACCAACAGGAGCTCTAACAGTCATAATAATATCTCCAGGTTTTGAAATTTTAGTAATTTCAGATGTATAAACTCTAGGTACAACTTTACCATTAATTATATCTGCATTTCCTTGAATCAACACTGTATGAAAATTATTTTCTGAATAATTCTCTGAAGATGGAGATTGTCCCATGGTAATCTTACATACATCTCCCAATTTTACAGTTTTCCAATTTTCATTATCTGCAAATCTTAATTTCTGTGTGAAAATTTGTTGCATCAAATACTTCTTGAAATCTTGATAATATTGATATTTCTTTTCTAATAATTCAATCTTTTTATTTAAAATTAAGAATAATTTGGTAATTTTATTTTGTTCTCCAATATTTGGAAACTTAATTTTCATTTTAGATAAATTTCCACCAGATATTAATGCTCTTGTTGTTATAGAACTAAATTTTATAATATTATTGCGTTGCTTTGGTGATCTAAAATAATATGCAAAAAACAATGAATTTACATCCATTTTTGGCCTTGCTCTCAACAAAAATCCACTAAATACACATTTTATTTCTTTTCCAACATAAGCGCTTGTTAACCCTATTTCTTCTGATGTTTCTGAGGTTCTAGTAAAAAATAAATCATTTGGTTTTACAGAGTACCTTTTAATTTCTTCGTCATTTAATTCAACTAAACCTTTAATTGTATTTTCAGTATTTAATTCATAATTATTAACATCCATATAGTTTAAAATTTGAATACCTTTCCCAAAATAGTCTTTACCTTTGTTTAATCCATTTTTTATATCGAAAATATTTTCAAATTTATCTTCATTCCAATTTTCATTAAATCCATTAAATCGGAGATTATATTCTAATTAAAATTTCAAAATTAGATAAAATATAAATTATTTCTTATGAAAGCTAAATTAATTAATTTGATAAAAACCAAAATGGAAACTTTTTTAGATGAAAATCAGACTGATGAATTAGAAAATGTATTGATAACTGTTTTTAATGATTTTGAGATAATCAAAAAGGATTTAAAATTATCAATATTTGAATCCAAAGAAAATCAGGATTTGTTGGATGCATTTCTTTCTGCTAAAAGAGTGGAAGGTTGTTCTAATCGTACAATAGCTTATTACAGAACCACTATTTTTAAAATGCTTGATGGAGTTGGTCTTAAAATTGAAGATATTACTACTGATGATTTAAGAAATTATCTTGCAGATTATAAAGGTAAAAACAATGCATCTAAAAGCACTATTGATAATGTTAGGAGAGTACTATCAAGTTTTTTCAGTTGGCTTGAAGATGAGGATTATATTTTAAAAAATCCAGTTAGAAGAATCCGTAAAATTAAAACCAAAAAAGTTGTCAAAGAAGTAATTAGTGATGAGAATTTTGAAATTTTAAGAGATTCTTGTACTAACATAAGGGATTTAGCCATGATTGAACTTTTAGCTTCAACTGGTATACGTGTAGGTGAACTTGTAAACTTGAATATTGATGATGTTTTATTTAATGAACGAGAATGTGTAGTATTAGGCAAAGGTGACTCAGAACGTATAGTTTACTTTGATGCAAAAACAAAAATTCATTTGCTAAAATATTTAGAATCTAGAAATGATGATAATCCTGCATTATTTGTTGCATTTAAAAAACCATATAATCGATTGGGAATAAATGGAGTAGAACGTAGAATACGAGAATTAGGCCGTGAAGCTAATATCAAAAAAGTACACCCACATAAATTCAGAAGAACAATGGCAACTAATGCTATTGATAAAGGTATGCCAATAGAACAAGTTCAAAGACTTTTAGGCCATGTTCAAATTGATACAACAATGCAGTATGCAATGGTAAATCAAAATAACGTGAAAATTGCTCATAGGAAGTTTATTGGATAATTACTTTTTATTAATTTTAATTAAAATAATTATAATGGATTTAAATTTTAATATTTTATCGAAAGTGATTTATTAAAAATTGATTAAATCTATTTTTAAATAAATTATTATGGATGATTCTTCATGGTAAGATTAACAAATTCAGAATTAAAAATATTTGAAAAATTATTGATAAATGGAGGTTATGTTTTAGATTTTAATAATAATGATTTTGGTCTATTTGTATTTGATGTAACGGGCATAGATGTTTATGATAAGGAATATTTACAACATGTTGAAGAAATAATGGGTGGGTCATCTAAAGGAAAAATTCTAAAATATTTTTTACATAATGAATCTGAACAATTAGTATTACAATTACTAAAAGAATTACTTGAATATTTAGAAGTGTTAGATGACGATATTTTTGAAGTAAATGTTAAACAATTAAATTCTGCTAAATTAATTTTAGACAAACATACTACTGCAGATTATCTAATTGAAAGCGGTTCTACTGAAGAGAAAATCGATAATTTAATTGAAGATATTAATCAATCTATTATTGATGGAAAACCAGAATTTACTTTGGATAGATTACATACATTAATGAATAATTATGTAAAAGAGTTATGTGATAAGTATAATATTGAATATGATAATCAGGAAAGTTTAAATCAAATATTTAGACGTTATGCTAATTTTACTAATCAAAAATTAGAATCTGATTTGTCAAAAACTATTTTAGTTCAAACAGGCTCAATTTTCGATAAATTTAATACTGTTAGAAATAATCAATCATATGCTCACGATAATGATATTTTAAATAGAGCAGAATCTTTATTAATTTATAGAAATGTTGTTAATATATATGAATTTATAAAAACTATTGAAAATGATATTTTTTAGAGGATTAATATGGAACTTAAAGAATTAAATGAAATGGATAAAAAAGAACAAGATAGGGTAAATAATCTTATAAAAAAACATAAATCAGATAAAAAGATAGATATAAATATTTTTTATGATGACTTTAATTTAGATGGACCTTACACTAGTTATAATCCTATTTCTTCTGTAGATTTAAAACCTTTCCAACTAGTTCCTTTTTTTAAAAATATCATCATTGATATTAAACCATTTAAAAATAAAAATGAATTTGAAAAATATTATGGCATGAGTGTTGAGAGATTAGTTGATTTAAAAGGACAGGGATTATTTAAATTTAGATTAACAAATAATTATTCTGAATATTATGGATTAGAAAATGATTATCTGGATCTTATTTTATATAATAATCCACCAATATCCAATGTTGTTAATAGGGCACATGGATTATTAATTAATAACAATGATGATTCATTACTTGATATTTTTAATATAATTGGAGATGATGAATTTAATTTTGGAAATTTATTAAATTTAGATTTAGGTGTTTCTGACCCAATGGTATTGTCTGCAATGGATATGATGGCTGCGTTTGGAGATAAAACTAAATGTGGGGATGACTTTGAATATAAAAAGGTTGCTGTTAATAATTTTATAAATCTTTGGGCTTGTGGATATAATAAAATAAATGATTTCTTCAAAATCCTTTTACAAATAGGGCAAGGCCGTCTTGATTGGGTCTTTTTATTTTCTAATGTTTATGCGAACTTCTTTTCAAACCCTGTTTTAGAATCATTAAATGGTACTCATATGATAAATTCAAAATTAAAGTACTGGGCTGATGATTTATCTATTTTAAAGTTAGATAAGATTTTTGAAGATCCAAATATTCCAGATGGTTTTGAAAAAGCAGATCAAACATTTTTGAATTCGGATGTTGCAAAAATAATGAATGAAACAATGCCTATGAATACTTTATTAAATGATTATGATTTAGATGATTATGATTTCACCGGTGCAATTGATGCATTAAATAGTTTAGAAAAAATTGTCGATAATAAAAGAGAAAAAGATATTGTAGATGCATCTCTAGAATTAAAAAATCAATTGTCTTTAGCTAGTGATATTGCAGGGAACATGCAAGAAAATAAATCATTTAGTTATGATACAGTCAATAAAATATCCTTGGGATTTAGTTACATTGGTACCTTGGGAAGTTTTGCAGGAGGCTCTGAGTACTCTTTATTGTCTACAATTAGTTCTGTTATTAGTACAGCTTTATCAACATTATCTTCGACAAATTTATTTAATACTCTTTATGATGGCATTAATAAACTAAATAAAGAAAATCATATTTGTTATATTTATGATAATTATGATAAATTGAATTTTTCTATTGCAGAAAGGATTTATGATGTTGGTGCTGATAGAAATTTTTTAATATTTAATGATAACTTGACTAATAAATATCATTATTATGAATATTTATATAAAAATATTCCCTCTTTAAAAGTTTTAATTGATATTAATGCCCAAAATACTATTGCTGAAGGTTATGGTGTAAAAGTAGATAATCCTGTAATGAATTATGAATTAAATAAATTTATTAAAGAAATTTCATTAAATTCTAAGTTAAAATTATTGTTGCAACATTATTTTTTATATGGTGTTGGTTATTTCATTAATGATTTTAAAAGTGATGGAGCATTTAAAGATGTGAATGTAATTAACCCCCATTATGTTCGTACAATTAATAAAAATGGTAAAAAGTATTTTAAAGTTAATTTAAATGGGATAGAAACAGTTTATGGTAATGATAAAATTAGCAGTTTTGAAGGATGCTCATTAGTTGAAAAATCCCTACCTATTTTTGATTCATTTTATTATGATATAACTAAAAAATCAGACAGGCCTTCTTTATATTATGATGTAATTCTTAATAATAGAGACTGGTGTGAAAAGAATCCTTTTAAGATAGATGAGTCAATTAAAGTTACTAAAGAATCATTGGAGTTATGTAATAAATTAAATAATAAATCTCATAAAATCCTGTTACTATTCCAATTAGGAATGTTATATCAGATTAGAGAAGATTATGAATTGTCTTTAGATTATTTTGAAGACTCGTTAGAAGTTCTAAACCAATGCCAAAGTGATAATTTGATCGGATATCATAATAAAATACAAACACAAATTGACAAAGTTTCAAAATTAATATGAGTATGTTATTATTAATGATGTATGTAAGTAGGGACATTAAATTAATTTATTTAATTTCTTTTACTATTTCTTCACCCTTATCCGTTAATCTATACAATCTACCTTTTCTAACTTCAGGATTAATACATTCAACCAGTTCATGCGCTTTCAATTCAGATAATACTTTTGAAATATGGTTTGTCCTAATCCCAGAATCATTAGCTATGGCAGTTGGTATTTTAACATCTCCATCTAAAGATTTCATTACTTTTGTCCGGTACTTTGAGATTTGCACATAGCTAATTTCTGTTAACATTTCATCAGATAATTCCATAATATCACTTATGAACTTCTTACAAAATAAATTGTATCGTTATCATAGCTACTTAACGCATCATACGCTGCTTGAGTCATGAACCTAAATTTACCAAAGACTCCATATTCAACACCCATGTAAACTGGACCTGTTGATTTTGCCAAATACATCTGTATGCTTCCGGAATGTTTCAGGGGTATCACTGAATACGGATCAAGAGATTCTGTTTCCCATGATGTCCCATTATACTCTTTAATTGCCATAACAGAACTGGTTACAATAGCTACACGATAACCTGCACTGACACCAGTAGGTAATGTTGTTGTAGTCAATATTTCATCAACTGGTAGTTTCCATCCTGCTTCTTCATCACTACCTTGGCCGGTGCCTCCGGTATCTCCTTTTGGGCCAGTTGCCCCAGTATCTCCCTTAGCTCCGCTATCGCCAGTATCTCCTTTAACACCTTGAGAACCTGTATCTCCAGTATCACCTTTTTCTCCTTTTATGTTTCCTACATTTTCCCAAGCATTATTAAGCCAAACATAAAGGGAACCATTAACCAAATAGCCATCTCCATCATTACCAGTTGGATGTGCAGCTATTAATTCTTGGTAAGTGTTATACGAACCTTTAATAGTAGTACCAATGCCAGTAGCTCCAGTGTCCCCCTTTGCGCCGGCCGGTCCAGTATTTCCAGTAGCTCCTGTGTCTCCAGTATCTCCCTTAGGTCCTTGTTCTCCTTTCTCTCCAGTTGCTCCAGTCTCGCCCGTGTCTCCTTTACTGCCAGCCTCACCAGTTTCTCCCTTATCACCTGTATCACCTTTTGGTCCTGCCGGTCCGGTATCACCAGTTTCACCTTTCAATCCGGCCAGTTGTTCTGGTGTGAAATCTTCATATGTGAATGCATCGCCGGTGTCTCCTTTCTCTCCTGTATCTCCGACTACTCTTCCTATTGCTATCCATTCTGTTTCTGCCATTTTATTCCTCCTCATGTGTCCATGGTTCAACTTCTATGCTTTCAAATTGGATGTGTCCTCCAGCATCATAAATCATTACAGCAGGATAGAAAGTGTCAAACGTTATCTTATCACTTGCATCTCCTTCATAGGTATAGACATTGGTTGTCCCGGCCCTTATTGTTGCCTTGACATAACCATTATCATAATACAGGTCAAAATAATAGAGCTGCGAATCCAAAGTCAATTGTCCTGTTGTAACATTTAAATCCCTTACTACATGATCTGATGTTGAATATTTCAATCCTTTCTTGCCGGGATATGCTCCCAATTCCAAAATCTTAGTGTCTCTGTAATGGCTTAATGATTTTGAATTGACTAAAGCTATTGCATCTCCCCATCCCTGATTGCTGTCCTTTTTCTGGTAAAGTGCCACTTCAATATGGATTCCATTAGTCCCTCCAATGCCGTTGGCATATACTTTTGGTATTGCCATTGCTACACTTGAGCTTCCAACGTCCTTTGCCAGATTAAACACTTCCGAATAATTCACTTCATCAATGTCAAATGTGTGTGAAATGCTTGTCGGATATTTGACAATGTCAAAGTTTTCAGGTTCATAGTTCCATGCGTAATCTGAAAAACTTTCAAATGGAACACAGGAATAGCTAATGTTTATGACATCCTTTTTTCCGACTTTACATACTACAGTTCCACTACCTCCTTCAACATACTGCACTGTAACAGCTGATTTTCCGTTACTATCAGTTCTAACAACACTATGAACTCCATTAATCCACCAGTCAACAGGAACCCCATCATCTTCCAGTGTCACACTGTATTCAAATCCTCCTGGAGTGACTATATTTGACTTTACTGTGCCCAATATTGTCACTGAAAACATCAAAGCAAGTCTTTCTGCGAGCTCGAATATTGTGAGTGTATTGTCCCACCAGATATTATACTCCGTCAGTTTGTTTCTGATTTTTGTTCGAGTAGTTCCAAGTCTTGTGTTTTCTAAAATAACATTGCTTGCTATGCTCACATTAACATCCTCCTATTCAGGTTCATAATATATTTTGGTTTCCCATGCATTGCAGGTGGTATGGCTATATGATTTGTAGCCGTCAGACCCGAATGCACCAAAGACTATCTCATCCGAATTCCATGTGTCAAAGGGATCCCATGTTCCAGACAGCAGTTCATTTCCGTTTGTGTCCTTGAAAAGGTAGCTCATCTCATAGTCATCGCCTTTCTCCAGAATCATTGTTCCTGAAGGAAATGCATGGTCCTCGTCATACACTGAACTCCTCTCAAGTCCCCATCCGTCATCAAGTGAAAATACTCCAGGATATCCACCAACGGAACCTATGAATGTTCCAGTATATCCTCCGGCATTATAGTCTTTAACCATTCCTGATTCGCTGCCGTTAGCATCAATCAGAAATCCTATTCCCATCAGTCCGTTCCATCCGTCGGTAATGTTGAATTTTGATTCTATTCTCCATCCGTTATTGTCACCGTAATAGAATGTTCCAGGTGTTGTGATGAATTTGCCGAATGCCGCCGTATAGTACCATCCGTCCTCTTCGAACTGGTCTTGAGTGGTGTCGTTTGTATATGCAACATGATATTTTCCGTTGTTGGAACTTGACCATGATGCTGCAGCGATGTTTGCCATCTTATACAATGTTCCAAGTTTTCCGGCAGTATTCGGATTGACATTAACATCCGTTTGAAATATCGGAAGAATTTCGTACTTGTCTATCAGCTGATTAATGGTATCTGATTGACTATAACTGATTCCAGCACCTGTTAAACCTGCTCTTAAGTTATTTCTTAAGGTTGTCAGCCTGGAATTCATTGTCTGTTCATTGGCTAGAATCTGTGAAAAGTCAGGTGGTGTAAAAGTCATTTAGTTAGCTCCCCAATAGATTTAAGTTAGCAGTTTGTGTGGATGTTATTGTTCCAATGCTAGTTTGTAAGTTTTCAATAGCTGTAGCTACCGGTGCGTTTTTAATTGCATTTGTTGTATCAGTAGTGTCCAAACTGCTTGCAAGGTTGACTGGTCCGGTTGCACCTGTTGCTCCAGTATCACCTGTGTCACCTTTAGCCCCAGTATCACCAGTAGCTCCTGTTGCTCCAGTGTCACCAGTGTCACCCTTAGGCCCAGTTATTTCATTGAAATAAATAACGGCCTCAGTATTTGCACCTGAAAATATTATCTGTCTGTGGGCACTGTCTTTGTATACATCAATACTTTCGCCCTCATCTCCAGTATCTCCGGTGTCACCCTTTGCTCCGGTAGCTCCAGTATCACCTTTAGCTCCAGTTTCACCAGTAGCGCCTGTATTTCCTGTATCACCTTTCGATCCAGTTTCACCGGTTGCTCCTGTATCTCCGGTATCTCCTTTTGGTCCTGCTGGCCCTGTGTCTCCCGTGTCACCTTTCTCACCAGTTTCTCCGGAACTTCCGGAACTAGCTATTTTAAAACAATTAACGTAATTGTATTCATCAGAATCTTCTACCGGATGCAGTGCCAAGAATTCGCCTGAAGAATCTTTAATGGCTCCGTTTTCACTTAATTTGATTTTATCGGCCGGTGCAATATCACTGACATTACTTGCCAGTTTAAGTCTGTATAATTGACCTAACACTAACACACTGGCTTTTCTGTGGCCATTATCCATAACAACCGGATCATTAACGATGATGCCTATCGGCACTTCATCATTATCGCCGGTGTATTTTTTAACCATTTCTTTTCCTATCTGTGAATTTGGAGAGATTGCAACAGTATCTTCAGGATATAGCTTAGCAGTGTATTCATAGCCGATATCCTGGCCGGTTTCGGTCACTACTTCCTTTGATGTTATATCTCCATCGTCCAGGAGAAATGTTGTGACTTCTTTTCTTGCTTCCAATAAAACTATTTGATTTGACATTAACATCACCTATTTTACATTAACACTTCGTATATGTGGTCACCTTTTACATTTGGATTGCATTTGATATTCATTCCGTATTTTCTGGCCTCGCTGCAGAAATACAAGTCTTCAGAAAGTATTGTATCATTATCATAGATTACATACTTGAAATATGGATAGGCCATTTTTCTAAAGACATTAACATTAACGAGAGCAATTCCGAGACCGCCTCCTTTAACTTCAAAGGGATTATCAAGTTCAGACAAGGATTTCCCATAAATCATGTTTTCATTGTTAAAGTCTTTTCCAAAGTCAAAGATGACAGTCTCATCTGTTTTTGTCCTTTTCTTGAAATACCATCCTAAAGCAATGTCTGTATCACATGCCAATAGCTTTAAAAGAGTATCCTTAGGAACACTAACGTCTGAATCCACCATCAGTACGTAATCAAAGTCATGTCTGATTGCAAGTTTTGCTATTTCGTTTCTTGCACGTGCACAGTCATAGCCTTTAACATAATCAAAGTATAGATTAAACTCTTTTGGGTTAGTTAACCCATAGATGCTTTTGAAGCATTCGGGTTTGATGGTTTCAAAGGTTGGAACTGCAATTAGGATTTTACCTTTCATCAGCTTCCTCCAGCTTTTGAAGTCTTTCATCCAAATCATCAATAACGTCCTTATCTTCCCTCTCGCATCTAACTCATAAATGTCAATTAATGCTACAATGACAATGGCTAATGTAAACGGCAATAGTCCTTCGATTAAAGCATACTTTGTGGCATTGGTCATGATAATGTTGATGGCCAGAGCTGTTAAAACGGCACTTGATATTGTTTTGGTGAAGTTGCATATGATTATCTTCTTTTTTAATTGGTTCATGATAACAATATCCTCCAAAGAAGTTTATTGTTTTTCAGGGTAACCCAAAACTCTTTTAGCTTTTTGTTTTGCGTCTTCAACATCTCCTTCGCCTCTTATTCTGCTTGCGTAATGACTGGCTATTCCCAATACGATCATGAGAATACAATAGGGGATTGTGTTTTCACTGATTCCCAATGCCTCTGAGTATAACATGATGATTGGAATGGCTGTAACAAGAAATGAAGTTAAAATGTCAATGTCCTTTCTGTTTTTCTCCAGGAATTCGTAAATCATTTAAATTTCCTCCTCTTTGTATGTGTGGCTTAAAATAACGCCGTCAACAAGAATCTTTTCTTCTGACTGGTACACTTCTTCAGCGTTTTCTTCTATTTTCATCCAGGACTCGTACTCTTCAACTGTTTCAAAGTATTTTATGTATTTCATTGTGCCTCCCAAGTTATTGAGTAGTATAATATTCCATCTTCGATTTTAAATGATATTATGGGTTTAACAGCGTAAGGATAACCTGAATCGACATATCTTGTGCCGTTCCAGTAAAACCAGTGGCCTGTTGACTGGTCGATGTATGGTCCTTTGTTTTCTAAAGTTCCGACGAGTTTCCTTATTGTCATGTTAATCCCTCACTAATAATATTATATATTTTATTATGTAATTTATTATATAAATTATTATTTATTTTATATAAAATATACATTTTGGCCATCATCACAACCTTCCCATTCCATGTACAATTTGTTGTCTTCCCATACGAACCTTACATTATTGACAATAGCTACATCCGGAAGTTCACAATAGGTAACGCCGTCAGCATCCTTGACATAATTGGCCTGCGCCATAATGTTTGATTCTGTTGGTACAATCATGTTTACCACATGAGTTATCTCATCCTGTTCAAAACTGCAGTCTCCAAGATCAATGCAGTTCTGGGATTCAGGATACATTTCCACCTCAGACATCTGGCGGTAAACTCTAATGTAATCTGTATCCTCATTATTTTGGAGATTAACGATTGAAAGCAATCTTAAATCATGTCCTTCAACAGGATTGCATTCACCGTCACTGTCAATGTAGATTCTTGTATTTGGCAATATATCTTCAGCTACTGGCCTTTTGAGTTTCAGTCTGAAAACATCACCAAGCACTGCCACAGTAACAAGAGTCAAACCTGAAGTCTTGACTTGGACTTTGCCTAAAAGATAACCGAAAGCCAGTTCACCTGCCTGAGCTTTTCTGACTATTGTATGCTCCATAGTTGAAGACATGTCCAATGTTACCATATCCCCTACCGCACACTGATTGGAACAAATCCAAGCAGTATGCTCATCATTAACATATGTCCTTTCGCCCTCATCAAGAAGGCAAGCTATTACGTCCATTTTCTGCGTATGTTCAAGGCCTGTCGGATATCCACGGCCATGTCCTATTGTTGATGAATCCTGATAATCTATAATCATTTTAAAACACCCAATCCCAATTATGGTTAATAATTTTATCTGGAATATGAAGTCCAGTATCGCTCATGTCCTCATCATTGGCATCCCACATTAACGTTGAGCCTTTGTAAGCTTTGGTATACTCATGACTTCCTTTATATAATCGAATGCCAGTTTTATCCCTTTCAGTTACAGTTACCTGGGCAATTCCATTAGCTGCAAACAAGGGGGATGGAAATACCATCAGCCATTTTAAATCAACATAGTTGAAATCTTCAAAATCAGTTGTAGCATACAATGTTGGAGAGATTTCAATCTCAGCATAATTGGTTTGATAAATTTTGCTTTGATTGTTCCTGCTGAATCCTTCAAGATAATCTGATGTATTTGATGAACCGGTTCCCACACGGTCATGAAAATGATATTGTTTCCAGTTTCCCTCCTCATCACTTCCCTCGTTGTAGGCGTCAAATGAACTGGCCAATACTAAAGTTTTTGCACCAGTAAACATGCAATAATCTTTTTCACCGCCCCAATAGCAGGTAGTAGCTTTTACATTGGACTCATCAGGTGAGAGAGTTCCATCAATTTGCATCATCATGCCTCCAATGGTTGAACCATGATATGTTGCATTATCATTAACAAAAACATTACCGTTAATATATTTGAATCTGGCTACAACAACACGATTGTTGGCTAATGGTTGACCTGAAGCAAATGTTGTAAATAAATCAGTTGGAGAAGTTCCCTCAAGGTTTGGAACAAATCTGGCTCTTAAGAAATGCCCTCCATCTGTTGAATCATTATTTGATGATAAACCTGAGTAGTTCATGAAAAATTGTGAGTATGTATCATTATTTGCATCAAACATTAATACATCATTACCAGTTGATAAAGTGCTTGAAAATGCTGTTCCGGTATCATGAACGTCCAAGAGTAGCTTTGTGGTTTGTGAAATCTGACCAACAGGAACTCTTGCAAGCATTGCTGCACCTTGTGGTCCATAAGATGGAATGTATAATGCCTGACTTTCAGTACCGTTAGTGGTTTTGATTTTCAGGTTTTTCAAATCACTTCTGAAATAATTGGAGTAAGAACTGCTTGCTAAATTGTCCAAGAAGATATAATCATAGCTGGATGAATAGCTGCTGCTTCTCTGGTTGTAATTGCTCATGACAATATTGATTTGTAATTTTTTCTGCAATGTCATGATTAATAATTTATTATCCTTTTTATATAAATTATATAATAAAAAAAGTAATATTAACATTAACATTAACATTAACGATTCAATATTCGGATTTTGTTTTCCCCTACACTTTGATATATATGTGCGGGTTGAAAGCAAGTCGAATATTAACAACCACGATTGTCAATGTGAGATATGTATCAGATAATTAAAACCAGAACCCTGCTTTTGATTTAATTGACATTAACATTGATAAATTCAATAAGCAAAGTATGATTAGAAATAAAAAAAAGATTTATTCCCCAGATATTCTTCGGCCCAGTTCATAGGCTCTTTTTAAATCTTTGGGAAATTGTGTTTTATTGCTTTGATCTTTGAGTTCAGGGTCAAACATATTATTCAGATATGCTGAATACTGTTTGAACTGTTTTGTATCATAAACATATAGCGCTTCACATTCTCCGAATATGTTTGTAAGATATCCCCTCATTATTGCAAGTTGCTCTTCACCATTGAAATAACTCATCTCTTCTGTGACATTCATTGTATAAATCATTGCAGTTTTGATTTCTTTTTTGATTTTGGAAATTCTGTTTCCTTCCTCATCAAGCAGATAAGTGTCTGCTGCAAACAATAGTCTTTCAAGGAATGCCTGAGCAGAAGATGTGATTGAACCATAATATATTGGTGTACCAATAACAATAGCATCTGCCTTAAGACATTTTTTAAGAATTTCTTTTAAATCATCTCTCCAGTAACATAATGGATTATCTTTGTTTTTCTTTAAGTGACATGCAAAGCAGCTCATACAGCCTTTGAAGTCATAACTGTATAAATCAATATATTCAACTTCAGCACCATTATCTTCAGCACCTTTCACTACCTGTTTACATAGTTCCGCAGTATTAGCCTTTTTCCTTGGACTCGCATTAAGAACAATAATTTTCATAATATATTATTTCAAAATTAAATTAATTAAATTTAATCAATAACATTAATGATAACAATAGCCTTAGCCAAATCCAGACTAACATTAACCTCAGCCATTATCAGAAACTTGCTTTTGAAAAGTAAATCCTCTCTTGTCAGGATTGTGTAGGTAAACAACTAATAAAAGATTATGTTCCGTCCGAGCGTAAGCGAGGACTGGACGCCTTGAGCGTTAGCGAAAGGCTATACTATAGACATAACAATAATGTCATTGTCAAGTCCGAGGAACAGGGGCTTGTCCCCCTGTTCCGAGTTTATGGATTTGGCATAGATGAATTTGTCAAATTTAAGAACCGACCCTTTAGCGGTCGGTTCGGGGTTAAGTTTGGTAAACTTAATTATAATTTTTAAGGAGAAGCGTCACATTAAACACTTCCCCAACAATAACGAGTTTCCTACATATCAAAAATTTTAGCTCCGGTGAAAAGCAATAAAACACCATCATCGCTAAATTCTGGTACGATTAAAACCCATATCTTTTAATATCTTATTATATTCTTCACGAGTTGTAAAGGATGGTGCATCTTCATCTCCAGTGTTGCCAGTTTCACCAGTTTCTCCAACATCACCAGAGTTTGAAGGATTGCGGCCACCAGGAGTTGAACCATCATTACTAGCTTCAATTTTAATTCTTCTCTCAGCCAGTTTTTCCATTAATTCCATATCAACATCACCGGACAATAGCTTATCAATTATCTCTTTATCCTGAGGGTTTTCATTATAATTAAAGTTGTATTTGGCTTCGTATTCTTTTATTTTCCTTTCGTTTTCAGCTTTTCTTAATTCAGATAATTCTTTTAGAATATCATCTTTAGAATCTATAAATTCCTTATTTTCTTCAATAGCTTTTTTAATCTCATCATATTTTTTAGATTCTTCTTTAAGATTATTTATTTCATCCTGAAGCTTTCCAATCTCAGCATCTTTACCTTGCAGCTTCTCTAAAAGCAAGCTAGTTGCGACATTAGCATCTTTGCTAGGTGCAGGCTGAGGTTGTGGTGCAGGTTCAGGATTTCCAGTTTCACCAGTTATTTCAGAATTCAATAGGGTAATTTTTCTAGGGTTTTTAGTTACACCGACATCTATTAAGCTCATAGTATCAATTCCAAATGAATCTCCTTTATCTTTTAATAAGACATCAACTTTAGGAGATAGGCCTTTTCCTTCCATATCCAGTTCGTCCGGAACTTCAATGAATAGCTTTCCTTCCTCATATTCAATATTATTTCCGATGCCAACGTAGATATTGTCATGCTCTGAAGTTAGTGGAATTCCTCCTCTATAGTTTTCAGCTATTAGCTTTAGATCATCTTCGCTCCATATTGCAGGTTTGTCAAGTCTATCATCCAGGTCGGAGTAGTCATATGATCCGATTTTAAAAAGTTCATGTTTCATCTTATCACATTTTATTATATTATTTATTATATATTTTATTACTTATTTTATATAAACTTTTATTATAAAATAATTCAAATAACATAAATTCCAAATACAATACCATGGGTGAAGAGAATCTTATGGATACAAATAGGCTTGAAGCTTTTTATGATGCAATCATTGCAATTATAGTGACAGTGCTTGTTTTGGAATTGCCTCAGCCTGCAACAGCATCCCTTGCATCAATCTGGGCTTTAAGAACATCCTATTTCGCATACTTCATAAGCTTTCTTGTGTGCGCCAACCTATGGCAATACCACCACATTATCTACAATCATGTCGACAAAATCAATACAAGGATAATCTGGCTGAATATCCTTTTGATGCTCGTTTTTTCACTTGTTCCTTATATTACGACTTTTGTTGCAAACAACCCCAATTCATTCATTCCGCAGGCGATATATGGCCTGGACTTCATTGCGGTTGACATAATTCTATTTGTAATGGCAAAATCATTGCTTAAAGTCAACGAGGAAAACAGGGACTACATAAAAAGGGCGATGAACATTCAAACAGCATTGTACACTCCTTTTGTAATCTTCATATTTGGATTTGTCATTGCGCTTTTAGGCTATCCGATTGCGATAAGCATATGCTGTCTGATAACAATGGTAAGGTCAATAATAGCTTCCCTGAGAAGCTAAAAAAGGATTGAAGCATAATTATACTTCAACCCCACTTTCAGTTAGGATTCTCTCACCTACAGGCTGTTCCTCTTCAAAGTTGGAAAGATAATTCTTATAGATTTCATCACCTTCAGAAGACAATTCCATAATGTATCTTAAAACATCATCTCTTGAATAGCTGAAGTAAATATCCAAACTTTCACTAATGCCCATCAGCTCCAGTTGCATATTCAATAACTGATTGCAATACTTTAACACCCATTTCTGGTCGTTGGCCACATTAACTATAAACCCTGTAATAGCCGAATCGTTAATGTATTCTGCCACATTCTGGTTGGATTTTTCATTACCTGCCTGAGACTGTGGAGTTACAAATGTCCTTAAAATATTATTCCTAAAGATTTCAGTTTGTCTTGTATAATCGGACTGGTAGTTGTTACCACCAAGTATTTTAGATTCAATTCCTGGAGGTACAATAGCTACATTACTTCCAGCAGTAGTTCCATAATCAGCATAAAGATTTTCCTTAGCAGTGGATGAAAGTTCAGTAATATATGGTTGACCGTTTGCATCCATTGCAGGTTTAACTTCAATAATATTGTCCTTGTTGATACGTTCCACTTGATTTCTCTCCAGATTACACTTGTGGTATATATCATCAAGGCAATTTAGGATAATGCTTTGAGCTTCACAGTATATTTCATTATACATGAAGTTAATGACCTCTTCAGGTTCATACTTGACCGTTAATGTTCCCTCTTCGACACTAACATAATTATCAAACTCTTCCGGAGATCCGTTAACAATATCCTTAGGCATTTCATGAAGGTATAGCTGCACTTCATTATCATCATTAAATTCTTTCTTCAATCCGTAACCGTGTGCGCCTATTTCTAAGAATACTGGTTTAATGTATTTGCCAATGCTTTTATCCCAACGTTGAACAGGCTTAATAAGGCCTTCACCATCAACCATTCCACCCTGCAGAATATTTTTAGCTACTTGAGAAATGTCAATTTTTCTGGCCCACAAAATTAATGTCAATTTCTGCTCTTGAGATAATTTGTTTTCCTTATCAACAAGAACCATATTAACATTAGCTTTATCAATTCTGTTTTTCAAGATACCTGAAGTGTAACCGTCAAGTTTAACAGCATAACGTGCATTAGCTATTGTTTTATTAATAACTGGTGGAAGTGCATCATGCAATTCAAGGCCAGTATTGATTCCATCAGTTCTAGGTTGTCTTTCATCTTCACCCCAATAGCTGCGCTTGGTGTTGTACTGTTCCACCCTATTATTCAATAGTCTAGTTTTAATATAATCAGTAATTCCCATAATAATCATTTCATATATTTTATTATATTATTTATTATATTTTTTATATAAAATAAGTAATAAATTATATGGTGCATTATTCAAAATAATTATTTTCGATTGGTACAATAACTTTATCAATACTGATTTTCAATGCCTCTTCAGTTTTGATAATGTCTTTGCAAAAAAACAACTCCATCCCAAATACTTTAAATTTGAAAACTAGTTAGTTTAGAATTACTTATTTATTTTTATACTACTTTTTACTAATTACTTTTCATGAAAACAATATTTGACAAATGCAAATTAGGGAATTTGAAACTCAACAGCCGCATTATCAGAACAGGCCTTTGGGAATCCCAGCAAAATGACTTGGATGCAATATATGACAGATACGAAAGAATAGCATCCAGTGGCGTCGGACTGATTACTTCAGAGTTATATTCAATATATCCCAAAGACAAATTCATTGAACATTCATACAGGATGGACAACCTGAATTTCATGACAATGGCAAGAAAACTGGCCGAGATAACACATAGCTATGATGTTCCTATTTTTGGCCAGGTTGAATTCATCAAATACAACAGAGGCATCGATTTGGACATTCCGGTCAATGATTTGACAATCAAAGACATCAGGAAAATCCAATCAGATATTATTGAAGCAGCTCAAAAGCTGCAATACTGCGGTTTTGACGGTATTCAATTGTCTGTTGGGAACAATTTTTTCCTATCAAAGTTCATAAATCCATATTATAATCAGCGCGAAGACGATTATGGCGGAAACGTTTTGAACCGCATGCGAATGGTGCTGGAGCTGATTAAGGTAATGAAGGACAATCTGGATTTGCATGTTTCAGTTAAAGTCAATTCCTTTGATGAAAGAAAAGATGGTTTTGATTCAGCAGAAAGTCTTGAAGCATGCAGGCTGCTTGAGAAAGTTGGTGCAGATTCTATTCAGGTGACAAGACCCCTGTCCCCATTGTATTTCACAAAAAAACTGTCCGCAGAAGATGAACTCATAGATTATACAACTAAATTAATCGATTCTGTTGACATTCCTGTAATAGTGGGCGGTGGATTCAACAACAAGGATCATATGAATGAACTCTTAAACACCACAAACATTGAATATATGTCCATGTATAGGCCTTTCGTATGTGAAAACGACTTTTTAAAGAACTGGAAAAACGGAAGTTCCACACAGTCAAGATGTCTGATGTGCAATAACTGCTACAGAACCAAAAAAAGCACCTGCTATCATTTTTAAGCATATTCAGTATATTCCAAGATAACTCATAATCCATGAAGCAATCAGACATCCGAAACATGAATACAGAATTGCCGGAGGATATGCAACATAACCAATCACCATTCCCACAACAATAATCAATATAATGACAATAATCTTTTTGGTAATGATTTTAACCCTGTTTTCAAGTTCCTCATTACTTTTGTCAATATTTTTCAGGATATAACATGATTCGAGGAAGAATAAGTCGATTACAATGAATATTCCTCCATAGAGAAACAATGGGAAAAATGCATCAAAATCACTGGTAATCAGACTTGTCAGGTATGGAATGAATGACAATACAAACATTGATCCTGCGCCAAGCCACATCACTCTGTGGTCTATCTTTTCAATGTAACCGAAGAATTTCTGATGATTGTTCCAGAAATTATAGCATAAAAGAAAGCTCACGAAATATGCAAAGAAATTCATTTTCAGTGCAAACATTGAACTCCAGGTAACCGTTTCAGGAACCGGCAAATCAAGAACAATTATCGTAATGATAATTGCAATTATTGCATCTATCAGGGCTTCAAATCTCTCGGAATTCATATTATCACGTCCTTGAAATGCCTGAATGTTATAATCCAGAACAGGACTGCAACCAAACAGGAAATCAATATTGCAGGAGGAAATGCCAGATATCCGACAACAAATCCGATGAAAATGAAAATCATTGGCGTGTTGACATGTTTATTCAAATAATCTCCTTGCATCACCTGTTCATTATCAGTATTGTGGTTGATTCCGGATTTGACTGTTAAAACATAAAATATGTGAATTCCAACCAATGTTAACCCGTACATTGTCTCGGCAGGAAGTGAATAAAGATTTTTAGATGCCATGCTTGTGAAATAAGGCAAAAGTGACATTGCAAACAGTGTAAATCCCTGCATCCAGACCGTCAGCTCATCGACATCATCAATGACATGAAAAAAGTTATGGCTGTTGTACCATACATTAAAAATGATCAGAAAACTAATGAAATAAGCCAGAAAACCTTCTTTAATAGCCCAAAACCCGTCCAACGTCAGGGATGTTGGCTGGGCTAATTTCAAAACAAGAATGGTTAAAATGATTGCGATGATCGCATCGCCAAATGTTTCCAATCTTTGCTTTTTCATGATATAATATTGTATAAACTGATTATTTAATAATTAGGTAAGTTTGAACTTACAGGTAATGCAATACTTACTTTTCAGTTTATATACTATCGTTTTCATAATATTGACTACAAATAAAATGAGGTAGATTAGAATGCATTATACAGGACCAGTTTACAGACCCCCTCCAGAAGCGGACACCCCACTTTTGGAAATCACATACGGATGCTCATGGAACAGATGTTCATTCTGCACAATGTATCACGATCAGAAATTTGGAATTTCTCCGCTTGAGGATATTGAAAGCGACTTGAAGGAAATGTCAAGATACTATCCGAAAGACCTGAAAAAGATTTTTGTTGAAAACGGTGATGCCTTCTCCCTTCAATCACACAGGCTCCTTGAAATCAGCGATTTGATTCATAAGTATTTTCCTGAAGTGGAAACAATAGCCTGCTATGCATCAATCAGAAACATCAAACCGAAATCACTTGAAGATTTGAAAAAACTCCGACAGGCAGGTTACGACTGCTTCTATATCGGACTTGAAACAGCATATGATCCTGCATTAAAGCAGATGCAAAAAGGATATACTCAAGCCGATGAGTATGAGCAACTGAAAAAACTGGAGGATGCCGGAATAACCTACAATGTCATTGTAATGTATGGTGTTGCAGGAAAAGGAAACTACAGACAGAATGGCGAAGAAACCATAAAACTGCTCAACAGGTTCAAGCCAAAAATGATTCTGTCCATGTCCACTGCAGTACGGGAAAATACACTCCTTGAGGAAATGGTTGAAAATGGAGAGTTTGAAATACCTACCGAAAGGGAAATGCTTGATGAGGAACTTATGCATCTGGAAAACCTGCAGATGGATGATGACTGCCTGTACTTCGGAGGACATATATACAATTTAAGCAGAATTACCCAATACTTCAAATACCGAGATGACATGATTGAAAGATTCAAGAAAAGAGTTGAAGAAATTGATAAGAACAATCCTGGATTACTGGATTCAATACTGCCGAGAGGACATTTATGATGTGATAATATGCATTACACAGGACCGGTTTACAGACATCCGCTTGAAGCAAACACTCCAATTTTAGAAATCACATACGGCTGTTCATGGAACAAGTGCACATTCTGCAACATGTACAGGGACGTGAAATTTGGAGCGTCTCCAATGGAACATATTGAAGAGGATCTCCAGGAGCTTGCAAGCATTTATCCGCACAATTTACGAAAGATTACTGTGGCAAATGGTGATCCGTTCGCACTTTCAACTAAAAAATTACTGGAAATTTCAGACATGATTCGCAAATATTTCCCTGAAATATCAGTTATCTCATGCCAGACTTCAATCAGAAACATCATGCATAAAAAACCTGAGGAACTGGATCAGCTATATGAAGCAATGTATGATGACATCTACGTTGGGATTGAATCCGGATGTGATGACGTGCTGAAACTGCTGAACAAGGGATACACTTCCGCTCAGGAATATGAAACCCTTGAAAAGTTGAAAAATTCAAAAATAAGATATATTGCCCTTTTGATGGGTGGTGCTGGTGGAAAACAATTCAGACAGGCACACGTTGAAGATACGGCAAAGCTATTGAATACATATCCTCCAAAAATGATATCTATCATAACAACCGGAATTCCATCCGGAACTCGACTTGCCGAAATGCGGGATAATGGTGAATTTGTACAATTGACAGAACGGGAAATAATCGAAGATGAAATGGCTCTGATTGATGCATTGGACGTTCCAAACTCCGTGTATTTCTTTGGACATCATCAAAACAATGTTGCCCGTGTCAGTGGACACATGAAGGATAAGGAGAAATTGATTGACGGTTTCAAACAGAAAATTAAAGAGCTTGAAATCAGCAATCCGGAAATATTGGACAGTGCCCTTTCAAGGGAGTACCTATAACAGTATTTCCTCATAACCTTTTTTTATTTCTTCTTTAAATTCATCGTCCCTCAAGTCACCTTCAAGTTCATATAATCCAAAAATAACCATGTCATATAAAATCTTATTCATTTTTCTTCCCTTTTCAGTTAGGAAATATTCTGTATTTCTTCTGTTTTCGTCTTCAATGACATTTTTACAGATCATCCCTTGGTCTTCAAGATATTTTAAGGTAGATGACAACACAACATTGCTCAACTCAGGTTTATCCTCCTTGAATTCATTGAAATGCTTTTTGCCTGCAAATAAATCTTTCATGATTCCGAAAACCCATTTTCTACTCAACAAATCATTGACGCTGTTGATGGGACATGCTCCTTTTTGATATATAATACTTTTTTCCATAAGTAAAACCTGATTATATATCTGTCCGGATTAGTATTTATAGGATATGATATAAGTTAGTTTGAACTAACCTGTAAGTTTGAAATAACTTTTTAATTTATATTTGCTTGTGTTAAATATTAAATTAGGTGTTAAATATGGAATTTATAGAAGTTATGAAAAAAAGACACTCATCAAGAGACTTTAAAAAGGATGAACTATCTGAAGACATCTTGCGTGAAATTGTAAAAATTGCAGGTATGTCTCCGTCATGGGAA
Source organism: Methanobrevibacter sp. (assembly GCF_045646205.1). Lineage (GTDB taxonomy): Archaea > Methanobacteriota > Methanobacteria > Methanobacteriales > Methanobacteriaceae > Methanocatella. Next base: position 23,826 of record NZ_JAZRKF010000033.1, on the reverse strand, counting down.
AACAGCCAGCCATGGAATGTGTACATTGCAACCGGTGAAACATTGGAAAAAATCCGTGAAACATGGATTGATGAAAACGACCAAAAAATCAAAGGATCTGCTGACATGAATCCGGGACACAGAACCAACTTCTCCGAAAGGGGTCAGAAAAACATGGCAGACTTTATGGATGCAATCGGCAAATACGAAGATGATGAAGATTTAGAATATTTCTTCCACACACAGCATATTTTATTCAATTCTCCTGCAGTCGTATATTTAACTTTACCAAAAGATTATACAAAATGGTCCGTTTATGATTTGGGGGGATTTGGCATGGCATTGATGCTTGCAGCAACAGATCTTGGTGTGGACTCCATTCCAGCGTATGAACTTGTTAAATACCCATACATATTAAGGGACAATCTTCCGATTCCAGAAGATGAAGACATTATCATGGGTATAGCATTAGGCCATCAGTCAGAAGAGCATATCAATACATATGATTCACCAAGACTCGACCTGGACGAAATCTTAAAAATTAATTAAAACACATTGCACGGGATACATAGTATCCCGTAAAATAATATTGACTTTTTTTATATTTGAGTCATAACATCACCATATTAAAACTATTCCGATTTAATGAAAAAATCTGAGTTAATCAGCTGATGATTTTCCAATACTTTCGAGTGGTAAATATATGTCAGAGCATATTTTATTATATTTTTTATATAATACAAGTAATATAACTTTTGAAATATGGGATAAATTTAAAAGTAATAAAAATATATATACTTCTTAGTTTTATATTAATAATTGAGAGCTAAAAGTAGTAAATATTTTGTATAGTATACGGGCAAAATCCTTTTTAATTAGTTCTCCAGTTAGTAATCTTTTTATTAAATGTCAAATATATTCAATAGTATGTTTGAAACAGTTTTTTATTTTCCGTGGGAAGTTTCTCTGATAATATTCTTGCAAAGTACTCTTCCAGGTTTCGTATTAGGATTTTTTGAAGTTATTGCAGAGGTGGTCTCTAAAAATGTCCTTGCATTGTTATTCATTTTAATCTATTTGGCATACAACAAGGATTGGGGTAAATTCACATTGCTTTCGTTGGGCGTGGCTGGTGTGTGCTGTGAATTTGTCAAGGTGACAGTTGCACGTTTAAGGCCATATGCTGCTGTTGATACAATCAAGTGCATTCGTGCCGATGTGGCCGATCAGAATCCTCTTGATTTTAAAATACAGGGATATTCGTTTCCAAGTGGACATACGATGATGGCAACCAACCTGTTTTTGGCAATTCCGATATACGTCAGGAATATTCAATATATATCTATTGGATTGGTTGGAGTTTTGATTGTTGCTCTTTCAAGGGTAGGATTAGGCGTTCACTTTCCGACTGATACTATTGCAGGGTTCATCATTGCTTTGGCAATAATCTTAATATTGGCTCGTATTTATGACAAGATTGAAAATAGGGCATATCTCTATTTGACTATTATCGCTTTGTCTTTGGTTGGTGTATTGTTCTGTCCTGAAATAAGTTATATTAAGTATGTGGCATTGGCTTTGGGAATTTCATTAGGTTTTCTTGTTGAGGAAAAATATGTTAACTTCGAAAATCCTAAAAGCAGAAGGGATGCAATAGTCAGACTTGTTGGAGCAGTCCTATTGTTTATATTGCTTTTTGTCTTATTCCCGAAATTTGCAGGCAATACCGACCTGGTTAAATGTATTGTGCATTTTCTATGTACTTTCATAATGCTTGCCATATATCCTTTAGCTTTTAAAAAGATTGATAGGGATGGATGACTTAATCCATTTAATCATCTTTACTTTTTTTGAGAATTTTTTTCACATCAATTAATATGTGTTGTGACCGTGTCAGATTAGCGTTTTAGAATTATGGTAATAAACACTATAAAAATCTCAGCAAGGATAAACCAAAGAATGGATTCATTACCATAACTATGCATGAATGTGAAAAGTATGATGGCAGAGACAACAAATCCAAATAACGAAAGTATAGGTCGATTTAATCTTGTTATTAGATAGATGCTGACTGTACAGATAGCTAAACAAATTATTCCGCCTATGAATATAGGATAATTATTAACCGAAATAGGTGAAAGCACAATCCATATTACTCCGATTATCAAGGCTATTAATGCTATATTTAACAGTATTTTTTTTAGGGTCTTATTTTTATTCGCTCCATTATCTTTGATTTTCGAATCTTCTTTCAAAAATTCGAGTTCATTATCAGATTTGAACGTTTTAACGACATCTTTATTTTCATATTTTTCATCAAAATTCTTGAACAAGTATCTTAAGAATACATAATATACAATTGCGAATATTATTTCAGTAATTGTTATTCCAATAAGGACACAGCTGCCATTAGACAGCATATTATTCAATACATATATTAGACTGGTTTCCAATCCAATTTTGATACAAGTGAATAACAGTGAATACATACTTTTTCCAAAACCGTCTAACATTTTTGAAGAAATAATGGAAAATGGAATTGAAAGCATTATGACTGTTCCCAAAATAGCTATCCAATATATTTCTGTTTGCATTCCAGTAATTGAAAAAAAGCTGAATGCAAAATCGCGCAAAATTATGAATGCTGTCATCACTACAACTGTTGTTATGAGAGATACTTTAAGTGTGTATTTATACATTTCATTTAATTCATTTAATTCATGTGCACCGAATAAATGTCCTGTAACGCTCATTAATGCCCTACCATAACCCTTAACAGGTGCACTCAATAAAGTTTTAAGTTTATTTGATGCGGAATAAAGTACAGGTCCAATAGGTCCCATTGTTATTGTTAATATACCATTAATAAATGATGATGAGAAAGCCCATAATCCATCATCCAGGAAATTAGGAAATGCGACTTTGAAAATTTCAACAAGTATATACCGGCGGAATTTAAAGTATTTTTTAGATAATGGAATTTTTGTTCTTCCAGTCAAATATAGAAATACAAAAACAATAAAAGGAATTAGTGAAGATAAAACAGTGGCATATGATGCTCCTTTAACTCCCAAATTCAAATTAAAAATAAAAATAGGATCCAATATTATATTTAAAATATTTGATGAAATTATGAATATGGTAGGTATTCTTGAATTTCCTTCTGCTTGTAAAGTTTCAGAGAAAAAATTAACAAACATGAATATATATGCAAAAGCTATAATTGGAATTAAATAATCCCAAATTAAAATATATGAGTCTGCCTGGTCTACACTGTATAATATTCCCTGAGCGAATAAAGTGCATATTACTATAAAAATCCATATTATATTTGTTAGAATTATTCCATGAATTAATGTATTATATGCACTTTCATAATCGTCAATTCCCATAAAACGAGACATCAGGGAATTTGCTCCTTGCCCAATTGAATCGCCGAATGAAAATATGAGAGAAACAAAAGGTATTGAAACACCCACTGCAAAAGAAGCATGAACGCTTATTTGTGATATCCAGGCCATATCGACAATACCGTAAATCGCATCAAAAATACAAAAAGCGATTATTGGTATGCTTAATTGCCAGAAGGATTTTTTAGGTGTTGAAACCATATCAATTTTTTCTTTCATCATTAAAAGTTTTATTTTTCTTTAATATATAGGTTTTACATTATATTTACAATAATGGGACGGATGTGATGTTTGTTGCAACATATAGTTTAAAATTTATATTATATTGAGTCAAATATTATGGTATCGCGGATAAAGTAGTAAATATATTGTATAGTATACGGACAAAATCTTTTAAATAATTTATTTTATTAAATAAGTTCTATTTTTTATAATAAAAAATATTATAATGGGGTTTCACTTTTTTCAAGATATAACATGGTAATATTGCGCCTATGCTGAAAACAATTATTAAAATTAAAAATGGTGCAATCTAGTTGAATTGTTATATATTTCTCTAGATGATATTATGAAATGATTTATCTAAGGACAATATACATATGGCCTTTGGTATGTAATCTTATTTATCATGAATGCAACTACACCAACATATTATTCTTGGAATAATGTTTTTCATTACGCTAAAACTGTAAAATTTAGAAGATTATTGGGAAGTACCTTCACTAAATCAATTAAACTCGATGTAACTATATTTTAAAAAAATCAACAAGTCAACCTAAATTTAATTTTATCGGGCACCTTTATTTTAAAAATTTCATTATCAACTTAACACTTGCATTTAATACTCCTTAAACTGCTAATCTAATTAATTACACTTATTTTACAAATTATCCATGGTAATTAACAGAATTTCCATTTTTCATCCGGCCATAATATTTTGCAGTGGCAGAGAAAAGTGTGTCTTTGATGGAGTTAAGTGCAGTTTCACATGCTGTAACACCTATGATAAATCATACAGTTACCTACAATAGCTACTTTTTTAGATTCGATTTAATGATTTGACATTAACATTAACGGATGCAATATTGTAAATAAAATCTGATTTTAAAATAGAATATATATGAAAGAGTTTCAATAATGTGTTTTGAATAAGTAATAGTGAATGTCAATGTTGTGTATTAATCCATGTTCCTAAAACAATTATAATTTTATGAAATCATTGCTCATTTTTAAAAATAAGAAATTTTAATAGTTTTAAGACAAAATATCTAATTTTAAAAATAGTAATATGATAATATATGGTTGGTGTTGTTTTTATCTAAATAATGCAAGAATACCATGACCTCTTCAGGGTCGTGGATGAATTGCATAAATGGAATTGAGAGTACTTTTCAAATGCTCTCTCTTTAAAATTAAATATTATTGTAATTAAATTACTATATAACAATCACATAATGATTGAACCGAGGGTTCTGCTAGGATTGCCTAGAAAAGACTCAATTAACCCATTGAGCAAAAAACAAATCTATGAATCCTCACCTTCTATAAGGTGAGGTTGTTCAATTTCATCAAAAATAGATTAACTTTTTAATATAGTAACTACTAAAATAAAATTATATTAAATAAAAGTGGATAATATAGGTATTAAATTCATTTTTTGTTTTAAATCGATATTTGGCGGAATATGTGTATAATAGGGATATTATGAATAATATGGTTAATTTTGAAGGAATAGGAATTGACCAAGAATTATTGGAAAGAACAAATCCTATATTTAACACTGCCAAGATGACTCTTTTTCAATTGGCAGCAGCAGGTAATGATGATGCCAAAGATGTAGTCGAAAGGTTGGGTCTTACACTGGAAAATACGCAGAATAGTGCTACAGTTAATGTCGATGAGGCTGATCTTTTCTGTAACAGCGTTGTTATGGAAATAAGATATTTTACTAATGGAAAACTCGCAATGGAATCCGGTTTTACAGATGCGGACTTGCCATGCGGTTTTACACCTCGGGCCATTGAATTTGCAAAAAGTGGCAAGAAATTTGTTGGAATGGATCTTCCCGCAACAATTAATGAAGTTGAACCTGTAATCATGTCACTTCTAGATGAAGATCAAAAAAAGCTTGTTAATTTTGAAGGTGTAGATGCAACTAATTATCAATCGCTTAAGTCTGCATTTGATAAGATTGAGGGGGAGGTATGCATAACAACAGAAGGGCTCCTGATGTATCTTACAGATTCTGAGATGGATGTCCTGTGTGACAATATTAGAAGGATTCTTGCAGAGCATGGAGGATGCTGGATTACTATTGATCCTGAGATGTCTCTTCTCTACCTTTTGATAGTAAAATCCTTCTATGGGGAGCGAACACGGGAGATTATGTGGCAGTCCAAGTATAGAATCGATGACAAATCTGATGTAGAAGCCGTAGAGAATACAATAACCATTAGCGTCCGAGGTGATGTTCAGGAAAATATGAAGAATGCAATGAATTATATTAAATCCAGGGGATTTAAGTTGGAGAGGCTTCCGTATGCTGACCATGTGCCTGAGTTTAAAAGTTTAGAAAAGGCAAATCCTAAGATTGTAGCTCAGATTAGGGAAGGTTTTAAGAGAGTATGTATCTGGAAGATTACAGTTGATGAATCAGTTAATGTTGACATTTCTGATGTCGGGGCAGAGTCATTTAATGCGGATGCATCAATTGATGGTGACAGGCTTAATTTGGTTTTATCAGGAAATCTTGATACATTGAGTGCACCTGAGCTTCTTGCCAATTATGAGAAGATTAAGAAAGATAATACTCTCAACAGTGTGTTCATTGACTGTTCTAAACTAGAATATGTGTCCTCTGCAGGGCTGCGCGTTCTTCTTATTATGCAAAATGACTGTGAGGATGGGGTTATAATGAAGTCATGTAATGAAACTGTTATTGGAGATTTATCAAATACTGATATAAAGATACTGTAAGAGCTAAAAATACATTATATTTTGTATAGTATACTGGCAACAAAAATTTTAATGATTTATATGGGTTATATTATTTGTTGGAGTTAAATAATTGTTTTTACTTGTTTTTTCGGTATATTATCTGTGAAAACATTCATTAACATTACTTCTGTTTTTTCATAAAGTCGGAGTTTGAAAATATTTATTATTAATGAAATTAATATCATTAATTATAAAGATTATTTGGGGATTATGTAGAATAATCGTGTTAAAATTGCTCATGAGTTTGCAAATGCCATTAATTCTGATAAGATAGTTAGAATTATATTATTCGGTTCTGTTGCTCGTGGGGAAGATACTGAATATTCTGATATTGATATTTTAATAGTTTCTGATTATTAGGAAGAAATTGACCCAATTATTACTGATGTTGTTGGTGATATTGTTTTTGATTAACAGGAACTGATTTCTCCACATATTATGTCAGTTGATAGGTTTAAAAACACAAAGGATTATTCATTTTTAACAAATGTGCTTGATGAGGGGGTTGTTCTTGTCTGAAGTTGATGAATATATTTCAAGCCAATGATAAATTAATCTCAAGCAAAATATTATTTGACAACCAGCAATATGCAACATCTGTTAGTGCAGCATATTACTGTATGTTTTTAACTTCAAAAGCATTGTTGATTAAGAAAGATTATAATCCTAAATCTCATGAGGGCATAATTTCTTTATTTGGTCAAGTATATGTAAATCAAGGTGATTTTGACAGGAAAATAGCCAAATATCTTGCACGTGCACAATCTTTGCGTGAAGATGCTGATTATGATGCTATTGATGGAATTACTGAAAGTATTGCAAAATTATGGATTAAAAATGCTGAAGAATTCATGGAAGAAGCTAAAAAGTTTTTATAACATAAATCTCCTGATTGACAATACTTATTTTAAGGTAATTGTTAATATTATAATGTGGGAGTTAAAAGTAGTAAATATTTTGTATAGTATACGGGCAAAATCCATTTTAAGAAGTTTTTTAGACTTATAAAACAATATTATTATTTTATTTTAGATTTAACTAATTATAATGAAGTGAACAATTAAATGAAAAAATATTTAATAGAAACTCCAAGCATTGATTATATGGATTCACATATTCAGAAAAAGGTTCAGGAATTAAAGAATCAATCAGATGATAATTTGGATTATATCAAGAGAAGTTACATCTTTGTTAGAGATGAAATTCCTCACTCCTGGGACATTAAAGCAAATGTAGTTTCAAGAACTGCCAGTGATGTGCTTAAAAACAAAACAGGCATATGCTGGACAAAATCATGTCTTCTCTCAGCACTTTTAAGGGCAAATTATATCCCATCAGGCATCAGTTATCAGCTGCTTACAAGAGCTGATGATGCAAGTGAAGGTTATATGATTCATGCTTTAAACACTGTGCATATAAAAGATTTGGATGAATGGATTAGGCTTGATGCTCGGGGGAATAAGGAAAACATTAATGCTTATTTTAGTTTGGATGAAGAACACCTTGCTTATTCAATTCGAAGTGAATTTGGAGAAATCGATTATCACGATAATCACGCTGATTTGGATGAAAGGTTGGTTACTATACTAATGGAAAGTATGAATATAATGGATATTTCAACAGATTTTGAGTTTTAGTTAAATTAATGTAATTCCATATCCATTAGGCAAGTGTTTTTTCATAAAGTCGCAGTTTGAAAATATTTATCATAAATGAAGTAGATATTTTATATTACAATTAGTAATAAGGGGGGGTTTGTTTTGGTTGAAGGAAATGAATTAGATTCTACTTATGGAATTTCTGATGAAGAACTTACAGAACTATTTAAAGCATCCATAAAGCTTGATAAGGAAATATGTGAAATTAAAGGACTTCCTATTGCTGGTTATGATGATGAAAATAAACGTGCTTACTTAGAGTATCCTGATGGAAGGAGAGTTTATGTCACAGAAAAATAGGCTTCCGGAAGTCATGATTTTCGCAGAACCAAATGGTGGTGGCAAAACCACAATAACACGTATGGCAAAAACTGTAGGTGTTTACATAAATGCTGATGATATTAAAAAATCAATTGCATGCAGTGATTTGGAGGCTGCACAGAAAGCCGAAGAGCTTAGGGAATCAATGCTGGAAAAAGATGAAGATTTCACATTTGAAACTGTGCTTTCAACAGATCGCAATCTTAAACTGCTTAAAAAGGCTAAAGAAAAAGGATATTTCTTAAGATGCATCTATGTCCTAACAGATGATTATGAGATAAATATTGCTAGGGTAAGGATGAGGGAGTCTATGGGTGGTCATGGAGTTCCTGAAGATAAAATCAAATCAAGATATCAAAAAGCACTTAAGTTAATTCCAGAATTAGTTGAAATTTGTGATATTGTCCATATTTATGATAACACTATTTCTCCTTTTAGAATATTTAAGAAAAGAAAAGATGTGTATTACCATTGGGAGAATAAATATTGGAATTACTCTGAAATTGAAAAACTCACTGGAATAAGTGAATATGAAAATTAATGTGGTGCACTCAATTTTTTAGCAGATGTCATGCAATATCCTCTTTTTAACAGTAATTATTTTAATGTTGTTTTGGCAATATTATATTGTAAGAGCCGAAAGTAGTAAATATTTTGTATAGTATACGGGCAAAATCCTTTGTACATAATTTGGGTGTTATTTTACTTATTACTCATTAATATTGGGTTTTTTCTTCATTAACTTAATATAACTTATTTTATGATTTTGTTAAGTGGAATATGTTTATATTTTTAAAAAATAAGTCTTTTTTTAAGGAATTAATTTGGCATTTTTTATTAGGTATTTATATTTTGTATAGTTTTTTTCAGTATATTGACTTTATATTTGAAGTAAATTCTTTGAAATATTATTGGGAAAACTCTTTATTGATGTTAAGGAGAGTTGGATTTTGTCATGGGGATGTTTGAACCAATTTTTGAAAGTAGGATGTTGTTGTCTGTTTCCAGCACACACTGAATCGTATAGATTTTCCTTGTTTTTTAGGCGATTTTTAATTTTATATTATTTTAATTTAAAAACCTCCGTTTTGATAAGCTCGGGCTATCACATAAGAAGGTTCATAGAAAGCACTGCAGTTATAATTATCTATCACATCACATATGTCATCATTATATACTCTTATAATGCCGTCAACATAATCCTCTTTGGATGATAGGGTGTTTATAATCAAACGCTGATATACTGCGCCCATATCAAGTGGTGTTGGAATGATTGTGGCAAGTTCCTTATCAACAATGGTAATATCATAATCTCCATTTTCAAGTTCGTAGTCATTAATCCAATCTGCTTCTACTTTCAAAGGATTTTCACAATGTAGGGCTTCTGCACAGCTAATCAGGTGATATAGTCCATCTCTTCCAATTGTATTTACAACATATTTATTTTTTTGTTTTATATGTCTTGCCACTCTTTCTATCATGTAACAAATAAAGTATAAATCATTGATTTTAATATCTTCATCTGGAAAATATTTATTTTTCATAATATTTCACTTCCTTTAAATGTTAATGTTTTAAGTGATTTTTCAGTGTTAAAGCAAATTTGATGTGTTGGATAATTAAATTTCACCAGTTCCCAGAATGCTTCTCTTGAAATGTTGCCTTCGATAAATCCTTCAATGTAATTCCAAATTTGATCATCTGCCATAGGCCCTTCCACTATATCATAGTTATGTTCTATGCCATTTCGACAACTTACAATGAAATTCAACCATTCTTCACACATTTCGTTAAACTTCAGAATGTTTAAATCAGCATTTGGGACATATTCATATAAGTTTACAACTGATTCTCCTTTTTTTGTCATAGCCCAACGTTTTGCTTGCTTTTCAAATAGGGTACAGTAAAAGCCATAACCAAAATCCTTATAAAAACCATTCTGTAGAATACGTGGAAAGGGCACTTCCACATTACTTCCATGATATAATATATTTTTATCCATATGACAACATCTGCTTTTTTAATATTTTAATATTCGCATGAACTCAAAATTTAAACACTGAATTCCTGGTGAAATTAACTTCCTGTAATTTCATAATTATGATTTTGTTTAATTAATATATACTATTTTTCGCATATAAATTTTCCCCAATGTCTGCAATGGGAAAGTTAAATAATGCGGTTAAGTAAACTTAAAAAGATTAATGATTCCCGTTTTATTACTTATTCCAATAACTATTTATCGTGTATAATATTCATTTTTTAAGAATTATGAAACTTTTCCCATAAATTCTATTTTTTGAAATTTACTTCGGATGGTAAATTACTATTTTACTGTCATTCATAATTAATTTTCATAGTCAACTTAATATGTTTATGATTTATCAGTTTTTTGATATCTTATGTTTCCATTTGATTATGTTATCTGATTCTTATATGTAAGATTTAGGTTTTATTATCCTTCAATTTTTTAGAATCAGTTATAATACTTAAAATACATAATATATATTTAAGTGGTTTTTTATGATTGATTTAAATTCAGGCGATGAAAGAATACCTTTCACACCGGTAGCCCTATATATTGATTATATCAGCATTCAATACACCAAGTATTTGAAAGACAATTATTCTGAAATTACTCCCCGTGATTTCACATATTTGAGTACTATTCATCATAATCCGGGTTTAACTCAAAGGGAATTGTCTGAAATATTATTTGTTTCAGAAGCTAACGTTGCTCAAATAATTAAACGGCTTGAGAAAAACGAATTGGTACATCGTGGCAGTGATGAAAATAATAAGTCTAAAAAGATTCTCAATGTTACTGATAAAGCCAAATTAATTATTTCTTCACTATTAAAAGAAATGTATGAATTTGATTCTAAATTTTTTGATGATTACAGTGATGAAGAGGCAGAAAAATTCAAGAAGATGATTCATGCATATTATGAGTGGGCTAACTTATTCGTTAATTTTAAATAGTATAGTTCAGATATTCAATTATACACTTAAGAATCTTAAGTAATTTAACTAAGGTGAAATTATGTCTGATAAAGAAAAAACAATTGAAGCACTACAGTTAATTGTAACGGGATTGTCCGCAAATTCATTCGGACACAGAATCCAATCCAAAATATTTGCAGGCCTAGGTTTCCAAGCATTAGGAGACAAATATGCCGCTCATGCAACTGAAGAAATGGATTTCGTAGAACAGTTCATGGACAGTATTCTTGATTTGGGTGGAGAAATCAAACAGGAAGCACAGGAAGCACAACCAATCTATACTGATATCATAGAGTTCATAGAACATGACTACAATGTATCTGTTGAAGGAATTAAATTATTAAACGAAATGATGGATTCTGGAATATTTGATGCAACAACCTATGACTTAATGAAAGTATATCTCAAGGATGAAGAAGAGGATATGGGTTGGAGCGAACAACAATTAGACTTAATTAAAATGATTGGAAAAGAAAATTACTTGACCCAATTATTAATCAACGGTGTGCCTGCCGAATAAACACTTAAAGGGATTGCTGAATCCCTTTTATTTCTATATGTTTAGTTTTAAAAATAGGTATTTTATTTATTTGATTTTTAAATAAATTAATGTCATATCATCAAATTGGTCCTGTTTTCCTATAAAATCATCAATATCATTTAATAGATGAATTATTGGTTCCTTATCACTTTTAAATTTGTTGAAAAAGTCTAAAAGTCTTTCTTCACCATAGCATTCATCATAGTCATTGGTGGCATCAGTGATTCCATCAGTATATACTATCAATTCATCCGATAATGTTATTTCTTCAGTTTCATATTCGAAGTCTTCAAGAATTGCTAAAATAATTCCCGGATTAATATTTAAATATTCAAATTGGTCATCCTTTTTTATTATTGGAAGAGTATGTCCTGCATTTGAAAACATTAATTTTTTAGTCTTTTTATTATAAATGCCAAGCCATAATGAAACAAACATTGCCTCAAGATTATTTTTATATAATTGATTGTTTATTAAATATAGGACTTTTGAAGGATCCCTTTCGTGGTTAAAGGCTAATTTTATCATGGACTGAGTAACCATTGCAAGTAATGCTGCTGGAACACCTTTATCTGATACATCGCCGATTACAATAGCTAAATTATCATCATCTAATTCATAATAATCAAAAAAGTCTCCTCCAACTTCTTTTGCCGGATGAGAGTAACCTGTGATATAATAATTTTCATTTCTTATGGCCTCATGCGGAAGGTTAGAGTCTTGGATTCTTGATGCGATATCAAGTTCTGTTTTAATACGTTCTTTTTCACCTTCAATTTCGCGAATATTTTCAATATAATTGTTATTGTAATTAATCAAATCAGTATATGATTTGGCAAGGGTTCCAATTTCATTTCTTTCATTAAGATACTTTGAATACAAATTCACAAGACCTTCAGATTCAATTTTTTCATTTTCTTTGATAAATTTTTCAATTTCAGAAAATGACGAAAGGGGTTCGATTACTTTTTTTTCCATATCCCTTAAAATAATCATTCCCGGAATAAATGATAGGATTATAATTATATCGGTTATTATGAGTCCCTGCATTACATATATTGTCAAATCCATATTAAGACTTATAAGATGATAAATGAAATGAGAAATAATCATTCCCAAAATACAAATAATCAAGGTTATTATAAGAAACTTTTGAATAATATTTTCAATTATTGAATTCCTATTTTGGGATTCTATTTTATGTACAAATGGTTTTGTTAAATAGCTGAATAATAAAATTCCAATTAATATTGTTTCAACAAGCATGATTTGTTTATTCACACCAAATATCCTAGAAATTAATGATATTGCAGTAACAATCAACAATGAATAAAATAAGAGTCTATATAATTTTTTATTTACCTGTTTATCTGATGTTTTTGGAGTTTCTATAAAATCAATCTTTTTAGAAAGCCAAATGCTTATGATGCCTGTGAAAAATGCAATATTGGTAAAGTTCAAGAAAAATGCAATAGTTGAATATTCTTCCAGATTAGTTTGAAAAAGATAAAATGAAAATAAAGTTTCATGGACTACTGAAAAAATGAATCCGCACAGAAGTATTATTGATAAAAATATAGTGAGATGATAAATATTGTCTAATTTAGGTTTCATAATTTTTTGATTTCTAAAATCGGAGTACCAAAGTTTATATGCCAAGTATGAAACTCCAAAACTGTAAATAGAGGAAAAGACTATTTCTATGGGCACACATCCATCTGTAATACCTATTACAATATGTCCTAATGTTGCGCCTAAAGCGCCGTAGGGACCGAGTAATAATCCAAAAACAAAAAATAAACCTACATGCGGGCAATATAGTCCCAAATCCCATAACATGCCTGATGAAAGAATCATTTCAATAATAATCATCAAAATGAATGGCACAAATATTTTTTTTAATTTATTCTTCATTATTCCACATTTTTAATAACTATTAAATGGTTTTCACTATTTTCATAATGATACTCAAGTTCATCGGCAAGTTCTTTAGTTAAATAAATGCCTGCTCCTCCTAGTTGTTTTTCATTAACAGCATACGGGGGACCATCGAACTCTTTTAAGAGAGGATTAAACTCAAATCCGTTGTCAATGAACTCTATTGTCAATGTTGGTTTTTCATATTCGACATTAACAATGATAAATTCCGTATTTGAGTAATTCACAATATTGGCAAAGATCTCTTCAACAATTAATGTGACTTGAAAGTCTTCTTCGGAAAGTTCTTTTATGATAAACTCGTTTAGAGTATCTAACTCATTTATTTCTGGTTGCAATAAAATTGAGTTCATTCTATCTTCAAAACCCTATCGACACCGGACAATCGAAATACTTCCATAATTACATCATTAGCATTTTTGATAATAAATGGAATATTGTCTGGTTTTAATTTCCTGTGAGTTGCAATTAAAACTTTAAGGCCTGCACTTGAAATATATTCTAAATTAGCAAAGTCCATGATTAAAGAGTCAAAATTGCCTATTTCATCGTTAATCTCTTTATCTAACTCTTTTGATGTAACACTATTAATGCGACCTTCAACAGATAAAGTTAATTCCTTTTCATTATAAACTTTTAGAATATTCATTATAATCCCACAATTTGTATATTGATTTATCATAATTTTAAGTAATTTTAGAAAAACCTCTATAATTTTAGTTGGTCGGTGAGACTTATATATTTGTTGTTGTCTTTCGATATTTTAATTGTGATTTTGATGAATAATTCGTGAATTCAGAAAAGTTCTATCATTTGTCAGTCCAAAATTCAAAATCTCAAAATATTTAAAGATAATGAACATAATAATTATTATATGTAATTAAGGAGGCAAATTTAATGGATAAAAACAATTCATTAATAAATAATGTTCATAAAGATGAATCTGAAGTGGAAAAATCATTCGACGAAAATAGTGAAAGATATCAATCATCAAAACAATATTTTAATGCTAAACTTTGCGAAGGTTTTGAATCAACAGTTTTAACTCCTAATCTAAATGGTAATCCAGATGATGGAAAGTTAAAAAACATTGCAGAAAGTATTGGAGCTAAAGATATTGATGATTTCTGTAATAAATATGACATAAGTAAAAACATCTTATTCTTGTCAAGTACTGTTCTGGCACTCAATAAATTCACATTCACTAAAGATACGTTATTAACAGCAATATCAAATGATGTATCTGGTTCTAATTTTGATAATGCTTCTGAAAGCTTTGTCAAAACTGTTCCATTTATCATTTCTAATGAAGATAGGGAAATTTCCATTATTAATTTCATTAAATCTGTTGATAAAACATGGAAAACTACAATGGAGAATAGTTTCTATCCTTACTCTAAAATTGCAGAGAAATATCAATTAAATCCTGAATTTTTATATTCCTATAATGAATTTTTACAATCAGAGGATATAATGACTGACAACAAATTTAATGTGTCTGAAGAATTATGTTCTGGTGATTATAAAATTGCTTTATTTGTGAAATGTTTTAAAGAAAATGTTGAATTGAGAATAGAATATAATGATCAATTGTATAGTGAAGATTATATTCATATTTTCGCTAATTCCATACAATCCATTTTAAATCAGTTCTTGAGTTGTGATGTATCTGAATTTAGAATATGTGATGTAAGTTTGCAGCCCGAAAGAAAAACACCAGAATTTAGTGAAGTTGAACTTCCATTTATTCATAAACGTTTTGAAAAGCAAGTTAGTCAAACCCCTGATGATGTTGCTCTCGTAGCATGTGATGCTACTTTAACCTACAATCAATTAAATGAAAAAACAAATATTATTGCTAATGCTTTAATTGATAAGGGAATTAAACCAAAAAGTAATATTTTAGTCATGCTTCCAAGAAACAGTAATCTGGTTGCATCTATTTTAGCTATTTTGAAAGTAGGATGTGCTTTTATTCCGATTGACCCTGAATATCCTCAGGAAAGAATTAATTATATTTATGAAAACAGTCATGCGGATTACATTATCACCGAAAAATCTGGAAAAAATTCCTTGAGTATTGATGAGTTACTTTCCAATGGTGGCCCTGAAAATCCTAATGTCAACATTGAACCTGATGATTTGGCTTATATAATCTATACTTCCGGATCTACCGGAAAACCTAAAGGAGTAATGGTTAGTCACAAAGCAATGTGTAACCAGATTACAGGCAATATCACGAAAAATTTTGACAGTATTTTGACTATTTCAACGATTTCATTCATCATGTCCATAAGGGATATTTTAACTGGAGTAACTAACGGCATTAGATTGATTTTTGCCAGTGATTCGGAAGTTAAAAACATTCCTGATTTGATTGAATTAATAAATAATACTCAACCTGAATCCGTGACAATGACTCCTTCAAGATTTTTATCTTACTTGGAAATCGATGAATTTTGTGATTCTATAATGTCTTTTAAAGCTATTCTTATGGGTGGAGAAGCATTTCCTGCAAAAAAATTTGATACAATTGAAAAACACACTGATGCCACCATATTTAATGCTTACGGACAAAGTGAAGGTAATTTCTTATTCCCAGTTCCTTTAAAGAAAGCGGCAATGGACAGCAATAACATTGCTATAGGTAAACCCTTAGAAAATTCTATAGCTGACGTTAGGGATATTGACGGAAAACTATTGCCTGATGGAGTAATGGGTCAATTATACTTTGGAGGACCTTCAATTGGGAAAGGATATTATAATTTAGATCAGACAAATGAGGTATTCATTGAAATCAATGGAATTCCGTACTGTAAAAGTGGAGATTATGCGGTTAAAACACCTGATGGTGAATTTATTTTTAAGGGAAGAGTAGATAATCAGATTAAATTACGAGGATTAAGAATTGAACCTAGTGAAATTGAATATAATATTAGTTGTTATCCGAATATAAAAGAAAATGTAGTTGTAATTAGAGAAATCAATAATGACCAGCATTTGTGTGCTTATTACACCATTAATGGAGAAGTTGATAAAAGTTCTTTGAAAAATTATTTAGAGGACAAACTGACTAATTATATGGTTCCAACTGCATTTGTGCAAATTGATGAACTTCCACGAACTCCAAATGGTAAAACAGACATTAAAAGATTGCCCGAACCAAAATTGGAATTTGAAAATGTTTCCCCTGCAAATGACACTGAAGAAAAATTGCTGGAACTGGTATCTGAATATGCATATGATGAAAACTTTGGTGTTACAGATAATTTATATTCTCTTGGATTTACCTCATTATCCTTAATGAAATTTAATGTGAATATTTCCGAATCATTCAATATTAATTTAAATATCTCTGAATTATTGGATAATCCTACAATAAGATTTATCGCAAATCTAATTGATGATAGTGAATCCGATGAAAAGTTAGATGAATTAATCGAATCTTCAAAAGACATTACTTATTATCCGTTAATGGATAATCAGCTGGGAGTATATTACGAATGCGTTCAAAATCCTGATGAACCTCAATATAATCTTCCATCCATTGTAAGGTTCGATAAATCAATCGATGCATTGAAACTAAAAGAAGCCATTATCAAAACAATTGATGCATATCCTTATCTTAAAACAAGAATTGTCAGCCATAATGGTCAGTTAATGCACAAACGTGACGATTCAATACCTGTTGATGAAATTCCTATTATTGAAATAGATGAGATTTCTAATGAAGAAATTGAAAAAGAAAATGTTAAAAGATTTGAATTATTGTATAATCAGTTATTCAGAGCTAAAATCTATAAAACCAAAGATGAAACAATTCTGTTTTTAGATATACATCATATAATAACTGATGGTGAATCTTCAGGTATGTTATTCAAAAACATTGCCAATGCATATAACGGTGACAAAATAGAAAAAGAAGTCCTTAACGGGTATATATGTTCTTTGATTGAAGAAGAGGAAAAAAATAGTGAAAAATATGCTGCCAGTGAAAAATATTTCCATGATTTATTAACAAAGGATGTGGATTCAACCATACTGACTCCAGATTTAAATGATGATGATGAATCTGGCGAATTAAAATCCTTTTCTAAAAATATTGATTCACAATCAATAAAAGAATTCTGTGCTGATAAAAGAATTTCACCAAACATTTTATTCATGGCCAGTACAATATTAACATTAAATAAGTACACATTCAGTGATAAGACATTATTGACAACTATCTTCAATGGAAGACTTAATTCTAATTATTATCATACACAAGCCTTTTTAGTTAAAACCTTACCAATAGTATCTATCAATGAAGATAGAAATATTTCCATCAGAGAATTCTTTAAACAGGTTGATGAAATTTGGAAAAATGGAATTAAACATTGTACATATCCATATATTAAAATCTCAAATGAATTTAATTTAAAACCTGAATTTTTATATTCCTACAATGCTCTTGAAAATAGTAAAATCGAATTGGATAATAATGTGTATGAAATTAATCATTTGGATTCTCTTGAAACCGATTATAAAGTTAGTTTTAATGTTTATGAGAATGAAGACAGTTTGGAATTGGATGTTTTATACAATGATGGATTATACAGTGAAAAATATATTAAAACATTCTTAGACAGCATTATCATAGTTTTAAATAAATTCATTAAATGCAGTTCTGAAGAATTGGAAAATGTCTGCTTGAAAGAAATTTCTATTGTTGAAAGGGAAATCCCTAACGTTGATGAGTTAGAATTTAGTGATATTGGTGAAACTCGTCTTAATAAGCTTTTTGAAAAACAGTGTGAATTAAATGGAGACAAGATTATTTTAACTGCAGCTGATGGCGAATTCACTTATGATGATTTAAATGAGAAGGCAAATCGTATTGCAAATGCTTTAATCAAAAAAGGCATTGAAATTGAAGATAAAGTTATGTTTATCTTAAAACGTAACAGTAATATTGTGGCTTCAATTTTCGGTATTTTAAAAGCAGGCGCAGCATTCATTCCTGTTGATTCAGAATATCCTCAAGACCGTATTGAACATGTTTTATCTGACAGTGAATCAAAATTTATCATAGTTGATGATGTCATCGATAGGAAAAGTTTGGATTTATCTTCCTGTTCGGATAAACTGCTGGATATTAATGAATTGTTAAAAGAGGAAAATACTTCTAATCCAAGCGTTGATGTTTCTCCTGAGAATTTGGCATATCTTATTTATACTTCAGGCTCGACTGGTCTTCCAAAAGGAGTGATGATAGAACATAGAAACTTTGCCAATTATGTTTATCCACATCCGAGGAATACATTTTGTCATGAATTAGTTTCAAATGCAGAAACTGAGAATTATAAATTATTATCATTAGTTACTGTGGCATTTGACACATTTTTGGAGGAAATGCTACTGCCTATTTTAAATGGTGTTCCTGTGGTCTTTGCTGATGATGTTCAGATTAAAAATCCATTGGAATTAATTCCTCTGATTGAAAAAACAAACGCTAATATTTTTGATGGTACTCCTTCAAGATTATTGCAGTATCTTGAAATTGACGGGTTGAAAGAATGTATTGCTAAATTTAAAATATTTGTCGTTGGAGGAGAAGCTTTTCCAAAACATTTATATGATATTCTCTCAAAAGTGTCTGACGGTAAAATAATTAATAGTTATGGGCCGACAGAGATAACTGTGGCATGTAATGATAAATTAATCGATCAACCTAATATCGTTTCTGTTGGAGAACCAATTTTTAATGTTTATGAAGAGATTATGGATATAGACTCCAATCCTTTACCTCCTCATGTTTTGGGAGAGTTATATGTTGCGGGAAATGGTGTTTCAAGAGCTTACTACAACCGTCCTGAAAAAAATGCCGAAGCTTACATGACTATCAACGGAATTAAATTTTATCGAAGCGGGGACTTTGCTAAATGGAATGAAAACGGTGAAGTTGAAATTCTTGGAAGACTTGATGACCAAATTAAACTCAGAGGTTTGAGAATAGAAATTGGTGAAATTGAATCAGCCATTAAAGAATTTGAAGGTATTAAATCTCTTGCGGTTGTTGTCAAAAAGATTAAAGGTAATGACCACTTATGTGCATACTTTACGGTTTATGATGAAATTAAAAATGATGGGAATGGGTATTCCATTGACATTGGCAGTTTAAAAGAACATCTAAATTCAAAATTGACTTATTATATGGTTCCTACTGTTTATATGGAACTGGATGAGATGCCTCAAACATTGAATGGTAAAACTGATTTAAGGAATTTGCCTGAACCTGTTTTGATTACGGAATATGTTGCTCCTGAAAATGATATTGAAGCATTTTTCGCAGATGCCTTTGCAGATATTTTATCTCTTGATAAAGTTGGAGTTACGGATAATTTCTTTGAAATAGGTGGAACTTCACTACTTGTAACTAAAATTACTCTAGCAGCTTTAAATAGAGGTTATGATATCAGTTATGGTGATGTTTTTGATAATCCTACTCCTCGTAAACTCACCAAGTTTATTTTAACTGATGAAGATAATGAAATTACACTTAGTGAAGTATCTGATTATGATTATTCTAAAATTAATGAGTTATTGGAGAAAAATACCTTGGAAAATTTCATCAAATCAGAATCTGATGGTGATTTGGGTGATATCTTATTAACTGGTGCTACAGGATTTTTAGGCATTCATATTTTGCGGGAACTATTGGAAAATAATGACGGTAATATTTACTGTTTAGTCAGGTCCAAAGCCAATATCTCTTCTGAAGAAAGATTGAAATTTTTATTGTACTATTATTTCTCAAATAACTATGAAGAGCTATTCAATGATAGGATACACATTATTGACGGAGACATAACCAAATATGAAGATTTTGAAAAATTAAGTTCATACAGAATTGATACAATATTTAATTGTGCGGCTAATGTTAAACATTTCTCTTCCGGCACGGATATTGAAGATATTAATTACGGAGGAGTTTTAAATGGTTTGAAATTTGCCAAATTGAAAAATTCAAAATTTGTACAGGTTTCAACATATAGTGTTGCAGGCGAAAGTATAAACAATTTCCCTCCAGAGGATTACCTGTTTAATGAAAGAGATTTATACATCGGACAAGGTACTGAAAATCAGTACGTTAGAAGTAAATTTTTAGCAGAAAGGGCTGTTTTAGAATCAGCAATTGAAGATAATCTCTCTGTTAAAATCATGAGGGTGGGGAATTTAATGGCCAGAAGTGATGATGGAGAATTCCAAATTAATTTCATTTCGAACGGATTTGTTAATAGACTTAGGGCTTTTGTAACACTTGGTAAAATGCCTTATTCCCTGCTAAGCAGTGCTGATGAATTAAGTCCTATTGATGTGACTGCCAGATCTATTGTTGAACTATCCAAAACGCCTAAAGACTGTGTTGTTTTCCATCCGTATCAGCACCACACAATTTGTTTTGGAGACATAATAGATATCATTGAACCTTTAGGTCTTGAAATCGAAGCCGTTGAAGAGGATGTGTATGATGAGTATTTAAATCAAGCTTTCAATGATAAGGATAAACAGGAGGGCATATCAGGTCTGATTACTTCTGCCGGGGGAGGAACCATGAAAAAAGTTTGGATTGGTGCTGAAAATGATTATACTGTACAGGTATTGTACAGATTGGGAGTTAAATGGCCAATTATCTCAGAAGAATACATTTATAAATTCGTCGAATATTTAAATGATTTGGCTTTCTTCTTTGAGTAATCGATAATGGGGTGTCTGAGAATGTATGAAAGGAGATATAACCTATTAAAAAGTAAGTTTGATGAGTTTTTATTACCCAGTTTGCTTACTACGATGGCAAATAATATTTGTTTATTTTTTGATGCATTAATAGTGAGTTTTTTAATAGGTTATTTTAATTTAGCTGCCATTCAGGTTGTTGTTCCGACTATCACGTTCATAGATTTGATCTGTTGGGCTGTTGGATTTGGTGGCAGTATTTTAATGTCTTCAATGAAAGCCAATTATGATGATTTTAAGAGTAATACCTACTTTACCGTTTCAATAGTTAGTCTAATGGCTATTGCAATTATTATTTCGATTTTGGGACTTATATTTATAGATCCTATTGTTGGATTTTTATGTTCGGCAAATATGGAAAGCAGTACTCAGTTATATCCTCTCGTAAAAGATTTTCTTTATTTTACCATTATAGGATTTCCTTTCATGTGTTATATTTTGGGCATATCTTATTTTTCCCGTGCTGATGGAATGCCCAAATTAGCTTTAATTGCTGTTATAATATCCAATGTGGTAAATATAGTTATGGACTTCGTTTATCTTAAATTCTTTCATATGAATATTGGCGGTGCTGCTCTTGCTACATTAACCGGACAAATTTTAGCATCAATAGTTATTTCATATTATTTCTTCAGCAATAAACGTACCATTAAATTATTATCAATTTCAAAAATTAAATTTAATCGATTTATCGCATACCTTAAAGATATTCTCATTTCAGGTTTTCCTCCCGCTTCAATACAACTTTTCATAACTCTAAAATTATTCATTATTAATTATATGGTTCAAATTGTAATGGGTGGCGTAGGCCTTGTGGCATTTAGTGTATGTGACAATTCTTCATTTTTAATTTACATGTTTGCAATTGGAATAAGCCAGACAATGGCTCCGATTGTATCTGTATATTATCAGGAAGAGGATTATAATGGCGTCAGATACACCATAAAGCGTGCTATAAAATTAGGTATTCTTTCAGGAGGCATCTTAATGGCAATATTTATAATTTATCCTCAATCCTTATTATTCCTGTTCAACATTAATAATCCTGCTGATATTCCTGTTGTAATTGATTCAATAAGATTATTTTCATTAAGTTTCATAGGTCTTGTCATATGCTTCATAATACCATATTATGCGGAATCTATTGGAAGGGAGAAATATGCAATATGGATTGCCTTTATTGAAGGTTTAATTCTTCCTGTAGGTGGATCAATATTGCTCGTTCCTTTAATAGGATTTAATGGAATCTGGATTGCATTTTTAATTGCAGAGATTTCTACAATAATATTCATGTTTATTTACTCCAAATATATTGAAAGAAAAAGTAATGGAGAATATTCAGGTTTCTTTTTACTTAAAAAACAGGATGAAGAAAATATGCTTGATTTGTCAGTGAATGCCAACATAAATGACATCGCAGATTTGGCTTCACAGGTTCTGGATTATCTAAAATCAATGGGAATTTCTGATTTGACTTCAGTAAAAGTATCTTTAGCTATTGAAGAAATGCTGGCAAATATTGTTAAAACTAATGATGATGTTGGAACAATGGATATTTTAATCAAAATTCAAAGTGAGCATATTTTAATTTCGATTAAAGACCAGGGGGTTGAATTCAATCCAACTGTTGAAAAAGAGGGATGTGAGTATGACCATATAAAAATTTTAATGAGTGTCGCTGATAAAATTGATTATGCGCGAGTATTAGGGTTGAATAGTACTGTTATTACAATCAAAAATTTCTAGTACTTGTTTGAATGATTTATCATAATTTAGCGAGAATACCCCAACTTCTCAAAGTTGGGGATGAATCGCAATGTTGGGGGTACTTTTATTTTTGCTAATTTTCCTAGTTGATTTTCTAAAATAGGCTATTTTTTCATGGTATTTGTATTGGATTTTTCATTCAGTATACTATTTTTTTTGATTTTTTTATAATTCATATGTTTGCACATTACTGGTCAAATGCTCTCTCGGTATTTCTTTATATATGCATGTGGTTTATATTATTAATTGTAGTTAATACATATTTTATTTGGGTTTTTTATTAATAATGGTGGTTATAATTAAATGAAAGTTGTTAATAAGAATATTAAAGTTAGGATTTATCCGTCAAAAGCGGATAAGGATGATAAAGGAGAAAAGATTGTTAGTATTAACAAAATTGAGTCCAATATAGGTATTTACAGATTTATTTATA
>NZ_JAZRKF010000032.1:0-61386 GCF_045646205.1 Methanobrevibacter sp. | reverse complement strand
GGTACTAATGCTTCAGATATTGAGTTAAGTGAGTTCTTGCCTGATGAGTTTGAGTTTATGTACTGTGATCTTCCGGCTGGTACTACTTATGATAATGTGACTGGTGTTTGGTCTATTCCTACTTTGGCTAATGGTACTAACATTACTTTAGTAATTCATTCTCATGCTAAAGTTCCTGCAGATAATATAACTAACAAAGTTAATGCTACTTGTGGTGAAGATGAGTGGGATTACAGTAATAATGATGGTAATGTGACTGTTGGTATTATTGCATTCCATAGGCCTTATAAAGGTGTGGATAATAGTACTCCGTATTATCATGAGTTTGTTGAGTTTACTTTGACTGTTGAGAATATGGGTAACTACATGTACACTGGTGAGTTTGATGTTATTGATACTTTGCCTGTTGGTTTAGAGTTTGTTGAGACTCTTAGTATTAATGGTGCTAGAAATGTTAGTGAGACTCGTGATGGTCAGGTTATTAAGTGGGTTTTAACTGATATTCCGGCTAAATCTAATGCTACTATTGTCATTAGGGTTAAAGTTAATGCACTTGGTGAGTTGACTAATAATTTAACTGTTGTTGGTCCTCGTAATGCTACGGATATGGTTTACTGTACTGTTGATTCTATGCCTATTGTTGACATTTCAGTTAATATTACTAGTGATAAGGATGAGTACTTTGTTGATGATATTGCAGTTTGGACTATTACGGTTTCAAATGCTGCTAACGGTACTAATGCAACTAATGTTAACTTGAAAGACTTGTTCCCATTAGATAATTTCGAATTCATTAATTGTACTGATAGTGATGGTAATTCCTATGATTTAACTGATGATTGGATTATTCCATTCTTGGCTAATGGTACTAATGTTACTTTCACTGTTTATTCTCAGGCTGTAGCTCCTGGAAATAATATTGATAATTCAGTTAAAGTTAATTGTACTGAAGATCAATGGAATTATGATAATGATGATTCAAATATGTCTGTGGATGTTGTTGTTCTTCCTTATCCGGTAAAAATAGTTAATAATGATACTCCATATTATCATGATGTTATTGAATATAATTTGACTGTTGTTAATGTTGGCAGTGATAATTATATGGATGTTTTAACTGTTATTGATAGTTTGCCTGCTGGTTTGGAGTTCATTGAGACTGTTGATGTTGTTGGTGCTGATGTAGTCATTGAAGAACAAGACGGCCAAGTCATTACTTGGAAATTAACTGATATTGTAAAAGGTAGTGCTACTATTACGGTTAGGGTTAAAGTTAATGCGATTGGTGAGTTAATTAATAATTTAACTGTTGTTGGTCCTAGAGGTACTGAAAAAATGGTTGACTGTGCTGTTAATCCTGTTCCTATTGTTGATGTGTCTGTTAATATTACTAGTGATAAGGATGAGTACTTTGTTGACGATATCGCGGTTTGGACTATTACTGTTTCAAATGCTGCTAACGGTACTAATGCAAACAATATCAAATTAAGCGATTTGATTAGTGAAGGATTTGAATATGTTGACTCCATTGCTCCTAATGGTACTGTTTATGACAATGAAACGGGTATTTGGTCTATTCCTAAATTGGAAAATGGAACCAATATTACTTTAGTGATATATTCCCATGCCAAAACTCCTGCAAGCAACATCGTTCATAATGTAAATGTATCCTGTGATGAAAAAGAGTGGAATTACACAAATAATAATGCAAATAAAACTGTTGATATTGTCTCTTTACCTGTACCTGAAAAAACGGTAAATACTACAAAACCGTACAATAAGGAATTTGTTGAATATGATTTAACAATTAAAAACCCTGGTAATTCTACATATGCTCTTGAATTGACAGTTATTGATAGTTTGCCTATTGGTTTAATATTCAATGAAACTTTGAAAGTTGATGGTGCTGATTTAATCAGTGAAGTTGTGGACGGTCAAACAGTAACTTGGATTATTACAAACATTTCCGCTAAATCCAGCGCTGTAATAACCGTAAAAGTCTTCGTCAATGACATTGGTAATTTAACCAATAATTTAACAATTGTTGGCTCTCACGGTACAAAAGACACTGTTAATTGTACAATAACTCCAATTCCAGTTGCAGATTTATCAGTCATAATATCAAATGACGTTAATCCTGGCACTGCCCATAATAATGATACTGTAAAATGGTATATAACCGTTGTTAATGACGGTCCGGACACTGCCATGAATACAGTTGTAACCGACATATTGCCTAATGGGTTAATTTATGTCTCAGACAATTCAACTGGAGCATATGACCCTGAAACCGGCATATGGACTATTGGAGATATTGCCAGTGGAGAAAATGTTACCATATGTATTGAAACTTTAGTGAACGCTTCCAATGTAACTATTGTAGATGATGTTGAAGTTAAATCAGATACTTACGATCCGGATGAAAGCAATAATTATGACAATGAATCATTAAATGTCGTGCCTGAAGCTGATTTAATGATAATTAAATTAGTCCCTACAACCCAACATAAAAACGATAAGGTCATTTGGACAATCATTGTTACTAACAATGGTTTAGATACTGCTATAAACACTATAGTGACTGATAAATTGCCTGAAGGTTTAATTTATCTCTCAGATGATTCATTAAATAAATATGATTATCAAACCGGAATTTGGAAGGTGGGAGACCTTGCAAGTGGAGAATCTGCAACCTTAAACATCGAAACTTTAATTTCAACTTCCAACACAACAATAACTAATCCTGCAAGTGTTGTTTCAGACACATATGATCCTGATGAAACAAACAACCACTGTAATAATTCAACAACAGTTCCTCCGGAAGTTGATTTGGTGCTCACTATCGTATCAGACATTACCAACGTAACTGTTGGCGAAAATGTCAAGTACACTATTACTGTTGTAAACGACGGACCGGACAGTGCAGTTAATACTAAAGCATTTGTTGTGATACCTGAAGAATTAAGACTTTTAGATTTCGTTCCATCTAAAGGCACATATGATTCTGAAACCGGAATTTGGACAATTGGAAACTTGGCTCCTGGTGAAAAGGTTACTCTTGCACTCAACACTGAAGCATTGAAAAACGGTAAGGTAATTGTTAAGGCTA
Source organism: Methanobrevibacter sp. (assembly GCF_045646205.1). Classification (GTDB taxonomy): domain Archaea; phylum Methanobacteriota; class Methanobacteria; order Methanobacteriales; family Methanobacteriaceae; genus Methanocatella. Next base: position 58,277 of record NZ_JAZRKF010000032.1, on the reverse strand, counting down.
ATGTCACTTCTGACACTTATGATAGCAATCTTTCCAACAACAATGACACGGCTGAGATAACAGTTAATGAATCTTCTTCAGAATCTCAGGAAAACATTTGTGAACCTCCAAAAATGCCTGCTACTGGCAACCCTCTTGTAATGGTTCTTTTATCATTACTTGCAATAGTCGGCATTTCATTAAGAAGAAAAAATGAACATTAAATGGGAAATTCAATTTTCCCAATTTTTTTATTTTTTTAAAAAATTTTTCTACCTATTTAATTAGTTTTACCTATTAATATTTTATATGATTTCCATCAAACTATCATTTTCATGAGAGTTGTCTTTAAGTAAATTAATTGCCTATCTCTATTTTTCAAAAAGTAATTGGCTTATCTACATCATTCAATGATTTTTTTTTACTTGCAGATAAACCTGCCAAATAACCTGTCGAAAATGCAATCTTTAAGTTATAACCGCCTGTAGGGCCATCCAAATCCAAAGTTTCCCCTGCAAAATACAGGTTCGATGTTAATTTTGATTCCATAGTTTTTGGATTGATGTTTTTCAAGTCAATTCCGCCGATTGTTACCTTGGCTAAATCCTTATTAAAGTCAACAATTTCAAGTGTAAATCTTTTGAGATTTTCAACTAAACGATTTTTACTTTTTTTATTTATTCTGCTTAATTGTGTATCTGACGCAATATTGATTCTATTTAAGAAATATTCAATGAAATTATTTGTTAAAAGTTGTTTTAAGTAGTTTTTTATTTGAGTTTTACCTTTTATTTGAAAATCTTTATCAAATTTATTTTTTAACTCTTCACGTGAGAAATTGGGTGTTAAATCAATGTTTATTTCACAAGCTAAATTATAGTCATTGTCTAAAATATCATAATCAATTTCTTTAGAAATTTTTGAGCTTAAGTCAATTATTCCGGGACCAGTCAGTCCAACATGGCTGATTAACACATTACCTTTAACTTTTGACTTTTTATAGCTACATTCAACATCATTTAATGTAATTCCTGCAATATCACTTAAATCTTCTTTTGTTATTAATGGTGAAAGCCCATATTTAATTTTGGTCAATGGTTCATCAATTAATGAAAAATTGTCAATGCTGCAGCCAGTTTGGGGATAGGTAATCCCTCCTGTAGCAATTATCACTTTTTTGGCTTTGATTTCATCGTTTATAATAAAGTTATCGGTAATTTTAGTCACTTCATAATTCAAACGAACTTCGACATTATCCAAATGCTTTTCCAAGCCTTTTAAAACATCAATAGACTTTTCACTTTCCGGAAAGACACGATTGTTGTCTTCTTCTATAAAGTCAAAATCAAATAAATCAAACAAATCTTCGTTTGTAAAAGTATAAAAAGAGGTTTTTAGGAAATTTTTCCTGTCAAAAAAAGTTAATAGCTTTTTGGGTGGTTTGTTGTTTGTAATATTGCATCTTCCGCCACCGGTCAAAAGAAGCTTCTTGCCAAGTGTGGAATTCTTTTCGATCAATATTACATTTGAAGTCTTGCCGGATGCAATTGCTGCCATAATTCCGGCAGGACCACCACCAATAATAGCTATATCATAATCCATTTTATCTTATGGAGTTAATCTGTGTCTGTCTCTTGGGAAGAGTACACATTCACGAATGTTTTCAGATCCTGTAAGTACCATAGTTAATCTGTCAGCACCTACACCCCATCCTGCATGTGGAGGCATACCGTATTCGAATGCTTTTAAGTAGCTTCCAAATCCGTCTGGGTTTAAATCTCTTTCTTCGATTTGTTTTACGAGTAAATCGTATTGGTGTACACGAGTAGCTCCGGAAGACAATTCTAAGTTATTGTACATTAAGTCAAATGCGTGAGCATATTTTTCGTCATCTTCAAATGGCATTACATAGAACGGTTTGATTGCTGAAGGCCATTTGGTTAAGAAGTAGAAATCGCCCATGGTGTCGCCTAAAGCTTTTTCAGCTGCACGGGACAAGTCTTCTCCCCAGTCCATTTCAACGCCTTTTGAATTAATGATGTCAACTGCCTCATCGTAAGTTACGTGAGGGAAATCACCGTCAACTTCAGGTAATGTGTGGTCTAGAATTTCCAATTCGTGAGCACAGTTTTCGTTCACGTCGTTGATTACGTTAACAAGCATGTCATTTAAGACTTTCATCATGTCTTCATCGTCCATGAATGAAGCTTCTGCATCTATTGAAACTGCTTCGTTTAAATGTCTTAAGGTATCGTGCTCTTCTGCTCTGAAAATCTGGCCGATTTCGAATACTTTATCCATTCCACTACCCATCATCATTTGTTTGTATAATTGAGGGGATTGACCGAGGAATGCTTCTTTTTCAAAGTATGTAATAGGGAATAATTCTGTTCCACCTTCGGTAGCTGATGCTACGAGTTTTGGTGTGTTAATTTCATAAAATCCATTTTCATAAAAGAAATCTCTTATTGTGTGGAACATCTGACCTTTAATTTTAAAGATTGCAGATACGTTTTCTTTTCTTAAATCTAAAAATCTTGAATCGAGTCTTGTATCAATTTCAGCTTTTACCTTTTCAGTTGGATCCATTGGTAAAGGCTGGTTGGATAAGCTTAAGATTCTAGTTTCTTTAGGAATGATTTCAACACCGTTTGGTGCTTTTCCAGCTTCCTGAACAGTACCTTTAACTGCTACAACTGATTCTTTTCTGAAAGCTCTTAATTCTTCTAATATTTCAGCATCTACTTTTTTGGAAGGTGCTGTAATTTGTACTCTACCAGTCACATCACGGATGATTACGAAAATGATTCCGCCTAAATCACGGATTTCATGAACCCATCCCATGATTGTAACATCTTCTCCAGCGATTTCTGGAGTTGTATCTTTAGCGTAATTAGTTCTTCTCCAATCATTTAATAAACCTTGCAATTAATTCACCTCAGGTTATAAAAATAAATTTTCATTATGCATTTAATTTTATAATTAATCTTTAATAAAACTAATGTTAATATTATTTTAAAAAAATCATTCTAAAAAGGTAAAAAAAGGAAATATTATTTAAAAATACTTATCTACATTGATATAATTCAAAACAATATTTCTTAAAAACTTGTTTGCCAAAAATGCAAATATTAAGCCTAAAATAGTAAATATAACAATTTCGTATCCGGAAAATATTTCGAATGTGTATTTAAATCCTGCAGATATTTCCACTGTCATATTTGCAACCAGTCCAAATAACAAACCGATTATGATTCCGCATAGGCCTGAATTGAGAATGTCTTTGAAAAATGATGCGAAAAATCCGACACCTAAAAATATGGCTATTATTAAGGCAATAGGGTAACCTAATGACCCTTGTCCCGTCAATCCGATAATAAATGAAAGTATTATTCCAAGTACAAATGTAATGGCAAATCCTAAAATTGAAACAATTATCAGTTTTTTGAAGTTGATACTATTGATAATTCCGTTAAATGAATATTCGTCAACTTTAATCATTTTTCCACAATTGGAACAGAATATGACTTCGTCATCATCTAAAGGATCATTACAGTGAGGACAATATTGGGTATTGTCTTTAGCCTTTTTGGTTGTTTCTTTTTTAGTGGTTTTATCTTCTGTTTTTTTAGCAGATTTTTCTTCTTTTTTATCTTCTGTTTTTTCAGTTGTTTTTTCTTCTTTTTTATCTTCTACTTCTATTTTTTCACCGCATTCAGAACAAAAAAGAGAACCTGCATCAACTTTAGCATTACAACTTGGACAAGTAATCTCTTTTACTAATTTTTCTCCACAGTTTGGACAAAAATTGGCTGTTGATTCCTCTCCACAATTCGGACATTTTACCATTTTACATAAACTCCTATTTATTATCAATTTACTAACATTTTTATGAAATTATTTATATTTTTTATTTGATTTAAATGTTATTTAAGCCATTAAAAAAATTTTATATAATATTAAGAATAAATATCTATGTGTGTAAATTATATATAATTTAGGTGATTTTTCTTATGAAGTTTAATTCTCATGTTATATTTCTCATAGCAATCGTTGGAATAATCACTGCGGGTGTTGTAGGCGCTACAATTTTAAACAATGGTTCTATGAAACAGGTAGACTTCGATGGTATTAAAGTTAATGTACCAGCCGATGCGGATTTTATAAAAACACAGGATGGTTATGCTGACGCTAAATATGGTATTACTATCAAAACATTCCAAAATAATCAGTCTATGGTCAATTATTTAAAAGGCATTAATGGAGTCACGGTTGTTGCCCTTAAAAATCAACCGCCTCAATCTTTGGCTTATGTACAGGGGGATAATACGAACATTTTAGTTACAAATGGCGGTCAGGGTATTTCTATCGGGGCAAAAGATCAAGGTTTAGTCACTGACATGTCTAATAGTGTTGTTTTCTCAAATCACCAAAAAAGTGTAAAACCTAAAGTTGCTGTACCAGGTATTGCTCCGCATCCTCATATGGATGTAGATGTGGACTTCTTCTTTATTAAGAATATGTTGCTCGTTGTTAATAATCCGGAGCTTAATGTGGCAGTATTTGTGGATAATGTTAATAATATTACTGTTAATGGATTTAATAATGCGGCAGATAATGGTGATTTAGATTCATACACTGCTAATGAATTCATGCCGGCTACATCCACTGATGGAGCGATAAGTGATAATCAGCAACAAAATACTTCACTTTTAGATAATCCTCAAGCAAGTGATGTTGTAAGTTCATTAAGTTCTGATTCTTCTAATAATGCTGCTGGTGGAGATTCTGCTTCATCAGACAGTGCTCCTGTTATTTCTAGTGACGGTTCTGCTCCAGCTAGTTCAGGTTCAGCCCCTGCAAGTTCAGGTTCTGCTCCAAGTATTAGTTCTGATTCATCTTCCGGAGACAGTCCTTCATCAGATGGTAATTCTCAATATCAAAAATTAACTAAAGAAGAAATTCAAAGGTTTGCAATGAATGATTTTCCTGGAAAAACTATTGATTTAAAGGATATCACAGATAAAGGCGATTATTTCTTAGTTTTAATTAAAGATTCACATGGTAAAATCGAGAAATATAAATATGATGCTTATGATGGCCAAAAAATTGAAAAAATTACTAACTGAGGGATTTCATGTTTTGTCCTAAGTGTGGAAAAGAAATAAAAGACGGCTCAAAATTCTGTAAACATTGCGGAAATAAAATAAAGCCAAAAGCTCCTGAACAAGCTGCTCAGGCTAATGCTCCTACTCAAACATCAAGTAATGATGATAGAAATAAAAAGATTATCATTGGAGTTTTAGTTGCGGCAATTGTAATTTTAGCTATTGTATTTGTTGCTTTTGGAACAGGTTTATTCGATAATCATTCACAGCCGGCTAATGCAGGTAATCAGGTTCAACAATCAAGTTCGAGTTCAAGTTCAAAGGCCGTTTCACTAAATAGTTTCCCTGTTAGTGAAGCTCCTGCATTAGCTCAGGCTGTTAAAAGTTCTGGAGGAAACTTCCCTGTTCAATTCCAGTCCCTTTCATTATCAAAAGCCCAATGTTTGTATATTTTAAGTAAATCTATTAGTCAGATTGGCAGTGGTCATCCTGATGCGACAATATCTGTAGGAGATCCTTCATATGCTTCTCATCCTAGTGGAAGTGACAGTTCTCAAACTATTGCACGTCAAAATTATGTAGATATGTCAAACAGATTCTCATCATGGATAGAAAGTAATGGTTTTGTTCCAAATTACGTTGGAATTTATACGGGCGGTGTGCCTGATATTTCTCCATCAAGAATGTTGGATATTTGTGTAAGTATCTTAATAGATTATGGAAACAGCCACAATCTGCCTGCATCTGTAAAAGTTTAAGTGATTCAATATCACTTCTTTTTCTTTTTTTTGTTATTGTTAATTTTTTATTAATATTTTTAGTATTTATTTTAGAATTTTTTACCTAAAAATTTATATATTAGGTTTTTTATACATTAGATATATTATAAATTAGATATGGAGGTAATCCTGATGAATAATTTTTCTCAAGAAATCATTACTTCAAAGATATATAAAGGATTTCAAACAGTAATTCCTAGTAAAATTCGTAAAGAATTGGATATAAATGTTGAAGATACATTAAATTGGAAAATTAATGGTGATTTGATGATTATTGAAGTTGTGAAACAAAAACCATTAAGAGATTTAGAAAAATTTGCTATTTATGTCGATGAAGAAGTGGATTCTGTTGAATTAAAAAAGAAATCTGGGTGTGGTGAATTCTAATGATATTCATTGATACTAGCTTTTTATTAGCAATTTTAATAAAATCAGATATCAATCATAATAAAGCCTTAGAATTATCGGATACATTCTATGAAAATAAAATGATTAATTCTACTGTTCTAACAGAAACATTAAATTCGTTTACAGGTATTGGTGGAAAGATTGGTATTTCATTATACAATAATCTAAACAATATGTTTGACATTGATTATTTAACTAAAAATGATTATGATGATGCAATTGAAATATATTTGTCTTATAATTCATCAATTAATTATTCTGATTGTACAATTCTAAAATCAATGCAAAAGTATAATATTAATAAAATTGCGACATTTGATTCAAATTTTAATAAAATTAAAGGTTTAGATATAATTTCATAATAAATAGAAGATAGATATTATCTATCTAATCTTCTTTTAAATGAATCTGAATGAGCAAAGAATCCTTCATATTCAGCTATTGGAACTGAGGTCTTTGAAAGTTCAGATAATCCTTCTTTTGTAATCCTTTGAACAGTAGGCTTTTTAATAAACGCTTCAGTTGAAAGGCCTGAATACATTTTAGCCCCACCGCCGGTTGGCAATACATGGTTTGTTCCGGATCCGTAATCTCCTGCTGCTACCGGAGAGTAAGGTCCTAAAAATATTGAACCTGCATTTTTCACGTGAGAGAGTGTTTCATCATCGTCTTTTGTGGATATGATTAAATGTTCTGGTGCATATTCATTTGTAACGTAAATTGCTTCTTCAAATGTGTCAGTGATAATAATTTTTCCGCTTTTTGATAATGATTCTTCAATAATTTCACGTCTAGGGGCGATTTCTGTCAACTGTTTTACAAACTCATCAGTCTTTTCAGCTAAATTTTCATCATCAGTTACTAAAAAACATGATGCATTAGGGTCATGTTCCGCTTGAGCTAAAATGTCGGTTGCTAAAAATTCAGGGTTTGCACTTTCATCAGCCAGTATCAATACTTCTGAAGGTCCAGCCGGAAACTCAATGTCAACTTGTCCGTAAACTAGTTTTTTAGCTGCAGTCACGAATATGTTGCCGGGACCGACTATTTTTTCAACTTTAGGAATTGATTCGGTTCCATAGGCTAAAGCTCCGATTGCCTGTGCTCCACCAACTTTGTAGATTTCATCAGCACCTGCAATATCTGCTGCTACCAATATTGCATCTAAAATCTTTCCATCTTTTTGTGGTGGAGTAACGCATACTACCTTTTCAACTCCTGCAATTTTGGCAGGAATAACTGTCATTAATATTGAAGATGGATAAGCTGCTCTTCCGCCGGGGATATAACAGCCTGCTGAGTTAATTGCCCTCACGATTTGACCGGCAGTAATTCCAGGGTTAACTTCCATTTCCCATTCTTGTGGGATTTGTTTTTTGTGAAATTTTTCGATATTAGATGCGGCTTGTTTTAAAGCGGTTAATAATGAGTCATCTAATGTATTGTAGGCTTCTTTAATCTCATCTTCTGTAACTTTTAAGTTATCAACTAAAACACCGTCAAATTTTTCAGTATAGGATTTTACAGCATTATCTCCATTGTCCTTTACATTATTCAAGATTTCAGACACGGTATCTAAAACATTGTTTACATCCTGTTCTGATCTTTTAATCGTTTCTGCCAGGTCAATTTCTGAGTATTTTAATATTTCCATCATAACACTACCTTAAAATAGCACCGCTGTCTGCAGACTGTACTAATTTTTGGTAAATGCTTAACCATCCATCAACATCACTTTCAGGATGTTTTACATTTTCTAATCTGCTGGCTATTTCTTCATCTGTTAGTTCTACATTAATGGATCTGTTTTTAATATCAATTTCAATTATGTCTCCGTTTTGAACTGCAGCGATAGGTCCTGATGACATTGCTTCAGGTGAAACATGTCCTATGCATGGTCCACGTGTTCCTCCTGAAAATCTTCCGTCGGTAATAAGACCAACATCTTTAATGCCCATTCCTGCAAGGGCTGATGTTGCGTTTAACATTTCTCTCATTCCAGGACCGCCTTTCGGACCTTCATAGATAATAACAACAATATCTCTTTCTTCGATTTCATGGTTAAATATTGCTTCGGTCACTTCTTCTTCTGAGTGGAATACTTTTGCTGGTCCTTTAAGATGCATTAAATCTTCTGCAACAGCTCCTTTTTTGACAACACTGCCGTTTGGAGCAATATTACCTTTTAAAATAGCTATTCCGCCATCTTCATGGTAAGGATTATCCAATGTGTGAATAACTTCAGTATTTTTATTTTCCACATTTTCAAGATTTTCTTTCACTGTTTTTCCGGTTACAGTTAACGGAGTCGTGTTAATTTTATCTCCCAAGGTTTTTAAAACGGCAGGAATTCCTCCGGCTAAATGTAAATCCATCATTGTGTCTTCACCGGCAGGTGAAATTAATGTGATGTGTGGAACTTCACGGCTGATTTTATCAAATAATTCCAAGTCCACGTCAATGCCATCAACTTCACTGGCAATGGCCGGAATGTGGAGTGCAGTGTTTGAAGAACCGCCTAAAGCCATATCAATTGCAATTGCATTATTAAACGCTTCTTGTGTTAAAATATCGGATGGTTTAATATCGTTTTTAATCAGTTCGATGATTTGTTTTCCGCTTTCAAATGCAATTTGGTTATTTTCTTCAGTATCTGCGTGTGTTGTTGCACATAAAGGAAGGGATAAACCAAATGTTTCTGTAATACATGCCATTGTATTTGCTGTAAACAGTCCGGAACAGCTTCCAGGACCGGGACAGGCACATTTTTCCATTTCATAAACTTCCTCTTCTGAGATTTTACCTGCTGAATGTTCACCTACAGCTTCAAAAACAGTAATTAAATCAGCATTTTTGCCTTTATAATTACCTGCGGCCATAGGGCCTCCTGTAACAACAATACTTGGAATATCTACACGGCAGGCACCCATAATCATTCCAGGAACAACTTTATCACAGCTTGGAATCAATACCAATCCGTCAAATGCATGTCCTTTTGTCATGCTTTCGACTGTAGCAGCTATTATTTCTCTTGAAGGAAGGGAATATTTCATTCCTTCGTGATTCATACTGATTCCATCACATATTGCCATTGTATCAAATTCGAATGGAATACCTCCTGCAGCTATAATACCTTCTTTTACAAATTCAACAAGGTCTTTAAGGTGGATGTGTCCTGGAACGATGTCTGTAAAACTGTTTGCAATTCCAATGAACGGTTTTTTAAAATCATCGTCCTCAAGACCACAAGCCCTTAATAAAGACCTGTGAGGTGCTCTTTGAATTCCTTTTTTAATATTATCACTTATCATTTAATCGCCTACTAGGTTATAATTATGTTTTTCAATGTTAATATATTTAAGTTGAAAAGTTAATATAGAATATTAAATAAGAATTTTTGGTGTTTAAATGACCAAGAGTGGCATTGAAAAATATGAGGAATTAATGGATTTAAAAATTCAGATAGAGTCTCAAATTGAAGATATTAAAAATAAAGGTGACGAGCATACCCTTGAAAAAATAAATAAAATACATGACCGTTTAGAAAAAAAGGGTAAATTGCATCATGAAGATATTGATGAGACTTTAAAGAGTTTTCACCGAATCAATGAAGGATTAAGCTATTACCAGCGTTTTAAAAAAGCTTTATCCCAGGATATCAACATAGATCCCGGTAGATTGATGGGGCTTACTGACGGTATTTTTGGGATGGTCATGACACTGCTTATTTTTGGGATGGCTCTTCCTGAAATGCAATTATTAACCGCAGGAGATTTCACGGCTTTTCTTCAATCTATGATTCCAACATTTGGTGTCACTTTAGTCAGTTTTATACTGCTTGCTTCCTTTTGGATTTATCACCATGAATTCATTAAAGTTAAAATGTTTAATTTTCCTTATCTGTGGATAAACATTTTTTTCTTAGCAGCAATTTCATTTGTTCCATTTTCAACATCAATGATTGGTTCATATTCACATTTCTTCCTTGCAGAAGTAATATTCGGTTTAAATATATTCTTGACGTTGCTATTTTTCATAGTGATGTTTTGGTATGCAGACCGCAGTGGATTTCTTGAAAAGGAGCTTTCAGATGTTGAGAAAAAATATACTTACCATACATTTTTCCTGATAATGGGCTTGACTGTTGTTGTTAATCTCTTGGATTTCCATGTTTCAGGTAAATTCATTTATTTGTTCTTTTTAGTTCCTATAATTTCTACAATACGTGATATAAGATATAAAATGAAAACATAACATTTAATATATATAAATAATAAATATTTTATTTTATTAGAGGGGATTTTAATGGATAGTCTATTATCTATTTGTGATATTAAAGAGGATGTATCAAATATTATCGATTTGGCTTGTGATATAAAAGCAGGTAAAAAGGAAGAAAAACCGCTTGAAGGTAAAACCTTAGCGATGATTTTTCAAAAGTCATCAACCAGAACCAGAGTATCATTTGACGTTGGAATGTATCAGTTAGGTGGAAGAGCTATATTTTTATCATCCAACGATTTACAGATGGGACGAGGAGAGCCTATTTCAGATACTGCCCGTGTTTTAAGCCGTTTCGTTGATGGAATAATGATTAGGGCCATAGAACATGATGATGTTATAGAATTAGCAAAATATTCTGACGTGCCTGTTATAAGCGGATTAACCAATCTTGAGCATCCTTGTCAAGTCTTGGCTGACGTATTAACTATTAAAGAACATTTTGGTTCCTTTGAAAATAAAAAAATATGTTTCGTCGGTGACGGAAACAATGTATGTAATTCCCTTTTATTAATTGCTCCTCTTTTAGGCATGGATATGTCTGTAGCATGTCCTAAAGGTTATGAACCTAATGAAAACATCCTAAAAATCGCTCAGGAATATGCAAAGGAAAACAATACAGAAATTGTTATTTCGGATAATCTTAATGTTGCCTTAGATAATGTTGATGTTGTCTATACAGATGTTTGGGTAAGTATGGGTGATGAAGCTGAAAAAGCACAAAGAGAAATTGATTTGGCACCTTTCCAGGTTAATCAGGAATTGATGAATCTTGCTAATGACGGAGCTATTTTCATGCACTGTTTACCTGCAGTTAGAGGTCAGGAAGTTTCAGCTGAGGTAATTGACGGACCGCAATCTGTAATTTATGATGAAGCGGAAAACAGGCTTCATGCACAAAAAGCTGTTTTATATTATTATTTAAAGGATTAATGTCCTACAATTGCGAATATTATAAATAAAAATACTAAACAGATACAGCAGGCCCACCATTTGCTGCCGTCATCTTTTTTTGTATTTGTAGTGGATGAATTTGTATTGACAGTAGTTTTTCTAATAGGGCCAGTATTATCTTCAACTGTAACCTTTTTAGCTCTTGTTTGTGTTTTTTCAGGTTCAGGTTCTTCATACACTAAATTAATACCGCATTTTCTACAGAATTTACTTCCTTGAGGGTTTTCTTCACCACATTCCGGACAAATTATCATAAATACGCACCTACAATATTATAAAAAATTCTAATAGCTATTTTCATAAAAATTATTAGGCCTACACCGCCAATAACTCCGCTAACAAATCTCAGATTATTATTGCTTTCTCTTAAACCTAAAAATTGTGTAAATCCGTCAATTGCTGTCGGTACCATCAGGATTATTGATATTATTAATAGGTTTAGGGAATAATTGATGGGAAAGAAGAAACTGTAGATTAAAAATACTATTAATCCAGTATAAAATCCAGTACACCTAGCACAGACTGGAAACTGGTGATTTTTGTAATGAAAACTCCTTTCAGGCATTCTATGGCATAATAATTTTGAATATTTCATAATAATTCCAGTTAATTAATTGTGTTTAAATTATTTAGTTTCAAAGTATATTAAGTTTTTTAATATTTTTTTCCTTTTAAGTTGACAGTCTTTCACCCAAACAAAATAAATTAATATTATTATCATTATAATTAAAACTGTTTATGGAAAAAATTAAATATATTCAAGAATATCCTTTAAAATCAGTTTTTGTATTAAGCATACCTATAATTGCATTTTTGTTTTTACAAACATTTACAGTGTTGTTGATGCTTTTTGGATTGCCGGATTAGGTGAAAGTGCAATTATTGCTGTTGGTTATGTACTTAATCTATGGTATATTCTTCAGAAATTAGGTGAAGGTATCGGGAGATCATGTAACGTTATCATTTCAACATCTTTTGGTGCTGAGGACTATCAAAGAGCAAATAATGTTGCATGCCACGGATTAATTATAATTTTGGCATTATCCATAATCATTCCGTTGTTATCTATTCTATTAATCAAGCCAATTTGTGTATTGGGTCATCTTGAGCAATATAGTAATTTAATATTTGATTATTTCATTATACCTTCAATTTTCATTGTTTTTGTTTTGATGTCTAATTACTTTTCATCTATAATATGCAGTGAAGGAGATACAAAAAGGGCATCATGCATTATCATACTTGGAAATATGTTGAATATTATATTGGATCCAATATTAATACATAAGCTCCATTTAGGAATTTTTGGTGCAGGGATTGCAACAACCATTGGATATATTTCTTCTTTTTTAGTATTCTATTACTTATTCTATATTAGAGGCAATACGGTTTTAAAAATAGGTAGGCCTTATTTTAAATATGATAAAATGATTTTTAAAGAAATTGTTCATTTTGCAATTCCTTTAATTTTAAATGGTTTCATACTTACTATTTTGGGATTGCTGATTAACTATTCCCTTCATGTATTTTCAAATCCTCTGATTTCATTTGGATATATGGTACTTCTTAGAATTCAAACACTTATGTTTACTCCGGTTCAGGGAATTTCTCAAGGAGTCTGTATTGTAACTGCACATCTAACAGGTGCTAAAAGGTTTAATAGTTTAATATCCGTACTGAAAAAATCATTAGTTATAACATGTGCTTTTGCTATAATATTTGGATTAATATATTTCTTTTCATATATGCACATCATACCTTTTTTCAGCAATGATCTTAATGTAAAAAATGGAGTTAGTTGTATAATTGTATTCAGTATTTTAAGTTTCTTCCTGCAGCCTGCTGTTAGAATATGTAATTATACATTAATAGGATTGGGAAAAAGTCTTTTTTCATTATTAAGTTTGATTCTTAATATTTCTTTATTTGTAATTTTTATGTTAATAGGGTCTTTAATTTTCAAATCCGGAGAATTTGGAATTTTCATGGCAGTTATTTTTTCCGATATTGCTCAGATAATAATCATGTTCTTGTTAGTTCAACGTACTTTAGGCAATGTAATTAAAAAAATAAAAAGTTAACATGCTTCAAACATATTATATTGATTTACATTTTATAATTTCATTTTTTTTTAAAAAATAAGTTGATGTTAATTTTAATTTTCAACTAAGATAATTATATATATTTATCAATACAAAAATTACATTATAATAAAAGATTTATAAAGGTTTTAGAAATGAGAGGCGGAGAAGCGATTATTGAATCCCTTAAAAAAATGGGAGTAGAAACAATATTTGGTTATCCTGGAGGACAAACCATACCCTTATATGATATGTTATATGATGCAGATATCAACCATATCTTAGTTAGACACGAACAGGCAGCAGCTCATGCAGCCGATGGTTTTGCAAGAGCTTCAGGTAAAGTGGGGGTGTGTTTGGCTACTTCCGGACCTGGTGCAACTAATTTGGTAACAGGGATTGCTACTTCTTTCATGGATTCTTCTCCTATTGTAGCTATTACAGGTCAGGTTCCAACTCATTTAATTGGAAATGATGCTTTTCAGGAAGCTGACATCATTGGTATTACTATGCCTATTGTTAAACATAGTTTTCAGCCTAAAGACCCTAATTTAATACCTTCCGTTATTAAGACCAGTTTCGATATAGCTACAAGCGGAAGACCTGGCCCGGTTTTAATAGATGTTCCAAAAGAAGTTCAGGAAGGGGAACTTACAGATTTTAATGATAATTTAATTCAAACACCGGGATATAATCCAACCCTGAAAGGCAATCCTAGACAAATTAAAAAAGCTAGTGAATTGATTAAACAGGCTAAAAGGCCTTTAATACTTGTGGGTGCAGGTGTTATTTTAGCTAATGCGTGCGATGAATTAAATGAATTCGCACACTTAATCAATGCTCCGGTAATGACTTCACTTTTAGGTAAAGGAGCTATTGATGAAAATGATGAATTGGCATTGGGAATGCTTGGAATGCATGGAAGAAAAGTTTCCAATGATTCAATCAATGAATGTGATTTGTTAATAGCTATCGGTATAAGATTTTCAGATAGAACTACCGGAAGATTGGACAGTTTTGTTCCGGACAGTAAAGTTATTCATATTGATATAGACCCTGCAGAAATCGGTAAAAATGTAGATGTTGACTTGCCAATTGTGGGGGATGCTAAAAATATTTTAAAATCACTAAATGATTTATTTAAAGGATATTCCGTATCCGGTGATGTTAATTCATGGACTGATAAAATAAAACAAAGAAAAATTGATTTTTTACCAAGAGTTACCTATGATGATGTTCCGCTTAAACCTCAAACAGTAATAAAGGAAATCAGTGAAGTTTTAACTGCTGATTCAATTTTAACGACTGATGTGGGTCAAAATCAGATGTGGGCAGCTCATTTTTATGACACTCAAAAACCTCGTAAATTTATTTCATCCGGAGGACTTGGAACTATGGGATTCGGTTTCCCGTCAGCTATCGGTGCAAAGGTTGCATGTCCGGATGATCCTGTTGTTTCCATTAACGGTGACGGCGGATTCTTAATGGTTTGTCAGGAATTGGCTACAGTTTATGATTATGATATACCTGTCATAGCAATGGTACTTGAAAATAGAACTTTGGGTATGGTATATCAATGGCAAAGTTTATTATATGATGGAAGACACTCACAAACTGAATTTAAAGACAGCCCGGACTTCGTTAAATTAGCAGAAAGTTTTGGAGTTAATGCAGTCAGAGTTGAAAAACCGGGTGAAACCAAAGAGGCATTAAAATCTGCAATTAAAGATAATGAAGCAATATTGATTGATGTTATAATAGATTCAGAAGAAACGCTTCCGATGTTGCCTCCAGGAGCAGGCATTAATGAAATGATTGGAGAATATAAACTCGAAAAAGATGTGATTTAAATGGATGTAAAATATCATGTTATAAGTACGCTTGTAGAAAATAAACCTGGAGTTTTACAAAAAGTTGCTGGCCTGTTTACACGAAGGGATTTCAATATTGACAGCATTACAGTAGGCGAATCAGAAGTCGATGGTCTTGCAAGAATGGTAATTACTGTAAAAGCTGACGATAAGATATTGGAACAGGTTACAAAGCAATTAAATAAATTGGTTGATGTTATCAAGATTAAAGATATTTCTAAAAATGCAGTTAAAAGGGAATTATGTCTTGTAAAAGTCAATATTCCTAATGAAAAGGCTAGAGCCGAAATAATGCAATATGTCAATATTTTCAGGGCGAATATTGTTGATGTAACTGAAGAGACATTAATAATTGAAATAACTGGAGATATGGAAAAAATCAATGCATTTATATCTTTATTAAAAGGTTATGGAATCAAAAAGATTTCAAGAACCGGCCTTACCGCAATGGCAAGGGGAGTTTAAAATGACAATTTTGGAGAATGTATTAAAAGATAATAAGGAATTTGTTGAAAACTTTGAAGGCGAAGAGATGTCTCACCATGCAGCTAAAAAATTAGCTATTTTGACTTGTATGGACTGCAGATTAATCGACTTTTTTGAACCTGCATTAGGTTTAAAAAGAGGGGATGCTAAAATCGTAAGAAATGCAGGTAATTCAATTGTCGGTGAAGATGCAATCAGATCAATCGGTGCAGCTTTATACAATCTTGGAGCTGAAGAAGTAATGGTCGTTGGTCACACTGAATGTGGTATGGCTGGTGCTGATGCTGAAGCTTTAAAAGAAAAAATGCTTCAAAGAGGCATTAAAGAAGAAGACATTGCTAAATATGATTTAGCTCAATGGATTGGTGGATTTGAATCTGAAGAACAAAATGTTATAGATGTTGTAGAAAAAATCAAAAACCACCCATTAATTCCAGATGTACCAGTACATGGTTTAATAATCGATATTGTAACCGGAGAGTTAAAAGTTTTAGTAGATGGTTATTAAATCATCTATTCTCTTATTTTTTTTAAAATGATTAATATAAAACACTACACATCACCAATTGGGGACATTTTACTTGCTTCTCGAAATGAAAAGTTAATTGGGTCCTGGTTTGAGGGGCAAAAATATTATTTGGCCAACGTTTCAGAGGAGATTATAGAAAAAGATGACGAAACGTTAATCCAAGCTAAAGAATGGCTGGACAGCTATTTCAATGGTGAAAAACCCTTAATTAATGAATTGGATTTGGATCCTATAGGCACCGACTTTAGAAAAGAAGTTTGGGAAATTCTCTGTGAGATTCCATATGGAAAAACAACTTCTTATAAGGATATTGCGAATAGGATAGCCAAAAAAAGAGGAATTGAAAAAATGTCTGCCCAAGCCGTTGGGGGAGCTGTCGGACACAATCCGATTTCAATCATAATTCCCTGTCATAGGGTTGTCGCATCAAACGGAGAGTTAACGGGCTATGCGGCAGGAATTGACAAAAAGAAGTTTCTTCTAATGCATGAAAAAGATTAATCATTTGCTGATCTATACAAAAAGTAATTGAATATGAATATGACTATTGCAAAAATTATGATATAGAACAGGGAATTCATCATTAAATTAAATTCAAATCCATTTATAACGAAGTTTATATAATCCGGCGGCAATAACGGATTGAAATTGAATAAAAACATTGTTGTAATTATGAATAGTATATCAAAAATTATAATGTAAATTCCTGCAAAGAAAAATCTGCGGAAATTATTCGGAACATGATTTTCTTCAACTAGGATATTCAGTCCATAAATTATTAAGAAATATATTCCAAATAAATTGGCAATATATAACACGTCATTAAGACCTAACTTAATTAAGACATAACATCCAACATATGAAATAATCAATGCCGTTATTAAAATTATAACTATGAATCTTAGAAACTTTGTATTCATTACAATAGATTTTGTTATTTAAAATATATAAGTCATCGTAAGAAAATGTAAAATATTTCACAAAGTGAAATATTTCTAATCTTGTTTTGTATAACTGGATACGAAAATGGAAGATACAATAAATATTGCAATTACTGTGAATAATATATTGTATGGATTACCACTGAACAATACTGAATTTTTAATTTCTTCTTCAATATCACTAATAACACTTGAATTAGTACTATTGGATGTTTCATTAACATCAGTCAGATTTCCAGTTAAAAATTCGTTGTTAATAACTAGATAATCTCCACTAACATACCTCTCATTAGGGTAATGTTTTTCGTCTCTGTATATTATATTGTATACAATAGAATCGCACTGTTTTTTTATCTCTTCTGATTCAATTAATTCTCCTTTATAAGTATCATATTTTAATGCATATGATAATGCGTCATTTTTATCTGTACTATTTACCCATAAATAATAAAATATTAAATCCTCACACTTTGGAATATGTATTGAATATATGTTTTTATTTAATTTTAATCCAAGTACACTTAAAATACCCATTATGGCATCTGATGTGCCTGTTTGATTAAGTTTTACTTGTCCGGCGGAGGTTAGAACATATAGATATGGATAATCTTTTGGAATATCTATACCCTGTGATTTGAAATAATCTAAAGCTTTCAAACTTGCATTAACACCAATTTCAAATGGTGTAATTTTATTTAAATCTTCTTTTTCATTTAGGTTTAAATCTAGAATTTCATCCGTAGATTTATTTACCATATCAACAGTGATATACGCCTTTTCATCTGGATTTTTATTCCAAGTGAATGCATTATCATCAATGTCTCTTGAAACACCAAATATATTTGATGCATATTCAAGAGGTAAACCAATTTGTGGATAATTATTATAATTTCTCTGATTACTTATAAATCCGAATAAATACGATTCTTTAATTAAAGCAAAATTGCTTGAAAGTTCATTAATTAAGGATTCACTCCAATAATTAACGATTTGATCATTATTACCAGATAATTCTATTTTATTTTCATAAAATGTTTCTTTTAAAGATCTATTAGTTTCAGTATTTAAATTTCTTTCAGTTAAAGGTAACATTAAAAGATTACCATTATTTTTCATTACATATCCATTAGAAGCATTTAATCTTTCATTTAAACTATTTTCTATGGTATTTTCATTAATTTCAACTATGTCTGAACTATAATATTCGTTAGAATAACTTGCCTCGCTATTTACAGTATTATCTATATTCAAATTGGAATAGTCTTCATGAATTATTTCATCATTCACAATATTGGAATTTTCTTCATTTATGATGCAAACATTATTAATTTTTAAATCTGAATAATCTGGTTGATTATTCAAATCATAAATCAACTTTTCATCATTACCTGCATTGGAAAGGATATTAGTATTATCTGCTTCCATTGTTTCAATATTTAAATTGGAATCTTCTTCAAATGAAAATGTATTTTCACTTGAACTAGGATAATAATTCTCTAATCCAATATTTGAATCCATCTGAACTTCTGATTGTGGCATTGACAATTGCATATCAACACCCATATCCTCATTAGCGGAGACAACACTTAATGAACATAGTGCTAAAATTAATAGAAAAACCATGATAACACCATGTTTCATAAATTTCTCCTAATTGGAATATATAATCTAATTATACCCACTATAGATATGGTAATACTGAATATGTATTACATTATATAATATTTAATTCATTTTTAAAAAGATTTACTATTTTTTAATTTGAAATTAATTTCCATTTATAATATGTATTAAATTAGTTTCAATGAAATTAATCATAAAGTTATTTAAATATCAAAATTAATATTATTAATTGATAAATTTTATCTAATTATTTATAGGAGACGTTAAAAATGAAAATGTATTATGATGCAGATGTAAATACAGACGCACTTGAAGGAAAAACCATAGCTGTAATCGGTTATGGTTCACAAGGTAGAGCACAATCCAGAAACATGGCTGACAGCGGTGCTGATGTTATTGTTGGTGTTCGTGAAAACGGTAGTTCCTGGAATTTAGTACAAGAAGATGGAATGACTGTTAAAACTATTGAAGACGCAGCAAAAGAAGCAGACATTATTCACATTTTACTTCCTGATGAAATCCAGGAAAAAGTATACAACGAACAGATTGCACCTTATGTTGAAAGCGGCAATACCATTTCATTTTCACACGGATATAACATTCACTTTGGATTAATTGACCCTGCTGAAGATGTTAATATTGTAATGTTCGCACCAAAAGGACCAGGATCCATGGTAAGAAGAACTTACGAAGAAGGATTCGGTATTCCTGGTTTAGTTGCAGTTGAAAGAGATGCAACCGGCGATGCAATGCAATTAGCATTAGGTATGGCAAAAGCTTGTGGATTAACCAAAGCTGGTGTATTAGAAACTACTTTCAAAGAAGAAACTGAAACTGATTTATTCGGTGAACAAACTGTGTTGTGTGGAGGAATCACTGAATTGATTAATGCAGGTTTCACTACTTTAGTTGAAGCAGGTTATCAACCTGAAATCGCTTACTTTGAAACTTGTCACGAAGTAAAACTTATCGTTGACTTAATCTATGAAAAAGGTTTCAAAGGAATGTGGCATGACGTAAGTAACACTGCTGAGTATGGTGGTTTAACCAGAGGAAATAGAATTATTACTCAAGAAGCAAAAGATGGTATGAAACAAGTTTTATCTGAAATCCAAGATGGTACCTTTAAAAAACAATGGGCTGATGAAAACGCTACTGACGGGGCTAACTTAAAAGAAATGAGAGCAGCTGAAGAGAAATTGGATATTGAAATTGTTGGTGCCAGATTAAGAAAAGCTTGCGGATTAGAAAAAGATGATTAAATTCATCTTTTAACTTTTTTTACTTTTTTTTAATATTTGATTCTTAGGGATAATTGGGGAGTTTTTTATGGTTTTTATCGGAATGGACCACGGTACTACCGGCATTTCTTTTTGTTTAATGGATGATGATGGAGATATAATTGATATTTTTAAAATCGATAGGGAAGATTCCAAAAGTGGCAAGGTTTCCGCTATTGAAGAGTTATCTAAAAGATGTGATTTTGATTCAGTTAAATTAATGGCAATAACTTATGCTATGGGTGATGGAATCAGCAAAATTTTGCCAACAGATAAGGTTGAAGACAGGGGAATCTTATCAATTGAGGGTGCAGGTAAGGTTACCGGTGGCGGAACCTCAGTATTTTCCGAACTTGAAAATTCAAAAATTCCAAGTATCATGATACCTGGTCTTCACAAACATTCTACTTCATTGAACGATTTATTTAATGCAGCATATTCTCATCAAGCCAGTCCTGAGAAGGTGAGTATTTCATATAATGCAATCATCGAAACAAATTGGGAAAATTTTATTGTTGCAGATATATCATCCAATAGTGTTAACATATTAATTGAAGATTCTAAAATAAAAGGTGCGATTGATGCATGCCTTGGGGCAATGGGAATCGTTCATGGACCAATTGATTTGGAAATGATAAGAGACATTGATGAAGGCAGAAAAACTGCAAATGAATGTTTTTCACATGCAGGTGCAATTAAAATTGCAGGTATAGATGGAAAAGTAGCTAATATGAAAGATCAATTGCTGGAAAATTATAGAAATGGTGATGAAAAAGCAAAATTGGCTATTGACACATTAATAATGACCGTTGCAATGGAAATTGCAGGACTTGATGTGGTGTGTGAAAACGAAATTGAAGGTATTGTCCTTACAGGATCAGTTGGCAGTGCAACCGAACCTTTTAACTTTGAAGATGAAATAAATAAATATTTCAAGGGAAAATATGAATTGAAAGTAATCTCTAAAGAATCCGGTGCAATTGGTGCAGCTCAAATAGCACGTGATGTTTACAACGGTAAAGACAACATCTTAGGTATTGAAGTTGATATTTTATAGAATGTCATAAGGTTGTCATTTATTTTAAAAAAATTTATTATATTCTTTTATTTGATTAATAAGTTTTTTTAAAGTCTTTTTTAGGTTGTCATTTTTTATTATTTTTTTCTTTTTTATATTTTATTTGTTTTTTGCTTTGTTTATTTTAGTGGTTAGTGTCATGTTCCTTTGTTTATTTTGTCGTTATTTTTATTATTTTATGGGGTGTCATAAGGTTGTCATTGAGGTCATATTATTTCAAAGTAATTAGTTTGTTTTTTCTTATATTTTTCTACAAGTTTTTTATCATATAAGTCATTTAAATCCCGTCTACTAGTTGCATGAGAAACATCATATTTTTCCATATATGTGGTATAAGTATATGACGAATTATTATTGACCATATCTAATAAAGCATCGGTTTGACGTTCATTCAAAGCATATTTGACTAAATTAAGACTTTCTACTGTTTTTTCTTTAGGTTTTATTAGTTGTCCATCAGGTCCTCTTAAAATTACTCTAAAGTATCCATCATCGAAAAATTCAGGTTCTGGCAGATTATGTTTGTCCATGGCCATACGCATACGTGTAATTCCAGTTCCAACATGCTCCATATATTTTGTTTTCTCAAAAATATTACAAATATTTTCATTTCGATGTTTTGGATTGTTACCTATTCCTAAAGTATCTACAGTTAATGGGTAAGGAAGTTTCCCCGGACTTATTATTTCAATGCGATCATCATAAATGTAAAATGTAATGCAATCTCCTTTGATGCTGTAATCTCTGTGAGCAAGAGCATTAATGAATGCCTCTCTTACAGCTTCAATTGGATATTCAGGAATACTAACTCTTTTAAAACCCTCTACAATTCCACCAATTTTTGTATTTTTCCTAAAAAATTGTTCAAATTCTTTAATTAATAATAGAAATGAGGTTTTTGTAAAATATTTGTCAATGATTTCAATTCTTTCTGTTCCATTGAATCTGACCATTTTAACTTCATGTTCAAGATTAAATTTAGTGATATTTTGACCGAAAAACAATGCTCCTGCTGTAGTTAAATGAAAATTTCCATTTGAATCAATCATGCCTGCATTCAAGTATTCTAATATTTTTTCTAATTCTCGCTTATCAAACAGTTCTTCAATATTTGCATCTTCAAGAACATTTTTGAACTGTTTTACAGAATCCATATCAACATCATCTACTGAAGAGTCTAATATTATCTCTTCATCAAATGGGGTTGCAGATAAGCGTTTATTTATCTCTTCTTTTAATGATTTTTTAATTTTGGATAATAAGTCTTCTTTATTGTTAAATCGTTTATACGTTACTTGGTTTTTTATTTTATTTAAAAATTTTTCAGAATTTTCGTCTGGTTTAATATTATCTTTAATAAAGATGTAAGCAGCATGTTTTTTACTAATATAAGAGTCATATTCATATTCTGTTGCTGAAATGCCTTCTTTGTATATTGAACCATAATTTTCACCTATTAATCCGATATAGATGTCACTGTTCAATACTTCATTAATGAATACTTCATCGGAAGGCAATGTCTTTGCATTTTCCTTCTCAAAAACAAATAAATCAATTATTTCACCAAAAAATGAATCATTTTTTAAATTTTCATAAATATATTCTCTTTCTTCAGCAAATTCTCGTTGATTACTACTTAAAAATACTTTGATGGTCATATTATCACGTGGTTTTGGTATTAAATGGTTGATGGTTGGGGTTATTCTTTTAAGCTAACGAAAACTATATTTCCGCCTTTTAAGGTTTCAATACCATTTTCATTTTCTAAAACAATATTTAAATAATTATCAATAGCTATTATTTTTCCTTCAGCCTGATTGTTGTCTCTTAATTCTACAGTCACATTTTTATTTTTAAATTGGTTAAATAACCTATTTACTTGGTCTTTGTCAGTCATATTTTTCAATCCTTTTAATGTATATTAATATATATCTTTCAAATTTATATACTTTAATGATTAATATATTACTATGTCAATTAATCAGTTAGAAAGTAATTTGGAAGCTATTACCAGAACAATAGCACAACTCAAAAAAGATGGGTGCACAGACCAAAAGATTTTTAATGAGCTTTACGAAGAACGTGATAAGATACTTAAAGATTTAAATCTCTAAATAATCTTTTAACACATCTAAATCTCCAGTTAAATCGATTTTTAATGGGGTTATAGTAGTTTTTTGTGAAACTTTTAATTCATAACCATCAGTTCCTTTTTTATCTGAAGTATAAGGTTCACCACCAATCCAATAATAAGGCTGGCCTCTTGGATCAAGTCTTTTTTCCATTACTGGAACATACATTCTTTTTCCTAATGTTACAACTTCAAATTCTTCGTCAACCGGATTTTCTGGTATATTTACATTTAATAAGTCAATTCCTTCAGGCAATCCTTTTTTCAATACTATTTTAGCCAGTTTGTTGAGCATTTTTTGCGCAAATTCGAAATCTACATCATTTTCTCCGCTTTCAAATTTGATTTCATCTTTTGTTACTTCCTGGGAAACGGCAATTGTAGGAATTCCGAAACTGGCTGCTTCAATAGCCGCACCGATTGTTCCTGATGTTGTCAGTTCTGCTTGGCCTAAATTAAAACCTGTATTTATTCCGGATATCATTAAATCTGGTTTTTCTTCAAGTATCTGGAATAATCCTATTGTCACGGCATCAGTTGGTGTTCCGCTAACTCCATAAGCCAAACTGCCATCTTTTAAAATTCTTTCTTTTACTCTTAATGGTTCATATAATGTTAATGCATGCCCGATTCCACTTTGCTGTGTTTCAGGGGCTACAATGATGGTTTCGCATAAATCATCAACTGCTTTTTTAGCAGCAAATATTCCTGATGCGGTTACTCCATCATCATTAGATATTAAAGCTTTCATGTATTACTATTTTATTTCATGATTATTAAAATTTTTAGATAATAATAAACTTTAATAATAATTTAATTTATAAATTATAATATTGAAACACATGTTGGTGGAATTTTGGAAAAACCACAATTGATTAATTTTATAGCTAAAGTATTGGAGGATTCTGGTTTTAAAGTATATAAGAACTTTAAAACTTCACAAAGAGTTATTGACATATATGCTGTATTACCTACTACAATTGGAGATTTTGGTGTTGTTATGGCATGTAATAACTATGATAAGGAGTTTGAAGTTGGAATTGATTTATTGAGGGAGATGGAGGATGCAGCTGAAAGCCTAAAAGCTTCCAAAGTCGCTGTTGTTACATCTGCTTACTTTGATAATCAAGCTACTAATTATGCTTTAAGAAAAAACATTAAATTGGTCGACAGAGACAATTTAACTGAACTGGCTAAAAAATATCAGGATAATTCTCAACAAACTACTTTAGACAGTGATTATTCTGCTGGCGAAGTTTCATATATTGAGGAAGAATATCCGGAATATACTTATGATGCTTCTGATATGGACTATATAATGCGCAGAAGAGATGAGAATCCGGTAATTTATAAAAATACACTATATCCTCAGGTTGAAGAATATAATCGTTCTTCCAATAATTTTTTATCTTCTATATTAAATAGAAGGAAAAAATCTCAAAACAACGGTTTATATCCTGCAAATCTTTATAATTATGATTATTATCGTGGTCCGTCTTGGTTTGACAGGTTACAGCCAATTTTAGGCAATCCTATTGTTACTATTATTTTAGTTGTAGCTATTTCATACCTGCTGTCTTTTATATTCGGTAATTTATTGAAGATTAATCCAGGTATTACAGGTTTAATCGAGATGGTTGTAGCTTTACTATTGGCTTATGGTTTAACCTTTATGTTTGTAGATAGATCAAGATTCTTTATTACTCGTGGAACTGTAATATTCTTTATTTCACTTATAATATTGATTATTTTGATTTTTGTATAATATTTTACAAAAACACTTTTTTTAATCTTTTTTCAATGCTAAAATTATTAAAATCAACCCAAGCAGATATAAGAACCATATCATTATGTCGGTAGGACCTGTTTCAATCCATATTAATGTATGAGTTAATATTATTGAATAAATTCCAATTCCAATACCTTTTGAAGCTAGAGAATGAATTATTTTTAAAAACGCTCCCATAAATAGCATTTGAATTGTAAGGCCGATATAACCGAAGTCAAGCATCACCGGACCGAAAAGACTTGAAGTTAAACAGACATCATAGTGAAGCACATAATTTCCAATAAATGATCTGGGACTTCCTGATGAAAAAATCATGGATAATATGTGTCCGTGGGTTGTTCCAGCTAATGGAATGATTTTTTCAAATACTTCCAGTGTAAAAGCTAGCCTATAAAACACCAATTCTACTGGGTTGAGTGTCCAGTGTTGTGTTGCAATGGACTGGGATGCAATATATCCGATTGCCAGCGCACCCGCACCAATAACTATAACGAATATAATGCCTAATTTGTGGGAAATTTTTCCAAGATAAAACATTGTAATGAAAACACTTCCAAGAATTCCGACCACTGAAGTTCTATATCCGTTAAGACCAAATACTAATGCTCCAAGTAAAACAAGTATCAAATATTTCTTATCATAATATTTGGCCAGTAATATATTTATTAAAATTAAAAATAATGGATATGCAATTCTCCAGAGATTTGTTGTTGCATTTGATTTTAGAACACTGTTGAATAGTGGTATTCCACCAAGCAACACCATATTTAAGCTCTGTAAAACTAATGCTATGATGATAAAGATTACTAATATTTTTTCTGATAGAAAATTTATTCTGACCTCTTTTTCTATTGTAAATTTTTTTGAAGCTATAACTACTCCGATTATAAAAACGATAACTGCAAAAATAATCGTCAGTATTGTTTGTGTATTCAGAGGGTCTTCAAATCTGTAGTTAAATGACCCGATATAGGCCATTACCAAAACAGCCAAAATTATAACGGGCACGATATAAGGATGAAAGAAATCTATTTTTCTAATGCTGAAAGACATAAGTTTCCTCCAAAGTTAGGCATAGCAGCCACATGGGTATGTACATAGCTTGCCAGTGTATTTCTTTCCATAAATCCATCCTGCAAATTGTATGATCCTTTTCCACGGGTTATTTTAAATGCAAAGTCATGTTTTGGAGTGTCCACAATAACCTTTGAGTAGTGGAACTCATGTCCGTTAAAGACTTCTCCTTTTTTGGATATGATATTGTCCTTTTGGACTTCTGCAATCGTATACTTCAGTGCCTGCACACGTTCGGTCAGAATTGACTTGTAAGGATATACATTAACGACTGCATCTTCATGGATGGATTTCATAAGATACATTAAACCGCCGCATTCGGCAAAAATCGGGCGGTCGTCCAGGTGGAAGTCCTTGATATCTTTAAGCATACTTTTATTATCTGATAGCTCTTTTGAAAATAGTTCGGGATAACCTCCGCCAATGTAGAGCCCATCCATATCAGGTAAGTTCTCATCATTTAATGGAGAAAAATATTCAATTTTGGCACCGTTAGCTTCAAGTGATTCAATATTTTCCTTATAATAAAAATTAAATACCTCATCATATGCAACTCCAATTTTTAATTTTTTAGAATTTAACTTATTCCAAATTGGCTCTAGATTGGAGTTTATTTTGGGAGCGCTTTTGGCAATTTCCACCAAACGGTCCAAATCAATGTAATTTTTAATGGTTTCACACCAAATATCAATAAATTTCAAAGAGTTCTCTCGCTCACGTGCAGGAACAAGGCCCAAATGTCTCTGTTCTATTGAAATATTGTCATCACGAATAATACCGCCGATAACTTCGGTTTTTGTGATTTCTTCAACTGAACGTTTGGTTTTTTCATAGTGCGCCTTGTTTTTAACCTTGTTTAAGATGACTCCGGCAATGTTGATTTCAGGATCCAATGCCTTAAAGCCTAAAACCAATGCTGCTGCACTTTTAACTAAACTTCTGGAGTTAATAATTAAAATAACAGGAGCTTTTAGGGATTTTGCAATTGAAGCAGTACTTCCAATATCGTTAATGGAGTCAATTCCTTCATAAAGTCCCCTAACACCTTCAATAACAGCAATATCCTTGTCTTTCATTGCCTTATTATAGGAATCTCTGACCTGACCGTCATGCATAAAAAAAGAATCCAGGTTTCTGGAAGTATTTCCGGTCGCCAAAGTATGATATGACGGATCAATATAGTCTGGACCAACTTTAAACGGCTGAACATTATATTTTTCAGATAAGGCTTTCATTATTCCAGTTGCAATTGTAGTTTTTCCAACTGCACTACCAGTTCCCGCTAAAATAACTCTCATGAATAATAATTTATTTTGATAATATATTATTCTTTTGTAAAATGTGACTTTTTAAATCATTTTATATAATATTAAAAATAAAAATTAAATCATAATATATGGTGGTCAAATGAGAATACTATTGATTCATTCTGATTATTTAAATTACAATGTTAAAAAGAAAACTCCTGTAGCTGAAGAAATTGAAGAAGCCAAACATGACGGCTCATTTGATGATTCTTTAGTTGTATTTACAGCGGTTGAAAAAGAAGATGAAGAAAATCCTCAAGGAATTGTTCAAAATCTTGTCAAAGAAGTTTTAAAAACTAATGACCAGGTTAATGCGGAAAATATTGTTTTATACCCTTATGCTCATTTATCTTCTTCATTAAGCTCACCAAAAGTAGCTGTTGAAATCCTAAAAGATGCGGAACAGGCTCTTTTAGCTGAAGATTTAAATGTCCAAAGAGTACCTTTCGGTTGGTATAAGGCATTTGAAATATCCTGTAAAGGACACCCGTTAAGTGAACTTTCAAGAACAATCACTGCTGACAGCGATGAAGAAAAAGTTGAAAGAAAACCTTCCAAATGGCAAATCCTTGAAGGAAATAAAATTACTGAAATTGATGACTTTAAATTTGATAATAAAGCATTCAAACAGCTTGTTGATTATGAATTAGGTCAGGGCGCATCAGATGAAGGAGAACCTCCTCATGTTAAATTGATGAGGGAAAAGGAAATCTGTGATTATGAACCTGCTTCTGACGTTGGTAATCTCCGCTGGTATCCTAAAGGAAAACTGATCAGAGACTTATTGGATGATTATGTTTACAATTTGGTCGTTGACAGAGGTGCAATGCCTGTTGAAACTCCAATTTTCTATGATTTGGATAACCAGGCAATTTATGAGCATGCTTACAAATTCGGTGAAAGACAGTACAGAACCGACACCAAAAAGAAGTTGATGTTAAGATTTGCAGCATGTTTCGGTGCATTCAGATTGATGAGCGATTCATTCTTAACCTGGAGAAACTTGCCTGCCAAGATTTTCGAGTTAACTCATTACAGTTTCAGATTTGAGAAAAAAGGTGAAGTTGTCGGTCTTAAAAGATTAAGGGCATTTACCATGCCGGATTTCCACTCTTTCTGTGCTGACGTTCCGGCATCTTTAGCTGAGTTTTCAGCTCAGACTGACATGTGTTTACAGACCGGTAGCGACTTGAACCTTGACTTTGAAGTAATTTTCAGAGCAACCCAGGATTTCTTTGAAGAAAATGAAGAATGGATGTATGAAATCGCATCCAAATTCCAAAAACCAATTCTTTTAGAAGTTTTACCTGAAAGACATCATTACTGGGTTTGTAAAATTGACTTGGCCAATATCGACTACTTAGGTCGTCCGATTGAAAACCCTACAGTTCAAATCGATGTTGAAAGCGGTAAAAGATTTGATATCAAATATTTAGGTGAAGACGGCGAGCAACACAATCCAACAATCTTGCACTGTTCTCCAACAGGCAGTATTGAAAGGGTTTTATGTGCAATGCTTGAAAAAACAGCTATTGAATTAAATGAAAAATCTCCAATGTTACCAACCTGGTTAAGCCCAATACAGGCCAGAATCATTACTGTTGGAGAAGCTCATGAAAAATTCGCCGAAGAAATATATGAAAAAATTAATGCTTCAAACATTCGTGTAGATATTGATGACCGTGATGAAAGTGTCGGTAAAAAAATCAGAAGTGCTTCTAAAGAATGGATACCTTATATTTTCGTCATTGGAGATAAAGAAGCTGAATCCGGCAGATTCCAAGTAACTGTACGTGAAACCGGTGAAAAAGTCGATATGGATGTTGATGAATTAATATCAGAAATTAATGAAAAAACTAAAGGAATGCCTTTCAGAAGATTACCTTTACCAAAAGATATCTCAAAAAGGATTAACTTCCAATAATTATATTTATGGATAAAAATATATTATAAAATGTTATTATATAACGGAGGAAATTTAATGGACCCAATGTATAAAATAGGAGAAGCTCTTATTGGAGACGGCCCGGAATTAGCACACATTGATTTATTAATTGGTGACAAATTCGGTCCTGTTGGTCAAGCTTTCGCTAATGGATTATCTAACCTCTCAGTCGGTCATACTCCATTAACCAGTGTAATCAGACCAAACTTATTGACTAAACCAGCAACTTTAATTATTCCTAAAGTAACTGTTGGTGACTTAGAAGATGCTAGTAAAATTTTTGGACCTGCACAAACTGCAGTCGCAAGAGCAGTAGCTGATGCAGTAGAAGACGGATACATTCCAAAAGATATTGTTGAAGATATCGTAATTAATGTCAGTGTATTCATCGATCCTTCTGCAAAAGATTTCAGAAAAATCTATCAATATAATTATGGAGCTACCAAATTGGCTATCAGAAGAGCAATGGAAGGATACCCTTCAATTGACAAAGTTCTCGCAGAAAAAGACCGTGGAACTCACCCAATTATGGGATTCAGAGTACAAAAACTTTGGTCTCCACCTTACTTACAAGTTGCTCTTGACTTAGACAGCAAAGAAGCAATGGCTAAAATCCTAGAGGATTTACCTGATAAGGAAAGAGTACTCGTTGAAGCAGGTACACCACTCGTCAAAAAATTCGGTGTCGGTGTAGTTGAAGATATCAGAGCACTTCGTCCATCCGCATTCATTATTGCTGACTTAAAAACCTTGGATGTTGGACGTGTAGAAATTAAAATGGCAGCTGACGCAACAGCTGATGCAGTAGCTATTTCTGGACTCGGTACTATTGAATCAATCAAGAAAGCTATTCATGAAACCCAAAAACAAGGTATCTATGCAATCTTAGATATGATGAATGTTGCTGACTTTGAAGAAAAATTGTCACAATTGCCTGATGATTTAAAACCGGATATAGTCTTGTTACACAGAAATGTCGACCTTGAAACTTACAAAGCTGAAAAAGGTGAAGACGTAAGTGAAATGACTGAATGGGGTAACATCAAAAAGATTAAAGAAATCCTTGGCGGTGGCCTTATTGCAGTAGCTGGAGGAATCACTCCGGATAATGTTGAAGAAGCTATCGAAAAAGGTGCAGATGTAATTATTGCAGGAAGATATATTATCGGTTCAAGAGATGTCAGAAGATCTGCTCAAGACTTCTTAGCACACTTCCCACCTGATCCAGATAATATGAGACTTGCAATGGATGAAGACGAACAAGTAAATTAGATTAATTTCTAATTTATTTTCTATTTTTTTTTAAAATGAGGTATTTTTATGGGTTTTTGTAATTCCTGTGGCAGACCTATTGTAAAAGAAGATTACGGAACAAATGAGGACGGCAGCCTTAATCCAGAATTCTGTAAAGACTGTTTTAAAGATGGTAAATACACAGAACCTGATATAACCTTAACAGAAATGATTGTCCGTAAATCAAAAGAGATGATGGAAAAAAATCCAAGATTGCCTGAAACTACAGCAACAGGTATCACTACAACATTCATTCCTGGACTTAAAAGATGGAATCCTGAATTTAAGGATGATTATCAATTCTAAATTTCTTTATTTAAAATAAATTCTTTAACTTTACTTGCAATATATTCGTCACGAGTTCTGCTGGTTTTTAAGTTATATAACTCTTCTTCCAGGTCGTTGTATTTATCAACTAAATCATTGTAATCAAGACGTAAATCGTCATAATCTTTTTCTAAACTTTCATTGACTTCAAACATTTCAGCATATGAAGTTTTTGTATTGAGATTTTCCTGTTTAAGCTGATCATATTTTGAAGTAACGTTATCGTAACTTGATTTAATATCTGCATGTTCTTCTCTAAGGGTAGAACATTTGGTTTTTAGGTTTTTATTTTCTTCTTTAATACTTGAATATTTGGTTTTAAGATTTTCATTTTCTATTTTCATATTCACGTATTTATTTTTAAGATTTTCATTTTCTTCAATTAATCTAGAATGTTTTGTTTTTATTTTATCATTCTCTTCTTTTAGAATGGCTAATGTATTATCTTTAGTTTCAGCGTTTATCGCTTCTAAATCATGTATTTCATTTTCTTTTAAATGAAGTTCATGTTTAAGTTCTTCAATGGTTTTTTCATATTCTGAGGAATCCTGATTTTTAAGTAATTGCTCCAATTTTTCCACTTCCATCATATGTAGATAATTAGCCACTCGAGTTGCATGTAGTTCTTCTTCTAGATTATTAAAGGCTTCTATTTCAGATTGAGGAATAATAAGAACATTTTCTTTGTTAGAATAGATATCTTCATTTTTTGGTACTGTAATCTGGATCTGCTCTGTTGTATATTTCTTTTTTTCTCCAGTTTTTAAAGTTCTATGATATTCCCTTGAATATTTTTTTACAACACCATGCCCTATTTTCATAAATATTCCTCAAATAATTAACTATTATATTAATTTATGGTGTTTTGATATTATAAATATTGTGTATATTTTTTTCAATCCGAATAACTTTTTTATATTAAAAAAATAAACTGTAATTATAATGGTGGGTTTGAAATGAAAGTTTTTGGAATTTGTGGAAGTCCCAGAGCCAGTACAACAGAATATGTTATTAAAAATGCATTGAATAAATTGGAAAATAATGATTTTGAAACTGAACTATTTTCATGTGCCGGAAAGATAATCAAAGCATGTATGCACTGTGATTACTGTTTAGTGAATAAAAAATGTATTATTGATGATGACATGTCTCACGTTTATGAAAATTTACAGGAAGCCGACGGGATAATTTTGGCCACTCCTGTTCAAAGCGGGGGCATTTCAAGCAATCTTGCAGCTATTATGGATAGAACCCGTGCATTGGAGGCAATTGACTATAATCTTTTAAGGGGAAAAATAGGCATGAGCATTGCTGTTGGCGGAGACAGAACCGGTGGCGCTGATTTTGCCCATTTAAAAAATATTACTTACTTTATGATTCATGGAATAATTCCTGTTAGTGGAGGGCCGTTCGGATCTAATTTAGGCGCATCCTTCTGGTCAAAAGACAGTTTGGATGACATTAAAAAAGATGAGTATGGTATGGAATCATTGGATCGGACTTTAATGGAATTTGAAAATTTTTTAAGAAAATATATTTAAATACTTTACATTACATTTATATATTATATTAAATTTAAAGTAATAATAACTAATTTTTTTAGGTTATATCATGGCAAGTAAGTTAATTAGGGGTAGTTTAATAATTTTTGCAGGTAATATAATATTCCGTATTGGCGGATATGTTTACCGTTTTTTAATGGCTATGCTTCTAGGACCTACTATGTATGGTGTTTTAGGACTTACCTTGCCGTTTCAGGGAATTTTTCAAACTCTTGCAGCAGGAGGTTTGCCTCCGGCAATTGCAAAATATGTTGCTGAATACAATGCTGTTGATGAGTATGATATGGCCCGACAGACCATTTACACGGCTTTAAAAATAATGGTATTTTTAGGTTTGTTTTTAGGAATTTTAATGATTTTTGTCGTGGCCCCATGGTTGGCTTATAGTTATT
Organism: Methanobrevibacter sp.; assembly: GCF_045646205.1. Lineage (GTDB taxonomy): Archaea > Methanobacteriota > Methanobacteria > Methanobacteriales > Methanobacteriaceae > Methanocatella. Next base: position 25,059 of record NZ_JAZRKF010000032.1, on the reverse strand, counting down.
TACATAAGCCTCTTGCTTTAGTTCCGCTGCAGATTGTTGGACTTATCACTCCTTTCAGTGTAGTTTTAGGAGCATTTAGGGGAGCATTCCAGGGTGTTTATAAAATGGAGTATATTTTGTATACCCGTGCTATTGAACAGCTTTTCATGATTTTATTTGCAACCGCCTTTGTTTTAATTGGTTTGTCCACTGTCGGTGCGCTATGGGGTACCGTTATAGGTTATTCACTGGCTGCTTTTTCTGCGGTTTATATTTTTAAAGTTTACATGCCTAAATATATTCCTGAACCTAGTCCAGATTTTGTCTTTACAACAAAACAACAATTAAAACTTGCCGGAACATTAGTTAAATTTTCTATTCCCGTCATTATAACCGCTATTGCTGAAATGCTTATTTATAATATTTGTACTATTATTATGGGTAAATTTTTAACATTGGATGCTGTTGGATTTTTTGCAGCGGCAGATCCTATTGCCCGTTTACCTTTAATGATTTCAATTTCCGTTGCAACAACGATTTTGCCTGCTTCTTCTGAAGCTTTTAAAGTTAAAGACATTCCTACATTGCAGAGATATGTTAACGAGTCATATAAATATTCATTACTCTTTGTTATACCGATGTGTGTTGGACTTGCATTGTTTGCAGCTCCTACATTAAGGGTATTGTATTTCGCTAAACCGGAATATGTTGCAGGGGCTTCTGCATTAGCTATTTTGGCTATTGGTATGACATTCTATTCAATATTTTCCATTTCAACCAGTATTGTTCAGGGTATTGGTAATCCACGTATTCCAATGTACATTTTAATTTTCGGTTCCATTACAACAGGTCTTTTGTGCTGGCTTTTAGTTCCTAACATGGGAATTGCGGGGGGTGCTCTTGGTACTACAATCGGTTGTCTGTTGATGATGATTCCTGTAGTTTATTTTGTATTTAAATTAACTAAGGCAAAATTCCAGCTATTGCCCCTTATTAAAATTACAGTAGCATCATTAATCATGGGTATTGTTGCATATTTCATTCCTAAAACTGCTTTATGGTTATTCCCGGGTATCATTGCCTGTATGATTGTCTATTTCTTTGCATTGATTTTAGTCAAATTTTTCACAAAAGAGGATATCGCATCCCTTAGGGAGTTATCTTCAAAATTCGGTCCCGTTTCAACTATTGCTAATAAACTTCTTAATTTTGTTGAAAGATTGGAATTTAGAAATAAATAATAGTAAATCTTATTTTATATAAAAAACAAAACATTTCATGTTATATATCTTTGGAGGATTATAATATGACTGATGTAAGAGCGGGTGTTGAATATAAGATTAATGTGGATGGTAATTCTTTCCTGCTGGACAGCAAAAAATATCAGCTACTTGAATCTATTTTAGATACCGGTTCCTTAACGGAATCTGCTAAATTGGTTAAAATTTCTTATAGGACAGCACTTAACTATATCGACAAAATAGAATCAAACTTGCAAGTTAAAATTGTAAGCACTTCTAAAGGAGGTAAAGGTGGTGGTGGGGGCACTACTTTAACCGAAGAAGGATATTCTATTTTAAAAGAATGTAAAAAAATTAATGCAATTATGGAACTTCATAAGGATGTTAATGAAATTGAAGCTGAAGTTTTAGCCATTGATGAGTCAAAAGGGGTAATGACTGTTAGAATGAGTAGTTTCGATGTTAACATTCCTTTAAATAAGAACTACGTTGTTGGAGATAAGGTTTTGGCATTAATCAGTTATGATAATATCTTTTTGATGCTTGAACCGCAAAAGTCCAGTATCCGTAATATAATTAAGGGTACTATTGTCGAAATGAGACTCAATAATGAGATTATTCGCGTTAATGTGGACGTTGAAGGAGTAAATATCTATTCCGATATTACTGTGTCTGCTGAAAAAGAATTGAATCTCACTATTGGTAAAGAGATATATATTGGATTTAAAGCGATGTCTGTGGCTACTTTGAAGTTATAATTTGTCGGTGAGTTCATGTTACAAATTGATGTTGATGAGTCTAAGTGTATCGGCTGCGGTAAATGTTATGAGATTTGCCCCAAAGCAGCTAAAATTTGGAAAATTACTAACGTTGCACGTATATTGGATTTAAGATATTGTCATGTTTGTACACTATGTGCAATGGAATGCCCTACAGATTGCATTAAAATCATAAGGGACGGTCCAAAGGACTGAATGCTTTAAGGAAAAATTAATTATTTGGAAGGTTATTGTCATGAGTCGAATGGCTAATGTTGAAAGGAAAACATCCGAGACAGATATAAAAATTAAAATGAATCTTGACGGGGTTGGAAAATATAATATTTCAACCGGAATAAATTTCTTTAATCATATGTTGGAATCATTTTCAAAACACAGTATGGTTGATTTAGATGTGGTAGCTATAGGGGATATTGACATCGATGATCATCATACAATTGAAGATGTTGGAATTTTACTTGGCGAAGCTTTCAGTGAAGCTATCGGTGAAAAAGTAGGTATTAAAAGAATGGCTCATGCAATCGTGCCTATGGACGAATCTGTTGCTACCGTTGCAATAGATATAAGTGGACGAAGCTATTGTAACATGAACTTAAACTTCAAAAATGAAAAAATCGGAGACATGACTGCAGATATTGTAGTTCATTTCTTTGAATCATTTGCATCCTCAGCCAAATTGAACATTTACGGTGAAGTTCAGGGTGTAAATGACCACCATAAATGTGAAGCTATTTTTAAGGCATTTGCAAAAGCTCTAAAAGATGCTGTAAAAATAGAACATGACCAAATACCATCAACAAAAGGAGTTTTATAAATCAATGGAAATTTTCCATTATTTATTCTTATTTTTAGTAAGTTTTTAAAAAAAAGTTAAAAAATAAGTAGAAATGAATCTACTTATTCTGGTTTTGAGATTAAATCAGTTTTACGACCTGGGTTTCCTTCTTTCATGTGAGGAGTTCTTAAAACAGTGTCGTTTGATTTTTCTAATTCTCTTGCTTCTTGTGCTAATTTAGCAGCAGCTGCAGCGATTTCGTGAGCAGCAGCAACTAAAGGAATGAAGTTTTCGAATCCTTTGGTCATGAAACAACCTTTCATGTCTAAGTTTGCGACAGATCCAGCCATTTCGTATGCTGCAATAGCTTTAGCTTTTGCGTATGGGTTAGCGAATTCAGCTGCTTCAACAGCTTTTTCAGCAGTAATAATGAGTTTTGGTAATTCGATAGCTTCTCCAGCATCAGCAGCAGCGATTACACCGTCGATAGTTTTTTGTACTAATCTTAATGCTCCGGTTTCTGCTAATACTTTTAAGATATCTGCGTTGAAAATAGCCATTTCAGTTGGGTCTAACCATTCTCTTTTTGCACCAATCATTGGGTCAGACATTACGATAATGTAACCGAGACCTTGTTCGTCCATTTCGTCTTTCTTACCTTTACCTGGTGCGTCACCAATGATAATAGCAGGGAGATCTTTTTCAGATAAGAGTTCTCTTGCTTTTGCAGGACCTGGTGCACCTGGGTTTGGTGAAATGAAGATTGCGAAATCAGGTTCAAATTGGTCTATTTTAGGAACAACGTCTTCTACTTGTTCTGGGTTCATTTTTGCTCCAGATCCAAATACTCTAACATCAATATTTGGTCTGTCTGCTCTTTCGTCTAACAACAAATCGATAACTGGTGAAGTACCAATGTTACCACTTTTTATAATAGCAATTTTAACTACCATATTAAATATCTCCTATATTTGTAATAATAAATATGGTTAGAAAATTATTTAAATCTTATTATTTAATCATGCTATATGATATAAAAGTATTTTTACAATATATTAAACATTGTTTAAAAATATTTATTAATTTTATATTAATCAATATTAATCTAGAAAAAATTTATAATTTATTTACTTTTGATTAAACTAAATTTCATACAAATTTAAAAAATTTTGTTAAAAATTATAAGTAAAATAATAAAAAAAGTAGTGGTTCCGACGAGACTCGAACTCGTGATCCCCTCCTTGTAAGGGAGGTATCATACCACTAGACCACGGAACCAACAAATTATATTATGGTTTTGATAATATATAAGTGTTTCGTTGAAAAATTATAAATAAAAATAAATCTAATATAATTATTTAGAAAAAAAGATGTGATAAATATGGCTTGGGATGATACAGCAAGTAAAGTATGGATGGACGGAGAATTAGTTGATTGGAAAGATGCAAAAATTCACTCACTTTCTCACGTAGTCCACTATGGAACAAGTGTTTTTGAAGGTATACGTGCATATAGCAATGAAAATGGTGTTGCAGTATTTCGTTTAAAAGAACATGTAAGAAGATTATTTGATTCTGCGAAAATATACAAAATACCAATTCCATATACTGAAGAAGAAATTGCAGAAGCGATAAAAGAAACTGTAAGGGAAAACGGTTTGACTTCCTGTTACATACGCCCTATTGTATTTAGAGGCTATGGTGAATTAGGTGTAAATCCTTTAAACTGTCCTGTTAATGTAGTTATAGCTGCATGGGAATGGGGATCATACCTTGGAGAAGAAGGAATGGAAAACGGTGTTAATATAGGTGTTTCATCCTGGAGAAAACCTGCTCCGGACACTTTTCCTGCTATGGCAAAATGTGGAGCTAACTATATGAACTCCCAATTGGCTAAACTCGAAGCTATTGAACATGGTTATGATGAAGCTATCATGCTTGATTATACAGGTTATGTTTCTGAAGGTAGTGGAGAAAACATATTTTTAGTAGAAGATGGTGTTTTACACACTCCATCACTTGGATCTTCAAACTTAAAAGGAATTACTCGTGATTCAATTATTAAAGTAGCTGGAGATTTAGGATTTGAAGTTATTGAAGAAACAATTACTCGTGAAAGATTATATTTAGCTGATGAAGTATTTTTCACCGGAACTGCTGCTGAAGTAACTCCAATCAGATCAATTGATGGTAAAACCATAGGAATTGGAAAAAGAGGTCCGGTTGCTGAGAAAATACAATCCACATTCTTTGACATTGTTGAAGGTAAAATCGAAGACAAATACGGTTGGTTAGATTATATCTAAGGTGTAGAAAATGGATATTCTTCAGGGAATTATCATCGGTATTGTTCAGGGATTAACTGAATTTTTACCGGTCAGTAGTTCTGCACACTTAATATTTATCCAGAATATTTTGGGTGTTGAAAGTTCTCTTGCTTTCGATACTTTTCTTCATTTGGGATCTCTGCTTGCAGTCTTAATCTTTTTCCGTGCAGATATTTATAAAATGATACGTGCATGGCTGTTAAGTGTTGGAGACTTATTGCAACATAGATTCAAGGAAGGATTTTATGCAGATCCATATAAAAGACTTGCATGGTATGTAATTTTAGCTACAATTCCGGTAGGTCTTGCCGGAGTATTCTTTGAAAGTCAGGTGGACGCATTATTTGCAGGCGCATTGTATGTTCCGGGATTCTTTTTATTTGTAACTGGTACAATATTATACCTCTCACAAAGAATGGCTTCAGGACAAATTGACATGTCCCATATGGGATGGTTCCAGTCATTATTCATGGGATTAGGTCAGGCCTGCGCAATCATGCCTGGGTTATCCCGTTCAGGAACAACCATTGCAGCAGGTTTAGTAATGGGTCTTGACAAGGAATTTGCAGCAAAATTCAGTTTCATATTATCAATACCGGCTATTTTCGGTGCATTTGTACTGCAGCTAAAAGACATCGGATTATCAATGAGTGGAGATGGTGCTGCCATTATTCTAGGATTTATTGCAGCATTCGTTTCAGGTTATATGGCTATTAAATGGCTGCTTGATTTAATCCAAAATAAAAGTTTGGATATATTCTCTTACTACTGTTGGATAGTTGGTATAGTAGTATTTATGGGTTCAATTGCCCATATATTTTAAAAATAATAAAATGTAGTTATTATTAACTACATGTTCTTTCTATTTTTTTTCTTAACTTTTCTAAAGGAATGCCACGGGCCAATGCAGTAAACATTGCTCCTCCGGCACCTGCTCCTTCTTTTACAAAACCGTCAAGATAATTTTTCAATCCGTCATGGTCTGAATCTTCAAATTTAGGGTCAACGGAGTGAAGTGTTATGTCATCGTCAATCTGCTTTAAAAGACCTATCAAATCAGCAGTTTCATCGCCTACAACATAGACGGTCGTTGCAAGATTTATTGTTGAAAAGTCAAAATTTGGTTTAATTGATTTTATAACAGCGCATGCTGCAGCCATCTGTGTTCCTCCGGCCAATATGAGAGGAATTTGGCCGTCAACGCCTAAAACAAATCCTGTTATGGCTGCTAATGTAGGGTCTCCAACAGCACCGATAGCCTGTAAGCCATCGATATTGTCTGTTTCAGGGTTTAAACCTGCATTTTCAAGTCCTTCATCGACTATTTTAGTTTTCATGTCATGAGGATTGTGAGGCATGCTTCCGCTGACTTTTTCATTTGCATCATAGCCCAATGCTCTTAAAACTCCTAATGCGGTGGTTGTACCTGCAGCAATACTTTCCCCAATAATCAGCATCGGGTGGCGTCTTGCAAGTTCAGCACCTAATTCACGAGCATTTTCATAAATTTCCAATGGGTTTAAAACACCTTTTCCGGTTCTTATGTCTCTTCCATAATCTTTTCCGAGGTGCATACATTCAATGTGAGGTTTGATTTTACAACCTGCATCTGCAATAATAAATGGGATATCAGCTATTTCAAGGGATGCTTTTGTAAGCATTGCCGGTGTCGGGGCCGCTGCCTTTCCGACAACAGTCTGTGGAATTTCTTCCATACACTCAACATGACCTAAAACCATTAATTCGGAATCTGCTGCAGGGGTGTATTCAGTCAGTTCTGCTGATGCGCCTGCACCTGATAAACCAGGTATTAATGAGGTTTCTGTTGTTCCTATTGTACAAATAAATACCGGATCAATTACTTCAGCCAAATACTCCATCAATTCTGTAGATCCGTAAGTTGTAATTCCTTCTATCATAATTTTTCCTCAATTTTTTCTAATAATTCTATAACTCTTTTGTTTTGATTGATAATTTTTTGATTCTGTAAAAATATTCTGTTCAGATAATCGGATGTTGTTTTATCAGGTTTTCTGTTGAATGTTTTGCCGTCCCTTGCTCTTGGAGGGATACTGTCAAGCAGTTCATTTCTGGTAGGAGCTTCTTTCGGCCTAGCCGGAATCATTCCTTTGCTTTTCCCGTCTTCAAATGACATCTCGGTGATGTAATTATGTGATACTTCTTTTTTACCTTTCTCTTCTAAAAGCTCCATTAAACGATTATCAACAGCCTCTTCGCCAACAAGCATCTCCTGTTCAACTTCATGATACAATCTCTTTTGAATGTTGTATGCATCATAAATGGGAATGCCTCTTTTTTGAGTTTCTTCCTTAAAGGCATCATTAATGTGAATATCTCCAGTTAACTTATTTACTCTTTTTTCCTCTACAGTATTAGTGTTATAAAATCCCATGTATTGAATTATGTTTTCATTAATTAAATAATTTTTACATCAAAATTTGATATCTTTAAATATCTATTAAACCTTAAATTATTATGAGTTGATTTAATTGATATGTTTGGGAATTGAAGGAACTGCAGAAAAAACAGGTGTGGGTATTGTTGACGGTGATGGAAATATTTTGGCTATGGAAGGCTGCCAGTTATATCCTGAAAAAGGCGGAATTCATCCAAGAATTGCTGCTGAACACCATGCAGAATGGATTCCTAAACTTATTCCTCAAGCTATTGAAAATGCGGGAATAAACTACTCTGATTTAGATTTAATCTCATTTTCACAGGGTCCTGGACTGGGTCCCGCATTAAGAATTGTTGCAACGTCTGCACGTTCACTTGCATTATCACTTAAAAAACCTATTATTGGTGTAAATCATTGTATTGGACACGTTGAGGTAGGCAAACTGGATACTGGTGCTTTAAATCCCGTGTCATTATATGTAAGTGGAGGTAACAGTCAGGTTATTGCATATGAAAGCGGCCGTTATAGGATTTTTGGTGAAACTTTAGACATTGCTATTGGAAACTGTCTTGATCAGTTCGGTCGTGAAACCGGTTTGGGTCATCCTGGAGGTCCTGTTATTGAAAAGCTGGCCAAAAAAGGAAATTACATTGATCTTCCTTATGTCGTAAAGGGAATGGACTTTTCATTTTCAGGATTGCTCTCTGCAGCACTAAGGGCGCACCAAAAAGGTGTTGATATTGAAGATGTCTGTTTTTCACTTCAGGAAACCGCTTTTGCAATGCTTGTTGAGGTAACTGAGCGTGCATTATCACATACCCAAAAGGATGAGGTAATGCTCTGCGGCGGAGTGTCTGCCAATTCAAGATTAAGAGAAATGCTTAAGACGATGTCTGAAGAGCATGGTGCAAAGTTCTACATGCCTGAAATGAAGCTGTGCGGTGATAATGGGGTCATGATTGCCTGGTTAGGGTTACTCATGTGCAAGGAATTCGGACCGATGGATTTATCAGACACGGGTATTATTCAGCGCTTTAGAACTGATGAAGTTGATATTCCATGGATTGACAATTCCAAAAGCTATTTGAAATTACCGGATGATTTGATAGCAAAAGGTGCCGAGTCCAATATTATAAAAAGTTCATACATGGGCGAAAATGCAGTCATAAAGGCAAGAATTCCTAAAAACTATAGAATTCCAGAAATCGATTCAAAAATCAGAAAATCCAGATGCAAGCTTGAGGCAAAATTGCTCAGTGACGCTAAAAGGGCAGGTGTTAGAACTCCTATTCTTTATGATGTTGATTTAAATGAAAAATCAATATTGATGGAAGAAATTGATGGGGTAATGCTTAAAGAGGTCATTAATGAGGAGTTATCATTTGAAGTTGGCCAGAAAATTGCCAAACTCCATTCAGCCGACATCATTCACGGCGATATAACGTCATCAAATATAATGCTTCAAGATGATGATTTGGTATTTTTAGACTTTGGTTTGGGAAGATATTCTGACTTGGATGAGGACAAGGCAGTTGATTTGCTTGTTTTAAAGAAATCTCTTCAAAGCATTGATTATGAAAAGGCAATTGCTTATTTTGACAGTGTTTTAAAAGGATATGACAATCCTAAAATATTGGATAAAATTAATGAGATACAACATCGCGGAAGGTATACTCATTAATCATAGATAATTATATAAAAAATTTAATTCAAATCTATTTTTATGATAACATTTATAACTGGTAACGAACATAAAGTTATAGAAGCAGAGAATATTTTCAAAGTTCATGGTATTGAACTTGAGCATATTGACTTAGGCTACATGGAACCTCAGGGAACTCTTGAGGAAGTGGCTATGTTTGGTGCAAAATATGCTAGCCGTGAGCTAAATAGACCTGTGATTGTTGAAGATGCTGGTTTATTCATTAGAGCTTTAAATGATTTTCCAGGAACATATTCACATTATGTTCAAGATACGTTAGGTAATCAGGGAATTTTAAAGTTATTAAATAATGTTCCTGACCGTTATGCCGAATTCAGGTCAGTTATTGGGTACTGCGCCCCCAATTCTGAGCCCAAGACTTTTTTAGGCAAGGTCGAAGGAGAGATATCAGTTGAAGAAAAAGGAGATTTAGGGTTTGCTTTTGATCCTATATTTTATGTGCCTAGTGAGCATAAGACCTTTGGTGAATTGACAACTGAAGAAAAGAACCAATTTTCACATAGAAAAAATTCATTAAAAAAATTTATAGAGTGGTATACTACTCAAGATTAATTTATAATATAATTAGGTGTTATTTATGGCAAGACCAGAATGGGTAACTTATAGTAACGAAGAAATTGAAGAAATGATTTTAAAATTTAACAGAGAAGGTAAAAGTACTTCCGAAATCGGTATTATCTTAAGAGACCAATACGGAATTCCTAAAGTTAAAGATGTAACCGGTGAAAGAATCACTGAAATCTTAAAAAGAAATGATCAGGCTGGTGAATACCCAGAAGATTTAATGAACTTAATCAGAAGAGCAGTTAACATCAGAGATCACTTAGAAGAAAATCCTAAAGATTTACACTCTAAAAGAGGATTAACTATCATTGAATCAAGAATCAGAAAATTAGCTTCCTACTACGTAAGTGAAGGACAATTACCAGAAGGTTGGAGATATAATCCACAAACAGCAGCACTCCTTGTTAAATAGGGCTAGTGAAGCTAGTAACATGCTCAAAGAGCATATTGAAAATGATGAAATTATTCGTATAATTTCACATAATGATGCTGATGGAATATCAGCAGCAGCTGTAGTAGCGAATGCTTTAAAAGAAGAGAACGCTCAATTTCACACTACTATAGTGCCTAGATTAAAGGAAGATGTAATAAATCAGCTCAGACATGAGCAACATGATTTATTCATTTTTTCAGATATGGGAAGTTCCTTTGTAAGCGAATTGAATACTTTTAAAAGTGATGTTATTATAGCTGACCACCATCAAGTGGATGGAACTGAAGCAGACAGTAATTTGGTTCATGTAAATCCACATTTATTTGGAATTGATGGTAGTAAAGATTTATCTGGAGCAGGTTCTGCATATTTATGTGTTCGTGATTTGGATAAAAAGCATTTGGCTTATTTTGCACTTGTAGGTGCTTTTGGTGACATGCAAGGCCAAGATGGATTCAATGGTGTTAACAAATTAATTTTGGAAGATGCAAAAGAGACTAACCTTGAAATTAATGAAGATTTAAAAATAGTTTCAAAAGCATCAGAACCATTGTTCAAATCTCTTGCTTATACATTCACACCACCATTGCCTGGAATTAGTGGAGACCCGGAAGGCGCTACCGCATTTTTAGAAAAGATTGGTTTATCCTATGGTATTAAATTCACTGATTTGGCTGATGAGGAAAAAGACGTTTTAACAGCAGAATTAATAAAAATAAATCCTGATATTTATGGGGACTGTTATTTGATTCCAAAAGAAATTCCAATGCTTCGGGATTTGGAGGAATATGCATATATCTTAGATGCATGCGGTAAGAACAAGAAATTTGGTTTAGGTTTAAGCATCTCTTTAGGTGAAAGGGAAAAGGCATTGTCAACTGCAACTGAATTGCAGCGTAAATACCGTGATCAAATTGTAAAAGGTCTAGAATGGGTTAAAAGAGAAGGCGCTGTTCAATTAAACTCATCACAATATTTATATAGTGAAGATAAGGTTTTAAAGTCTGTAATGGGTACTATTGCAAGTATCGGACTTTCAGTTGAATTAATTGACTCATCAAAACCTGTGCTAGGACTGTCAAGACTTCACAATGACATTAAAATATCCGGTAGAACTACTAGGGATATGGTTGAACGTGGTGTTGACCTCGGAAAAGCTTTGCGCGACAGTTCAAATAATTTCGGCGGTACTGGTGGAGGTCACGATATTGCGGCCGGAGCTATGATACCTTATGAAAGTAAGGATAATTTCCTTCATATATTTGATGAAATGATTGAATATCAATTAAAAAATGATTAATATGTTTTTAACAAAAAAAGAAGAACAGATGTGTGATGGTGAATTTGGTGAAACCATCCGTAAAAGTATGGATATTTTAGTTGCTTTAGGAGATATCTACGGTGCTTCTAAACTCGTTGATATTACTTCTGCTCAGGTATCTGGAGTTTCATACAAAACTATTGGTCAGGCAGGTTTGGAGTATCTTGAAGATTTGGCCAGTGAAGAATTTGAATATTCAGGCATTAACGCTTCACTCAATCCTCCGGGAACTGATTTGGATAACTGGGAAGCTCTAGGATTTCCAAAGGAATTCTCAATTAAGCAGAATCAGATTGTAGACGCTTATGGAAAACTTGGAATTTCCAAAACATGTACCTGTACACCATATCTTGTAGGTAATGTTCCTAGATTCAGAGATCATGTATCATGGTCTGAATCATCTGCAGTAGCTTATGTTAATTCGGTAATTGGAGCCAGAACTAATCGTGAAGGTGGTCCTGCAGCTCTTGCAGCAGCTATTGTTGGAAAAACTCCTCTTTATGGATTCCACTTGGATGAAAACAGAAAAGCCAACTTAATAGTCAATGTCAATACTGAATTATCCGGTGCGGATTGGGGAGCATTAGGTTATATAGTTGGAAAAACCGTTGGTGGTGGAGTACCTTACTTCAATGTTAAAAACACTCCTACCAATAATGACTTAAAGACTTTAGGTGCAGCTCTTGCATCATCCGGTTCTGTAGCATTATATCATATGGAAAATGTTACTCCTGAATGGAGCACAACAGATAAGGATGAAGTCGAAGATTACATGTTTGTATCTGATAAGGATATATTAGAAACCCGTCAGAAACTAACTACAACCGATCGTGTTCCGGATTTAATCTGTTTGGGTTGTCCTCATGCTTCACTTGAAGAAATCAAGAATGTTGCCATGATTGTAGAAGGTAAAACAATTAAAAACAAATTATGGATTTGTACATCCGTTTCTGTTAAGGCAACTGCCGATAGAATGGGTTATACTCAAATCATTGAATCTGCAGGTGGAAATGTTGTTTGTGACACCTGTATGGTTGTTGCTCCTATAGAAGATATGGGCTTTGAAGTAATCGGTGTCAACTCAGCTAAAGCTGCAAATTATGTTCCTTCAATGTGCGGACTTGATGTAGTTTATGATGATGTGGAAAATCTTATCAATTTTGAATGATAATTATATTTTCTACAATAGATTTTTTCTTATTCTATTAAGAAAATTTTAATCGCATAAATTTTTATTTTTTTTGATATTTTTTTCTTATTTTTTTATATTTATTATTTAATATTTTTTTTAGTGAAAAAGTATTACTTTTATTGTTATTTTTCTTATTTAACCTTTTATTTTTAATTTTAAATTTTAACAGTTTGATTTTGTTTACAAGTATATTGTATAATTTATGTTTTATTTATGCGCATTATCATTTTTTTAATCATTTTTTATTTTTTATATATTATTTCATTAATGTTGTTTAGTCAATAAATATTTTCCAATGTTTTGTTTAGCTTATCACAATATTTTCTGAAATGATTTTAATTGACCTTATTTTTTAAAAAGAAAAACATTTATATTTATTTAACATAAATTAACAACAGTATAATTGTTTTTTATTTAATGGGCATATTATACAATAGAACTAAAAGGTATTAGCATATGAATAAAAATAGAGTAATCATTATCATTTGCTTGTTCCTGGTGTTCATGTCTACAATATCATTTGCATGTGCAGTCGATGATGTTGAAAGTCCACCGATTTCAACATCTGTTGTGGATGATTCACCAAGTTTGCAAGCATCGGATACGCAAAATGAGATTTTGACAGAAAGTTCAGATTCATTTACGCAATTGAATTCTTTAGTCCAGAGCAATGATTCTGTCAAATTGGATAAGAATTATACGTACTCTGATAGTGATGTTGCATTTAAGAATGGTATTAATATTAATAAGAGTATTATCATTGATGGAAATGGATATGCTATTGATGGTGCGAATATCGCATCAATATTCAATATTACAAATAATGCTCATGTGATTTTGAAAAATATTGTATTTAAGAATGCTCGTGGTATTAATGGTTCGGCTATTACTTTAACCTCCAGTGAAAGTGTTGAAATTATTGGATCAACATTTATTAACAATTCCGCTTCTTTGAATGGTGGTGCAATATATATTGCTGCTGCTGATACTTCAGCTATAACCTCAACTTCAAGTATTAGTGGTTCAACCTTTATTAATAACAGTGCTATAGATGGGGGAGCTATTTATATAAATGCTAATTTAATTAACATTTCATCATCTACTTTTAATTTCAACAATGCTTCACTTGATGGTGGTGCGGTTTATGTCGATGGTGACTTTGTTAATCTAATAGATTCTACTTTTACCAATAACACTGCTGGTGATGATGGTGGTGCTTTAAATTGGAAAGGTAATAATGGTATTATTGATAATATAACATGTATAAACAATAAAGGTATAAGTGCTGATAAGTCTGCTAATGATACTTCAAGTACTCGTGGTGGAACTTTATGTCTTACAAGTTCTAATGTAATTCTATCTAATTCTTCATTTACCTACTCATCTGCTTATATGGATGAAGGTAAAGATTCATCAAAGGTAGATGGTGGTGCACTATTTGTTACTGGTAATGATGTAACTATAACTAATACTAAGTTTAATTACTGTACTGCTATAAATGGTGGTGGTGCATTATACATAATTGGTAATGATACACAAATTAATAACTGTGCCTTTGATAATTGTAATGCTTCTGATGGTTCTGCATTATATGTTGAGGGAATAGGGTGTAAATTATATAATACTTCTTTTGAAAACAATATTGCCGGTGATGATGGTGGAGCAATTTACTGGCAGGGTAGTAATGGTATAATCAATAACATTACATGTATAAACAATAAGGGAATAAGTGCAAATAAGTCTGATAACGATACTTCAAGTACTCGTGGTGGGACAATCTGTCTTACAGGTTCAAATGTAACAATTTCCGAATCAACCTTCTCATTAGGTCAAGCTTATATGGATGATGGAAAAGACTCTTCTAAAGTTGATGGTGGAGCCTTATTCATTACAGGTGATGATGTAAGAGTAATAGACTGTGAATTTGACAGGTGTACTGCTATTAACAATGGTGGTTCAATATATATTATTGGTAATGATGTAAATATTTTAAACTGTATTTTTGATAATTCCACTGCTTTAAATGGTGCTGCAATTTATGTTGCAGGTTCAAATGCAAATATTAATGCTTCTAAATTTAAAACAAACAAAGCTTCTCAAAGCGGCGGATCAATTTTCGTGGAAGGTAATGGAGCATCAATTATCAATTCAACTATTGACAACACTCGAGCCATTATTGGTGGTGCCATATATATCTCAGGAAACAGTACTTTTGTAGACGGCTGTTCATTTAATCAAAATACAGGTTCTGATGATGCAGGTACCGGAGGTTCCGGTGGAGCGATATATGTCGATGGTGATTCTGCAACCATTATAAACTCTGACTTTGCATATGGAATTGCTGTAAATTATGGTGGTGCTATATCCGTATGGGGTAAAAATGCTAATATTACATCAAACACTTTTGAAAATTGTTCTGCCACATCACTGAATGGTGGTGCAATTTATGTGGAAGGTATTAATGCCACCATATCTCTTTCAAACTTCACTAACAACAAGGTAAATACTAAAAACTTTGCCCATGGTGGTGCTATCGATATTGAAGGTAGCGACTCAAAGGTTTTGAACTGTAACTTTGAAAAAAGTGAAGCTTATGTTGGCGGTTTTATATATTTAAGTGGTTCAAATTGTATCATTGACGCTTCTTCTTTTAAAGAAGGTACAGCAGTTAATGGTGGTTCAATTTATGTATCTGGTGTTAATGCAAGTATTTCAGGATCTGATTTCTCAAGTATAATTTCTGAAATGTATGGTGGAGCTATTTACGTTGAAGGAGATTATGCCAATATTTCAGAAAACACATTTGAAGAGTGTAGTGTAAAGACCTACCATGGCGGAGCTATTTATATTGCCGGTGAACATACAAATGTTGAAAAATCAAACTTCACTTTATGTACCGGTCAAAGCAATGTTGCACGTGGTGGAGCTATTGATGTTGAAGGACATTATACAGTCATTAAAGATTCTAATTTCAACCAGTGCAGTGCTATAGATGGTGGAGACATTTATGTATTTGGTAATTATGTAAGAATTGAGAATTCTGCATTTGATTTGAATACTGCCCGTAGCGGTGGTGCAATTTACCTTTATGGTTGGGGTGCTGTAATAGATAAGGCCAATATCACAGACTGTAATGCCTCACGTAGCGGTGGTGCTATTTATGTTGCAGGTGGAGGTACCCACATTTTAGAAAGCAATATTGAAGATTGTTTGGCTAAAGGCAGTGATTCAAGCAATGGTGGGGGCGCAATTTATGTGGAAGGTCCGGATACCCATATAGCCACATCTAACTTCAATAACAATAAGGTTACTAATAATAATCTTCGCGGTGGAACAATTTACATTAAAGGTGCAAGGACATTCATTGAAGAGTCAAATTTCAATAACAGTTTTTCAGGTCAGGGAGGAATAATCTATATTGAAGGTGAAGAGACTATTATTAATTCATCCACATTTGCTAACAGTTCATCATTAAATCATGGTGGGGCCATATACGTTAATGGGCATAATGCTACAATTGAATGGTCTGTTTTTGAAAATATTTATTCTAAAAATCATGGTGGAGCCATATTTGTGGATGGTGAAAGTACGGATATCTTATACTCCAGATTTGATAATTGTACTGTAAGCGGAAATCTGGTTGGTGGTGCAATTTATATTGATGATATTGAAACCACTGTAGCTTATTCTAATTTCACTAATTCAAAAGCTTCTGTTGCTGGTGCAATTTATATTAAGGGTGAGAACACAACTATTTCTTACTGTAATTTAGAAAATAATACTGCAGGTTCCGCAGGTGCAATTAAGGTTAATGGTGACGATACAATTATTTCTAACTGTAATTTAACAAATAATATTGCAACTTCAACTGATGGTGGTGCATTAGATATTGAGGGTGATAATGCGGGAGTATATTATTCCTGGTTTGACAATAATGATGCAAAAGCTAATGGTGGAGCTATTAATTGGGTTGGTGGTCATGGTAATGATTCTATTATAGGATGTACATTCACTAAAAATAACTGTAATGGATCTATGAAAGGTGGTGGGGCTATTTTTTGGTCCGTAGGTGATGTTATATCTTCAGGAGGTTTGATTGAAGATTGTATATTTATCAACAATACTGCATCTGCAAGACATGGGGGAGCTATTGACTGGTTCCGTGCATTAGATAGTGTAATTAATAACTGTTTATTCATTAATAATCATGCTTCAAGTGATGGAGGTGCTCTATATACTGGTGACCAAGGAGGTAACAGCCATAATTTAACCATATCCAACTGCCAATTCTACAACAACTCCGCTGTAAAACATGGTGGCGCAATTGCAAATCAAATGAGTGATTCATGGGTTTATAACAATACATTTGACGGAAATACTGCTGGTTTTAGTGGTGGATCAATTTTGATGAAAGAAGGTCCTGCAGTAAACTCTGTAATCGACCACTGTTACATATATAATTCATTTTGTAACCAAACCGGTGATAAATATGGTAATGGTGGAGGTGCAATTCATATTGCAGATAAAAACATTACTATTTCAAATTGTGCTATAATAAACTCAACTGTAAACATAACTCGAGGTGGAGCTATTTTATCCCAGGGTGCAGATTGTTCACTGATTAATGTCACAATTCAAAATGTTGAAACCATAAGTGGAAATGGTGGTGCTATATACTGGGAAGGAAACAATGGATATCTAAACAACGTCACGATATTCAATTCATCATCCAATGCCAATTATAATACTGATGCTAATGGTGGTGCTATTTATTTATCCGGTACATATTGTAATTTAAATAATATAAGTATAACTACATCATCTTCAAATGCTGGAAATAGCTTGAAATCTGCAAATGGTGGTGCCATTTATATATTAAATACTAACAATGTTAACAACAATATTTTAACTAATGTCATCATTGATGATTCAAAATCCACATCAGATAACTTTAATTCCAAAGGCGGTGCTATTTATTGGGGTGGAAAAGCCGGTACTTTAATTAATGCAACTATTTCAAATACCCTTTCCAATGGTGAAGGCGGTGCTATTTATTGGTCTGGAAGTTCCCCTAAAGTTGAAAACATATCCATTAAATATTCTCAAACTAAAGTCGAAAATTCAACAAATGATGCTAGCGGTGGAGCAATTTACTCAACATCCATATCTGAGTTGACTAATGTATATATCGTGGATTCATTGGCTTCAACTACTAATGGAAATATTTATGGTGGTGCTATTTACTTTAATGGTAACACTATGAACAACGTCACTGTTATAGGATCTCGTGCTACAACAGATAGTGGAACTTCTTATGGTGGAGCTGTTTATTGGAAAAAAGGCTCTACTTCTAATGCTTATATTTACAATTCTTCATTTAATGAAAATAATGCTGATTTGGGCGGTTCAAATTACTTTAATGGTATAACGGCTCGTGTATATAATACTTCATTTATAGGCAATGTTGCTAATTTTGATGGTGGTGCCATGTACAATGTCGGCGGAGATGCTTTATTGTACAATGCTACATTTGAACGTAACAGCGCTAAACGTGGTGGTGCCATATTTGCACAGAATGTTCAGATTAAAATTTATGATTCCTCATTTAGAGACAATACTGCTGAAAATCAGGGAGGAGCCATTTATCGTAATACTAAAAGTGGATCAAGTGAAATCATAAACACTGACTTGGTTAACAATACTGCATTTCAGGGTTCTGCAATTTTCACTCTTTCATTCTTCACTTTAAAAGATGTTATCCTTCTTGATAATCAGGCAAATTCTAACAAATTTATAAATAAGATTGTTGGTGTAGATGAAGAAGGAAATAACTATACTAGTGCAGTATTTGTTGGATTTGATAACTTATTAAATGGAATATGGTGTGAAAGCGATTCGATTGCTATTGCATGCACCAATGTAATTTATTGGAGTGAAAACGGTATTGATGTGTGTAATTCCAAGCCTAAAAAAAGTGATCGTGAGGCAGGTCAGAACGTCACTGTAGAGATGTATGACCATAATGGGGAATTTATAAACAGCTCACGTTTAGTAACTGACAGTTCCGGTGCAGTAAAATATGTATTTAATGCCAAAAATGATGAAGTTTACTATTTTGCATATATACATGAATCTGATAGATATTACACTTATTTAAGAGATACCTTGTCAAACATTACTATTGTTAAAATTTATGTGAATGACTTTTATTATGGAAACAGTACAACCGTTTCTATTTCCTTAACTGACGGTGCATGGGGAAGTTTGTCCGGTAATGTTACAGTAACATTTAATGATACGGGCCATACAAATTTCACAGTTGAAGTTATCAACGGTACTTATGTGGGAAATCACACATTCGATTTGCCTGTTGGTCTTTATAATGCAACCGCTAAATATGAAGGTAATATAACCACGCTGGGCGATACTGACTCTAACTTGTTTAGAGTAATGTCAGTAGATGATTTAGAAATTTCAAAATCCGTTAATACTACTGCAGATACTCTCAATGTTTCTGAAATAATAGAATATGTAATAAATGTAACGAATCACGGCCCTACTAGGGATACTGGTGTAAATGTAACTGAAATTTTAAGTCCATATCTTTTATTGCTGGATAATAAAACATCTAAAGGAGATTATGATGGTACTACTTGGCATATTGGAGATTTGGATGTTAATGAAACCGTAACATTAACGATTACTGCTCAAATAATTCATGGGGGACCTATAACTAATACTGTTTGGGTAATTGGTGACGGATTCGATACAAACATGTCAAATAATATCGCTTCCGCACACAGCTTCACAGCTATACCTATTGTTGATTTGAGCATTGTTAAAAAGATTAATATTACAGATACGGTAAATGTAACAGACACTATTGAATATACCATTACAATATTCAATGATGGTCCATCAGATGCTACTGGTGTTGTTGTTGGTGAAGTTTTAGACTATCGTCTTAAAATGATTTCTAATAATCCTAGTGTAGGCAGTTATAGTAATGGAACCTGGAATGTGGGTAGATTGGATAAAGGTGCTAATGCAACATTAACAATCATTGCTGAAGTAATATACTCAGGTAATATTACTAATGCGGTTAATGTAACAAGCTATGAAAACGATACAAATCTTTCCAATAATTATTATAATATCACTACTCTTGCAAAAGCTTATGTGGATTTACAAATCACTAAAAAGGTGAATCAATCCGTTGTCAACGTTACTGATATGATTGAGTTTACAATATCTGTTTACAATGATGGTCCTGCTAATGCTAGTGGTGTATATGCAAGTGAAATTTTAGGCTCAAATCTTAAACTTATATCAAGTAATGTAACCATTGGACGATTTGATGGTGCTACTTGGGTTATTGGCACTTTAAACAAGGGTGAAGTTCATAACTTAACGATTGTTGCTCAAGTCACCTCTGAAGGAGATATTTTAAATGTTGTTAATATTACCGGGGCAGATATTGATACAGACCTAACTAACAACAAAGATAATGTTAGCGTTACTGTATTGCCTATAGTTGATTTGGAAATTTCAAAAGATGTCAATGTATCCGGTTATGTCAATGTCACGGATAAAATCAAATTTACTATTACTGTTAAAAACAATGGTCCTTGTGATGCTAGTGGTGTTAATGTAACTGAGGTTTTAAGCCCACATCTTAAATTAACTTCAAATACTACTGATGTAGGTTATTATGATGGTAAGATTTGGCATATTGGTGATTTGGCCAGTTATTCCTCTGTTGTTTTAACTCTTGTTTGTGAAGTTATTTCTAACGGCACCATTGCCAACGTGGTCAGTGTAACTTCTTATGAAAACGATACTAACAAATTAAACAATAACGATACTATAGATAATATTACTGCATTGCCTATTGTCGATGTAATGATTAATAAAACTGTAAATATAACTTCTGGAACTTTAAATCTTTATGATTATCTGGAATTCAATATTACTATATATAATGCTGGGCCATGTAATGCTACTGGTGTATATGTGAGTGAAATTTTACATCCTTCCCTTAAAGTGCTTTCCGCTCATGCTACTAAAGGTGTTTATGACAATTCTTCAACTTGGAGTGGCATTGGTAAGTTAAACGTTGGAGAATCTGCTACATTGACTATTGTTGCTCAAGTGATGTATTCAGGTCTCATTACCAATGAAGTAACTGTATATAGTTATGAAAAGGACACTAACCTTTCTAATAATAAGGATAATATTTCAAGAATTAATGTAACAACAAATGTTGATTTGGAGATTTTCAAAACTTCCAATGTTTCAGGATTTGTCAATGTTAGTGATATAATCGAATTCAATATCACCGTTCATGAAAAGCTCAGAAGCCCTGCCAGTGGAGTGTATGTTTCCGAGGTTTTAAGCCCTCATCTCAAATTGATTTCCGCTAATGCCACTAAAGGTGATTATGACGGATCCACTACATGGAACGTTGGTTATTTGAATGGCGGTGAATCTGCTACATTGACTATTGTCGCCCAGGTTATTTCAAACGGCACAATTTCAAATGTTGTTGTTGTATATGGATACGATAACGATACTGACATGTCCAACAATAACGATTCCATTGAAAATATTACTGCTCTTCCAATCGTTGATTTACAAATCACCAAAAAGGTTGATACCGAAAGCAAATTTGTAAATGTTTCTGATATTATCCAGTTTACTGTTGATGTTTTCAATAATGGACCTAGTGATGCTACCAATGTCACTGTTAGTGAAGTTATAAGCCCTCATCTTAAAGTATTGAAAGTTTTAAACTCTACAGGATATTATAATGTAACTAGTGGTGTTTGGTATATTGGTAATTTGGTTAACCAGTCATCTGCACAGTTAATTATTCAAGCTCAAGTTATTTCAAATGGTACTATTTCAAATGTTGTTGTTGTAACTAGTAATGAGAATGACACCAACAAATCAAATAATAAAGATAGTATTGCCAATATCACTGCTTTACCTATTGTTGATTTAGAAATTAGTAAAACAGTCAGTGCAAGTACAGTCAATGTCACTGATAGAATTGAATTTACAATCACAGTTAAAAATAATGGTCCATGCAATGCTACAGGCGTTAATGTAAGTGAAATTTTAAATAAATCTTTCAAATTAATTAATAATATTACTAATGACGGATATTATAATGTCACTGAAGGCATTTGGTATATTGGTAATTTGAAAAATAATTCTACTGCTGTTTTAACTCTTGTTTGTAATGTTACTTTACAAGGTACAATTTCAAATTACGTGGAAGTAAACAGCTATGAAAACGATACTAATATTTATAATAATTGGGATGAAAAAACAATCACTGCTTTGCCGATTGTTGATTTAAGTATTAATAAATCTAGTAATGTTACTCATGGTGAAGTTAACATTTCTGATTTAATTGAATTTACAGTCACTATTTATAATGCCGGTCCTTGTAATGCTACTGGCGTATATGTGAGTGAAATTTTACATCCTTCTCTTAGATTGGGTTCTGCCAAAGCTACTAAAGGGGTGTATGATAATTCTTCAACTTGGTATGGTATTGATATTTTAAACGTTGGCGAATCCGCAACTTTAACTATTCTTGCTAGAGCAGTCTATTCAACACCAATTTCAAATGAGGTTATTGTATACAGTGCTGAAACCGACACTAATTTAACAAATAATCATGATAACATTTCATACATTTATGTATCTACTGATGTTGATTTGGAGATTTCTAAATCTGTCAATGTATCCGGATTTGTTAATGTCACTGATAAAATAGAGTTCAATATTACTGTTCACAATAAACATACAAACAATGCAAGTGGAGTGTATGTTTCCGAGGTTTTAAGCCCTCATCTCAAATTGATTTCTGCTAATGCTACGAAAGGTAGTTATGACGGATCCACTACATGGAATATTGGTTATTTGAATGGCGGTGAATCTGCTACATTGACTATTGTCGCCCAGGTTATTTCAAACGGCACTATTTCAAACGTTGTTGTTGTATATGGATACGATAACGATACTGACATGTCCAACAATAACGATTCCATAAAAAATATTACTGCTCTTCCAATCGTTGATTTACAAATCACTAAAGATGTGGATGTTGAGGGCAAATATGTAAATGTATCTGATGAAATTCAATTTACCATTGCTGTTAAGAACAATGGTCCTTGTGATGCAACAAACGTCACTGTTAATGAGGTGTTAAGTCCTCTTCTTAACATGACTTCATATTCCACTTGGATAGGTGACTATAATGTAACTACTGGGGTTTGGTATATAGGTTATTTACCTAGCCAATATACAGTATTTTTAGTTATTAAAGCTCAAGTTATTTCAAATGGTACAATTACTAACACAGTCAATGTAACATCAAATGAAAATGATACGGATAAATCAAACAATAATGATACAATTGATAACATTACAGCTTTACCTATTGTTGATTTAGCTATTACTAAAGTATCTAATACTACAGGTCCTGTTAACGTGACTGATTTAATTGAATTCACAATCACTGTCACGAACAAGGGTCCTTCTAACGCTACTCAGGTCATAGTTAATGAAACTTTAGATCCTGCTTTGAAATTGATTTCATTTAATGCTAGCAAAGGTACTACTTATGATGGAAATATTTGGACAATTGGTAATTTATCTGTTGGAGATACAAAAACATTAAATATCACTGCTATAGTTGACTACTCTGGTATTATTAAAAATGAAGTTGTTGTAACAAGTTTTGAAAATGATACAGATTTATCAAACAATAAGGCGAGTATTTCTGAAATAGTTTCATATGCAATTGTGGATTTAGTTATTACCAAAGAATCTAATGTTTCAGGTGCAGTTAATGTAACGGATTATGTTGAATTTACTATAAACGTCACGAACAATGGTCCGTCTAATGCTAGTGGAGTATATGTTTTAGAAAGTTTGGATTCTCACTTGGCTATGATCTCTTATAATCTAACTAGAGGCACGTATGATAATTATACTTGGATTATTGGCTATTTAAACTGCAATGAAACTGTCACATTGACTATTGTTGCTCAAGTTATTTCAAACGGTACTATTGCTAATGTAGTTACCGTAAACAGTTTTGATAATGATACTAATAAATCTAATAATAATGATTCTATAGATAATATTACTGCTTTGCCGATTGTTGATTTGGAAATTACTAAATATGTTGATGTGGAAAGCAAATTTGTAAACGTTTCTGATATAATTCAATTCACTATTACTGTTAGAAACAATGGTCCTAGTGATGCTACAAATGTGACTGTGTCTGAGGTTTTAAGTCCTTATCTTAATATGACTGATTATCTTATTTATGGCGGTAATTATAATGTGACTAGTGGAGTTTGTTACATAGGTAATTTGGCTAATCAGTCTTCTGCTCAGTTAATTATTCAGGCACAGGTTATTTCAAATGGTACCATTTCAAACGTTGTTGTTGTAACTAGTAATGAGAATGATACCAATAAATCAAATAATAATGCTTCTATTGATAATATTACAGCTTTACCTGTTGTTGATTTGGAAATTACGAAGGTATCTAATATCACGAAAGGTGTTGTTAATGTAACTGATTTCGTTGAGTACACAATTACTGTTGTTAATCATGGTCCATCTAATGCTACTAATGTTAATGTAACTGAAGTTTTGAGTTCCAGTCTTAAATTAATTAAATATGATTTAAATGTAGGTTATTTCAATTATACTGGTGGTTATTGGTATATTGGAAACTTGACTGTTAATTCAACTGCTGTTTTGACTATTAAAGTTCAGACTACTGTTAACGGTACTATTGATAATGTTGTTGTTGTAAGTTCATTTGAAAATGATACTAATCCGTATAACAATTGGGCAGAATCTCTTATTGAAGCGAAACCTATTGTTGATTTAAGTATCAATAAATCATCAAATGTCACTGGTGAAATTAATATTACTGATAAGGTTGAGTTTACGGTTGTGGTTCATAATGCTGGTCCGTCTAATGCGACTGGTGTATATGTAAGTGAGATTTTAAGTCCTTATCTTACTCTTATTTCGTATAATGCTACTGTTGGTAGTTATGATGGATTTACTTGGAAGATTGATGATTTGGCTAACGGTTCATCTGCTAAATTAGTTATTGTTGCCCAGGTCTTTTATTCAGGTTTGATTGAAAATGTGGTTGTTGTGAATAGCTTTGAAACTGATACTAATGAATCTAATAATAAGGATGATATTCCTCCTATTAATGCGACCGCACATGCTGATTTAGAAATTACCAAAAAATCCAATGTCA
>NZ_JAZRKF010000031.1:0-44722 GCF_045646205.1 Methanobrevibacter sp. | reverse complement strand
CTATTTTCTCATCATATACTGAAATGCAGTCATAATCTAAGATAAACTCTTTTTTTGAAGAGGTGCTTGGATAATCCGGATTAAATTGGCCATAAGTAAATATCAGATTGTATCCTTCTATTTCAAGTTCTGTTTTAGTTAATGACTGTATGAGGTTGTCATTTTCAAATTCTTCATTTATTAAATGTAGATTTGGATTGATATATTCATCTATTTGCTTTTCGTTTCCAATATTAATCTGATTTATGAATCTCAGGCCAGTGAAGGTGGTTATTTTTAAATCATATTCCCTTAATGCTTTTAAAATTATATGGACATCCTGCATGAATTCCTCAAAATTTGTATATGATTCTCCTTTACAGACCAAGAGCACATTTTTCCCTGTTAATTGAATTTGTTTTTTTCCATTTGAAAAAATCCAGGTTAAATATTCGTCTTTGGTTTTAACTTCACTTGACCCTCCAGTATTTTCATGTATAATTGAAGTTTTTTTCTTTTTTTCAAAATCCACATTTGGAAATTCAGATTTGACTTGCTCTTGAAACTCTGATGCGGCATCTTCTCGGTCTGTGTATAATTTTAATATAATTGGAAATTTAATTTCGAAAATAACTTCGTGCAATTGATTCTTTGAATATTTCATTAAAAACACCTTGTTTTTGTATTTACTTTAATAATTATATAAACTTATCTAAATTTGATTTGGGCTTTATAAATCTTTTGTTTATGCAATTAAATCAATTTAATAAGGTTAAATCAATTTTTACCTGTGGATGAAAAATTATTATTTCCGCAATTCCATCATTTCTTTCAGCTCATCGGTATTCATTTCGGTTATGAATGTTTCGCCGTTTCCGACAGTCAGTTTGGCAAGTTCCTCTTTGGAGTGAATCATTTCATTGATTTTCTCTTCAAAGGTACCTTTTGTGATGAATCTGTAAACCATCACGTTTTCCTTCTGGCCGATTCTGTATGCCCGGTCAGTTGCCTGGTTTTCGACTGCAGGATTCCACCACAAATCATAATGAATTACATTTTGGGCTGCTGTCAAATTTAAGCCAGTCCCCCCGGCTTTTAGAGAAACTATAAATATTTTATTTTGAGGATTATTCTGGAATTTTTTAACCAACTCATCTCTTTTATTACGGGACAAAGACCCATGCAAGAATAGAACTTCCTCTTTGAATGTTTTTTCGATTAAATTTTGGATTATTTCACCCATTTTCACATATTGTGTGAAAATCAAAACTTTTTCATTGTTATCTAAAATATTTGACAGGATATCCATTAGTACTTCCAGCTTTCCCGATTCATTTACAAAGTAATTTTTGGACTTTGTAAACTGTGATGGATGATTACAAATCTGTTTTAGGGAATTAATCAATTTCAAGACTATTCCTCTTCTTTTCATCCCTTCATTTGCCTCAATGTCCTGTATGGACACATCCAATGTCTCCTTATATAGGGCAATCTGCTGACTGGTCAGATTGCAGTAAACATCATTGACAATTTTATCCGGCAAATCATTTATAATTTTTTTATCTGTTTTAAGTCTCCTTAGTATGAATGGCTGAGTTATCTGTTTGAAATTATCTAAAATATCCGCATTTCTTTCCTTTTCGATTGGAGCAATATAGTTTTTCCTAAAGCTTTTAAGGCTTTTCAAATATCCCTTGTTAATAAAGTCAAAAATGCTCCAGTATTCAGCCAGCCTATTTTCAACCGGTGTTCCAGACATTGCAATCCTATGTTTTGATTTGATTGATTTGACCGCTTTTGTTTGCTTTGTATCAGGATTTTTAATATTTTGTGCCTCATCAACAACAATTAAGAACCATTTCTTCTTTTTAAATTTATTTAAATCTTGCCTAATTAGACCGTAAGACGTTAAATAGACGTCATGTTCATTTTTAGGAAATCTTCTATTTGATCCATGATATATGAATGCACTTAAATCCGGCGTGAATTTTTTAATTTCCTCAGCCCAATTAGTAAGAAGACTTGTTGGAGCAATTACTAGAACCTTTTCCTTTTCCAAATAACCGCAGTTTTTTAAATACTGTATTGTAGCCAAAACCTGCAATGTTTTTCCAAGACCCATGTCATCTGCAAGTATTGATCCAAATCCCGAAGATATGTTTTGAACAAGCCAGGAATATCCGGTCTTTTGATAGTCCCTTAAATCTGCATATACATTGTCTGGAGCATCAACTTGACCGAATGACTTGATTTCACTAATCAGCCTATCCAACTCAGCATCAACATTTACATCAGCATCATTAATTTCACCACTGAGCAGTGCCTTCATCAAATCATGCTTGTTCAGTTTTTCAGGAAGTTTATCTATTTGTTTTATAAGAGACTTTACTTCCCGTTCATCAAGCATGACAAATTCGTTTGCCAGGCGGACCAAACCCTTTGATTTTTCCACAAGATTTTTAAACTCTGATAAAGTACAGGTTGTATTTCCGATTGCAATTTTCCAATCAAAATCAGTCAAATCTTCAAATTTGATATATGAATCTTCATTATTTGATTTGATATCCAGAACAAGTTTCGGTTTGAATATTTTCTGAAGAGATTTTGGAAGGATGATTTTAATGCCCATTAATTCAAATAATGGTAAAGTATTCAAAAAGAATTGTGTGAAATCATCAAGATTATACTCCAAGTCTTCACCCAAATCAAGTGATTTATTGAAATCCGGAAAAATTTCATTGATAATGTATATGTCCTTAAGCAGATTTACTTTCAGACCCATATCTTCAGTATTCAATATCACCTCATTGATTGGAGACATCTCATCATTGACCTTGATATCAACATTGAATGAATTGCTGGTTTGTTCAACAACCAAATACAAATCATAATCTCTTGTATTTAAAATAAACTTGGATAACCATTGATTGA
This sequence comes from Methanobrevibacter sp., assembly GCF_045646205.1. Classification (GTDB taxonomy): domain Archaea; phylum Methanobacteriota; class Methanobacteria; order Methanobacteriales; family Methanobacteriaceae; genus Methanocatella. The sequence continues at coordinate 41,812 of NZ_JAZRKF010000031.1, read as the reverse complement.
TTGATTCAGCAGTATTGATATCCAATTCCTGTCCTTCAAAGAAGAATAGCTGAAATATACTCTCGGAATAATTGTTTCGAACAGTGCTTGAAGCACCATGCCTCAAATAATCGTTGAAAAATCCGTCAATGAAAAGGCTTGACAGAGCAATAATCTGGTCTTTTCTGGAAATTTTTCGATTCTTAAACTTCAAAAGATTGTCGGGACATGTATAAGACAAATCATCAATCAGTTGAGATATTGATTTATCAAAAATTGCAGGAATCCAGCGGATTTTATAATAATCAGCAGTTTTGAAGAGTTCAGGGACAATGGCATGTTTTTTTATCAGTTCCAAAGTGAAGCTATAAATCAGATTTAAAAATTGGATATCTGCACAAAACTTGTCTATGGGACTTTGTGATAATTCAGTGAAAAATGCAAACAATGCCTTAGAAGATTTATCTTGATTTAAAAGTGCTTTTTTATCAATATCAAATTTTGAAATATCGTAATTCTTATTAAGATTGATTTTTAATCTGTTCCACTGATTAGGCATTCCCCACCTTTCAAGGAAAATATTTTCAAGATAATCATCATAATCATCTTCATCACCACTGAAAGGTTCATATTCCGGGAAATAATCATAAAATGGATTATAACCACCATCAATTTGATATCTCATATAATCTTCAACATGTTTTTTAACAAAACGAGCCATGGATTTATAAACATTATTTAAAATAGCTTTGAAATTCTTTTTGAAAAATACTGGATTATCATTTAACAAAAGGAAAATTCTATCATGTAACTCAGGTATTTTAGAAAAATCAACATCATTACATTCTTTTAACCCAGTATCATCATGCATGAATAAATCATCAACACTCCTAATATTGATTGTATTATCCTTAGTAGAATAGTTCAGGGCTTCTAGCAAATCAAAACCCCTGAGCCTGAAAATTAAAAAAGGATCCTTATCAATTTCAAGAGCAATCATATGAACAAGACCTGCAATATGTTTACATATTAAAGCATAATCTGGACAATTGCAGGAAGAATACATATCCTTGTGTGATGTTGGAAAAACATTGATTTTTGCTTTTTTAAGCATGTCATATAATTCAATAGGCAATTTATGATTTAACAAAGCAGACAGAACAGAAGGATTTTTGTGGATAATATTTAAAATCTTTTCTTTTTCATTACCGCTTAACTGCTTGAATTCAACCATGACATCATAATAGTTTTGATAATTACCTCTAACTTTAGCCGTTACAACATTATCATTAATTTTAATATCATAAACACGTCCAGTATTTGCATATGTTCTTCCACGACCAATTCTATTAGTCCAGTATACTCCTTCAAGGGCATTCAACCATTTTTCGCCCCACCATGTTTTTGTAAATTGTCTTTTTGCCATAATCTTATACCAATTATCTATTTGTGATTCTTTTATTCAACATTTTTTTGTCATTCTAAATAAAATCTAAGGATTTCATCAATGAAATTAATAATTTAGCGATAGTCCTTTGATTAACTCTTAGCGTTAATATTTCATCCACATCAAATCCACATTTATTGGATAACTCTTCAAGCGTTAAATCATTATTAGAATCCATTGCAATATCATTTAGAACTTTAAGTTTACATTCAGCAGTTTCCAAATAACTCTCAACATACCCTTCAATATATGATTCAAAATATGCTTTATTATAACCTTTTAAAAAAGCTTGATGTTCCATATTTTCCAAAACAGGACTTCTTTTTTCTATTTTTTGATTCATTGAAATATCTCCAGGATTTAATTCTCGCCATAATCCGAAGCAATATTTTTCCAAAATATATAGTAATCTTAAGATTCTAACATGTATCTTCTTCAAACTAATGGTTTATGGTTAATAATATACTAATAATTATCCGGCATTTTGTTTTAAAAGCTCTTTTCTACGATCCTCCCGTCTTTGACGAAGAATTTCGCCATGACGAATAGCGGCCTCACGACCTTGTTTGCCCGGAACGCGAACTTTCTTTTCAAAATGTGTACGACCAGTTCTTCTTTTAAAAATTGCTAAAGCACACATAATTACACCTAATTTTATATTATTTTCTTATATTATTTAAATTTTAACCGTTTGTATAATCAATCCATTGAAAATCAACTTTAGACATTAAACAGATAATTATTCACAAATATGGATTATTAAACCTAAAAATAACATTTTAAAAAAATATAAGGGATAGAATATTTCAAGTCAGAAAGCAGAAAAAAATGACAAATAAAGAACTAATCATCATCCGGAGATTTTAAATCATTTCTAAGGATTTCAAGAGACTCTTCAGCCACTTTTTTACCCCAATTGATGAAATATTCTCTTGTATATTTAAAATCGCTTTTAACATTATTATTTGAAATATAGCTTTTCATATTTACACAACCTTAATTATCTTATTTACAATACCCCTATTTAAACTTTTGATTATAATTCCCATTGGAGGTTCATTTGATAACATGAATAATTTATTTGCCCCATTGTAAGTTTTTCTATTATTTACAGTTACCGCACTATCCGCTGCCATCGCTATTGCATTTTTATTCATTATAAGTACTTCAGATGTCATTTTTATCACTCATTTAATTGTTGTAATCAAATATAAAAACATTAAAAAAAGATTTAATGATTTTATAATCGATATAAACATATTAAACTTCATTAAATATAAATTTAACTTATGTATGAAGTTATTTTTACAAAGTAAAGTAAATATTGACCTAACATTAAAATTTAACTCGAATAAAGCAATATTCATATAACAATGAAAAAATTATTTAACAGTAAACAATATAACAATCCACATGAAGAAAATTCACTTAATAATAGGAATAATAGCTATTATAATATTGGCTGTAATAGGCTATTTTGCATTTTTACAACCTGGAACAACCCAAATTAATGTAGATACCCAGAGTATTGATGCAAATGCCTTAACCGAAAAAGGAGTATTGAAATTAGACAGTAAAACGCAGGATGAAGATAAAGGATTTTTTAAATCAACTGCAAGTGATGAAAACAGTATTTTTGTTAACAATTCAAGTATCTTAAAGCTTACGAATTCAATAATCAACAAAACCGGAGATACACAAAGTTCAGGCGATGATGCAGACTTTTATGGAATTAACTCTGCAGTTTTGGTTAAAGATCAAGGCAGGTTAAATATTGAAAACTGTGAAGTCAATACCAATTCCAAAGGATCAAACGGTATTTTTGTAACCAATACTGATTCCGGCCAGGGTCAAGGCGGAATGGGTGGAGGAACACCTCCTGACGGAGGAAACGGAACCGCACCTGAAAAACCTCCTGAAGAATTGAAAAAAGACGAACAGAAAGCAAACGAAACCGTAGCAAACATAAAAAATGTTAAAATTACAACCCATCAGGACAAATCCCGTGGACTTGATGCAACATTCGGCGGTATCATAAATGCCGAAAACGTGATAATCAACACCGACGGAAACAGCTGCGCTGCTCTTGCAACCGACAGAGGCGAAGGTAATGTCACTGTTAAAAACTCCGTTTTAAACACAGGTGTCAGCAAAGAATCCGGACGGGGTTCACCGTTGATGTATTCTACCGGAAACATAAGCGTCATTAACTCACAGGGTACTTCATACGTATCTCAGATTGCATGTATTGAAGGTAAAAACTCAATCAGTGTTGAAAATTCCCAATTGGTCGGTTTTGGAGAAGGAAACCGTAAGGATGGAGACAACTATGTTGACTTGGCAGGTGTATTCATCTATCAAAGTATGAGTGGAGATGCTGATGTTGGAACATCCACTTTCATGTGTAAAAACTCCAAATTAACCGTTGATTCATCATCAAAATACTATGATAGCATACCGATGTTTCATGTAACCAATACCAAGGCCAACGTTGTCCTTGAATCATCCGAGTTCAATTTCGGAAGCGGAATACTCTTTGACATTTCAGGCCAAAGCCAATGGGGTAATGTCGGATCAAACGGCGGAGACGTCAACTTAACAGCAATTAGCGAAAAATTAAGTGGTGATATCATAGTTGATTCAATCAGTTCTTTAGACTTCACATTGAAAGGCACTACATTTGACGGTGCAATCAACTCAACCGGAAACACCACAGTTGTTGTTGAAAACGGCTCAACCTGGTCATTAACCGGTGACAGTAATGTCTCTTCCCTTGAAAATTCAGGAACAATAAACTTGAATGGTCATAAACTCCTGGTTAATGGTGTTGAATACAAAGGATAGAACTCTTTTCTATCCTCATTTTTTTAAAAAAAATAAAATAAGTATTTAGCAGTTTTTACCTGCTTCATACACTTCTTTTAGTAAGTCATCCTGACTTTTAGCATCACCGACAACAGTAAACACTGCCTTTTCAGTCGGATTTTTGGAAAATCCGATAAAGCTTCTGATACCTGTTAATGCATCACCGTTTGATGAGCCTACTGCAGTGATGATATAGTAATCCTTGTTCTCCAGATGATTGAAAATCGGATAGCACCTGTCAAAGAATCTTTTTAGGGTTCCGCACATTTCATAATAATAGATTGGAGTTGCATAGACTATTACGTCAGCTTCCATCATCTCATCAAGAATCAATGAGATTTGATCATCCTGATAGCATTCCTTTTCCGGTGTTTTACATGCCATACATGCTTTGCATGAGTCAAATTCAATATCTTCAAGGAAATATTTTACAGCATTCTTTCCACCGTCGGTTGCTCCTTTTACAAATTCGTCACACAATGTGTCTGAGTTTCCACCTTTTCTAGGTGAAGAACTAATTACTACTACATCTCTTGCCATACTACTCACCTATCCATTCTTTAATTTTATCTGAACTTTCCCTGCCGGTTAACCTTAAGCCCTTATCAAAGTTAAGTTCCGGATATGTACTTGAAAGGTCGCTTACGCACTTATCGATTCCGGAGCCTCCTGAGGTGCAGAATGCTTTAATTGTTTTTCCGCTTAAATCAACGCTTTCTATGAATGTGTTGATTATTGTCGGTGCGGTATACCACCATACAGGAAAACCTATTACGATAGTATCATAAGCACTTACATCAACAGTTTCAACGATAGGAGGCCTGAATGATTTGTCGTTCATCTCAAGAGTTGATCTGGAGTTCTTGTCGGTCCAGTCCAGGTCTGCTGGAGTGTAAATCTCTTCCGGCACGATTTCAAATATATCATACCCATTGTCATTAGCTATCTTTTGAGCAATGCCTTTAGTAACACCGCTTGCTGAAAAATATGTGACTAAAATATTTGACATGATTTCACCTAAATTAATATTTTTATTTTAATTATATAAAGTTATTTAAATTTAATTTGGAAAAATCATTAAAAAAATAGCTAAATAATTAATGCCTATATTGCAGAAAAAACCTGCAATATTCCCCGTAGACATTAATTTAATCCCCAATATCGAGATTACTCATTAGAGTTAATCTCTAGTAAATAATATTACAAAACATAATTTAATCACCCCTTCATTTTTTAAATTGGAGGCCTATTTTCTATTAAATCTTTAAACAAAAGGCTATTTAAAGCTTGTTGAGCTCACTCGTAAAAATTGTCCCCACTAAAACATCATATTTAAACATTTCCACTTTCAAAAAAGACTCAAATTTACACAAATAATATAAGCAAACAAAATCAAAATATATAACATTATAAGTTATTGAAGGTAAATATGATGAAAAAACCTGTTGTTGCAATTACAAGGCCTGCAGATAGGGCTAAAAAAGCTTGTGAAATTGTAGAAAAACTTGGTGGGAGTGCAGTTCTTGCACCTACACTGGATTTAAAGCCTGTAAACACAGATTCCCTAAAGGATTTGGTAAAAAATAAGGACTCTCTTGATTGGATTGTTTTTACCTCCCCAACAACAATTGATTCTTTCAATCTGTTTTATCCGGACTTTTTCGATGATTTGAACTGTAAAGTTGCAGTCATTGGAAACAAAACAGGATCTTTGTTGAAAAAACAGGGCGTTGAAGTTGACCTGATGCCTGATGATTTTACGGCTGAAGGTCTGGTTGAGGAATTTACAAAGCTAGATATAAGAAATAAAATCATTGGAATTCCAAGAACAGCTTCTGCAAGAGCAACACTGCCTGAAGGATTGGAAAAACTTGACAATAAAGTTATCTTAGCTGAAGCATACAAGTCACTCTTTCCAATGGATGATGAAAGCGTAAAAGAACTGATAGCTAAAATTGAAAACTCAGAAATTGACGCCATCACATTTACAAGCCCGTTAACGGTACATAACTTCTTCAAGATATCTGAAGATAAAGAAAAACTGATCAGTTTATTATCAGAGAAGTTGCTGACCGTTGCAATAGGTCCAATAACAGGAAATGTCCTTGATGACTATAAAGTTAAACATATTTACCCTGACACTTACACAGTTCCAGATATGATGGAATTGCTATTTAAAGTATGGAGAGATTCTAATGGAAGATAAAATAAGTATTATCCTGCCAATTTTTAATGTTGGTGACCATCTCAGAGGAGGAATCGACTCTTTAATAAATCAAAGTATAGGAAATGAGAATTTAGAAATTATTATGGTTAATGACTGCTCAACAGACGGTTCAGGCGAAATCATTGATGAATATGCCGAAAAGTATGACTGCTGCATTGCAATCCACCATAAGAAAAACTCAGGAGCAGCTTTTACTCCACGTAATACAGGAATTGATGCATGTACCGGCGATTACATCATGTTTTTAGACCCGGACGACAGATACACACCGGACTGCTGTGAAACTTTATACAAAGCGATCAAAGAAAATAATGCTGATATGGCCTTTGCAAGGTTCAGAAGGATATTTGAATATGGAGGATATGTCCAAAAGTCCTATTCACCTTATGAAGACGATTTGGAACATGCCTATCCCGACGAAACATTTGAAAACCCTAATTTTTTAAATGTATCCGACTTTGTATGGGACAATTTCATCGAAAGATTCCTTTACGGCAAGGACCTTGAAGTCACATATAAAAGAGACGGACCGATTGATACAATCATCATTGACAATATCGAACAGGAGCCTGACCTATTGAAAATGGCACCTTCCGTCTGGAGTAAAATCTTTAAAAGGGAACTGATTATGGACAATGATATTCGTTTCCAGCCATTCATTTCAGGAGACGACATGGCATTCACCCTGGAAACATTGCTGAATGCTAAAGGCATTGTTTATTTAAACAATTTCATGTGTTATGATTACTACATCAGAGATTTGCCTGACGACAAGTCAATTACCAATAACGTCAACGTCAGACTGCTTGACGATTTGATGGAGTCCTATATTTACTGCAGAAAACAGACAGAAAGTTTTTCAAAGGAAATCCAAATCGTTTCTGTCAATCCCCATCTGCTTCACTGGATGAATACATGGAAAGGGTCTCCATTTACAAAAGAAGAAAACAGATTACTGCTCAAAAAAGTGAACAGACTTAAAAAAATACATCAAAGTGATATGAAAACCAAAATGCTCTTGTCTGCAATGACAACTGCAATTGAAACCTCAATTTTTACTTCAAAAGCGTGATATGATGGAATTTGATTATGTAATAGTTGGAGCCGGACTTTCCGGTCTTACGATAGCCGAAAGAATTGCCAATGAACTTGACGAAAAAGTTCTGATAATTGAAAAAAGAGACCATATAGGCGGTAACGTCTATGACTTTTATGATGATGGTCTCTTAATCCAGAAATACGGACCTCATATTTTCCACACCAAAGAAAAGAAAGTTTATGATTACTTATCAAGGTTTACAGAATGGATTGATTATGAACACCGTGTTTTAAGTTATGTGGACGGCAAGCTTGTCCCGATGCCAATCTGTATTGACACTTTAAACCAGTTGTATGACCTTGATTTGGATGAGGAGTCTATGCATGAATGGATTGATGAAAACAAGGAAGACATTAAAGAGATTAAATCCTCAGAGGATGTCGTTTTGGCAAACGCAGGACGTGACATTTACAACAAACTCTTTAAAAACTACACTGAAAAGCAGTGGGGAACGTCAGCCGCCAATCTAAGTCCTTCAGTAATATCAAGAATTCCATTCCGCTTCAATCATGATGACAGGTATTTCGAGGATGCCTATCAGGGAATGCCTAAAGACGGCTTTACCAAAATGTGTGAACGCATGATTGAATCAGACAATATTCACGTGGGCCTTAAAGCTGATTACAAGCAATACATAAATAAAATCAACTATTCCAAAAAACTGATCTATACAGGTCCTATTGATTACTTTTACGATTACAAGTACGGCGAATTGCTTTACAGATGTCTGAACTTCGTTTATGAGATTCTTGATGAAGATTCATACCAGGAAGTTGCTGTCGTCAACTATCCGAATGACCCGTACTTTACACGCATTACCGAGTTTAAAAAACTCACCGGTCAGACAGTTAAGGACAAGACCGCAATAATGAGAGAATATCCCGGTTTTAACGGCGAGAAATGTTATCCTTACCCGACCGAAGAATATCTGGAAAAATTCAAATTATACGAAGCAGAAATGGAAAAAGAGGAAAACGTTATTTTTGCAGGACGTTTAGCCAAATATAAATATTACAATATGGATTTGGTAGTTAAAGATGCCCTGGAAATATTTGAAAAGGAGATTAAATAATGATTACAATTTGGCCACAATATTTAAATAAAGACCTGACTTTAAGTGAAGGAAGAAAAGTATCTAAGGAAATAGCTGTTTCATCACCTACAATGGCTGAAATTGAAAGAGCACTGAAAAGATTAGGATTTACATACAATGTTCAAAAGGAAAGAGCTTATCCGGGAAAATGGTATGAAAAGTCCGGCCGTGTTCTGGTTGAATACGATAAGACAAAACTGGAACTCATCAAAGAAATTAGTTTAAAGATTAAAGAAATCAGGAACTGATTTAAATGGAAATACCACCATTAATGGCTGAAAAATACCATCAGGCAAAGGAATTGATTGAAAAATCATCAGACATTAAGGTTTATTCCCATATTGACTGTGACGGAATCTGCTCAGGAGCAATTCTTTCAACAATCCTTGACAGACTCAATAAACCTCATGAAATTGATTTTGTCAATCTTGACGTCCTTGATGACATTGATTTGAATCATGAACTGACCATTTTTTCTGATTTGGGTTCAGGCCAGCATATTGACACCAATGCAAGCGAAAACAATAACATTTTAATCCTGGACCACCACCCACCTTTAAGAGACATTGATTACGGAGATTCAAAGGATTTCACATACATTGAAATAAATCCTATTCATCACGGCATTGACGGGTCTTACTATGTCTGCGGCGGAGGTCTGTGTTATTTTCTTGCAAAGGAATTCGGATATACTGATTTAAGCTGGATTGGTGTGTTATCAGCAATTGGAGATATGCAAAATACACACAGCGGCCATTTTGAAGGATTGAACGAAATAATCCAGGATGATGCAATTAATGAAGGTTATCTCGATTTGATTAAAAGCGATTTAAACATCTACGGACGGAATACCAGGGAATTATTTATCGCACTATCATACTTTAGTGATGTAAAGCTTCCAATAACCAATAATCAGAATGAATCAAAAGCACTTTTGGATGAATTGGGTATTGATTCAACACTAAAAAGAATAACACCTGAAGAGTCAGAGGTTTTGGAAAAAATAGGCATTTTATGTGAAGCCGGAAAAGATTATACGCTGACAAGACAGGACCGTGCAATCCTGAATAAGGAAATCGAAGGAGTTAAAAATGCAGGAACCCTTCCCCCTTATTTATCAAAGGACGAATTCATGATATTATACCAGACCCAGCAAAGAATCAGAAGAAAAACCCTGTCCGATTTGACAAATGATGAAAAAGGCAAATTGTACAATGCATTGAACCGAATGATTATCAATGAGGTTCCGCCAAAATACTACGAGCACATTCCTAAAGTACTGATTGGAGATTCCTATACATTTCTTTTGGAAGATCCGGGAAGTTTTTTAAGGGACGGTGCTGAGTTTTCAACTGCAATGAATGCCTGCGGTAGAAATCACGAAGAGAAAATAGCTATGGAAGTTTTGAAAGGCAATCGTGACTGGGCACTGGTGGAACTTGAAGAAATCAGCAGAAAGCATAGATATAACCTTGCAACGTCAATGGAGAAAGTTGCTGACGGAGAACATATTATTGAACTTGAAAACCTCCAGTACTTTGACGGGACAGGAATCAAGCCGGAAATTGTCGGTACCATTACAGGAATGATTTTAGGCCACTGTAACTGGAGAAAACCTATTATCGGATTTACACAGGTTGAAGATTCTGACGGATTAAAGGTATCCCTTAGATGTTCACGCTTTTTATCCTACGACGGAATCCATTTCGGAAATATAATCCGTGAAGTGTCAAATGACGTTGGCGGAAGTGGCGGAGGCCACGCAATGGCATGTGGTGCATACATCCCTCTTGAAAAAAAAGATGAATTTTTACAAAAGTTTAATATATCATTAAATAAAAAAATATCAATGTAATTTTACAAATTTATCAAAGCATTTTTAATTTTAATAGGAGGAATGAAAATTGAAAGCTTTTAAAAAAAGAGGTGCACTAACTCACTTCCAAATCCTGAGTGAGATATCTAAACAGGACCCGCATCTTAAACAAAAAGATTTGGCCCAGAAATTAGGTATCACCATCCAGGCAGTTTCGGAAAACATAAAAACCCTTATTGAGTTAGAATACATCACATCGAAGGATGGAAGATCACCTTACAAAATAACCCAAAAAGGTATTGATAAAGTAAAAAGAGATGCAATCAGTTTAAGGAAATATTCTGATTCAGTTTTAGAGACTATGAATCATTATAAAACCATTTGGCCTGCTGTTGCCGGTGAAGACCTTAAAAAAGATCAGGTTGTTGGTCTTTATATGGAAGACGGTGTTTTATATGCCCACAAAGGTGACGAAAACGCAAATGGCATAGTTTTGGAAGACGCTGAAGAAGGTTCAGATGTTGCATTAACCAATCTGACAGGATTGATTGATATGACTGTTGGAGAAGCAACCATCATTAACCTGCCTACCATTAAGGAAGGCGGATCTAAAACCACTGACCTGAACTTGATTAAAGACGTATATGAAAATGGTACTAAAAGCGGTTCAAAAATCGATAGAATTGCTGTAGCAGGTACAATTTCAAGAGTAATTGCGCAAAAGCTAGGTTTGAATATAGATATTGAATTCGCTGCTCCACAGGCAACTGCAAATGCCGCACGTAAAGGTTTAAATGTCTTGGCATTATGTGTCGGAGACATGACAAAATCATTCGTACGTGAACTTGAAGCAGAAAAAATCAAATACAACATTATCGATGGAAGAAAATAGCTATTTTTCTCTCATCATTTTTAATAATGCTGCTGCAATCTCTACAGTATCCATTTTAGATGATGTTATGACCTTTACATAACTGCTCAAATCGTTACTTTCTATCAACACCTTAACATCATCCATTATTTTTTTATTTTTGATATGCTCGATTTCATCGAAAGTCGGAACCTTTTTTGACTTTACATTTAAATTATATTTTTTTCTTATTTTAACCAGGTCATGTGCCTCATAAGGCACAACGATATTGAATGCATAGCCTGATTCCCCCGCACGTGCCGTACGGCCAATTCTATGGATATAATCTTCAGGATTTTGCGGAATGTCATAATTTACGACAACATCGATTTCACTTACATCAATTCCACGGGCAGCAATGTCACTTGCAACCAGAATGGAAATATTTCCGTTTCTGAACTTGTTCATTACCTTATCCCTGACCTTTTGAGTCATGTCGCCGTGAATGCTGTCAACCTTGTAGCCCTTTCTTTTTAAATTGCGGTATACGAAGTCAACACGACGACGGGTATTGCAGAAAATCAGCCATAAATTGAAGTCATAGAATTCAATCAATTTGCACAAATCATCAATCTTGTCCCGGTCATCACTTTTAAATGAAAACTGCTTGATTTTAGGAATGGTCTTTCTTGAATCTGATATTTTAATGAATTTTGGATTATTCTGATATAATTTAGTAATCTTTTTGATTTCATCAGGCATTGTTGCAGAAAAAAGTAAAGTCTGTCTCTGTTTTGGAGTGTGTCTTAAAATCAGTTCAATGTCTTCTCTAAAACCCATATCAAGCATTTCATCTGCCTCATCCAAAACTACAGTTTCAATTCCAATCAAATCAAGAGTCCCTCTCTCGATATGATCTATTACCCTGCCTGGGGTTCCCACAACAATATGAACTCCCTTATTTAAAACCCTGATCTGTCTTCCAATAGCCTGTCCTCCATAAACGGCCAGCACTTTCACCTTATCCATATCCTTGGCCAGTTTTTTAATCTCATCCGCCACCTGAACACACAGTTCCCTAGTCGGACATAATATAATGGCCTGAGGAGACCTGTCTGGAGTGAACAATTTGTTTAAAACAGGTATTCCAAAAGCAAGAGTCTTACCCGAACCTGTCTGTGCCTGACCAATAATGTCCCTGCCGGCTAAAGCATCAGGAATAGCTTTATTTTGAATGGGAGTCAATTTTTCAAAACCCATTTTACTGACAGCACTTTTTATATCATCATTTATTTTTAAATCATTAAAATTCATTAGTTAAATATTTGAAAAGATTATTATTTATACTTTCAAATACAATATAATAATTACTATATCATGGGGAAATTTATATGGATAAGTCATCACTTGAAAATTTAGTTAACGATATCAACACAGAAGAAATGCTTAAAGAAAAGCTCGAAGCTAAAATTCAATCCGAAATAGACTCCAGAATTGAGTCCGGTACATATGACGATTATATTGAAAGTGAAGTCGAAAGAAGAATGCAGACAGATGAGGTTAAAAAAATCATTCAAAAGCAGGTTGAAGACCAAGTTAAAGTCAAACTTGCTGAAGAAATGGCCGAACAGGTTATTGAAGACGTTGATGAAATATTATACACACGTGAAGATGGGGAAACCATTAACGAACGTGGAATTGATATCGGACTTGCACAGGGCCGCCAGGAAGGAATAGAAATCGGCTATAAACAGGGCTATGAAAAAGGAAAAGAGGAAGGAATAGAAATCGGCCGTGAAGCGGGATATGAAAAAGCTCAAAGTGAAGGCGGAGGAGCAGGTTATCAGCAAGGACTTGAAGAAGGAAGAAAACAAGGCCTTGAAAGAGTAGCACGTACCATGTATAAAGACAATTATCCCCTAGAAGAGATTACAAAATTGACCGGCCTTATTTTGAAAAGACCTACCAGAAAATAAGGAAAATTTAAGATGGAAAACAAAGTCATTAAATACAAAAAGTACTCATTCAAAAAGCATCCTTCAATAGAAAGTATACAGATAATTGAAGGAAAAAACAATTTCCCCATTAGCTGGTTAAATCAACAAGGATATTGTGAATACCAGATATATCTCCAGTACATGAAAGGCATAAAAACACCAGAAACCAAAGCCATGAAAAAAGGAACTGACGTTCACAACCAGCTGGAAGAAAAGTTTCTAGAAAGTGCCGAACCTGCAACATTTGAAGAAGTGATTGAAACGTCAAAAGAAAAGGCGACCCTCACAAGGGAATGCTTTGTAATATCACCTGATGACGGCATAAGAGGTTTTATCGATGAAATCTGGATGACACCTACCGAAATCGTAATAATTGACGATAAACCCGGTTCAAAGGCATTTCCATCAACGATAAATCAGGTAAGAGCATATTGCCTTGCATTTAAAAATATGAGTGATGATGAAAGACCTATTAAAGGAGCACTGAGACAAAGAGGTACTGACAATATCTTCTGGAGTGAGGAATTTGACCGGGACACTGAAAAAGAAATCCGCTTTACAATCAACAGGATGCACTCATTATTTGATGGTCAAAAGCCTTTTATGGCCACTAAAAATCCGAACAAATGCAGATCCTGCAGATACAGTGACTGCTGTGAAAAATGCAAATTATGAAAAATTAATCTAAATAGCACGGTTCAATCCAAGATATAACTTGTTTTTCTTATACATCTTATCCAGGATTTCGTTCCATTCTTCAACGCTTATTCTTCCCTTGTTCGGTATCATTGAATCAAGGGATGCCTCGTTAATGTTTAAAATATCAGATAATATATGTGCAAGGGTTCTTCCGGTAAGTGAGAGTTCATATGGATCATAGCCGGTTACCATCAATACCCACACATTATCCTTTGAAGAGCTGTTATATTCTTTTTTAAGTGCATCATACCAGTGGGTGATTACGTTTTGGCTGTCTCCAATTTCCCCGTCACCTACTGAAATATAATATCCTTCCTCTGAAAATTCAATTGTTTTTATTGCATCAGAGATTTTAGAGTTAAGTTCCGGTGAATCAATTTCAAGGTCATATTCATTGTTGGTAATATGCTCCCTAAGATAATTTTCAATTTCCTTTTGATTTATAAAGTAATCCAGGGGCTCCAATCTGTCAGGGTCCCTGTCACATAAATCATATATTAAATCCTCATCAACTTCACAGATTTCATATCCATCAAGTTTATGTGATTTGTACGGTTTAAAGTCAAGGCAGTAATTTTCCAAATCATCCTTGTTTAAATACCATAGAACCTGAACTCTTTTAATCATATGAATCAATTATTCTATTTCGTTAACTACAATTGTTTTTGTAAATACTCCAAAAACTCTATCATTGCTTAAAAGCTTGCCGATAGCCCAATCGAAAATTATTGGGAACCAGAAAATTTTTGTTAAATTTCTTATGACAGCCTGAATCCATGAGATTCTGCGGCCATTTCTTGAAATAACACGTAAATACATTAATGCTTTACCGATTGTTGCTCCTTTGGATTTTTCTAAAACGATAAAGTAAACAAGTATCAATACAGGAACAACATATGGGAAATACATGTAAATTTGAAATGAACCGTAGGGATTGATGAATACTGAAAGCAAGTAAGAAACAATCCACATGAATGCAGAAACTACAAAGAAATCAATGACATATGCAAGCACTCTTCTTGTAAATAAACTAGCCACTTTTAACACCTCAACATACTCTTGGAACTGGATCAGCTATAGGGGCTTCCAATATACGTTCTCCACCAATCGGAGTGTTGACAATAACGTATTCGCCTTCAACAACTTCCCCGATAATTGCGGCATTTTCACCATATTTTTCGCTTTTAATAGCTTCGAGAACTTCTTCAGCCTTGTCAGCTTTAACACCCATTACAACTTTACCTTCGTTTGCAACTTCAAATGGGTCGATACCAAGCATTTCAGACACTGCATGAACTTCTTCTCTAATTGGAATTGCATCCTGTTCAAGAACAATACCGTTTCCTGATTTGGAAGCCATTTCGTTAATTGCATTAGCAAAACCGCCACGGGTAGGGTCTTTCATTGCAGTAACTCCACCGACATCCAATGCTTTTTTAATGATGTTCCACATTGGAGCCACATCTGATTTCAAATCAGTATCAAATCCGAAACCTTCCCTGAATGACATTAAACTCATCCCATGGTCTCCCAAACTGCCCGTAATGATTATTTTGTCTCCAACTTCAAGACCGCTGTCACGGACAACTTCACCTTTTTTAGCTATTCCAATACCTGTTGTAACCATAACTATACCGTCAAGCTTATCCTGAGGCATTACTTTAGTATCTCCAGTTATAACAGCCACATCAACTTCTTCACAGGTTTCGTTTAAGGATTTCATTATTCTATCCAAGTCTTCTATAGGAAAACCTTCCTGCATAATAATTGCATTGGAAATAGCCAATGGTTTAGCTCCCATTACTGAAACGTCATTAATTGTTCCTGCAGCAGAAATTCTGCCGATATCTCCTCCAGGGAAAAATAATGGGTCGATAGTATGACCATCAGTAGTCATGACAATTTCATAATCGCCTAAAGGTATTGATGCACCGTCATCCAGAGCATCTAAACTAATACCTCCGTTAACACTCTTTTTCGTGATATTATCCAAGATTGTGGATGCGATTAGATTAGCCATCACTTCTCCACCAGCACCATGATTCATATTAATTTTATCATCTGACATTTTTTATCGCCTTATAAAAAGTATATGTTTAAACAAGTATATTAAATTAGTTATAAAAAAATGTTGGGATATGTGAATATATCCTTTTGTAATTAATCCAGTACCAAAAATAATGAATATGGCATACTAGGAAACAATGAAATTTCGTTTCCCAGTTTCCAATATCAAACAAAGTGGCACTTCAAATTAGGCCGAAATAACACTTATACTGTCACTGAGTGAAGAGAGTGTACTTTCAGTATCATAAGCTATTAAATCAGGACCTCCTTCCAAACATCCTGCAAATGCTTCACCATAGTTAGCAACCAGATAACCTGATGCAAATCCTCCGAGTGCTCCTGCCACAGTGCATGAAACCACCAATATAAATGTAGTTTCCAGTCTGGAAAATGATATGTCATAGACATTTGAACAGACATATACTGAGGCTGTCGTGCCGATACAGGCACCTACAGCAGCACCAACCACTGCACCAACCAAAGGATTGGCACATAGTGCACCTGCAGCAAAACCTGCGGCCAAAGCTATTAACGGAGTGAATACGGAAATTATTGTTCTTGTGTGATATGACAAGCTTTCAGCATGATATACAATGCCCTGAGTATCATTAATTTGAATTCTGTCAACCTTTACAGTACCTTTATCGGCATTGCAAACATCATTTCCAGCACCATATCCCGTGTTTCCTCTAAAAGTACAGTCATTCAATTCCAAAACACCCTGAGAAAAGATTGCCCCACCATATTTACAATAATTGTTAGTAAAAGTACAGTTACTGCATGTGCAAACACCTGAATTACGGATAGCTGCACCATAATCACGTTCAATAAGATAATTCATTCTGTTGCCAGTTAATGTAACATGGTCTAAAATACAGGATCCACACAAATTTTCAATAGCTGTGTTGAATCCGCCAATCTGCAGGTTAGATACACTAAATATAGTCTTTTCATTATCAATCACAGCCCATTTATTTTCATCACGGTCTCCTGATGAAACTGAAATCTTGGAACCGTTACCATCAATGGATATATAATTAAAATCACTGTGTGACGGATACCATGTTGATTTGGAATTGAAAGTATATTCTCCTGCAAAATTAATGAATAATGACTTATAAATTGATAAGGAAGACATGTTTTCACAGTCTTTAAAAATAATCTCTATTGAAGGACTGACCAAAAAAACAGAAGCAGAGGTCTTAAGTGCAAATTCATAATCATTAATGTTATGAACCACAATCTTTTTAATAAATGTCAATTCATTGTCATAATTCATATTAATTAAAGAAAGAAAAACATCATTCAAAGTCGAAAGGTCACGGAAATGGTAATTTCTTCCATAAATAAAACTTCCATTATCAAAAGCTCTTGCAAAATTCATTATGAAGTCAGTTCCATTATACTGGCAGTAATATATTAAATTGTCACAATAGGAAAATATTCTGCTGTCCATCATTGATGAATAAATAAGAGGAATGATATTGACATTAATGCCCCCTATCAAGGAATTAAATGAATAATGCAATATGTTTACGTCAATGTTTGTTGCTGTACCATTAATGCATGGTTTAACATTAAAAACACCAGACACACTGCAATTTTTATGATTTCGATCAAGATAGATTGCTTCACCGGATAACAGTGAAGCGGAATTAATGAAAGTCGAATTTCTAATGGCATTATTCATCCCAACAACATATATTGCACCGCCAACACCTCGGGCAGTATTGTTTATGAATTGAGAATTTTCAATTATCCCATTATTCCCATACCATGTGACAGCACCGCCGTTTAGTGCAGTATTTGCCAAAAATTCACAATTGGAAATCAGACCGTCATCACCCACCCATGTAACAGGACTGCTATCGGCAATATACTCATAGGAGATTGCGGGATTGTCCATACATTTTATTGTATTTCCATGATATTTTGAATTGATGAAAGTTAAATTAATGATTTTAACAGCATTTCCATATATAAGAAACAATGAAGAAGCATGTTTTCCATCTATAACATGCCCATTTCCATTGATGGTAATGTTGTCCACATCAATAATAATGCCCTGATTGGGTTTGGAATCATTTCCAAAAAAGCAATAATCCCTATCAATATCATAAATGTCTCCAGGTTTGAGATTAGCAATGTTTTCACTTAATTCATCAAAAGTCCCTACATCATTTTCAGATATATTATCAATGCTGGCCGGTGATTCATTGAAATTGTCAACTTCGTTTATATCATTATTTGCCCATGCTGAGGACACGTTAATTAAAATAAATATACATATAATTAATATAACACATTTTTTATTATTAAAAATCATTTTTTAAAAGCCTCCATTGCTTTTAAATATTTTTTACTAGTTTCTTCACAAATTTATCTATCCACTAAGAAACATATAAAATTATCCGCAAGTGGACACTTGCATTTAAAAAAATAAGATATATACAACAGTTTTAAGAAACATATGGGCTAAAAATCAGATATATTAATAAAAAGAGTTATAAAAAAATAGTAAAAAAAGAGAAAAGATAAATTAATATCTTTAGATTAAAATTCCGTTAACAACACCATCCTGACCAGGTCTGGATGTTACTTTTGCATTACCTTCAGGAGTTTCTACAACTGCACCTTTGGTAACGATGTTCCTTCTTACGTAGTTAGGGTTAGCGTCGTTTTCGATTACTCCTAAAATATCAGTAACTTGAGTTTTACCGGATTTAACATCAGTTAAATTGATTTTGTTAGCACTAGCTAATCTGAGTTTTTCGTTTCCGCCACGAGTACGGATTTTTCTTAATCTTTTTTCATCTACTCTAGTTTCAGCAGGATCTCTTCCTAATTCTGCTTTCCTTTTTCCACGGTTTGCAACATTTCTTGCACCGGATGGACTTCTAGTTGATTTTCCTTGAGAAATTGCCATTATTTCACCTAAATAAATATAATAAATAATTAATAATCGCTGTCAATAAGCCTCTTTTCAGTAAACTGCAGGACAAGAAAAATTACAATTTACATTATGAGAGCAAAAAAAGAGCCTTAATGAATAATGATAATAAGATATTTCTTTATCATTATATATAAACTTTATTTTTTTCAAGGATTTTTGTCTTCATGAGAGACAAAAGAAAATTTTAAATTACAGTTCGGGCAGTAGAAATCATCCAAAAGTGAGTTTCCACAAACCGGACAGGTATCCGGAGAAGTTGACAAATACACAAATCCCTTGCTTTCACGAGGAACGATAGGTTCCGGACTAGCTGATTCGGCATTGTCTTTTGAACGTGAAAGTATTTCATCAACCAGATTGTCATAATCATCTTCTGATAAATCACCATCTTCACTGGCCTTTAAAATCTTTTCAATATCTTCATCAGTGATTTTATCCCCCAGGACTTCTTTTAGGAGATTCACCAAATCATTATCCTCAATGTAGTACTCTTCGTTTTCCATGAAAATAATATGTGGGTAATGAGTTATATTATTTACCCACAAATTTTAAAATATTATCCTCAGGTTCCATTTTTTCTATTATCTCATCAGGACCCTGCCTGTCATCAAATCCAAAGTCGATACCGCAATCAGGTTCTTCAGGAACCAGATCATCAGGATTTTCATAGATGTAGTCCGAAATATTATTTTTCAGATTGGATATTATCTCATCCACATCCATCTTTTGAAGTTCCTCCTCATACTCATAGACCAATTCTTCCAATAGTTCATCGTCCAGTTCATTCAAATAACTCATTTTATCACCTAGTTTGCTTTTATCCTATAGCTGAAGTCCGGAATATCAAATAGATTCAAAGATTTTTTATTAAAAATCATTTCATCAGCTATAAAGAGTTCAAATTCTATTTCTTCTCCGCTGCATTCAATCAATATTGAGACATCGGAATTTTCAAGGACACTTTTTTTAACGTCCAATACATCTGACGCACCATTGATTTGAATGGAAGTCGGCAGATGATTCTTATCCATATTTAAAAAGATATCTTTTGAAAATTCATAGTTTGCCCAATATCCTCTCGTTTCAGATATCTTGCCGACGAAGATATCATTCGTTTTGTCATAACTTGAAATTAATTCTTTAGTTTCCATAATATCAAACCTCTACCAATATTATATTCAAACAGTAATATAAATTAATTCCTAGAGCATTTGAAGAGTAATATGGATAAATTTAAAGTAAATAACTGTTTAACAAGTGATAAAAATTTCCTTATGTGGTAAAAATTGTTCTCACTGAAAAGTATTTTAAACACTTTCATCAAAAACTATTTATAATGAAGGAAAGTGAAGAGCAAATCCGGTTAGAATCAGAAATCAAATCACAGGCCGAAATCTTTCTAAAAGATTTTAATTCAACACTGCCTGAAAGTATGGAGCTTGAATATGAAGGATTTTATAGAAGAGGATTCTTTGTAACCAAAAAAAGATATGCTGTCATTGAAGATGGGGAAATAATAGCCAAAGGTCTGGAATTAGTGAGAAGAGACTGGGCTCCCATTGTAAAAGAAACACAGGAAGCTGTGCTTATGGCCTTATTAAAAGAGGGAGATTCCGACAAAGCAATAGCTGAGGTTAAAAAAGTATTGAAAAGAATCCGAAAGGGAGACGTTGAAAACAAGGAACTGATTATCCACACCCAAATTAACAAACCTTTAAGCGAATACAAACAGGTCGGACCCCACGTTGTTGCAGCCCAAATCATAGAAGACCATGGAATCAAGGTAACACGAGGAACAATCATTCAATACATAATAAAAAAAGGAAAAGGTTCAATAAGTCAAAGGGCAGTTCCATACGAATACAGTGAGGGCATAACATACGATAAAGACTATTACATTAACAATCAGATAATTCCCGCCGTCGGTCGTATAATGGAACCATTGGGTTACTCAAAAAAAGATTTGCAAGACTTGTCTGTTGGTGAAAAACAGCAAAGCCTTGATGCATTTTTCTAATTATAAAATCGTATTTACGTCACCGATATTTTCAATAATGGTAATGTCAAGCTGTTCTTTTTTAATGTATTGCCTGTCATCTTCAGTAACATCGGAATTGACCAGAATAGCACTCATGCCCGCATTAACCGCACCTAAAGCGTCTTCCCTAAATTTATTTCCAATCATTACTGACTTTTCAGGATCCCCATTCATTTTCCTTAAAGCAACGTCATAGATTAACTTGTCAGGCTTTTTCTTGCCCACTTCTTCAGAGGTGATAACAGCATCAAAGAAGGAATAAACATTTAAACGAACAAGTTTTTCCCATTGTTTAATTGTAATACCATTGGATATGACCGCCAAACGGTAACCCTGACTTTTAAGATAAATTAAAGTGTCAATAGTATCAGCGAAAGGTCTTAAAAGTGCCATTTTTACATTATGATAAGTAATCATACCTAAAGCAACAAGCATCGGGTCTTCGTGACCTAAAACTACCTGAGTCAATACATTGAAGTGTTTACCATAATTTGAACCTTTTTCACGAATGATGGTTTTTAAAACACCATATGCTTCATCCTTATCTAAAGGCAAACCATTGTCCACCATCAGTTCAATAGCTGCTCTTCTTGCAGTCTGTGCGAAAGTAGAAGTGTCCAATAAGGTATCATCCACATCAAAAAATACAACACGGTCGTCATCAGCATTCCTATTCATTATCATTACCTCCTTTATTAAAATCCAGTTCCAAAGTAACAGGACAATGATCTGAGCCGTAAATTTCATTTAAAATTTCAGCTGATTTAACATTGTCTTTAATTTCTTCATTAACATAAAAATAATCAAGTCTCCAACCGGCATTCCTTTCACGGGCACGGGTACGGTAACTCCACCAGGTGAAATTGTTTTCTCCCTCATCGAAAAGACGGAATGTGTCAATAAAGCCTGCTTCTTCAAGCTGATCCAGCCATGCACGCTCTTCGGGAAGGTAACCTGATTTTCCTTCACAATTTTTAGGATTGTAAACGTCAATAGGGTGGTGGGCAATATTATAATCTCCGGTTATTACAAGATTTTTTCCCTGGCTTTTAAGCTCTTTAAGCTCTTCAAGTAAGGCATCACAGAAATCAACTTTGAAATCCAGCCTTTTTGCATTCATGCCGCTGTTCGGGAAGTAAATGTTATAAAGAATAAAATCATCATATTCTATTTTTAAAACTCTTCCTTCACTGTCGAGCTCTTCAATGCCAAGCCCACGTGTAACACTGACCGGTTCGATTTTGGAATAAGTTCCAACACCACTGTATCCTTTTTTTTCGGCCTCATTGAAATGTGATTCATAATCACAGACATCAGCTAATTTCTTTGGAATATCCTTTTGGGTAGCCCTTACCTCCTGAAAGTTAATGATGTCTGCATCAGTATTTTCAAACCAATCCCAGAATTCATCCTTTTTGGCCACAGCCCTGATTCCATTTACATTCCAAGAAACTAACTTGATAGACATTATAATTTCACTCCATTAGCCAAGTTCAATTCACGAAGCCACTTGATATCACTTTTGTAAAGCATACGAATGTCAGATACATCATATCTAATCATTGCCAATCTTTCAATACCCAAACCGAATGCCAAAGCAGGTTTATCGATGCCTAATGGTTTTAATACTTCCGGCCTGAACATACCGGCTCCACCAAGCTCAATCCAGCTTTCCTTTTCCTCCAGGTATATTTCGGTTTCGGTAGATAGATACGTGTAAGGGAAATAGGCAGGTCTGAATCTTACTTCAAAACCTAATTTCTTATAAAATTCTTTTAAAGTACCTAAAAGATTTTGATAACTTATGCCTTCATCACAGACAAGTCCTTCAACCTGATGGAATTCAGGCAAGTGCTTGTAATCGAAGGTTTCTCTTCTGAATACACGGCCCACTGAAAACATTTTTATTGGAGGTTCATATTCATATAAGTGTTTTGTTGATATTCCGGTAGTGTGGGTTCTTAAAACACTTTGACGTGCAATGTCTTCACTCCAATCATATTGCCAACCTACAGAACCTGTTCCCCCACCGTTTTCATGAGTTTCAGCAGTTATTTTAACCAAATCAGCGTCAGGCAAGTCACAGGTCAGAGGATTTTTGAGATAAAACGTATCCTGCATTTCACGGGCAGCATGATCCTGTGGCTGGAAAAGTGAATCGAAGTTCCAGAACGCAGATTCAACATAATCCCCCTTGTCTTCTGAAAATCCCATGTTCAAAAAGATTTCACGGATTTCATCGATGATTACTCTTAAAGGATGTTTTTTACCTGCAAAAAATACTGGCGCTTCTGCATTAATGTCATAAGGACGATACTGTAAGCTTTTCCATTCCCCATCCTTTAATTGCTGATGAGTTAATTGGGTAGCTTGCTTTTGTATGGTAAAACCTTCATTTAAAATAGCTTCACCTTTATCAAGGAGTTTAAAAGAATGTGAGGTTTCTTTTTTAACATTTAAAATATTTTTTCTTCCGGTAAGCTTTTTAAATCCGTCAACCAAATCATCAGTGAAAAGTTTGACTCCGTCAGCATTGGCTTTGAGATATTCGAGAACTTCTTCATCGACACCTAATTTGGATGTAAACTCATTACCAAATTCTGTGATATTGACTATGCCCTTATCGATTTGAGCCCAATCTTTACGGCGTAACCAGCCAAGAGCAATATTGGTTTCCTTTTTGTCAATACCTGCTTCATCAGCCAAATCCTTCATGTGAATTTGTCTTTTTTCAGCCAGGACATCCAATATTTTACGTTCAGGAAGACCTTCTTCAGCATACTTAAGTCCATCTTTAGTTAATGAATAGGTTTCGCTTACTTCCTTGTCCACTTCAATAATATCCTTTGAAGCAAGGGAACCTGCAGCACTCATTACTGATTTGATGTCCATACCAGTATTTTCAGCAATTTCTTCCGGAGTAGCTTCAGGATTAGCTTCCAATTCTTTTAAAAGTTTCTTTTCATAAATATGTAATTCATTAATGGTTTTTGTAATATCCTCACTCATTTAAACACCATAGTAATTATCATTAATAATAGTATAATATATATTTTAATTAATTAATAAAGATATGCTAAAACTAGCTGAAAAATGGAAAATTTACTTTTTCAAGGAAATATTATAATGATGAGGTAATTTTTTCTAGATTAAAAAATTTTTTCCGCAAACTCATTTTCTTTAATTGAGAGCTTTTAAAGGTTTTTGAAAAACCTACAAAAAAATAGCCATATTGAAAAAGAATCCATAAATACCATTTTCCTTTGTAAAATATTCCATATGATCATATATTTCAACTAATGTTGAATCAACTTTTTCTTTAGAAGTACCATTCAAAACTTCAAAAGTATATAGATAATCCAAAGTTTCCAAATCAGGCATTTCGTCAATAGTCATCTCACCTAAAAAATCATATTGTTTAGCAAACTCCAAAATTTCGGCTGTAAACATTTCTTTAGCAGGTTCCATAGACCGAACAAATTCCATTAATCTAGGACCATACAATATATCACCCCAAAAATTTATAAACCTTTAAAATACAAGAAGTAACTTCAAAATGGAATAAGGTTAATTATTTAAATATTACTCTTAATAATACTTAAATATTTTTTAATATAAAAATAGGTTTGATTGTTATGGAAGCGAATGAAGATATTGATTTGATTGTAAATCATCCGAAAAAGGCAATAAACAAACTGGCTATTCCAATTATCATAAGTAACCTATTTATGATATTGAATAACATTATTGATGGAATCTGGGTTGCCGGACTTGGAGCCGGTCCATTGGCTGCAATAGGATTTGTAACCCCACTATTTTTAACGCTGGTCGGTTTTGCAAACGGTCTTGGAGCAGGTTCCAACAGTTTGATTGCAAGACACATCGGGGCCGAAAAATATGAATCGGCGGGAAACGGTGCGATCCATTCAATCATGCTAAGCATTATCGTTACCATAATAACCACAATAATTATTTTAATTGTTTTAAAGCCATTATTATACCAGATGGGAGCGGGAGAAGTAATAACGGATGCTTCCAACTACGGATATATAGTAATGGCCGGATCATATTCCCTTTTCTTGCCTGCAATGTTATCTGCAATATTCAGAGCACAGGGAAAAATCAAATACGCATCATATCCATTAATGTATACTGCCATCATCAACATGATTTTGGACCCTATCTTTATTTATGTCTTGAATCTAGGCATTACCGGCGCTGCAATAGCTACTGTAATAGCAGCAACAATACCTCTCTTTCAAATGATTTACTGGATGTTTATCAAAAGGGATGTCTTTTTAAAAATTAAAATGAAGGAGTATAAAAGAGATTTGAACATTTATAAGGACATTCTGGTTGTAGGTGTTCCTGCCAGTCTGGAACAGTTCGTCCTCTCTTTTGTATCAATTTTAATGAATTACTGGTTAACATTGCTTTCAGGAACAATAGCCGTGGCGTCATATACCGCAACATGGAGACTGCTTTCAGTCGGATTTGCACCGTTAATCGGTATTGGAGTGGCATCACTGACTGTGGCCGGAGCGGCTTACGGAGCTAAAAATTACGAAAACATGAAAACCGCTGAAAATTATGGAATCAAAGTGGGTTTAATCTCATCCGTGGCAATCTGTTTACTCTGCTTTGTCTTTGCAGAGCCTTTATCCCACATATTTGCATATTCAGCCAATAGCGTTGTACTATCCCAAAGGATAACGGAAGCAATCCAAATCCTATGTTTCTTTTTACTGTTAATGCCATTTGGAATAATAGCCGGAAACCTATTCCAAAGTATGGGAAAAGGAACAATAGCATTAATCTTCACAATATTGAGGGCACTTCTTCTTGAAATAATCTTTGCAGGACTATTCGGATTTGTATTTGGATTGAAAGATATTGGAATATATGCAGGTTTGGTGTGCGGAATGGCCGTAGGTTCTGTTGTTTCATACTTCTACCTCAATTATTATCTTAAAAAGCACAGGGATTATTTTAATTGAAATTATTCAATAGCATGAATAGTTATTTTAAGCTTGAAATTAATAATATATAATGGTGTAAAGAAATGGATATGGAGTTAATTAGGATTTCACAGTTTATACTTGAAATAATACTTTTCATAGTTTTAATGTTTGTGGGAAGATTTATCCATGATAAACTTAAAACAAACGATATTAAAATATTAAATCCCCAGGAATATTTCCCCGAAGAGGAATTGCACTCCCTAAGACAGATATATTTCCTGATAATGATGGGATTGTTCTTTATAATCATAATATATACACTAATCCATAGAGACATGGTTCATCTTGCGCTATTTGATATTATAATCTCCCTGTATCTTGCAATCACATTAGACAAAAGTTCACTTAAAAACAAAATCCTATTGATATTATTGGTTCCATATGGGTCTCTAACCTACATCGTGTTCGGCGATACACTTAGTGGTTTGATTGACCTAATTCATATCCCCGTATTCATGTACTTCATGAAAGTCTATTACAACAAATTTAGAGAGTATACCAAATCAAATGGGCTCGGAATAGCTGTAATCTTATTATTTTCAATAATATTCATTAGTTTTTTCATAACCCAGATTGTTGAAAATGTTAATCCTCTAGATTCCATAGTCATGGTGTCAAATGCATTTACCAGTAACGGATATGCCGTTTTAGGTAAAAGTGTTGCCGGAAAACTAAACTCATTGGTTTTAGTTTGGGGAGGTTATCTGTTATCCGGAGTAGCTACAGCCACATTAGCTGCAGGAATTCTAATAAGATACTTCTCTAAAAGATTAGAGGAATATGATAAAAAAATAGATGAATTAAAAGAACTTATTGAAAAAAATAATAAAGATTAAAGTTATTTTAACTGATTTTTTAACCTAGTATTTAAAGCTTTTGCAAGTGTGCTTTTGTGCTTCTGTGCTTCTGTGCTTCTGTGCTTTTGTGCTTTTGTGCTTTTGTGCTTTGTCGCACTTTAAAAGTTTTTTTATACTCCCAAAACCTAATCATTAGTGACTAATACAAAATTCTGTTAAAAACATGGAGTACTTGAACAGAAGATTTTTGAAAAAAAGGTGAATATTATGATTAGGAAAAGAAAATTCGCAAAACACTTTGATTTAGCCCACAGTTTAATGTTCAACGCATATCCATCGCAATATACCAAAGCACTTGGAGTTCCGGGGGAATATGTAAAAAGAATTAATCAAAGAGTGCATTTAAAAAATGGTAGCACCGGCAAAATGGATTCAGCGTATATAGCTGATCCTGATGACAAAATACTTTTTGAAAGAGTTGCAACAGCACTAGAACACCAGTCAACCCCCATTAACGATTCAAAACTATCAAAAATTGGTGATTATGACATTCAACTTGTAGCTGATGAGAACTTACCTACATTCATAGTTATCGCATCACACCTAAACGAAGAAAAATCAAAAAATCTACTTAAAAGATTACCATCAGACATTACAAAGCCATATTTTCTGGACTTAGGTGAAGAAAACATTTCAAAAAGATTAAATAGTCTTAGTAGAAAAATCAATAGTAACCAACACTTAAATATAGAAGATGCTTTGAATCTGGGCATAATTGTACTCTACACACAACGCACCCAAGCTTATGAAAATATTGAAAAAGTGGTAAATCTTTATTTAAAAGTTTCTGCAAAATTGGAATTTAAAATAGAATATATTTTATATTCAGTAATTACGATTATGATTGATGCCTATTTTGACGATGAAAATAAATACAATGAGCTGATAAACATGATGAACGACAATACCTCCAAAGAAAGTAAAGAAAAATTTGGTTTAGAAGAATACCTATTGGAAGACATTAATTATATGAAAGAACATATGGAAGAAAATTTGGCAGCCGCAAATAACACCATAGAAGAACAAAACAATGAACTAGAAAAACAAAACAATAAAATAGAAGAACAAAATAATGAACTAGAAAAAGCAAATGGGAAAATTGCTGACCTTGAAGCGGAAATTCAAATATTGAAAGAAAAAGCAAATGGAAAATAGAATATTATCACCAATATTCTATTTCAAAAACCATTTAAAAATTAGATTTTAAATTACTTACAAAAATTGATGCCGCAGTTAAATCAGCAGTCGTTCCAGGATTATAACCATTATCATATAAATAATCATCAAATTCCTGAAGCATTACTATAAAATCATCGGAACCTTAATAGAATATATTTTATATTCTGTTATTACAATTATGATTGATGCATATTTTGACGATGAAAATAAATACAATTAGCTGATAAACATGATGAACGACAATACATTCAAAGAAAGTAAAGAAAAATTTGGTTTAGAAGAATACCTATTGGAAGACATTAAATATATGAAAGAACAAATGGAAGAAAATTTGGCAGCCGCAAATAACACCATAGAAGAACAAAACAATGAACTAGAAAAAGCAAATGGAAAAATTGCTGACCTTGAAGCGGAAATTCAAATATTGAAAGAAAAAGCAAATGGAAAATAGAATATTATCACCAATATTCTATTTCAAAAACCATTTAAAAATTAGATTTTAAATTACTTACAAAAATTGATGCTGCAGTTAAATCAGCAGTCGTTCCAGGGTTATAACCATTATCATATAAATAATCATCAAATTCCTGAAGCTTTTCTGAAAAATCATCGGAATCATTTAGCTTAAGCAAATCCCTTGTCATCATGGATATTTTTAAAGCTTCATCTGAGCCGTATTTTCTTGAAATAAGAGTATCCGGCACTTGTGATAAGATTGTCAAAAATGTTAATACACAGGCATCATTTAAAGATTTTTCCTCTTTTAGTTCATGGTATGTAGGATATCCCAATTCAAAAACTGCAGGCATGTCTGATGTCATTTCACGGGCAAGCATGTCCCAAGGGGCTGATATTTTTAAAACATCATACATTGTCTGATTATTGTCCCTCAGTTCCTGTTTTGCATTGTCTGATGCGACATCGTATTCATCCTGATCTCCCATTCCTCCTGCATCTGCAATGTTAATTGCATCATATAAATCGCATGCGTCATCGACTGATGTATTGGCCATTAACTTGACCACATTCTGACGGATTTCATCAAAATTATCACTGATGGCTGCTGCAACAGCAATCGGGGTTGTCATCATCACGATACCCAAGTTAGTATTATTTTTAATCCACCTGTCAGTTTCAGCAACTGCCTGGAGGATGTATTTACCCAATAGAGGGTTTTCAACATCAACATCACTGCATGCTTCACGGATGGTGTCTCCAATTACAATTCCACTAATGACAAAGTCTTCAAATACCATGTCATCATAGTCACGGGTCCTGTGGACATTACCTGGTTTTGGATATCCGCTGACTTCAAGTGCTGATGCGATTTGAGCTATTTTTGCAATTTCTTCAGCGTTCATTCTATCATGTCCTCCAAAAGCACCTTAGGTGCAAAGTTCGTAATTATTAAGTCGGCTCCTGCCCTTTTGATTGAAAGCAAACTTTCCATTATTGCCCTTTCAGTCAAGTATCCTTTTTCAATAGCTGCCATAATCATTGCATATTCACCGCTTACATTATAGGCGACTAACGGCAACATGAATTCATCCCTAACTGACCTTACAACATCCAGGTAAGGCAGAGCAGGTTTTACCATTAAAAAGTCACAGCCTTCAATCACATCAAGTTCGCATTCACGTATTGCCTCAACGGCATTTGCAGGATCCATCTGATAACTTTTTCTGTCTCCCTTATGAGGTGATGAGCAGGCTGCCTGACGGAATGGTTCATAAAATGCGGACGCATATTTGGCCGAATAAGACATTATCATTACATTATAATATCCATTTTCATCCAAAGCCTGTCTTATAGCACCAACTCTTCCATCCATCATGTCTGAGGGCGCTACAATATCTGCTCCCGCACGGGCATGTGACAGCGCCACTTTGGCAATATATTCAAGTGACTCGTCATTCAATATTTCGATTCCGTCATCGGTATCGGCATTTTCCTCAATCAAACCGCAATGGCCGTGGGATGTGTATTGACATAGGCAGACATCACTGATAACAACAAGATTGGTCTCTTTTTTAAGTTCACGGATTGCCTTTTGAACAATACCTGTGTCAGCATAATCCGGAGTTGCTATTTCATCCTTTTCATCTTCAGGAGGAATTCCAAAGACAATGATTGATTTTAATCCTTTTGCTTCAAGTTTTTTAGCAAATTCCACACCGCTTTTTAAAGAGTATCTGAACTCTCCGGGAAGAGATGAGATTTCTTCTTTTTCATCTCCTTTCAAATCCTGTTTAAAATAAATCGGATAGATTAAATCTTCCTTTTGAAGTTTTGTTTCACGTACAATATCTCGAATTTTTGAATTTTTCCTCAATCGTCTCATTCTAGTAATTGGAAACTGCATCTTATTTCACCTTGTATTATCATTTCACTTTGAAATTATTTAAAATATTATCATTTGCTCCATAGGGTTTTTTGAAATAATGATTTTTGGCATGCTCTACAATCAGCGCATGATATTCCTGATAGTCATTAACATCCCCGTCAAAATTATCCTCAAACAGCTTTTTTATTTTGTTATAGGAATCCTTTTCATTAATCAATCCCAAATAGGAAAAAATTCTGCGGGCATATGCGTCAACGACAAACTCCTTTTCACTGTAGGCGTAAAGAAGTATTGAATCGGCGGTTTCTGGACCCACACCCTTAACTGAAAGCAGGTCTTTTCTTTCGGGAACCTGACCTTCAAGGGATATGTAAAACTCAGAAATATTTCTCAAATACTCATATTTCTGATTGAAATAACCTGAAGGCCTGATGGCTGCCTTGAATTCATCTTCATCCAAATCAAGGATTTCTAAAGGATTTAGGTTAATTAGCTTTTTAAGATTGACTATTGACTTTTCAACCTGAGGCCATGAAGTGTTCTGGGTTAAAACTGCCCCGACAATTATTTCAAACTGTTCGGATGAATTTCTTGGAAAAGAGTAATCTTTCGGATGATAGCCTTGAGTTGAACCTGTTTTTGTCGGGTTTTCTCCTTCGTAATCTGTAATTGGCCACCAGCCCTGATATGAATAGGCATCCAGCAATTTTTTAAAAATTTCATTAAAAGCCATATTTAAGTATTAATAGTTTAAATTAAATATAGATTATTATGTCAAATAGAATTGGGGAAAAATTTCAAATTACAAGTTTCGGTTCCAGCCACGGAACTGCCGTAGGTGCCGTTATAGACGGATGTCCTGCAAATCTTGAATTAAGCGCAGAAGATATTCAAAAAGAGTTGGATAAAAGAAAACCTGGTACAAGCAGTGTTACCACACCTAGAAAGGAATCCGATGAGGTCCAGATTTTGTCAGGGATTTTTGAGGGAAAAACAGACGGAACACCAATAACGGGTATTGTCTTTAATAAAAACCAGCATTCCAAAGATTATTCAATGTTCAAGTCAACGCCACGTCCTTCACATGGAGATTTCGGATGGATGACAAAATACGGAAACT
The DNA here is from genome assembly GCF_045646205.1 of Methanobrevibacter sp. Taxonomy (GTDB): domain Archaea; phylum Methanobacteriota; class Methanobacteria; order Methanobacteriales; family Methanobacteriaceae; genus Methanocatella. The sequence goes on along the minus strand of NZ_JAZRKF010000031.1, from coordinate 10,161 downwards.
ACGACTACAACGGAGGAGGCCGTGGAAGCGGAAGAGTAACTATCGGCCATGTCATTGGCGGAGCGGTTGCCAAAAAACTATTGAAGACAAAAGATATTGAAATTATTTCTCATGTAATCCAAATTGGCAACGTTAAAGCAGCAAAACTTTCTTTTGATGAAATAAAAGAAAATATAGAAAAAAATCCGGTTCGCTGCGCTGATTTGGAAGCTGCAAAAGAAATGGAAGAGCTGATTTTGGCCAAAAAAGCTGAAGGAGATTCCGTTGGAGGAATCGTTGAAACAGTTGCAGTTAATGTACCTGCAGGATTGGGCGAACCTGTCTTTGAACGCCTTGATGGTGATTTGGCAAGAATTTTAATGAACATCGGTGCCGTTAAAGGTGTTGAAATCGGCTTGGGATTTGAAGCAGCAGAAAAAACGGGCTCTGAAATTAACGATGAATATTTAATTGAAGACAATGTTGTCAAAACAAAAACAAACAATTCAGGAGGCATTATTGGTGGCATGAGCAATGGAATGCCTATAGTATCCAGAATTGCTATAAAACCTACCCCATCCATTTCCAAATGTCAAAATACCATAGATTTGGAAAGAATGGAAAATAAAAAAATAGAAATAAAGGGAAGACATGACCCCTGCATATGTCCAAGAGTAACTGTTGTGGCCGAGTCATCAACCGCAATCGTTCTTGCAGACCATATGATTCGTTCAGGATTTATTCATCCAAGCAATTTGGATGACTAATACCTGTGTTTTCTCATTTTAACAAATTCGTCAGTTTCCCCATGCTTCATTGCAAGCTTATTTGTATTTCTTCTTTCAAAACCAGACAAATTAGGATTTGAACCGTGATACGGTGCATCAACATCCTTCAGTGAGACAATACGTGCCTTGGCAGGATTGTTGAAGTTAATGTCAAGTGACATACCGTCAAATGCGGCCAAAGTCTTTACACCAGTCAGTTTGGTAATTCTTTTAGCCTCACCTATAGGATTATTTGAAATCATTTTAAGACCCAAATGAGTCATTATAGCCAATTTAGGCTTGATTTCTTTCAATAATCTGATGAAACCTGAAGAGCACAAATGTCCCTTTATGGCCTTACCGCCCGGACGCAACACGCTGGCTATGAACACGTCTGCACCCTCATGAGCTTTGGACAGTTCCGGAAAATAAGAAGTGTCGGACGTATAGGATATTTTGAAATCCCTGAATTCAATCTGAAAACCGACACCCTTCGGGTCACCATGAAGTGTAGGTGTTGCCTTAATTAAGCAGTTGTCAAAATATCTGACATCACCCTCTTCAAGAGCAAAAACCTTAGATTTGCTTTGATGATATGATGAAATGCATGGTCCCCAGGATTCATAACCTGAAATAACACTTTTTGCACCCATAATATGACCGTAATTGGTGGTCATTCCCTTAGTCATGGATTCAATCAATATTTCAGCATCATTATAATGGTCCGTATGTGCATGAGAAACAAATACTCCATCAATATTTCTCGGATCAAGACCGAACTGATATGTTCTAACTAAAGCACCAGGTCCAGGGTCTATGTGATAATTCTTTCCGCCTAGATTATCAATCCTAAATCCACCGGTCATTCTTCTTTGGTTTATGGCGGAAAATCGTCCTCCGCCTGTACCCAAGAATATAATCTTCATTTAATATTCCTCATAATGAACATAGGATAATATTACATGTCAGAGGGGAACTATTTTTCTTAAGACACAAAACCTCATCTTTAATAACGACTTTATCGCCGATTTTTATATCTTCAGTATCACAGAACATTATTACGTTATCGTTAGGACCTGCCAAAGGTTTCCAGTTGAAATTAAATGCCTGAGTCTTATTGTTTAATTTAACCTCAATCATTTTTCCGTCAATTGATTCAACATTGCCTATTGGTCCGTCATCAATGATTTTATTAGCCAGTTCGATTTCCCTAGTTTTTTGAATCATTTCTTCTGTTAACTGCTGGCGATATTTTGTTAAAACTTTAATATCAGCATCAATTGTAATGTTAAGATGTTTTTGAGCTTCAGACTTATCGAATTTAGGCTGCTGGATTAAAACGTCAAAGTCCTTACCTATGGTAGGGGTTTTTTTAGCGATATCTGACAATATTTCCTCAAAGATATCTCCCATCAGCCTTAAACTGTGTGAAGCTTTCCATCTTCTTTTAATTAAAATTTCAGCTTGTTTTTTAGCAAAGTCATTTCCAAATAAGATAATGCCTTTTTCACCAGCCTGACGTGATTTGACTTCTGAACCGATTAATTCTACAATTTGATAACCATTAGTTGTTCCGTAAATCCTTTTACGTTTTGTTTCATGAGTCCCTTTAGTACTAACTTCACCCCTAACGGTATTTCCGACAATCCTTAATTTATCAGCGTCATCAGTTAATTTAATTGGAACGTCAAGCTCTCTTGATTTTTCATATAGTTCTTCATCTGTTGTAATATTTCCGTTATATAATTCGTCTTCCAAGGCCTGTCTATTGTTGCCAAAATAAGCAATGCGCCTTTTGTCACTAGCCATGACACAACCTTTTTTACCTACATATGCTATGATTAAACTCATAATCCTCCTCACTTTTATCAAATTTATAAAATATTTATATATAGATATATTAATTCTAATATTAAATCATTTTCATAATTGGCCAATATTTTTAATAAAAAAATCCTTTAAAAATAATTAAAATGAAATATAAAGCATTGAAATTAATTATTCAACAATATGTTTATATAATAATAAATCGAAATATAACAACATAAATAATTGTTAATTATTTATCATTATAAATAATGTTAAACACAAAGGAGAAAATTTTATGAAAGATCTCAATAAGATGTTTAAACCTGAATCTGTGGCAGTTATTGGTGCCTCAAACACCCCAGGAAAAGTTGGATACATCATTGTCGACAACTTGATTAATGACGGATTTGAAGGTGCAATTTACCCTGTAAATCCGAAAGGTGGAGAGATTTTAGGTAAAAAAGCATACGCAAGCATAAAAGACATCCCTGAAAAAGTAGATTTAGCAATAATCACAATTCCATCAGTCTTTGTAAATGATACAGTAAAAGACTGTGGTGAAGTTGGTGTAGAAAACATGGTTGTAATTACAGCCGGTTTTAAAGAAGTTGGTGAAGAAGGAGCTAAATTAGAAGCAGAATTAACTGCACTTGGTGAAAAATATGGTATTAACATAATTGGACCAAACAGTTTAGGAATTACTGACTCACACACACCGTTAAACGGTTCATTTTCACAAATGATGCCACCAAAAGGAAACATTGCATTCATCTCACAAAGTGGAGCAATGATGGTAGCAATTATCGATTGGAGTATAACTTCAGGAATTGGATTCAGTAAAGTAATCAGTCTTGGAAACAAAGCCGGAGTAAACGAAATAGAATTATTACAATATTTGGCTGAAGATGATGAAACCAATGTTATTATCTGTTACTTAGAATCTATTTCAGATGACGATGACTTCGTAAGAACCATGAGAGAAACCGCAGTCAAAAAACCGATTATCGTTCTTAAATCCGGATCAAGCAGTGCTGGAGCAGAAGCTGCATCTTCACACACCGGTGCTCTTGCCGGAAGTGATTTGGCATTTGACACAGCATTCGGTCAATCCGGAATTATGCGTGTAGAAACCATGGCAGAATTATTCGATTTAGGTTTAGCATTCTCCAAAGCACCTCTCCCGGAAGGAAGTAATGTGGCTATCATTACCAATGCAGGTGGAGGAGGAGTTTTAACCGTAGACGCTATGGAAAAAGCAGGATTAGACCTTGTTAAATTCGATGAAGAAACCACTGCCAAATTGAAAGAATGTATTCCTGACGAAGGTAGTGCAAACAACCCTATTGACGTATTGGGTGATGCACCGGTACAAAGATATCAGGAATCACTCGACATCGTATTGCACGATGACAGAGTTGACAGTTTAATCGTTATGGTTTGTCCTACCGCTTCAGCAGACCCTGACGGAATTGCACAGGCAATTTTAGATGGAAGAAAAGACTCCAAAAAACCGATTATTGTTGTTAACATGGGCGGTCCAACATTTGAAGACGCAAATGAACTCTTAAGAGAAAACCACATTCCAACATATGTTTTCCCTGAAACCGCAGTTGATGCACTTGCTGCAATGACCAAATTTGCTAAATTAGGCGATAAACAATATGACGATGTTGTTGAAAAGATTTCAGATGTTGACAAAGATGCAGTTAAAGCAATATTCGATAAAGTGAAAGCAGACGGAAGAGACACATTGCTCGGAAGTGAAGCTTACGCTGTTGCAGAAGCATATGGAATTTCCGCAGCACCAATCAAATTATCAACAAGCGCTGAAGAAGCTGCTGAATTGGCTGAAGAAATGGAATTCCCGGTTGTGCTCAAAATTGCATCAGACAAGATTTTACACAAGTCAGATATCGGCGGAGTAAAAGTTGGAATCGCAAGCGCTGAAGAAGCTAAAGAAACCTATGAAGAAATCATAGCTAATGCAAAAGCTGCTCACCCAGACATTGTCCCTGACGGTGTGGAAGTACAGAAAATGATGGATTCCGGTGAAGAAGTCATTGTAGGTATGATCAGAGACAAACAGTTCGGACCAATGATTGCGTTCGGTATGGGTGGAATATACGTTAACCTCATTGAAGACGTATCATTCAAATTGGCTAAAGGTTTATCCTCTGAAGAAATCGATGAGCAGATTGATTCAACCAAAGTTTCACAATTACTTGCAGGTTACAGAGGAGAAGCTCCATGTGACGTTGAAGAAGTAAAAGAAGCTATTAAAAGAGTAGCAAGATTAACTTTAGACTTCCCAGAAATATCCGAACTTGACATTAACCCAATATTCGTTTACGAAGAAGGTTCAAGTGCATTAGATATTAAAATCAAATTATAATTTCTCTAACGAGAAATTAACTCTTTTTTTATTTTTATCATTTTTTCAAATTCTAGAAATTTTTCAGACCACAGTTTAAACGAAAATATGCTTAATTAAAATATAATTTATATATAAAACATGCAAAATAAATTATGAGAATTATAAGAATAATGGTGTGATGATATGAAATATGATTTGACAAGTGTTGGCATACATATGAACTTGCAATATGAATGCATTACTACAACAATTAACTCCAAAGGAGAAAAAAATTCTGCAGCATTTGCCTTCATTTACCTAGGTGAAGACAAAGTAATGTGCAGAATCTTTGAAGGATCAAAAAGCCTAAAAAACATTCAGGAAACAAAAAAGTACGTTGTTAACATTACACAGGACCCATTGATATTTACTCTTTCAACAATCGACAGGCTTTCAGACGAATATTATACCGATGATGAAGATATTGCCATTTTAAAAGATGCAGGCGCATATCTGGTCATTGATGTTGATGAAATAGAAATGAAAACACCTGAAGACTTCCCGATTAAAAACGATACAAACATCTATTTCATAACCGGGACAATTAAAGACTTTGTTGTTAAAGATAAAACCGCACAGGCATTCAACAGAGGATTTTCCGGACTTATTGAATCCCTGGTTAACTGCAGCCGCTACAAGATAGTCGATGGCGAAAAGAAAAAGTACTATAAAGACCGTCTTGAAGAAAACAAGAGAATTATTGAAAAGGTTTCAGACGAAAATACTAAAAAGGCAATGGATATACTCACCAAAGAGTATGAAAAATACTGATTTTTAAAAAAAATAATTTTTGGGAGGAATTATTTTCCTTCCCAGAATAATTTTTCATGTGGAATGGTATTGTTTAAAATACCTAAATCTACTTCTAATTGCATGAAAGCATCAACATTAGCTTTGTAAGTGTCATTTAATCCTGAAAGGAATGGGAAACTAGCTAATGAACTTGCTTCAACAGTTTTATTAGAAACAATGTCTGAAGGTAATAAGTCTACAACAGCACTTGCGTTTTCTTTGACATTGTCATTGATAAATTTGGTAGCGTTTTCATGGATTGCTACGATATCTTTTACGGTATCAGGTTTTTTATCAATCAAGTCCTGGGATGCTACAACAACACAGCATGGGTGACCAGCCAATATATCACTGGAAGTTGCTAAAACTTTGTTACCGTTTGCTTCAGAAGTACTTACGAACGGTTGGAAAGTTACACCGGCATCAATTGTATTGGTGTTGATTGCATCGTTGATTGAAGGAGTTTTCATTGCTGATGCATTAACTTTATCCATTGATAAACCGTTGTTTTTCAAGTATAAGTTTAATAAAACATATTGAATAGATGCTTCTCCAGGAGTTGCAACATTTTTACCGTTTAAATCGGAAGCAGCAGAAATTCCGGAATTGTTGGAAATTATGATTCCACTACCTTCATTTTGAGCAGCTGAAATAACTTTTACAGGAACACCTTTTTCCACTGATGACAATACAGGAGAAATTCCGACATATCCAACATCGACTTTTCCACTTGCCATAGCAGTCATTAAGTCTCCACCATTATTAAATTGTACGAGTTCAGTTTCAATACCTTTAGCCTTATATAAACCTTGCTGATCTGCTACAAACAATGCAGCATCATGATCTGAAGGTAAATAACCAATAGTTACTTTATTGTCTGAGCTTCCTCCGCCTAAAAAGTCGAACCATCCAGCACTGACGGTTCCCATTGCAAGTAAAGCGATTAAAGCTACAGCCAAAATAACGCCTATCTTTTTATTCATTAAATCACCATATATTTATAACAATAGTTATATTTTTTTCAATCCTTAACCAATTGAGGTAAAGATATGAAAAAAACAAGAATTTTTTATAATTCTAATCATAGTTATTTAATATTACCATATATAAAGTTAGTGAATTTAAAATTCATCAAGAAACAGAGTGAAATTTTAAATCAATATACTGCAAGAAAGCAATAATAATTTAAGTAATTAGAAGATAAAAGTAACGAATAATTAATCGGAGAAATAATTATTTTAAAAGAAGTTGATAAAAGATAAAAAAGCTTTTAATATATGTAGATGAATTAGTTAATTTTTTAAAAAAAGTAAAAATATAGAAGCATTAAGCTTCTATTTTAATTTTGTTTGATTCGGTTTCAACGCCATTTCCAAAGTCATAGTAAGATGTGATTGAATAATCACCCACAGGCAAGTTTATATTGATTCTTGCTTCAGCCTGATCATTTGTTGTACGTGTGTACAATATTCCGAAGAGATTGAATGAAACTTCCTGATGAGGATAAGGATTTCCTTGTTCATCTAAAGTTTTTGCAACAAATGCGGATCCGTCACCATACTTCATGACCAAATCGGAAGTAACCAATCTAGGAAGCACTTTAATAATATTACTTTCAGCACAGTCCTTGTAGTAAGTTGTAATGATGTATTCACCAGGTTCAATGTTAATATTCAATTTGACATGTCCTGTTTCATTTGTTGTTCTTGTGTAGAATACACCATGTATGTTAAAGGTTACTTCTTCACCTGCTTTAGCCCAGTTACCGTCTGCTCCACGTACACGAATTATGAACTGTGAATCATTTCTGAAATGTTTGGTTAAATCACTGGATTCGATTAAGGTAAATACAGTGATTTTATTTGATTTCATTTCACCGGTTACAGGATTGGTTGCAGTCAATATGTATTCTCCTTGTTCAAGGTTAATATTGAGTTTAGCCCAACCGGTTGCATTTGTAGTTCTTGTGTAGAATACTCCGTGAATGTTGAAGCTGACATCAGTATCTTTTAACGGATTACCTTCACCGTCTAGGAACAATGCATAGTACTGAGTTCCGTTTCTGAATACTTTAAGTACGTCATTTGCATATATTGTAGGCAGTATTTCAACATGAGAAGTTAATGTTTGAGGTTTAAACTCACTGTCGCCTGCAAATTCTACTTTAACTGTGTAATTGCCGCTTTCCAGATTAAGAGCCATTGAAGTTCTACCGTCCTGACTGGTTCTGGTGTATGTTACACCGTTGATAGTTATTTTTATTTCCAAACCACTAAGGTTATTGCCGCTGTCATCTCTTAAATAGACTATGAATCTTTCAGGTCCGCTGTAATATTTAATTACATCAGGAGCAGTTATTACAAGAGATCTAGTCTTGTTGATTATAGCATCAATGGTTTTTGAAGCATATTTGTCATTACCCGGATAGGTAACTTTAGCATCATAGCTTCCAGTAGGCAATCCGGAAATATCCACAACAGCCTTACCCTCCTTAATAGGAACAGTGTAATCTTTACCACCAATATTTACAATTACATCACCAGTAGCATCACTAGGAACATTAACCACTAAATTGTTTCCGTCTTCAGTAACGTTGATTGAATAATCATCAATCTTAGGAACATTCACAGTAGTTGAATTTGATGCAGGAGCATACTTGTCGTCACCAGCATAATTGACAACAACAGGATAATCACCAGGTTCTAAACCGGAAATATCCACAACAGCCTTACCATCCTTAATAGGAACAGTGTAATCTTTACCGGCAATATTTACAACCACGTCACCAGTAGCATCACCAGGAACTGTAACGACTAAATTGTTTCCATCTTTATTAATGTCAATTGAATAATCATCAATCTTAGGAACTTCGAATGTAGTTGAATTGGATGCTGGAGGATATTGGCTATCTCCAGGATAGTTTACAACAACAGTGTGATTACCAGGTTCTAAACCGGAAATGTCCACAACAGCCTTACCGTCTTTAACAGGAACTGTTTGCTCTTTGCCGTCAATGGATACTTTTACATCACCTGTAGCATCTTCAGGCAATTCAATGACAATCTCATCATCACCAACTTCAATACTAATTGGAGTTTCTTTTTCATAGACAATGAATGTGTCTTTAACTGTTTTTGATTCGTATTTGTCGTTTCCAGGGAATGTTACAACAACATCATAAGATCCTGGTTTTAAATTAATTGGTAAGTCTACATGAGCAACACCGTCAGTTACGTTCACGTAGTATCCGATTCCATCAATGTCTACTAATACAGGACCGTTAATGTCTTCAGGCAAGTTGATAGTTATGTTGGTTCTATCCCCAACCTTAATGTCTTCAGCGTTTACATCAAATGGATAATCAGGAATCTTAGGAATTTCAACGATTGTAGCGTTGGAAGCTTTAGCGTATTTATCATCACCAGTGTAAGTCACTTCAACAGTGTGATTACCAGGTTCTAATCCGGAAATGTCCACAACAGCTTTACCGTCTTTAACAGGAACAACCTGCTCCTTACCGTCAATAGTAACTATTACATCACCAGTAGCATCCTCAGGAACATTTACAACTAAATCGTCACCATTTAAATCAATAGTAACTGGATAATCATCAATCTTAGGAACTTCAAAGACAGTTGAATTGGAAGCAGGACCATAATTGTCATCACCAGAGTATTTTACATCAACAGTGTGCTGACCAGGTTCTAAACCGGAAATGTCCACAACAGCCTTACCTCCTTTGACAGGTACAGTTTGGTTTTTACCGTCAATGGAAACTGTTACGTTACCGGTAGCATCCTCAGGCAATTCAATGACAATCTCATCATCACCAATTTCAATGTTTACAGGAGTCTCTTTCTCATCTATAGTGAATGAAGTAGTATTTCCGTTAGATGTGTATTTATCATCACCAGGATAAGTCACAACAACATTGTAGTCTCCTTTGGATAAGTCATCCAAGTGCAATTTAGCCTGACCGCCAGTAGCATTAGCATAATAACCAACACCATCAACATCAATAAGAACCGGACCAGTAATATCACCAGGTAAAGTTACAGTAATATCAACTGAATTACCGTCAACCACAGCATCAACAGTGATTTCATAATCATCAACTTTAGGAATTTCAACGACAGTAGCGTTGGAAGCTTTAGCGTATTTATCATCACCAGAATAGGTAACTTCAACAGCATGTTTACCAGGTTCTAAACCGGAAAGATCAACAACAGCCTTACCGTCTTCAACAGGAACAACCTGCTCTTTACCGTCAATGGAAACTGTTACATTACCGGTAGCATCCTCAGGCAATTCAACAACAATCTCATCATCACCATCTAAATCAATAGTAATTGAATAATCATCGATCTTAGGAACATCCACAGTAGTTGAATCTGAAGCAGG